>JAJDXO010000024.1 GCA_022823235.1 Rhodospirillales bacterium
GCAAACCCGCATGGATGAACGTCAATGTGGATCATCGGCGGCGATGCTTCTTTGTGGCTGTCGACGGAGATACGGAATTCGTCTTTCACACCCAGCTCAAGCCCGGCGAGGATCGGGACAACATCTCGGAAGTCCAGGCGCGCCGGATGTTTGCCCAATGCATGGGAAAGGAGGTCGACTTCGACATCATCACTAGGTCCTCGTGGCGGGCCGGATTTGCATTGGTCGCCGAGCGGCTGCAGAAGGGGCGCTTGTTCATCGCCGGAGATGCCGCTCATCTGTTCACACCGACGGGCGGGCTCGGATACAACACGGCGGTCGAGGACGCGGTCAATTTGGGCTGGAAACTGGCGGCGGCGGTCAATGGCTGGGGCGGGGACGGGCTCCTGGAATCCTATCACCCGGAGAGGCATCCGGCCGCGGTCCGCAACACGGGGTATGCGAGGGGTTTCGCCAATTCATTGGGTAATTTCAAACCCGACCCGCGGCTCGAAGAGGATTCGGATGAGGGCGCCAGGCTGCGCGCGGAGGCGGGAGAATACTTCGGCCGGCATGGGCGAACCGAGTTCAATATCCCCGGAATTACGTTTGGCACGCGGCTGGACGGATCGCCCATCATCGCTCCCGACGGCTCATCGCCGCCGCCCGACCGCGCCAACGAATATGTGCCGACGGCCTGCCCCGGCGGACGGGCGCCGCATCTTTGGCTGGACGAGGACACGTCCCTGTATGACCGGTTCGGGTTCGAGTTTACCCACCTGAATTTTTCGGGCGACGGGGAGGAGGGCCGGCGGCTTGAAGCGGCGGCGAAAACGGCCGGGCTGCCCTTGCGCTCCCTCGATGTCGAAATCGACGGGGCGCGCGACCTCTACGAAGCCGACCACGCGCTTATCCGGCCCGATCAGGTCGTCGCCTGGCGGGGATCCGCTATTCCGGATCCGGCGGGCCTGATCGACAAGGTGCGGGGCGCCGGCTAAATCGCGCCCGCTTTCGCCGCCCGGCTCACCATCACTTCCCGCCCGATCAGCAACGCGCCGACAACCAGTCCGGCGAGGTCGGTCAACTCCGCACCCTCGAACCCGGAGCCCGGAATGAGCAGCGCCGCGCCGGCAAGTCCGAACAGAACCCGCAACGGAAGCCCCAGCTCACGAACGAAGTATCCCATGATGGCGATGGAAACGAGCCATACGCCCCCGGCGGCGGTCACCGCGGCGGCGATAACCTCGAATGCGCCGCCTTCCATCAGCAGGCTGGGGCTGAGAACGAAGAGGAACGGCACCAGATAGGCAAACCAGCCGAAGCGCATGGCCGCGAACCCGGTTTTCATGGCGTCTTCGCCGGTGAGCGTCGCGGCCGCGAAGGCGGCGATGGCCACCGGCGGCGTGATCATCGACATCATGCCGAAATAGAGGATGAACAGGTGTGCCGCCATGGGGTTGACGCCGACCTCGGTCAGGGCGGGTGCGACCAGGGTTACCAGCATGAGGTAGACGGCGACCGTCGGCATGCCCATACCGAGGATGATGCAGACCACCGCGGATATCAGCAGAAGCAAAAAGAGATTGGTGCCGCCGAGCTCCACCAGCAAAAGCGACATACCGAAGCCGACACCGGTCACAAAGAGGGTACCGATGACGATACCGGCGGCCGCCGCAATCATGATGATGTCGAGGACGGCGTGACCGGTCGCCCGGACGGCATCCAGAAGATCTCCAGGCGTAAGGCGCTTGCCCTTGTAGCCGAAGATCATACTCGTCGCGACGATGACCCCGGTCGCGATGAGCGCCGACATTTCCGGCGAGTAATTGAAATTGAACAAGGCGACGATCAGGGCCGCGAAGGGGAGCGGGAAGTACCAGCCGGTCTTCACCACGTCCCACAATTTTGGTATTTCCTCGTCCTTCAGCGGCTGGATGTCGGTGCGTGCCGCCTCCAGGTCGGCCAGGATAAACAGCGCCACGTAATACAGCACCGCCGGGATAAGCGCTGCGACCACAACCTCCTTGTAGGGAATCTCCAGATACTCGGCCATGAGGAAGGCGGCCGCCCCCATGATCGGCGGCATAAGCTGGCCGCCGGTTGAGGCCACCGCCTCGATGGCGCCCGCCTGAACGCCCCGGTAGCCGGCGCTCCGCATCAAGGGGATGGTGATGACGCCGGTGGTGACCACATTGGAGACCACACTGCCCGAGATGGAGCCGAAGAAGCCCGATCCGGTCACCGCGATCTTGGCCTGGCCGCCCCGGTATCGGCCGACCAGCACCATGGCAAATTCCGTAAAGAACGCCGAGCCGCCCGATTTGGTCAGCACTTGGCCGAAGAAGACGAATGCCATGACGATGGAGGTCACGATCTTCAGCGGAATGCCCAGGATACTGGTCGGGTCCCAGGCCAGGTAATAGAACAGATCCCGGGTCAGCATTTCCTTGCCGGCCAGCTTGCCCGGCAGCAGGTGGCCGGACAGGCCCAGGAAAACGAAGGCGATCACCAGAACGGTCAGCACATGGCCGACGGTGCGCCTCAGCCCCTCGATCAGGAGCCCCACCATGATGACGCCGGGGATCAGGCCGTCGACGGGCGCGTCGGAGACCAGTTCGGCCAGTTGCGGATAGCGCACCGCCATGTAGCCGGCGCAGACAAACCCCAGGATGGAGAACAGGTAGTCGTACCAGGGGATGGGCGCGCCTTCGCTTCCCTTCCGCGCGCGGACGGACAGAAATACCAGCGGCACCGCGATAGCCAGAATGCCGTTCAGGAACTGCTCCGTATAGAGCAGTAGACCCGCCATCCGGAATAGGTCGGCAGCCCAGGCAAGCGAGCCCAGCGTCAGCACGACGGCGAGAACGGCTATGAAGCCGTTCATCGCCGAATTCGTGCCGCTCCCGGCGTCGGTCGGGACAGCGTCGGTCACTGACAGCCTCTAAGGTGTGTATGGGCCGTCTGACGGGTTCACCCTATTTGGGCGGCCACATACCTTTTTCCTTATAGAACTTCACGGCGCCTGGGTGGTAGGTGAGCCCCTTGAAGTTGATCGCCATGCTGTCCGACCGGAACCCGCCCCAGCCGGGAAACGCCTTGACCAGCGCGCCGCGGTTTTCGTGCATGGTCTTGGTCACCTTATAGACCACGTCGTCGGACACATGCGCGCCGGCCGCGAGGGTATGCCAATAGGTCATGACATGCAGGGGCGCGTCGACTCCCACATTCCGCTTGGAAGGCTTTTCAGGCTTGGCGAATGCCGGCGGGACGAATTTCTTCGCGGCGGCCACCGCCGAGGGGGACGGATCGAACGGAAGAACGCGGACACCGCCGACCTTGGCGGCCACCTCACGGACCTTGCCGGCGCCGAACACGAAGAAGAAAGCATCGGTTTTGCCCGCGGCGAAGTCATTGGCGCCCTTCACCACATTGGGCTGCGGCACCTTGACCACATCGTCGTAGCTGAGCCCGGCGTTGGCCAATTGACCATCCATCAGCGGCTGGATGATGCGCTGGGACGACCAGCCGCTGGGCACCCGCTTGCCTTTCAGATCCTTGATGGATTTATAGGGTGAATCCTTCTGCACGAAGATGGCGACGCGGAACGGAATGGTCGCCGAAACGACCCGCAGATTGGGGTGCTTGCGGCCCGGGTAAATGCCCGTGCCCGTTACGGCGTATAGCGATTCAAGCTCGTTCACCAAACCGAATTCCAGCTTGCCCGCATTGACGGCGGGGACATAGACGCTGGACCCGCCGAAGGGCTGGGACCGCATCTGAATATCGGTCATTTGGGACACGACCTTGGACAGGGATTGGCCAGCCTGGTTGGTGAAGCCGCCCTTGGTCGTGCCGACGCCCACGGTCTGGGCAGCCGCCGGAGCGGCCACCAGCGCGGCCAAACCGGCCGCTACCAAGAATTTCGAATGCTGCATGTTTTCCTCCCGGTGAAAGAGTGTTCGGTTGAATGGTACAGGCTGGAAACGGTTCCTGAATAGCCGGGCAAGCGCTCGTCTATCCCGGATGTTCGCGTGGCGAACATGCCGAAGGTTCGCCTCCAAAGTTGCTCAAAGGCTATTCCCGCATTCTTGACGACGTGTCGACCGTCGCGTGGAGGTTCTGGGCGTAGTCGTTTACCCCGTTGCCGTCATCCGGGCTGTCGATGGTGATGTTGATGATCTCGCCATCTTGTTCGGTGCGGACATTGTCCATCATGTTTCCTCCCCAAAAGCCGCTCTGGAATTGAGACTAGGCGGATGTGTCATGGACGGCGCGCCAGATGCTCTCCGCGGTGAGCGGCATTTCGAGATGACCGACGCCGAAGCCGGCGAGCGCGTCGACGACCGCGTTCACGACCACGGCAAGCGCCGGGGTGGTGCCCCCTTCGCCGCCCGCGCGAATCCCCAGGGGATTGGTCGTCGAGGGCACCTCGCTGATCTCGGTGACGAATGACGGATACTGGCTCGCGACCGGCATGCCGTAATCCATAAACGTTGCCGACAGGCATTGGCCGGTCTCGGGATCGTAATGGACAAGTTCGGAGAGCGCCTGTCCCAGGCCCTGAACGATTGCGCCGTGGGCCTGACCGTGGAGGATCAGCGGATTGATCGCCCGGCCGACATCGTCGACGCCCGAATATCTGTCGATTTGGAAAGCGCCGGTTTCGACATCCACCTCCACCTCGCAAATATGGCAGCCGAACGGGAAGTCGGGCACGGTCGCGGTCTGATCGCCTGTCGCGGCGAGCGGTCCCCGGAGTTCTTCCGGCAAGGCCGTGTCCGTCTCGGCCAGGCGCGCCGCGTCATAGAGTCCGAGCGACCGGTCGGTGCCGACCACCGTCAGCCTGCCGCCGGCAAGTTCGATGTCCGAAACGGCGGCCTCCAGGTTGTGTGCGGCGATTTCCTTGGCCTTGGAGATGATCTTTTCCGTCGCCTCGCCCATTACCCGCCCGGCGAGCCGCATGGACCTTCCCGAATGGGAGCCGCCGCCGAACACGACGATATCCGTGTCCCCCTGGACAAGATCGACTTCCTCGAGGGGGACGCCGAACCACTCGCTGACGACCTGTGTGAAGCTGGTCTCGTGGCCCTGGCCGCTGGACAGCGTGCCGACCACCACGTCGATGGACCCCTCCGGGCGTACCGTGATATCGCTTCGCTCCCGCGGAAGGCCGGTGGAGGTTTCGATGTAGTTGGCGATGCCGAGGCCGCGGACGAGACCCCTGGCTTCGGTCTCCTTCTTCCTGCCGTCGAAGCCCGCCACATCGGCCAGTTCCAACGCCCGTTCCATGGCGCCCACATAGTCGCCGGAATCGTAGGTCATGCCGAGCTTGTTCTCGTGCGGAAACGCGCCCGTCGGCACCAGGTTCCTGCGCCGGATTTCGGCCGGGTCCATTTCCATTTCGCGGGCCGCCCGATCGACCAGCCTCTCGGTGACGAACATCACCTCCGGCCGGCCGGCGCTCCGGTAAGGGGCGGTGGAGGCGGTATTGGAGTAAACCCCCCGGGCCCGGAAATACGCGACCGGGATGTCATAGACCCCGGTCATGATCTCCACCCCCTTGGTGAGGGGCACGATGGACACCGGGTAGGCGCCGATATTCGACAGGTTCGAGCCGCGCATGGCGAGGAACCGGCCCGACGAATCGAGGGCTAGTTCGGCGGTCACCGCAAGATCCCGGCCCTGGTAGTCGGTCAGGAAGGCCTCGGTACGGTCGGCGACGTACTTCACCGGCCGACCGGTCCGCTTGGCCGCCCAGGCGACCAGCGCGGTCTCCGGGTAGAAACTGTTCTTGGTGCCGAAATTGCCGCCGATGTCCTTGGCGGTCACCCGCACGTCATCGAACTCCACGCCCATGACCACGGAGAGCTCCCGCTTGGGCCGCACCACCCCGCCGCCGCCCCAATGGACGTTGAACCGCCCGGTCTCCAGATCATAGGCGGCGACGCCGCTCCTCGGTTCCATCGGCACGCCGGTTACCCGCCGCACCCAGGTCTCGAGCCGGACCACTTTGTGGGCTTTTTCGAATGCCGCGTCGGTGGCCGCCCGGTCGCCCACATCGGCATCGATCACGACGTTGGACCGCGTTTCGTCCCATACCAGCGGCGCGCCGGGCTCCGCCGCCGGAAGGGTCGCCGTCACGGACGGCAGGACTTCGTAGCCGACGTCGACCAGCTCGGCGGCGTCCTTGGCGATGTCCCTGGTTTCGGCAACCACCAGCGCCACGCCTTCGCCGACCAGACGCACCTTGTCGTTGGTCAGGATATGGTGGGGCCCGTAGAACGGTTCTCCGCCCTTGGGCACCAGGGTGATGTCGAGGCCCGAACTCGGCAGCGCCACATGGGGAATCGGGTTCAGCCCGTCGGCCTCCCGGTCGGCGCCGGTCAGAACGGCGAGAACGCCGGGAACGGCCTCGGCGGCCGAGGTGCCGATGGACAGGATGCGGGCATGGGCATGGGGCGACCGGACCACCACGGCGTAGGCCTGCCCCGGCATGTTCACATCGTCGCTGAACGTCCCGTTGCCGGTGACGAGGCGACCGTCTTCCCTGCGCCGGACAGGCTGGCCGATGCCGGTATCCATATTCCCTCTCCCTACAGCCCGAACAGGCGGCGGGCGTTCCCGCCCTTGATGGCGCGCGACTGGTCGGCGGGCAATCCGTCGGCCAACTCCATGAGAAACGGTATGTCGGCCGGGTGAGGATAGTCTGTGCCGAACAGCACGTGCGCCGGTCCGCCCATTTCCACGCAAAGTTTCAGGCAGGTCGGCTGATAGACGATTGAATCATAGTAGATCCGGCCGAGATGCGCGCTCGGCAGTTCACTGATTTTCCTCTCCGCCGCGGGCGTCCGCTGCTCGAAAAACAAATCCATCCGGCGCGCCAGATAAGGCAGATTGCCGCCGCCGTGGGACGCGATAAGGTTGAGGTTCGGATAGGTATCGAGGAAGCCCTCCATGACCATGCGGCCAATGGCGAGCGACGTGTCGAAGGTAAAACCGATCGACGCCCGCAGCCGTCCGAGATCCATTTCATGAACGCCGGGCGGCGTGGTCGGATGCACCAGCACCGGCAAGGCGCGGCGGTCGATGGCCTGCCAAACCGGCGCCAAAGACGGATCGACCAGCGTAGTGCGGCGAATATTGGCCAGCACCATGACGCCGACCGCGCCGGCGCCGACGGCGCGCTCCAGTTCCTCGACCGCGAGATCCGGATACTGCCACGGCAAGGTGGCGAACCAGCGAATTCTGTCGGGGTAGGCGGTTTGGGCGGTCGCCATGCTGTCATTGATAGACCGGGCGGTCTCGGCACTGACCTCCGCCCCGCCCCAGTAGACCGACGGGCTGGTCAGCGATACGACCGAAATGTCGATGCCGGCCGCGTCCATGTCTTTGACCCGCAGGTCGTAGTCGAGCATCTCGGGGCACGGAAGGAAACTCTGCACCCCCTCTTCGAAGAGAACCTCCTCGCCGTCGGGGAGCGGCTTCAGCTCGAACTCCGGCGCGCCGTACTTGCGAAGACGCTGAAGCCAGTCCTCGCTCAGCGAATGGGTATGGATATCGATAACCGTCATGGGTGTCCTCCCGGATGAGATTTCCTAGAGCGGGCCGGCGAGCAGCATGTCGATTTGGGATGAATCGGTCACGACGACCTTTTCGATGAATTTCGGCGTCCCCGACTCGAACGTGATGGTGTCGAGGTAGGCGCCGGCGGCGAAGATGCCCATTTCCCCGGCCTGCAGGGTCCGGACAACGATCAAATTCGACTCGGCCCGGCATCTCCTTTCGCCGGATTCCAGAATACGGGTGCCGCCGATGATGTGGCGATACCGCTGCGGCTCGTAGATGGTGGTCTCGCGAAGTGCCAGGACGCGGTCGCGAAGCATATTTTTCGAGCGGCAATAGTAGAATCCCGATTCATGCCCTTGTTCGTAGCTGTCCCGGGAAATGATCTGATAGACGCATTCGTCGGTGAAAAATTCCGGCCAGTCTTCGAAATGGCCGGAGTCGATGCAATAGGCGTAGTCGATCTGAAGCTGCTCGACCCGATGCCGGATGTCAACGGTATCCATGACCGTTTCCGGTCCTAGAGACCCATCACGTCGCGGTAGCCTTTCCAGAACCCGCGCACGGTCGCCTCGGTGACCCTGTTTTCCGAGCTTTCGACGGCGTCGCCGCCGAACTCGACCACCGAGGCCTCGTGACCCTCGCGTCCCCGGATGGCGCGCTGGACGAAGTTGGTAACGGCGCCGTCCTCCAGAGAGATCAGCCCGGCCGGGCCGACGAGATTGGCCTGCGTGCGGCGGATCTCCCGCTGCCAGTCCTCGTCGTCCTCGTAGCCGAACAGGGTCCAGATCATCTC
This sequence comes from Rhodospirillales bacterium, assembly GCA_022823235.1. Lineage (GTDB taxonomy): Bacteria > Pseudomonadota > Alphaproteobacteria > Rhodospirillales > UBA2165 > JAJDXO01. The sequence goes on from JAJDXO010000024.1 coordinate 8,339, forward strand.
GGCCTCGTCAGGGCCCTTGGGCACCAGATGGCGGACGCCCAGGCAGTTGGTGATCTGCTGGAACGTCACCGTCGGGAACACCGTCTGGACCATGTTCGTGATCCCGTCATCGAACTCCTGCCACTCGTCCAGCAACGTCGGATCGGCAAGGCTCAGGTTCGATTTCATCGACTTCAATTTCCCGTCCTCATATTCCGAGCCCGAAATATCGTCCGTGGCGCGCTTGGTGTAGACGATGTGATGCCAAGCACTGTCGTCGAGCAGCGCGGCGCCCTCCATGGTGTGGCGGGACAGCCCGAAGGAACCGAAGAACAGATGCAGGATGCTGGCGTGGTAGGGATCGCGGACGTTCTCCATCACCAGCTTCCAATTGTTGCGGAGCCGGTGGGAATAGTGGCCCATGACCCTGAGCGGCCTGTTGAACATGCGGTCGATGAACCCCGTCATTTGGGGGCCGAGATATTCCTCGAGGTCCGGCGTGTCGTCCGAAAAGGTACCGAACACGAGCCCGCCCCGCGTCGTCACCCGGACGGCCTCCAGCCCGTGTTTTTCTTCGTCGAAATCCTCGGGCATGCCCCCTTGGCCGTTGACGCCGCGGCGGAACGCGATGCCCTTGAGGTTGCCGTCCAAATCGAACGACCAATTGTGGTAGACGCAGGTGAAGAGCTTCTCGTTGCCCCGGTTCCTGAAGCACAGAAGCGACCCGCGATGGGCGCACCGGTTGACGAATGCCCGAACCTCGCCCTCGCCGTTGCGGCAGACGATGATCGGCGTGGTTCCGATGAAGTTCAACTTGTAATCGCCGGGCCTGGGGATTTCGCACTCCAGGCCCAGATAGTTCCAGGTCGGCCCCCTGAACAGGCGCTCCTGCTCGCGCTCGAAGATTTCCCCGCTGTCGAAAACATCGTAGGGAACGCGTGTCAGCCCTTCCTCGGGCCATCCGGTTTCGATTGCCGATGGCTTCCGGTCCATCTTGCCGACACCCTCCCATCAACGACATTAAGAAGAACGGATCATGATCACAAATCAAGCTGGGCGCTTTACCGGTAAGCAGGTTGGGTTCATTGTGTCCGATAAGCGGCCAGTACGAAAGCCTGCATAGGGGAGGAAGACACGATGCCCGACACAGCCGTCAGTTCCAAACTGGATTTTGACAAGTTCCGCCTGCGCCGGTTCGTCGAGCGATTGATCGACATGGGCGAGGTCGATGTGCATGACGAGCCTGTGCCGTTGGCGCACATGAGTTCGATAATCGAGGCGACCGACAAGTGTGTCCTGTTCAAGGATGCGGGACCGGAGCATTTCGAAATCGCCGCCGCGGTTTGCGGGGGCCGCCGGCGTCTCGCCGCGGCGTTCGATGCGACGCCGGACACGGTGGCCGACGAGTTTCTCCGCCGGATCGCCAACAAGCAGCCGGTCGTCGAGGTGCCGTCGGATGAAGCGCCGGTCCATGAAGTGATTGTCACCGGCGACGACGTGGACCTCACGAAGCTGCCGTTTCATCCCCAGCACGAGTTCGACGGCAGCGTGTATTTGACCTGCGGCATCGATCACACCATCGACCCGGACACGGGCGACACGAATGTCGGCGCCCGGCGGCTGAGCCTTCGCAACAAATTTCAGACAGGCACCAACGTCACCGCGCCTTCGGACCTCAAGCGGATCTACAAGAAGGTGGTTGCGCGCGGCGAAAAGCTGCCCATCACGTTCACCGTCGGCGCCCACCCGCTGGACCAGATGGGCGCGGGCATGCGGCGGCCGGGCAACGAGATCGAGGAGGTCGGCACGCTCCGCGGCGAGCCGGTGCCGCTGGTCAAGAGCGTGACCAACGACATCAAGATTCCGGCCGACGCCGAAATGGTTCTCGAGGGCTATTTGGACGAGCGCGGCTATGTCGAGCCCGAAGGGCCCTACGGGGAGTACATGGGATATTACGGACCCATGCACCAGGATCCCGTTTTCACCTGCACCGCCGTCACCATGCGCAAGGATGCCCTGCACCAGTCTCTGCTCCATGGCTCCGGGCGAATTCTGGAGCGCTGCGACTCCAACAACATGAACACGCTGCGCACCGAAGCCGAGATCCTGGGCCTTCTCCGCCAGACCATAAGGGAGCCGGTGGCGGTCCGCATGATGACCAACTCGGGCGGCGCCCAGACGGTCAGGGTCGCCATGCGTCAGACCCGGCACGGCGAGGCCCGCAATGCCGTCACCGCCGTCTTCGGCAAAGTGATGCGCGTAAAGCACGTGTTCGTCTATGACGAGGACATCGACATCTTCGACGACCGTCAGACGGAATGGGCGTTCGGCACCCGGTTCCAGGCCCATCGCGACATCATGATCTTCGAGGGCATGCAGGGCATGACCATGGACCCGTCCCTATTGGGCGAACGCACCGGCGCCAAGGCCGGTTTCGACTGCACCCGTCCCATGGAAACCAAGGACCGGGTGACCGCACAGCGGCCACAGGCGAAAAAGTTCGAGGGCCAGGCGCGCTACCAAACCGTCGAGCAGGCCCTGGAGGCGGAGCCCCTCTACTTCGCCGACGTCATGGAGGCGATAGGCAGCCTCGATGGCCGCGAAGTGGCCTGCGCATTGGACGAATTACGCGATGAGGGCAGGCTCGGCCGGGACCGGGACGGCAAATATCACCTCGCCGACGGCGAGAAGGGCCTCACCGCCGCGGTCGGAGAAATGGATCACGATCCCAACGAGCTCTAAAAAAAGATCATGCTCAAATTGACGGGCAGAGGGATCAGCCCTAGGATTTTTTGGATAATCGGGCGTGGTTGCGGGCTCGAGCGGATATGCAACGACGCCAAACGCGCCGGCCGTTCCGACGGCCGAACACAGGGAGGAAGTACACCATGAAGAAAGCCGCTTTGCTGGCCGCGGGTGCGGCCGTCATCGTCACCGGCATCAGTTTCGCGCCGCCGGTCGACGCCGCCGACAACACCTTGCGGATTGGATCGCGCACGCCGGCGAAGTCGTCGCTGATCCGCAAAGGCCTGCAGCCCTGGGCCGAGGCCGTGTCCCGGGATTCCGGCGGCACGCTGGAAATCAAGACGTTCTGGGGCGGTTCGCTGGTGCGGAGTCTCGCCAAGCAGTACGAGGCGGTGCTCGGCGGTATCCAGGACGGCGCACAAATCCTGCCCGCCTACACCGCGAAACTGTTCCCCGACTACACGGTGTTTTCGCTGCCCTACATGTTCCCGGATCCGGACAAGGGCTCGGAAATCGCCTGGCGCGCCCATGAGGCCGGGCTGCTGACCGGAACGGAGAAACTCCACGTGGCCACCGTCTTTACCAATGACAACGGCGGAATCCACTTGTCGGTGAAGCTGAACACCATCGGCGACCTCAAGGGCAACAAGATCCGCGCCGCGGGACCCGAGGAAGCAAAGGTGATCTCCATTCTCGGCGGCTCGCCCGTCAGCATGGGCATCCCGGCGGTGGCCGAGGGCCTGAACAGGGGCGTCATCACCGGCCTGCTGTCGGGCTGGTCGGCGCTTCGCACATTCCGCCTGGAACCGCTGTTGAAGACCCATGTGGATGTTCCGTCGGGCGTTCGCTCGTTCGTCCTCGGCGTCCGGAAGGACAAATTCGATGCCCTGCCCGCGGCGGCCCGCCGGTCATTCGACAAGCATTCGGGACTGGCCCTCGCCAAGACCATGGGCGGTATCAACCAAGGCAACCAGGTCCGGGTCCGCAAGTCCGAGGCCGAGAAGGGCAAGACCATCCTCAAGCCCATGGGCGCCGAGGAGGCCGCGCTTCGCAAGAAGTTCCAGGTCCTGCACGATGAGTGGATCGCGCGGGTCAAGGACGGACCGCGCAAGTACAAGGAAATCCAGAAGATCATCAAACAGGTGAACTCGAGCTCCTAGGCCCTAGGCAACCGGCGTTGTCCGGCGCGGCGGTCCATCGCGGCCGCTGCGCCGGGGCGGCGCTCAAGGTGATTTCATGGATAGTTTTCTGGGTCCTCGCGGCCGCATGGGCCGCAGCATGGACTGGGTCGCGTTGATCGGCGCAGTGGCGGTGATCGTCATCGCCGCGTCGATCACCGGCGACGTCGTCATGCGGTGGATATTCAACGCGCCCATACTCGCCGTCGACGATTTGAACCGCTACAACATCGCCATCGTCATCGCCAGCTTCTTTCCCCTCTGCCTGGTGGGCAAGCATCTGGTCACCATCCGGTTTCTGGGCCGCGCGCTCGGCGTGCGCAGCCATCTCTGGCTTGAGGTGTTCGGCGCGTCAATCACGCTGTTCGCCATGGTGCTCTACAGCTGGCAGTTCATCCTGTTCGCCCTGCGGGTGACCGAGAACGGCCTCGCCTCCGGCGTCTTGGAGGTGCCCCAGTGGCCGTGGTGGTGGGTGGTGGCCACGGTGGTCTTTATCGCCGCGGTGGTGCAGGTCGGCGTCCTGGTTCATGCCGTATATCAGGCGGTGACCGGCGAGGCGGTCGAGACCGAAGGCGAATCCCATGAGATTTAGCGTTCGGCATTTGGCGGCGGAGGCAGGCTGATGGACCCCATTACGCTCGGCAGCCTCGGCATCGTATTCATGTTCGTCCTCATCGCGTTGCATGTGCCCATCGGCATCGCGATGGCGGTGGCCGGCTTCTTCGGTCTTTGGGCGATGATCGGCATCGAGGGCGCGACCAACATCTTCGCCACCACGCCCACCGATCTGCTGGTGCATCAAAGCCTTGCCGCGATCCCCATGTTTCTCCTGATGGGCAGTTTCGCCTCCGCGGCGGGACTGTCGGGCGATCTCTATCGCCTGTTCCACGGCTTCGTCGGCCACTATCGGGGCGGCCTCGCCATGGCGACCGTCGCCGGGTGCGGCGGCTTCGGCGCGGTCTGCGGCTCCTCCATCGCCACCGCGTCCACCTTCATGCGGGTCGCGCTGCCTGAAATGCTCGACCGGAAGTACAAGCCGTCGCTCGCCATCGGCTGCATCGCCGCGGGCGGCACCCTCGGCATCCTCATCCCGCCGTCCAACCTGATGCTGCTCTACGGCGTCCTGACCGAGCAATTCGTCATCGCCCTGTTCACCGCCGCGATTATTCCCGGACTGATCTCGATCGCCATCTATTTCATCGCCATCGCCATCCTGGTCCGCGTCCGGCCCGACATGGCGCCGTCCGGCGCGCGTCTCGCCTGGGCTGGGCGGTTGCCGGTGATCACCGGCGCTTGGGGGGTGATCGTTTTGGCCTTCGTCGTTTCGGGCGGCATTTACGGGGGCGTGTTCACGGTCCTCGAAGCGGCGGCGGTCGGCTGCATCTTCGCCATCCTGTTTACCTGGTATCGAGGCCAGCTCAACTGGCCGACGGTCCGCCGGGTCCTCGGCCAGACGGCGGCAACCACCGGGTTCATCTACATCATCATTTTCGGCGCCAACATCTTCTCGGCGTTCATCACCATTACCCAGCTGCCCGAAACCCTCGCCGGCGGCATCCGCGACGCCGGGCTTTCTCCGCCCATGGTGCTGTTCCTGCTGTTGGTGATGTACATCATCCTGGGCGCCATCTTCGATACGGTCGCCGCGATGATCATCACCTTGCCGGTCGTCTTCCCCCTGATGATCGATCTCGGCTTCAATCCGATTTGGTGGGGGGTCATCAACATCATGGTCATCGAGATCGGTCAGACGACGCCGCCGATCGGCATCATACCATTCGTGCTGCACGGGATGAGACCGGACATTCCGCTGCAGACGATCTTCTATGGCATCGGGCCGTTTTTCGTCGCGGACCTCATACGGCTCGCCATTGTCGCCTCGTTCCCGGCATTGGCGCTTTGGCTGCCCGAATTCCTGGGAATGTCGACATTGTGACCGGAGGGAATCAGTAGCCGTTCGACGATATTATTTGTCATTGACGGGAGAGTGATATGGACGACTTGCCACGCGAAGTGCACCGGACGCTGAACACGGATCCCAGCGAGTACGAGCAGGCGCTCTCGAAGACCTTGTTCGGCATTCTATCCAAAAGCATTCACGATTTGCCCGGCATCGTCTCGGCCCTCAATGAGAGCGAGGTCCGGCCGCCCGAGGCCGATGCCTGGACCGAGGAAATCTTCGCCGCCGAGATGGAGCGTCTCGGCGCCTACCCCAATAGCGTCGGCGCGCCCCTCGGCGAACACCCGGCCGGCGTCGTCCCGCCGGGCACGTCAATTACCGACCGGCCCGGTCCGGGGAGTCACGGAGGAAACTGACATGAGCAAGCTGGAGCACAATGACGAACGCATCGAGCGCCTGCTGTCGCTCGGCATTCGCAACCGCTGGTACTGTATCTGCCCGTCGGCGATGGTTCAGGACACGCCGGTGGCGATGACCCGCCTCGGCGAGAAGCTCGTCGCCTGGCGCGACGGAACCGGCAAGGTCAACCTGGTGGCGGACCGCTGTCCCCATCGCGCCGCCCCCCTGTCCTTCGGACGCATCATCGAGGGCCGGCTCACCTGCCGGTATCACGGTGTCCAGGTCGGCGGGGACGGCGTCGTCCAGGCCGTGCCCGCTTTTCCCGACTGCAATCTGGTCGGACAGGAACTGGTAAGATCCTATCCGGTGATCGAGCATTTCCAGGGCATCTGGGCCTATTTCGGCGACGAGGCCCATCCCGAGCCGCCGCCGCTCGAATTCCCGGAGGAACTGACCTCCCCCGAATGGACCGGGTTCATCGTCTCAAACACGTGGCACTGCAATTTCCAGTACGCCCTCGACAACGTGGTCGACATTATGCACCCGCCGTACCTCCACGACGATACCTACACCCTCGCCTATGGCGACAAGTCCGACGTGGTGGAGGTCGATGAGACGGATAACGGTTTCGCGGTCCGCCGGAAGGAGGACCGGGAAAGCAACGTCGAGGTCATGCAGATCATGGATACCGGCTGCTTCTTCGATCGGGTCGGGGTGTTCATTCCGCCGGGCGGCGGTCCGGGCGGCGTGCTGCGGATCATCGCGACCGCGGTGCCCATCGACGAGAACCGCTGCCAGTTCAATGCGTGGCGGATGCGGAAGGTCGCGGGCTGGCAGGGCGCCATGTTCCGGTTCATGTTCAACATGATGTACGAGAAGATGACCTGGGAGGTGATCGAGCAGGACCGCGATATGCTTGAACGGATGCCGCCCTGGCCGGCGGAAGAGAATCTCTACCAGCACGATCTCGGGGTGGCCAAGTTCCGCAACTACATGCGCCACGAGGCCGAGGCGCAGGTTGCCGCCCTGGACGAACTTCACGCCGGCCGGCAACCCGTCAGTCTGGCCGGAGAGTAGGCCGGCCCGGTCCCGGGGCGGCCTTGACCGACCGTGCCGAGAGCGTCGTTGCCAGCGGTCACACGACCAATCGGATCGGGACCTTGCTTCCCTGGAACGTCGGGCTACGCTGACCCGTTGGAGGTTTATTCCGGTTGGGCGGCCTGCGTTTTGATCGTGCGGCGGCGTGGGTGACCGAAGGATCGCCAACCCGAAAGGACGGCATCATGCGAGCGGTAATAGTCGGTGCGGGAATGGGCGGGCTGATGACGGCGTTGGCGCTGCGGCAGTCCGCCGCCTTCTCATCGATCGATGTCTACGAACAGACCAAAGAGCCGGCCACCGCCGGCGCCGGGTTGAACGTCCCGCCCAACGGGGCCCGGTTATGCCGCTGGCTGGGCGTCGACCTCGATGGCGGGGACCACAAGGGCCCCCACGGGGCGATCGACGGCGGCCGGGCGGCCATTCTGGAGTCGTCGCGGCAATTCAACGAAGACGGAAGCATGTCGGAGAGGCCGTTCGATCATGTTACGGCCACGGGCGACGGCGCCGGTTTTCATCACATGCACAGGCTGGACCTGTTGATGTGCCTCTACAAACGGGTGTTCGAGTTCGGTCCCGACAGCGGGAGACCCTGCCCGATTGCCGTCCACATGGACAGCAGATTGACGGAGTTGCAGCAGACCGCGGACGGCGTGACGGCGATCTTTTCGAATGGCCTGGCCGCGACGGGCGATGTTCTCGTGGGTGCCGACGGGATCAATTCCGCCACATTGGAGTTGGCGTGGCCGAGCCCGCGCCCCCGACGCTGGACCGAGGTGATCTGCTTTCGCGGGCTCATTCCACGGGCCGACGTCGCCGCGCTTCGCAAGGCCGACGGCAGTCCCCTGGACTACAATCCCATCGACTCCTTCAGCATGGACCGCCATAAGACCGACACGAGTGCGGTGACCACCTACTGGGTGCGCAGGGGCGAGTTGCTGAACGTCTGGATCGCCCACTACGAGCCCGAATCAACGGAGTTTGAGCAGGAGGAAGGCGACTGGTTTCCGGTCGGAAACGAGGAGATCGTTCGTCAGGTCGGCGAGGCGTTCGCTCAAGCCCCAAACCGGGACGACCTCGTCGCGCTGGCCGGGGCGATCGTTCGCCCGACCAAATGGGGCCTCTATGACCGGGACGCGCTCGATACCTGGGTGCAGGGCCGTGTCTGTCTGCTGGGCGACGCGGCGCATCCGATGCTTCCCACATTTGGTCAGGGTGCGGCGCAATCCTTCGAGGACGCCGCTGCGCTCTCCAGCGCTTTCGCCCTGCACGGCCGCGACGTGGCGACGGCGCTGTTGCACTACGAACGTGTCCGCCATTACCGCGCCACCCGCTTTCAACTGAGCTCCAAATTCGCCTTCGATCATTTGCGGGCCCGAGACACGGCGGCGCAGAAGGCGCTGCTCGAAGGGCTCGACGAGCGTGTAAGTCCTGCCTTTGCCCACGACAAACGCGGCGGTGAAAATGACGACTGGATCTATGCGTACGACGCCCGTGATATCGGTACCGAACTGCCTCCCAGGAAACTGGGGCCGTGGGACTTTCGCCGGGCCGCCAAGGCCGACCACGCCGCGATCACGCAGGAGCTTTGGACGCCGGCCAGCCCGGCCGATGGAACGCGCCGCGTGACGCGCGAAGAGGTCGCTCGGCACGACAACAAAGATGACTGTTGGGTCATCATCTCAGGGAAAGTTTACGACATTACCGAGTGGGCCCCCCATCACCCCGGCGGCGCGGGAATCGCCCGAATGTACGCCGGCAAGGATGCCACGGCGGAATTCGGCGATTACCACAGCGCCGAAGCCGTCGCGCATATGGCCAATTTCTGCATCGGCGACCTCCAGCCGACTGGCCGTGACCGGACGCGCTGACCGACGGCACATCGAGGTCCGGTATCGGGGCGGCAAAGAAAATGATCGCGCGATCGGCAAGACTGAAATCATCACCGGCCAACCGAGGAGCGCCATCAAATTGATTCAATTTGGCCGGAAACTGCTCTAGGCTCCATTCGAGAAGTATTTGAGCGGCGGAACACGGCGCATCAAATGGCGGCGATGCAGAGTTCGGAAAATCCACGCGGCGACCGAGAGCATGACCGCGTCCAGACGGGGGGCTCCCTGCACGACAATTTCGTTCGCCAGGTGCAGGAGCTTCTCGACAAGAGCGATATATCCGAGGAAGACCGCCGGATCATCCTTGCGAACATGTCCTGCCCCTGCTGCGGCGGCAGCGCCGCATCGGTGAACATCAAACTCGGCGACTAAGGGTTAGCCGCGCCGTTTGCCGCGTAACGCTTGGGTCGCCTCGGCGTCCAATGCCAGTGTTTCCGGATCGACGACGACGCCGTAATTCCGTTCCGCGGAGTCGATGGAGACATAACCCTGCCGGACATCCTCGGCGACGATATCGGCCGGGCGGTCCAGCGGGTCGCCGAAACCGCCGCCGCCGCCGGACCTGAGCCGGAACGCCTCACCCTCCTTCAGCTGGGCGGTCAATACCTTGGCGTTGGGGAAATCCTCTTTCCATTTTCCATCCAGCTCGAGCGCAACCGTGTTGCCGGTGGCATCGCCGCCCCCGTCCAATCCCCAGGGGCGGCAGTTCATCCGTTCGATCTGCGTGTTGACGACGATATCGCTCCGGGCGCGAACGACGCGCTCGATGCCAAGCCCGCCCCGCTGCCGGCCGGCCCCGCCCGAGTCCCGGATCAGGCAGTTGTTTTCGATCAGCACCGGCGACTTGGTCTCGGCCTGCTCGATGGGGGCGTTGTGGGTGTCGCCGTCGTTGATGCACACCACCGCATTGGCGCCGTCCTCGGTGAGCTTGGCGCCCCAGCCGCCGCCCTGGGGGCCGAAGTTGCCGATGAAGAACTCCCGGGTGCGCGGATTTATGCCGTGGAACATCACCACCACCAGGTCGGCGTGATGCCCGGCGATCACCCTGTCCGGAATGGCGGGCTCCAACGCCTTGAAGACCGTGTCGACGACGGTCATCGGAAACGTCATCCACCAGCGCATGGGCGCCGGCCGGACGGCGCTCACCACCTTGCCCATGGGGACGATGGTCTTGAGGTTCCGGAAGGCGCCGTCGTTGATCGGATAGTCGGTCGGCGAGGCGATGCATTTGAAGGCAACCTGGGTGCAGGCGTGGCCGGTGGTCACCCCGGAATTGTAGAACCCGCGCACCTGTTCGGAGACGTCGGAGAGGTCGATGGTCATCTCGTCTCCCTCGACGACGATTTTCACCCGGATGGGAATCCGGCGGCCGACATCGATCCCGTCGTCATCCATGAAGGATTCGGCCTCGTAGACGCCGTCCGGTATGGAGAGGGTGCGGCGCCGGGACGCCTCCTCGGCGTGATCCATGATGGCGGCGATGCTGTCGCGGACGGCGTCAAACCCATAGCGCCGCACGAGTTCCAGGAAGCGGCGCTCGCCGGTCTTGACGGCGGTTACCTGGGCCCGGAGGTCGCCCATGGCCCGGGAGGGAATGCGCACGTTCATGCGAATGATGTCTTCCAGGTCCGTGTTGACCGTGCCCTCGTTCTGATATTTGAGGATCGGCACCTGCAGGCCTTCGGAATAGATGTCCGTGGTCATCCCGCCGAGCGTGCCGCCGATGTCGATCCAGTGGGCCATGCAGCAGGCGAACCCCACCAGCCGGCCGTCGTCGAAGACCGGCAAGGTAAAGGTCATGTGGTTGAGATGACTGCCGGTGAGGTAGGCATCGTTGGTGACGTAGATGTCGCCCGGCTTGATGCCGTCCTCTCCGAAATGCCTGATCTTGGCTTTGACCGTCTCCGCCATCCCCCGGATGAACATGGGCAGGCCGATGCCGATGGAGACGGTCTCCCCCTCGGGCGTGAAGATGCCGACGGTGAAATCCAGCGCCTCGTAGATGATGGTGTTGTAGGCGGTCCGCATGAGGTTGTTCTTCATTTCCTCGGTCACCGCCAGGACGCCGTTGCGGACGATCTCGGTGGTCACCGGATCGGTCCCCGGATATTTTTGCCAGTCGGTCATGAGGAATACCCCGCCACGGTGATGATCAGGTTGAGATAGTCGTCCACCTCCAGGGTGTCGCCGGGAAACAGGACCGTGGTCGAGGCATGTTCCTCGACAACGGCGGGCCCCTCGATCCTGTGGCCCGGTTTCAAACGGGTGCGGTCGAAGGACGGCGTCTCCCGGTAGCCCGCGTTCCTGTCGAAGCAGATTTGGCGGCTGCCGGCCGCGGCATCGGAGGCGCCGCCGGCGCCCTCGTTCGGATAGGCCCGGAGCTCGGGAACCGGCATCTTCCCGACGATCGAGCTTCTCAGACTGACGATCTCCCCGGGCTCGGCCGGCGCGTTGGTGCCGTAGCGCTCGAGGTGAACCTTGTCGAATTCCCGTTTGATGCCGTCCCGGTCCTCGTCGGCAAACAGCTTATCATCAAGCGGAACCGTGACCGGGTGCTCCTGACCGACATAACGCATGTCCGCGGCGCGCGAGATCACGATTCCCTCCGGCTCGATGGAGGTCCTGCGGATCGCCTCCCGGCCCTGTTCGGCCATTTCGCCGTAGGTTTGCTCCATCACGCCGAATTCCATATCCGCCAGCCGGCCCGGCGCGGTGCGGACGTAGTCGTATCGAAGATCCGAGAACAGCATGCCGAAGGCCGAGAAGTGCCCGGGCGACAGCGGGACGATGATGGTCTTCATGCCGATCTCGCGGGCGACCTGGGTGGCGTGCAAGGGCCCGGCGCCGCCATAGGCCACCATGGAGAAGCTCGCCGCGTCCAGCCCCCGCTCGGTGGAGACGCCCTTGACCGCATAGGACATGGCCGTCGACGCAATCCTGAGAATACCTTCGGCGGCCTCCGTAACATCAAGGCCGAGCGGCTCGGCAACCTGCGTCGCAATGGCCCTTTCGGCGGCTTCCCGGTCCAGTTTCATCTCGCCGCCCAGGAAGCGGTCCGCGTCCAAACGGCCCAGCACAAGATTGGCGTCCGTCACCGTCGGCCGGTTTCCGCCGAGGCCGTAACAGGCCGGGCCGGGGTCCGCGCCGGCGCTTTCCGGCCCCACGTGAAGGGCGCCGGACTCGTCCAAAAGGGCGAGGCTGCCGCCGCCGGTGCCGACCTCGAAGATATCCATCATGGCGATCTGAACGGGCAATCCCTGCTCGTAACCGCCTATCAGCGTGTCGCCGATGGTCAGCACCTCGCCGTTATGGATCACGCCGGACTTGGCGGTGGTGCCCCCCATATCGAAGGAAATCGCGTCCTCAAGGCCGAGAATATGGCAAAGGGCGCGCGTTCCGATGACCCCCGCCGCCGGGCCCGACTCCAACATCCGGACGCATTCGGAACGGGCCTGCCCGGCTTCAAAAAGGCCGCCGGTGGACTGGACCACGAGGAAGGAGCCATCGAAGCCGCTTGCCCTGATGTGGCTGTCGATCCCGTCCACATAGCCGCGCACCGTGGGTCCGATGTAGGCATTGGCCGCCACGGTGGAGCAGCGTTCATACTCCCGGTATTCCTGGGACAGTTCGTGGGAGACCGTGACGAAGACCCCCGGGAGTTCCTCTTCCAATATTTCGCGCGCCCGGATTTCGTGGACGGGATTTCGATAGGCGTGCAGAAACAGGACGGCGATGCTTTCGATGCCGTCGAGTCCCTTGGCGAGCCGCCGAAGCGCCGTCTCGTTCAGGGGCGTGCGGATCTCGCCCTCGGCGTACATGCGCTCCGGCACTTCGAAACGTTTGGCCCGCTCGATCAACGGCACGTGTTTCTTGAAATAAAGGTTATAGGCGTCCGGCCGGTTGACCCTGCCGATTTCATAGATGTCGCGGAACCCCTCGGTGATGACCAACGCCGTATCGGCGCCGGTGCGCTCCAGGATCGTGTTGATGGCGATGGTGGAGCCGTGGAGGAACAGCGAGGCATCGGCGTATTCGAGGCCCGCCTTGGCGACGCCGCCGCTGATGCCGTCGACGAGGGCGGCTGGGGTCGACAAGGTTTTTCCCCAGGAAAGCCTGCCCGTTCCTTCGTCGAACGCGGCGACATCGGTAAACGTGCCGCCTATGTCTGTAGCAATTCGTACTCTGCGGCCTGATACGGTATTTTTTATATATTTATCAATATACTGTGGCATTTCTCGGCCCGATAGATAACTGGCAAAATCGGGCCAGCGTAAGCATGCTGAAAGAGGATTCACTCCAACGCCGGGTTTTGAATCGCCGACAGGCTGCCGGCGGGACCGCCGAGGAACGAACCCGCATCGAGCGCTCTCGACGCCGGCCACGACACTCCCTAGCATGGTAACAGCGAAATTGCGGAGCGTCACCGCGACCCGAAGCGGAGGAAGACGTGCGCGGTGCTACGCAGCCAGATTGCAGGCCTGAAAAGTTGGGCGGATACCCGCGTATATGACCCGGTCCCGTATACGTAGAAGACATAGATCCCAAAGGACTTTGAAAGCTGATCACGTAATCAGAGTTTGGCGCCGGCGGCGGGCTACCGCCACCCGTCCACGCTCAACGGCGAACAGAGTTTTTTTGAAGCTCAGTCCCTCGCGCTTGAGAAACCGCCGGCGACGTCCCCCCATCCGGCCCGGCGAAACGCTCCCCATTGCCCGGTAGCGCTGTGACCACTTAACCACGCTCGAAACCGAAACACCAAAACGTGACGCGACTGCCCGGCAGCTCTCGCCCGCCGCGAACGCCAAAACAACGCGCTCTCGAAGATCATTCGAATAAGGTGGGGTCATGGGTGCTGGCCTTCTTGCCCAGCATCCATCTTGAATCACAAATCAAACCCTGAGGGAAACCCATATCGATTCCGAATAAACGTGAAACGCTCTAGATAGCCTCCCGGCCATAGTATAAATTGACGACATGCTCGGCATCGGCAAATAGAAGCCAGCGTTCGATGACGACACCTGTGGCGCTGGCAATGACGGCGGCGCCCGCCGCGAACAAGCCGAACATTCCCGGAAGCACAAGAATTAGGGCCAGCAGAAGGGCCGGAGTTATAAAACAAAGGGTAAGCACGTGCCGCCTCAGCCGTTCAGAGTGTCTTCGCGCAATGGCGTATCCCATTTCCTTGTTGAGGTAATTGGGAGCTGTGTGGGGCGGGTCGAGAGGCCTGACATTGCCGAACTGTTTCAGGCCGGTGGCCGACTCGACTGTGTGCTCGCGCGATCTTGTATTGAGGAATGCCCAATACTTTAATTTCAATGCCAGCGCGGCAAGCAGCGCCGCAATGGCGATCATGACGGCCCACGCCTGCCAAATACCGAAAGCTAACATTAGAAAGTTGAGGAGAACCGCACCGGTCGCCAGAGCGAGGAATAAAAATACCGGCGGCACCAGACCATTGTGCCACTGCGGGATGGTCTTCAAGGATGCATAGATCATCGCCGTGCTATAGACCGTCGCGACAGAGAAGAACGCCGTCAGCCATGCCATAAGGTTCCACACCGAAGACGTCGTCTCAAAATATATCCACCCGATCGCGAGCACGCCTGACGGCACATAAGTGAAAACGGCGAGCACCCCCTCCCGGGAGAGCCACGAGGACCGCCATTGAGAGAAGGCGCGCCAGGAGCGCTCCGGATGACCTAGGTGAAAAGTTGAGGAAAGGAGGCCGCCGGAGATCAGCCCGAGGGCAATCGCAAAGCCCGCAAGTCCAAACCAGCGCTCGGCGGGAAGCAGACCAAGCGCCCCCAAAATCGCCAGCAAAAACAACAGTCCGTATCCGGCCCCTGAGGAGGTGGTGAAAAAAATGACGGAATATGCCGGGTGCATTGTCGGCGCGTCCCTCAATCGGACAACATTCGGTCGGCCCACCCGAAAAACTTCTCGACGGCCGTAGGAGCGTGAACGGCATCAATTTGCGCCGGCCTCTCTCCGGCGGGTTTTGCATGGGAGCGGTCAACCTCCCTCGTTCGCGGCGGCAGATATTTGTTGACCGGTCTGTACCCAAGCTCGGGCAGCAGGTCGTATCCTTCGCGTTCCTTGACGACTTTTGAAACGATGCTGTCCGGATCGCCCAAATCACCGAAATGCCTCGCGCCGGTTGGGCAGGCCATTACGCAGGCCGGCACTCGATCAGCTTCCGGCAGGTTGTCGTTATATATGCGATCCACGCAGAGGGTGCACTTTTTCATGACGCCGTGGCTCTGATCGTATTCCCGGGCGCCATAGGGGCACGCCCACGAACAGAGTTTACAGCCGATGCAGGTGTCGGGATTGACCAGCACGATTCCATCTTCGGACCGCTTGTACGAGGCCCCTGTCGGACAGACCGTTACGCAGTCCGGTTCCTCACAGTGCAGACAGGAGCGTGGAAAATGGACTGTCCGGCCGCCGGTTCCGTCACCGGCTTCAAAGCTGTGAATCCGGTTCAACCATGGACCGTGGGGGTCGTTGCCATAGGCGTCGATATCGGAAAGCGGCGCCGAGTATCCGCCGGTATTCCATTCCTTGCAGCTTACGGCACAGGCGTGACACCCGACGCAAATATCGAGATCTATGACCAGCCCCAACTTCTTGCCGGTTGCCGGCGGAAGCGTTGTCATGTCGTTGCGTCCCCAAACTCGGCGCCATATCGCAGATTGGCCGGGGCCGGCGGCACGACGGCCGGCCGGCCGATCACTTCGAATTGGGGAAGCGAGACCCCGTCGACCGTGTCCACCGCTTTTGCGATGCGGACGCGGAGGTCATACCAGGCGGCCTGCCCGGTAACCGGATCGCTGTTCGAGTAGCGGTAGCTGTCACCCCGTTTAGGAAGCAATTCGGAAATGAGGTGGTTTAAAAGGAACCCTTGCCTTGACTCGGCCGCTTCAGGGTCGAGGTTCCAGGAACCCGCCCGTTTACCGATGGCATTCCACGTCCAGACAGTGTCCGGGTTTACGCCATCCATCAGTTTCACCTGCGTCCTGATGCGGCCAATATGGCTGCTTACCCACACCCAGTCTTCATCGGCGATACCCAGTTCGGCCGCGCGTCCACGATGAATATAGAGCCGATTGTGGCCATGAATCTGCCGGAGCCAGGCATTTTGCGAGCCCCACGAATGGTACATCGCCATCGGGCGCTGGGTGATGGCGTGCATGGGATATTCATCCTGGGTCACCATGGCTTCTTCAAAAGGCGGATACCAGAACGGCAGGGGGTCAAAATAGGTGCGTATCCGCTCGCGGTGCTCCGCCGGCGGCGTGACATTGCCGTGCCCCCGGGCAGCCAAGCGGAACTTTTGCATGGGCTCTAGGTAAATTTGAAAAAATACCGGCTTGTCCGTAATCCGGTAGCCGACTTTTACGGCCCAATCGATGTACGCTTTGTTCACGTGTCTGTAGTAGCGCTGGTCTTCGGGAATTTCGTGGACGGCGAAACAACCATTCTCGATATATTTCTCGATTTGGTTCGGGTTCGGCGTCCCGACTCCCCACTCGTCCTGAAATTCACCCCGCCAAGCGGACAGCGGCCCGATGCCCGGCTTGCGCTCATGATTGGCGATGTAGTCAGGATATCCGCCCGGGTAGAGGGGCGAGCCGTCATCCTTGGCAAAACCCGGCAAGCCCAATCGTGCGCCGAGATCGATGAGAACTTCCTGAAACGGCCGGACATTCCTGTCGGGCTGGACCACCGGCCGACGGATCGAGTCCGCGGCCGCATTCGGCTCGGAAATCGGCCGGTCCAACATCGAGATACAGTCCCATCGCTCGAGATAAGTGGTATCCGGCAGGATGAGGTCGGCGTAGGGAACCATCTCGGAGTAATAGGCGTCCGAGTAGATGATTTTCGGGATGACATACTCACCGGTCCGGTCATCCTTGCCGGTGAGACTCTTGATGGTATCCGGAACATTCATGGACGAGTTCCAGCTCATATTCGCCATGTACATGAACAACACGTCTATCGGATATGGATCCTGTTTGAACGCATTGTTGATGACCATATGCATGAGCCCGTGGGACGCGAATGGCGCATCCCAACTGAAGGCCTTGTCGATGCGCTGCGGGTTTCCGTCAGCGTCGATCAGCAGGTCTTCCGGCTCCGTGGGAAATCCGAGATGCGGTCCCCCAAGGGGTTCAGATGGGCGGATATCTCCCGGCTTACCGGACGGTTTCAAGAGCGGCGGCGTTTGTTTTGGGTAGGGCGGTTTGAACCGGAAACCGCCCGGGCAATCGATACTGCCCAGGAGGATTTGGAGTATGTGGATCATCCGGCAGGTATGGAAGCCGTTTGAATGCGCCGAAATGCCCCGCATGGCGTGCATGGATACCGGACGCCCAACGATCTTGTCGTGTTTTTCGCCCCGCCAATCGGTCCAGGAAACATCCAGGGTTATTTCCTGCTGGAATGCAACCTGGGCCAGTTCGGCTGCAATCCGTCGTATTGTCTCCGCCGGAATATTCGTCTCCTCCGCGACCGCACCGGGCGAATACCTGTCCGACAAGAATCTTTTGACGAGGAGTTGAAACGCGGGTACCGCGACTTGTCCGGTCGACAGTGTGAATTCCCCGGAGAGGGCCGGCACCACATGTTTATCAATGGCCCCGGCGAGCCGCTCGTTTTGTCTGTCGAAGCACAGCGGCTGCCCATCTCCGTCGCGTGCGAACAAACCGTCTTCAGGCGACCCTTCGTCCTGGATTATGAGCCATCCGGCGTTTGTGTAGCGGATCAGAAAATCCAGATCGACGTTTTCGGTCCGGAGGAGTTCGTGAATGAGCGCTCCAACCAATAGCCCATCCGTGCCCGGCCGGATTCCGAGCCATTCGTCGGCAATGGCGGAGTATCCCGTCCTAACGGGATTGACCGATACGAACTTCGTTCCACGCCCCTTCAGTTTGCCAAGGGCTGCCTTGAGCGGATTGGAACCGTGCTCCTCAGCCACGCCAAACATGAGAAAGTATTTGGTGTGTTCCCAATCCGGCTCCCCAAACTCCCAAAATGAGCCGCCCAACGTGTACAGTCCGGCCGTTGCCATGTTGACGGAACAGAATCCGCCGTGAGCGGCAAAATTCGGCGTCCCGAATTGAATGGCCCAAAAACCGGTCAGTGACTGGCTTTGGTCCCGTCCAGTAAAAAAAGCGAGTCGTCTAGGGTCATTCTCCCTGACCTTGCCAAGCCACTTCGTCGCCAATTCGAGGGCTTCATCCCATGATATTTCCTTGAACTCCCCGCTGCCCCGATCCCCTGTTCTGAGCATCGGTGCCGTAAGCCTTGCGGGAGAGTATTGCTGCATGATCCCGGCCGACCCTTTCCCGCACAGGATGCCTTTGTTGACGGGGTGGTCAGGGTTCCCTTCGATGTAACGGATTTTTCCGTTCTTAAGGTGGACCTTGATCCCGCAACGGCAGGCACACATGTAACAAGTGGTGGTTTTCACTTCGTCGGAGACGAGAGGAGAGGTGTCTATCGTCGGTTGGCTATTGGCGGCGGTCATTGTTATTCCCGGCTAGGCTGGTGCGGCTGAGTTGATTTTTTTTTGGTCCGTGACCTGGGCTTGAACGCTCGTTACCGCAATCATCCGGTAAATGTCCTCCGCACTGCAGCCGCGGGATAAGTCGTTCGCGGGCTTCGCCAGTCCTTGTAGTATCGGTCCAATCGCCTTTGCCTTGCCGATCCGCTCGGCGATCTTGTAGCCGATGTTCCCGGAATTTAGGTCTGGGAAGATCATGACGTTTGCGTTGCCGGCGACAGCGGATTCCGGGGCTTTTAGGTTTCCAATCTCGGGCACGAACGAAGCGTCGAACTGAATGCCACCCTCGACGGGAATGTCAGGCCGAAGCTCCTTGAGCCGCCTCGCCGCATTGTCGACCTTGTCGACGAGTTGGTGACCCGCGCTTTGACGTGTCGAGAACGACAACATGGCCAGTTTGGGGTCCAGGTTCAGGAGCGTATTGGCGCTGTCTGCTGTCGCTGAAGCAATTTGAACAAGCTGCTCTTCGTCCGGGTCCACGATCAATGCGCAATCCGCGAAGAGTATTGACCCCTTGAAATCGTGGAATTCTTCTTCCAACAGCATGATGAAAAAGCTGGACACCAGGGAGTAACGATTGTCGATTCCAATTACCTGAAAGGCTGTTCGGACCACGTCCGCGGTTGTGCGTGTGGCCCCGCCAAGGGATCCTGCCGCATCACCTTCCCGGACCATGAGATCGGCAAATATCAAAGGGTCCGAAACCGCCGACTCGGCTGACTTTTCATCGACGCCTTTGTGTTTTCTCAATTGGTAGAAGGTGTCCGCATAACCGTGTCTAGCCGGTGACTTGTCCGGTTCAATCACATTTATGGTGGAAACGTCACCGCCGAACTCTTTGAGGGTAGGCCGAATGTTGTCCGGGTCTCCGAGAATTGTAACAACGGCGAGGCCATCGCGGGCGGCACGGAGGCCGCCTTCGATCACACGCTCGTCTCCTCCCTCCGCCAGAACGATGTGTTTAGGATTGGAACGGGCCCGGCTGATTATGGAATCGAACTGGCTCATTCGACTGGCCGGAATGCCTCTATCGGGAGTCCGGGGGACCGGAGGGACACCACCTGGGACGTCCCTTCCCGCCCTCAGCCGGAATGTTCCCCAACCTGCTGGGGGCGCATATCGCCGGCATCTATTCCCGCAACGGGAACCGGCGCCTTCATTGCGTCCCGGCGGAACGGCTCGCCAAGCTCCTGGTTGAGTACAACCTCGACGAAGGTCGTGACACCGCTTGCCTGGGCCTCGCAGCCTTCCCTTATCGCGGCGGTAAGCTCGTCTTGCGTTCTGGCCTGAACACCTCTCAGTCCGCAACCTTCGGCGATTTTCGCATAGCTGAGATTGGGGTCCAGTTCCGTGCCGACAAAATTATTGTCGTACCATAGGATGGTGTTTCTTTTTTCGGCGCCCCACTGATAATTGCGGAAGATGACCATCGTGATGGCCGGCCAGTCTTCACGGCCGCAAGATGTCATTTCGTTCATCGAAATGCCGAACGCACCGTCTCCGGCAAAGCCGACGACCGGCGTATCCGGGCAGCCGATTTTCGCGCCGAGGATTGACGGGAAGCCATAACCGCACGGGCCAAACAGCCCCGGAGCAAGGTACTTCCGGCCTTGCTCAAATGTCGGGTAGGCATTGCCAATAGCGCAATTGTTCCCGATGTCGGTTGAAATGATCGCATCCCCGGGCAATCCGGCTTGAATTGCTCGCCAAGCCTTGCGGGGTGACATCAAATCCGCATCCCGTTCGCGTGCTTCTTCGTTCCAGACAGTACCCGGGTCGTCCTCTTCGTGATCCAGACTGCTCAATGTCTGCAGCCAAGCTGATTTTGTCTGGTGGATCAGCGCCTTTCGGTCTTCTCGTCCTTTGTCTCCCGCCGAGTCAGGCAGTCGGTCAAGAATCTGCCGGGCAACCAGCTTGGCGTCCCCGCTGATTCCGACATCTACCTTCTTCGTCAAGCCAATACGATCCGGATTGATGTCGACTTGGATGATAGCGGCGTCCTGTGGCCAGTAGTCGATACCATAGCCGGGAAGCGTGGAAAACGGATTCAGGCGCGTCCCGAGCGCGAGGACGACATCGGCCTTTGAAATGAGTTCCATGGCCGCCTTGGATCCGTTGTATCCCAGCGGCCCTACGGCCAGAGGGTGGCTGCCAGGAAAACTATCGTTGTGTTGATAGCCGCTGCAGACGGGAGCATCGAGCCGTTCGGCGAGCGCCCGGCACTCCGGAATGGCTTCTCCGATAACAACACCCGCCCCAGACAAAATTACGGGAAACTCCGAGGCGGCCAGGAGATCTGCCGCTTTGGCGATCGATTCGGCGCCGCCACCGGACCTCTCAAGGCGCACAATTTGAGGCATCTCAATATCGATGACCTGGGTCCAAAAATCCCTCGGTACATTTATTTGCGCGGGCGCAGACCCCCGCCACGCTTTCTCGATGACCCGGTTCAAAACCTCGGCCATTCTGGACGGGTCGCGGACTTCTTCCTGGTAGCAGACCATGTCGCGGAAGAGAGCCATCTGCTCCACTTCCTGGAAACCGCCTTGCCCCATGGTCTTGTTCGCGGCCTGCGGCGTTACCAGCAGCATCGGCGTATGGTTCCAATAAGCTGTCTTGATCGGCGTCACGAAGTTTGTGATTCCGGGACCGTTCTGCGCGATGGCCATGGCCATCTTTCCGGTGGATCGGGTATATCCGTCGGCGATGAATCCGGCGTTGGCTTCGTGGGCACAATCCCAAAATTTGATCCCGGCGGCGGGGAATAAATCCGAAATAGGCATCATGGCGGAACCGATAATGCCGAAGGCATGTTCGATGCCGTGGTTTTGAAGCACTTTTACGAATGCTTCTTCGGTCGTCATCTTAGTCATGATTCTGGTCTCTCTGGTTGTTCCTCGATGTGTTGTACAGATTCGCCATCGGTACAAATTCAACTCGCGACCGCATTAAGGTTTGCGCCCCTAGACCGGATTACCGCCGTTCCGATTTGACTTGGAACGGCCACAACCTCGACACCCGCCTGCTCCAACGCGGTTTTCTTGGATTTGTATGTCCCTTTGTCACCGGTGACGATCGCGCCGGCATGGCCCATCTTTTTGTCCTTCGGAGCGGTCCGTCCGGCGACAAACGCCACAACGGGTTTGGACATGGTGGCTGCGTACTCGGCGGCTTCCTCTTCGGCTGTGCCGCCAATTTCGCCGCACAGAACGACCGCCTCGGTCCGAGGGTCCCGGTCCAAAATTTCGAGCGCATCCCGGCTGGACGTGCCGATGACGGAATCTCCGCCAACGCCGTAAAAAACGGACTGACCGATCCCATGCTGAACCAATTGCAGGCTGACGAGGGTTCCCAGGCTTCCCGACCGGGAGACGATACCGACATTACCGGGCTGAAAAACATTCTCATTGAAGGCAGGCATAATGCCGACGAAACATTCGCCAGGAACGACGATACCCGCTGTGTTCGGGCCAACTACGCGCGTTCCGTTTGTTTTGGCGGCGGCCATTATTTCCAAGACATCCTGGATGGGAATGTGTTCCGTGAGGCAAACCAGCATTTTGGCGCCGGATTCGATGGCGTCGATGGCGGCCGCTTTGGCTCCAGCTGGAGGGATAAACATCACCGCAATATCGAAACAGGATTCCCGCAAAGCCTGTTGAGCGGAACCGTATACCGGAAGCCCGAGGTGGGAGGTGCCCGCTTTCTTGGGATTGACCCCGCCTACCACGTTCGAACCGCATGCAATCATCTGCTCGGTCCAGAACGTACCCTGACGCCCGGTCATGCCTTGAACGAGGATTTTGTGTGATGAAGTTGGGATCACCTTGCCGCCTCCACTGCTGCAGTGACGGCATCGTCCATAAGGTCATATGGAGTTATGCCCAACTCATTTTGAACAAGCTTGATGGCCTCTTCCTCACCTGTTCCGTGGATGGTGAAAAACACCGGGATGGAAGGATTAACGTCCTTCCATGCTTGCAGGAGTCCGTCGGTCATCACGTCCGTCCGGGCAAAGGCGCCGCAGAAGTTCACCAGCAAACTTTTGACAGAGGGATTGGCGAGGACAATTTCCAGGGCGTCCCTGCCTTTGGTGTAAGCGTCACCCCCAATTTCCAGAAAATTTGCGGGCGATCCGCCATAGTGAGTTACCGCGTCCATGGTCGTCATGGTCAGACCGGCGCCATTTGCCAGAATGCCCACCTCCCCTGGAAGCTCGATATATTTGAGACCCAGATCCCTAGCCCTTTGCTCAAGCGGTGTCAGTCGTTCCGGGGTCCCGCCCTCTGCAAGGGATTCTTGGCGATAGGCCGACTGATCGTCCAAGATGAACTTGCAGTCCAGCGCAATCACACGCCCATCTTCCAAGAGGCCGAGTGGATTAATCTCGATCAACTCGGCATCGGTAGAACGGTAGGCCGTATAGAGATCGGCGATAAACTCGACGATATGTTCTTCCGAGCCAAATAGATCCAACCCCTCCAGAAGTTCATGTACTGCCGGGAGGTTGATGCCCTTTCGGATATCCACAGGCATTTGCCGCATCAGTTCCGGCGCGGTTGCAGCTGACTCTTCGATGTCCATGCCGCCCGCCGCCGAAAACAATATCAACGGAGATTTCGTTGCCGCGTCGTTGAAAATCGAAAGGTAAAACTCAGATGTAAATCTCACTTGTTCTTCGACCAAGACCCGCTCGACCAGCAGGCCGCCGATCTCCATGCCAAGGATGCCGATAGCATTTTCCCGAGCTTCCGGAACGGTGTTGGAGAGTTTGATGCCGCCGGCTTTTCCCCGTTTGCCGGTCGCGACCTGGGCCTTGATGACGCACGGCCCTAGACGCCCCGCAGCCGTTTCGACTTCCTCGACGGTTGAGCAAAGAACCCCCGAAGGCACGGGCAGGCCGTTTTCCTTCAGCATTCGTTTTCCGGCATGTTCGACGAAATTCATCAGACTATTTCCCGTACCTTTCCCAGTAGCCGCCGAACAGTTCTTCTTCGGATGGTTTGTCTTCGCCGGCCGTTCGGACGAGATGGGTAATGTTGATGAAGTGCCGGTAGTTTAGATTTTCCGAGATGCTGTTTCCGGCCCAGGTTCCGCATCCCATGGACAAGGTAAAATTCAAGGCGTTGTCGAAGGAACCACCATTTCCGAACGTGTGGGCTTGGTTGACCAACACACGGACGACAGGGAGTTCCTCTGCAAGCTCCCGGGCGTGATCGGCGTTGGCGGTATGAATGCCACAAGAATGGCCGATACCTTTTACATTTAGGATACCGGTGACGAGGTCCTTGGCGTGAGAAAAATCCTTGGCACGATAAACGGTTAAAACCAAAGAGAGTTTTTCATCGGAGAAGGGGTGCTCCTTCCCGACCTCATGATCCTCGACCATGAAGAACCGGCTGGATTTGGCGTCGTCCGGAAGCCCGGCGAGATCGGCAAAAACATCGGCGTTCTTGGCAATCATGTGGCGGTTGAGGTGCCCGTCGACCCACAAGGAATTTTGGATCAGCGCCTTCTCCTCTGACGAGGCGAGATAACCTCCAGCCCTACGAAGGGCGGCTATGGCGCGGTCGTAAACGTCATTGAGAATGACGACCGAGTTTTCAGAAGAGCACGAGGTCGAATTGTCGAAAATTTTGGATTGGCAGATTTTCTCGGCCGCGTCAGTCAAGTCCGCGCTGCTGTCGATAATGACCGGTACGTTCCCGGCCCCTACCCCGATCGCGACCGTGCCGCTGGTGTAGGCCCTGCGTACATTGTTCTGCGAGCCGGTGCAGACAACCAAGTCCGATTGTTCCATCAGGGCTTGCGTCAAATCCTTGGTTACCGGCGCCTGCAGCACCTGAACAAGATCCTTGGGATGACCGGAACGCTCCAGTTCCCGCCTCATGTAGTCGACGGTTTTTGCGGTCGTCGTGTATCCGGCGGGAGAGGGCGCGATAACGACGGCGTTGCCGCCTTTGAGGGCCATCATCGCCTTGTTGACGGGGGTGGCCGCCGGATTGGTTGATGGACAAACAGCCGCGACAACACCTACAGGTTTGGCATACCGGACAAGCCCTTTCTCGGGTTCATCCGAGATGATCCCTACGGTCTTCGCCCGCAGCAGGTCGCGCAACGCGCCAAACGTTTTCCGGCTATTCTTGGTAACCTTGTCCGCAACATTGCCGAGGCCCGTATCTTTTACCGCGAGCTCGGCTAATTCCCGGCATCGTTGCGGTTCATATATCGACCAGGCGAGAGCCCGAACCGCATCGTCCACGCGATTCTGGTCATGGTTTTCATAGCTCTCCATGGCCTCGCGAGCCCGCCAGACCAATTCAGAGGTAATCGTCACCGGGTCGGCGATATCGGCTTTTTTCGCTACGGACTCCAATGTCATCACCAATCCTATTATTCATTTAATGGGACAAAACGTCCCACTTTATTATGTTCTAGGGCAGAAAAGTCAAGCTAAATTGGGGAAAAATCGTTGAAGTATGGTGTTTTTCGTCGTTTCGCCGAGATTTTTGAAAGTCCGGACTTCTTGCGCTTAAAATTTCAAACAAATATCAATTGAATGGCAAAAAACCATCTTTCCGGCAGCGGCAATGGTGACACCGCTCCCGGAACTCCGGCGCCCAAAATCGAGGCGGGGAGTTCCGGGATCGGATATTGCCGGTTTACAGGCCCTTCAGCAGCTCGGTCAGAAAGGCTTGCCTTTCTTTCCACATCTTCTTGACCTGATCACGATTGAGTACCCGCAATGGTGATCCGCCATTTTTCATTTGCTTGGCGACACGGGCATTCTTGAACATCTCCGGCACTTTTGCGGCCAATACGTCAATGACCTCTTTCGGCGTGCCTTTGCGCACCATAATTCCACGGAAGTTCACCGAGGAGTCGTCGACATTGAAGCCCTGTTCCTTGAAAGTCGGAACGTCCGGGAGAAATTCCTTGTCGCGCTGGTTGTCGGCGATGCCGAGAATTTTAAGGTTGGAACGGCTGCGGAAAGCATCCGACAGGTTGTTGACGCCCGCCATCACTTGACCGCCGATTACGGATTTGAGCGCCGGTGCGCCACCCTTGTGCGGGACATAGCTTAGCTTAACCCCGGTTTCCTTTTGAATCTGAAGAAACGCGATGTGGTGGCCGACGAAGAGCCCGGCGCCCGATACGGTCACCTTGCCTGGGTTGGCTTTCGCGAACTTGACTACGTCGGCCACGGAATTGAACGGGCTGTCTTTACCGACGACGAAAACGGCCGGATCAGCGCCCCAATTGGCGATCGGCTCCAGGTTATTGATGTTGTACTTGGTCTTGAACTTGATCGATTGGGCAATGAAGTGCGGCACGTTGTAGGCGGCCAGTTCATAACCATCGGTCTTAGCCTTTGAGGCAAAGTGATTCCATCCGACTTTGCCGCCGGCGCCCGGTTTGTTGATGATGACGATGGGTTGACCGAGATATTGAGCGTTACCGGCCACCATCGTGACGATACGGGCCTGGAAATCGGTTGCCCCGCCCGCACTATAGGCAACGGTGACGCTAACCGGACGATCCGGATATTTCTGCGCAAGGGCGTCCCCTGCGAAAGCGACCGACAGCGCGGCCGCCATGGTCATCAGTATGCGTTTCATTTCTAGCCTCCTGAAATCGAAAGAATGATGATGAGATTCGGAGCCGTTCTCATAACAACAGCCCTTTGGGGATTTGGACTTTCAACAAAAGGGTAAAAAGCCCGTACATGACGGCTGTGAAGCCGATCATTACGCCGATCCGCTTGACCCAGGTCTGGATTTCAAAATGGGAAGCGGGATCATAGAGTGAGACGATGACGAGAAATGTCAGCGCCGACGCCGTATAAAACCCGAGAAACTCAGCCAAAAAGAAGACAAAGAGCCCCATCACGGCCACACCGGCGGCTACGTTTTTCAATTTTGTTTTGGTAAAGCCCTCACCGACGTTGTCCTTGCCCAGGAACGCACGGATCAGGGCCAACACGGAGAGCCCCACCAAGGCGATTGAGATGAGTCTGGGAAACAGATAGGGCTGCGGGTCATCGACGTTGAAGCTGACAAACGCAATCCAAAGCGAGAAGGCAACGACGATCCCAGGGGGGATTATCTGCTGCAGTCGCTGGGAGGCGCCTTGATGATCGTTCATGCGGGTTCCTCCCCGACCTCGTTCTCCGTCACAGCCGTTTGCTGACGCCTCGTCCTCACCTCCATTACGATGCTGTAGCCGATCGAGGCCAGGCACAGGACATATAGGGTCACGTTCAACGGGCCGGTCAGAAAATAGGAAATCATTCCGTCGCCGGCTTGGGCGATGATCCTCCCTTGCACGTAGTTTGATTCTGCGATTGGGCCAAGAATGATGCCCAGCACCAGGGGCGCCGCCGTATATCCAAACTTTTCCAGGCAATACATGCCGAGACCGAGCGTCAGCATGACCAGGACGTCGGAAATGGAGTGCTGAACCGAATAAGACCCGAAGACCGCAAGTATCAGAATGCCGCTGGCGAGAATAGGTGGCGGCACCAATATGATTTTCGCGGCCAGACGCGCGATGTAGAGACCGAATACCAGCATCAATATTTGGCCGACAAGCATGGAATCTATAAAGGTCCACGCGACATCCGCGTGTTTGGTAAAGAGATCTGGACCCGGAAAAATGCCATGGATCAGCAAGCCGCCCAACAACACGGCGGCGGTAGGACTTCCCGGCACGCTGAGGGTCAGCAACGGCACCAAAGACGGCCCGACCATGGCGTTGTTGGCCGATTCCGCGGCAACGACACCCTCGCTTTCGCCGGAGCCGAACCTCTCGCGGTTGGGGCTGAATTTGCGGGTTTGGTCGTAGGAGATAATGCCGGCGATCTGTCCGCCCGCACCCGGTATCAACCCGATGATGACGCCAACCGTGCTGCCGATGAACAAGGCGCGGACCTTGCCCAGCACCTCAAGAATGGAGTCAACGACACTGTGCTGCGCTGTATTCATGAGGGTCATGATTTTCTTGTTTCGGCCTATCTCCAGCATCTCCACGACCTGGGGAATGGCAAATAGGCCGATCAAAGCGGCGATCACGTGAATGCCGCCGTCCAGATGTTCGGAAAAGGTGAAGCGCTCGACCCCTTGGATGGAATCCAGCCCGATAGTCGAAATCCAAAGTCCGATACAGCCCGAAAGGAGGCCTTTCACCACCGAATTGGAATCCAACGTGGCAATGACGGTGACGCCGAGAATAGCGATCCAAAAGAGATGAGAGGGGCCAAATCCAAGCGCCCAAGCCGCTAGGACGGGTGTGAGGAATATCAGAACCAAAATGCCGACCACCCCGCCCACGGCCGAGGAGACAAAGCACATTTGCAATGCCTTTGCGGCCTCGCCTTTCTGCGCCATGGCATAGCCGTCCAAAGCGGTGGCTATGTTTGCGGGTGCACCTGGAATTCTCAGGAGTATGGCGCTTACGGCGCCGCCGGCTACCGAGGACGTGTAGGCCGCGCCAAGCAGAATGAGGCCGTGTGCGGGTTCCATTTGGAAGGTGAAGGGGATAAGCAGCGCAACCGCCATGGTGGGACTCAATCCCGGCGTCGCGCCGAGAATTAACCCGCCAACCGTTCCAATAATGAGAATCAGAAATGGGAAGGGCGAAAAAACCGCGCCGAAATAACTGACGAACTCCATACCGGGCCTCCGGACACTGCGGAGCGGACTTTTTTCATTAATAAATGGGTCGCAGCGTCCTATTAATTTACAAATCGTTTTCCATATGTCAATTAATTTTTAATAAACGGGCAATTTTGGTATTAAAAATGGTCACGAGGTCAAAATTAAGACTCAAGGTGTTGGACGAGCGCCCGATAATTGATTATTCAAACCTGGGGCGACTGGGCGGAGGTGGTGATAAATGGACGAAGCCGTTAAAAAGGTGGGCCGTCTTTCGGCGCTTGAAAAAGCGATTACCATCCTGGAAATCATCATAGATCAACCGCAATCGATCGGACTTCCCGATCTCACCAGCCGAACCGGCTTGCCGCGGCAGACTCTCCACCGGTTTCTCAAACAATTGGAAGCCGAAGGCCTCATCGTCCGCGACCCCAGCCGGGTTCGCTTCTCCATCGGACCAAGATTGGCCCGTCTTTCGATGAACGCGCTTCTTTCCACCAATCAGGACGCCCCGGTCAGAACAATCCTTCAGTCCCTGGTCGACGACATACATGAGACCTGCAATCTGGGAGTCCTGGACGGTATGGAGTTTATGTATCTGGAGAGAATCGAGACCGACTGGACTCTGCGGGTTTCGCTTCAGGCCGGCAGCCGCGTTCCCGCCCATAGTTCAGCGGGCGGAAAAATGCTGCTGGCAAACTTGCCGGGCCCGTTGCGGAAGCGACTTCTCAAAGCGGCTCCCTTAAATGCTTTCACGAAGTTCACCATTACCGACCCCGGTCAGCTGGAAGAACACCTTCAAGATATCAGGGAATTAGGCTACTCCCTCAATAATCAGGAGACCACCATCGGAATAATCGGTGTGGCGGTGCCGGTATTGGACCAGTCGGGCAAATCACTGGCGGCATTGGCCTGCCACGCACCTTCGGCCAGAGTATCCCCGGAGGAGATTATCGGGCATGTGCGCCGGCTCCGGCAAGCAGCCAAAGACATGGCGCCGGTATGGGATGACCCCGATTGACCCCAATCTCTAATTTAGACCGTGGATCACCTATTGGGGACAGTACAAGAACGATGAAGTCCCTTGCCCAACGCATACTGTGGCGAAGGGCCGTAGGTACCTGCCCGCCATCTTCGAATACAACCCCTCGTAATCCGGCGACAAAAGCGACAACGTCTCATCATCCATCGCTCGGACCGGGCGAAGCGGATGCGTCGTCGGTCCCGGCGAAACGCCTGCCCGCTTCCGTTACAAGACCGGCGCTCCGAATATCAGAGCCGGTCTTCAAGAAAGATGGCGCGAAGTTCCCCGGCCGCCTCGCGTAGCGCGGGGACATGACGCCGGACCTCTTCGAACGACATGCGATCGATCGGACCGTGCACCGCCACGGTTGCCATCAGCCGACCCCTTTCGTCGTCGACGGGTACGGCGACGGCGACCATTCCCTGCACGAATTCTTCGTCGTCCACGCCGACACGGTCTTTCGCAATTTCCTTGAGAGTGTCCAGGAGGACTTCCGGATCGGTTATCGTGTTCTTCGTCAGGCTATCAAGTCGCAACGAGTGCGCGATCCGGCGCTGCTTCGATCTCGGCAGGGAGCTCAGGTAGAGCTTTCCGCTTGCCGTGCAGTAGAACGGCACCGTCCCGCCGACCGGCAGTTGGATGCGCAACGGCCAGCGCGTTTCGACCCGGTCGAGATAGACCATGCCTTCGCGGATGGGAATTGTGATGTTGCAGGTCTCTCCGATCGCTTCCGAAAGGCGGCGTAGGATCGCGACCCGGGCATGTGTAAACCGTGAGAATACCGCCAGACGGCCCGTAAAGGCCACGAGATTTCGGCCCGGAAGCAAGCGTTTCCCGTCCAGGTCCCTGGCAAACCATTCCCCGTCGAGCAGGCGCTGGCAGATTCTGTGGATGGTCGCCTTCGGAAGATTTAGCCGTTCGTTGATCGCCGTTGGCGTAAGCGGCACTCCGGCGTCCAGCAGCGCCTGAATGACCAGCAGATCCCGCAAACCCGCGGGAGGAGCGTCCCGATCCGGGGGTTGCGCTTCGTCCAACGGATTTCCAGCCACTGGCGGCACTATTTTTGAAATGTTCCCGCGCCTTCGTGAACAAGTAGAACGGTGGAGATATCCGGCACCAGCGCCACCACCAGCCACACGAGCGACAGGGCGATGAAATAGGGTACGGTGTAGTACAGCAGTCGGAAGTAGGGGATGCCCGTGATGCCGCTGGCGACGTAGAGGTTCAGGCCGTAAGGCGGCGTAATGAAGCCGATCGCGTCGCCGATGAGGAATACCACGGCGAAATGGATCGGATCGATGCCAAACTGCGCCGCGATCGGCGCCAGGATCGGCGCAAAGATGATGGTATTGGGCAGACTTTCCAGAATCGTGCCGGCCAGCAGCACGATCCCCATGCAGACGAACAGCACCGCATAGTATCCGCCCATCCCGCCGACG
Organism: Rhodospirillales bacterium; assembly: GCA_022823235.1. Lineage (GTDB taxonomy): Bacteria > Pseudomonadota > Alphaproteobacteria > Rhodospirillales > UBA2165 > JAJDXO01. Next base: position 39,214 of record JAJDXO010000024.1, read on the forward strand.
AAGTCGGTGAAGAATTCCTTGGCACCCAGCAGCGTCAGAATTTGCTGCATTACGACCGAAATCGCGATCAGCGGCGCCAGGACGCCGGTGATCTGGCCGGAGCGCATGATGAGGTCCGGCAGTTCGCGGAATGAAAAGCCGGGGATCACGACCCGCTCGAGATACCCGGTGCTGTCGGAATACTGCTCGGCCGCCAGATTGCCCATGCCGGCCCGGTCGGCGCCGGACAGGACCGCCGCCTCTTCCTGCTCGATCTGTTCCCGGGTGGCCACCTTGTTCCGGTGCACATAACGGTAGATGGGATAGAAGATCAGGCCGACGATCGTGCAGAAGCCCGCGGTGACGCCGGCCGCCTCGGTCGGCGAGAATTTTCCGGAATAGATGCCCCAGATCACCAGGAGGATGGCGCCGAACCCGATCCAGGCGCCGATCGCCGTCTTGACGATGCGCCGGAGGTCGATCGAGATCAGGTCTCCCCAGCCGTTGAGCTGGCAGATCAACCAGCAGACGAACTGCATGGCGACGATCATCATCACGCCGGGCAGCAGGCCGCCGATGAACAGGTCGGAAATCGACAGGTTCATCAGGAAGCCATAGACGATGAAGATGATCGACGGTGGGATGATGATGCCGACCGTGCCGCCGGCGGCGATCGTGGAGGCGGCGAAATTCCGGTCGTAGCCGCCCTTGGTCATCTCCGGATGCATGATCGACCCGATGGTGGCGGTGGTTGCCGAATTCGATCCGGAAATCGCCGCGAACAGGCCGCACGCGCCCAGAGATGCCATGCCGAGGCCGCCGCGCAGCCAGCCGAGAATCGAGTAGGCGACCTCGGAAAGCCGTTTGGCGATGCCGGCGCCCTTGATCAGGTCGCCGGTCAGGATGAACAGGGGCAGCGCCAGCAGGCCGAAGAAATTCAATCCCTCGAACAGGGTCACGCCCAGATTGGCGAGAGTGAAGTCGATCACGAGGCTGACGCCGATGACCCAGAAGCCGATGACCAGGAAGATCGGCACGCCCAGGACGAAGAAGACCGTGACGACGCCCGAGACCAGAAGAATCCAGAAAGTCTCCATCGCCGCCCCCTAATCGCCGAGCATGCTGGTCTGGACCTTCAGCGGCCGGCCGTTCCGGTAGTCGGAAATGTCTTTCGCGACATTCTGCAGAACCCGGAAGATCAGCAGGGCGAAGGCGAGCGGCGTCGCGATGTAGAACCACCACTGCAAGACATTGTCGGTGCCCTGGACAATGGCGAAATTATCCCGGGACAGCAGGACCTGCTGGGCCGTGTAGTAGATGACGATGACGGAGAAGACGATCCACAGAAGGCCGTCCAGCAGCAGGCAGAGCAGCTGTCCGCGCTGGGACAGCTTGGTGCGGAGTTCGTCGAAGCTGAGATGGGCGCGAATCCGCACGTTATAGGCGCAGGCGATCCAGACGACCCAGAGAAACAGATAGATCGGGATGGTCGATGACCAGGCTACCTGCTCGTTCAGCAGGAACCGGCGGATGACCTCGACGAAGATGATCCCGGCCATGAACACATAGGCGACCAGGATGATGATGCGCTCAATGTTGGAATCGACCCATCGCAAGAGTTGCATCGCCGTTCCCCCCGTGTTTCCCCCGTGTTGCGCCGCGCCGGCCCCGGCCGGCCGCTACAGAATGCCGATCATGCCGGTTGCCGGTGCGGATGTCCATTCCCCAAGCCGCCGCGAACCCGCCGGCCGGACCCGATAAAGGGAACGGGAAACGGGCTCCGAAAAACCGAAGCCCGTCCCTTCGTCGTCAGCAGCCGTCACCGGCCGGATGCTAGCCTTTCCACCAGCGCCGCGGTTCGACATTCTCGGCCAAGGTGTCGGCCGGAATCTCGCGCGCGACGTCGTAGATATACTTGTAGGTGTCGAGGCCGCCGGACCAGCCGTTCAGCCGTTCGCGCCATTGTTCCCACGCCTTGGGCTGGAATTCCGGCGAGCACATCTCCTCCGCCTCGCGCCGCGCCGCCTTGCTCAGCCAGGCAACCCGGACGTCGTTCTTGGCGAACAGCGTGTTGGGCAACTGCGGATTGGAGAAGCCGACGGTGTTGACCAGCGAGGCCTCGTTGGCCGCCTGGACATGGACCTGCGTCAGAAAGGACGATTCCATCACCGCATCCTGCAGGTCGCCGCCCAGCTTGTCGAAGGTCTTGCTGCTCATTGCCGTATGTTCGGTGCCGCAGAAGAATTCCAGGTCAACGCACTGGGAAACCACCGGCGACATATTGGCGTAGGCCACGGCGGAGGGCCAGGTTTCGGCGCCGTCGACCAAGCCCTGTTTCAGGCCGTCGAGGGTTTCCGCCCAGGCGATCGGCGTCGGATTCAGCTTCATCAGATTCATCGCGATCCGGCCCAGCTGCGTGCCCGTCACGCGGTTCTTCGTGCCGGCCAGGTCCTTTACGCTCTTGACCAGCGGCTTGTCCTTCCACTTCAGGCCGAGCTGAATGCCGCGCAGTTCCGCATGCGAGAACAGAAATTCTATGCCATGCCGCTTGCGCATGGGCTCGCGCAATACCTTCATGCTCTTGGGCGAGTACAGGAAGTAGTACTGCGCCGCGCGGGACGGGAACATGTAGGCGTAGTCCAGCACGTTCAGGTAGGGCGCGCCGCCGGCCGAGTTCTGCGTCGACGCGGCATAGATGTCGACGATGCCCTGCTGCGTCTTGGTCACGCAATTCAGCTGGCCGCAAATCTGGTTGGAGCCGATGAACTCAACCTGGATTTCGCCGTCGGTCCGTTCTTCCAGATCGTTGACGAATTGCAGGCACCCGGCTCGCTCGATCAGCAGATTGCGTTCGTTGAAGCCCGCTGCGCCGAATTTCAACTGGAACCGCGCCTTCTTCTTGAAGCGCTTCTTGTAGGTCGAGTTCGCCGCCTCGGCGAGTTGCGGCACCGTGATTGCGCCGGTGAGCCCGGCAGCCGCGATCAATGTCGATGACAGGCCGAACTGCCCCGATATCCGCAGCACGTCGCGCCGCGAAACATTCTTCAGTTTTTCCGGAATCGATTGCATCAATGTGTCCTCCTGGTCCACCCGTTGGAAGCCGCCACACCCAATATTTTGACAAGATCGTCAAAATTTGAGACTGACATTCTCATTATTGACCCGTATTGTGTTTTCTACAAGCACTGAATGGTTATCGGGGCGATATTTTGATCGATGGGGGCGGGGAAGCAGGCATGAACTACGATTATGTCATCGTCGGCGCCGGTTCGGCCGGTTGCGTGCTCGCCAACCGCCTGTCCGCCGACCCTTCGAAAAACGTACTGCTGCTCGAGGCCGGCGGCAAGGACAGCAACCCCTGGATCCATGTGCCGGTCGGCTATTTCAAGACGATGCACAATCCGAAGACCGACTGGTGCTTCAAGGCCGATCCCGATCCGGGCCTGAACGGGCGCAGCCTGGACTGGCCGCGCGGCAAGGTGCTCGGCGGATCGAGTTCGATCAACGGGCTGCTCTATATCCGCGGCCAGAAGGAGGATTACGATAACTGGCGCCAGATGGGTAACGACGGCTGGTCCTACGACGACGTGCTGCCCTATTTCCGGCGCTCCGAGGACCAGGAGCGCGGCGCAGATGCGTTTCACGGCGAAGGCGGGCCGCTCGCCGTCTCGGACATGCGTTCCCGGCGCGACGTCTGCGAAGCTCTGATTGCCGCGGCGGAAGAACTCGGAATTCCGCGCAACGACGATTTCAACGGCGCCCTGCAGGAGGGCGCCGGCTATTTCCAGCTTACGGCGCGCGGCGGCAGACGTTGCTCGGCGGCAACCGCCTATCTGAAGCCGGTCCGCTCCCGCAGGAACCTGGAGGTCGTGACCGGTGCGCTGGCGGAGCGTCTACTTTTTGACGCGGCCGACCCGAGAACCGCTACCGGCGTCGCATACGCCGCCGGCGGCGAACGGCGGCAGGCGATGGTGCGCGCCGGCGGCGAGGTGATCCTCTCGTCCGGCGCGATAGGCTCGCCCCAGATTCTCCAGCTCTCCGGCATCGGTCCCGGTTCGGTCCTGAGCGCAGCCGGCGTCGCCGTCCGGCATGAACTGCCGGGCGTCGGAGAGAACCTGCAGGACCACCTCCAGATCCGCTCGGTGTATGAGGTCAACGTTCCGACGCTCAACGACGAAATCAACAATCTGGTGCGCCGGGCAGCGATCGGGTTGCGCTATATCCTGACCCGGCGCGGGCCTATGGCGATGGGCGCCAGCCAGGTCTGCATCTTCTGCAAGACCCGGCCCGAACTGGCGACGCCCGACATCCAGTTCCATTTCCAGCCGCTCAGCGCCGACAAGCCGGGCCTGGAAATGCACCCGTTCTCCGGAGTGACCATGTCGGTCTGCCAACTCCGGCCGGAAAGCCGCGGCCGGATCGCCATCCGGTCGCCGGACCCGGCGGCGCATCCCTCTATTCAGCCCAACTATCTTTCGACGGAAACCGACCGGCGAACCGTCATCGACGGCCTCAGGGTCACCCGCCGGCTGGTTGAAACCCAGGCCATGTCAGGGTTCGTCCGGCGCGAGCATTTGCCCGGCCCGGATGCGCAGACCGACGAGGAATTGCTCGACGCCGCGCGCAATATCTCCGAGACCATCTATCATCCGACCAGTAGCTGCCGCATGGGCAGGGATCCGATGGCCGTGGTCGATAACGAGTTCCGGGTCCACGGCGTCGGAGGCCTGCGCGTCGTGGACGCCTCGGCCATGCCGGCGATTACGTCAGGAAACACCAATTCCCCGACCATCATGATGGCGGAAAAGGCGAGCGACCTGATCCTGGGCAGCGTACCGCAGGGTTAGCCCGTATTCCTCATTGGAGGGAGGCTCGGTAGGAGATGAGCCCGATAGTATTTCCGCACATCGGTCTGCGCCCAGCCCAAATTGTAAAATTTGTTAAAGCAAATCGTTATCTTTTATCGCTTTATGTTACGAAAACTAATCGATAGCGTTGGACCCCAGTTCGAGGCCTTCAAGAGTCAGGATGAGGGGTTGGGCGTGACGGAAACCGACAAGAACATAGACGTCTCGGTCTGGCGCGGAGGACCGGACGGCGGAAGTTTCCAGCGGTTCGAAGTTCCTAAGCAAGACAACCAGACAATTCTTGATGTCGTCGCATGGATTCAACAAAACGACGACCCCACTCTGTCCTACCGATTTGCCTGCCGGGTTGGAATGTGCGGGTCTTGCGCCATGATGGTAAATGGCAATCCGCGCTGGACCTGCCGGACTCACGTCAACAAGGTGCTCAAAAACGATCGCCTTGAAATCGCGCCCCTGCGCAACCTGCCGGTGATCAAGGATCTTGCGGCGGATATGGATCCGTTCTTCGACAAATGGCGCGAGGCGGGAGGTGTGTTTCACCCAACCAAGTCCCGTAACGACCCGGTCGAGGAGATCAGCCCCCTCGAAGAAGAGCGCCAGAACGCGAATGCGGGCATCGAGTGCATAAATTGCGGGGTCTGTTACGCGGCTTGCGATGTGGTGGCCGGGAACCCGGACTACTTGGGCCCCGCTGCGCTAAACCGCGCCTGGACCCTATTGAACGACACAAGGGATTGCGGGTCGCAGTCCATTTTGGCCGCCGTAAGTCGGGGGGGCGGCTGTCACAACTGCCATTCCATGGGCAACTGCGCACACCTTTGCCCAAATGAGTTAAGCCCGATGACATCTATCGCCGGCCTTAAACGTGTTACGGCGCTATCCTTTCTTAGGCCGGGCAACTGAGGCATGCTCGATCTCAAGCTCTATTTGTTGCAGCGGCTTTCAGCGTTGGTGATGGCGCCCCTGGTGCTGGGGCACCTCGCGGTCATAATCGTTGCCGTGCAAAACGGCCTGACCTCCGAGGAAATTCTTTCCCGCACGCAAGGCAGCTTTTGGTGGGCGCTGCTCTACGGAACCTTCGTCGTGGCCGTCTCCGTCCATGCGGCAATTGGGTTGCGCGTGATCGTCTTCGAAACGCTGAAGTTGAAAGGCTTCGCACTAAATTCGCTGACCTGGGCAATCTTCCTGGGGCTTTTTTTTATGGGCGCGCGCGCCGTGTGGGCCGTCACGGCGGTAGGTGCAACATGATCCGGCCGCACCGTTCCCATCCGCTCTGGCTGGCGTTCATTCTGCATCGGATATCGGGATTGGCGCTCGCGCTCTTCCTGCCGGTCCACTTCTGGGTATTGTCCTTGATGCTGACCGATAGGGAACGGCTGGACGGATTTCTTCTCCTCACCGAGAACGCGGTTGTAAAATTGGCCGAACTCGGCCTCGTGTTTCTCCTCGCGGTACACATTTTCGGCGGACTGCGGCTATTGGCAATGGAGTTTTTGCCTTGGACATCGCGCCAGAAGACCGCCGCCGCCGCGGCCATCGGCGTTTCGATACTGATTTCCGGAACATTCCTCCTTCAGGCGATATGAAAATGCCGTTGAAAGCCGATATCGACCGACACGACACCGATATTCTCATTCTCGGGACCGGAGGAGCGGGTCTGTTCGCGGCGCTCCATGCGCAAACATCGGCCCCTGCGGGCACGAAAATCACCATCGCGGTCAAGGGTCTGATCGGCAAATGCGGTTGCACCCGGATGGTGCAGGGCGGCTACAACGTTGCGCTGGGTCCGGGTGACTCGGTCGAGCGTCATTTCATGGATACGATCGTCGGCGGCAAGTGGCTGCCGAACCAAGACATGGCCTGGAGGCTGTGTGAGCAGGCGGTGATACGCGTGCAGGAATTGGAGAATGAGATCGGGTGCTATTTCGATCGTAAGGATGATGGCACGTTGGACCACAAGGCATTTGCGGGCCAGACTGCCGACCGCACCGTACACAAAGGCGATCTAACCGGGATTGAGATCATCAACCGGCTCATGGAGCAGGTTCTCGCGCGCCCGGTGGAGAAGTTGCAGGAACACCGGGCCATAGCGCTGATCCCGACCAAGGACCGATCGGCCGTGGCCGGCGTTCTATTTGTCGACATGCGGACCGGTCAGTTCCGATTTGTCCGGACCAAGACGGTCCTAATGGCCACGGGCGGCGGTCCGACCATGTACAAGTACCACACGCCGTCGGGCGACAAGACGATGGACGGGCTAGCGATGGCACTACGCATCGGTCTGCCTTTGCGGGATATGGAAATGGTGCAGTTCCATCCCACCGGTCTACTGGGTGGCGAGGGCACCAAGATGACCGGAACCGTGCTTGAGGAAGGGCTGCGCGGCGCCGGCGGACACCTGCTCAATGGTTCTGAGCACCGTTTCATGTTCGACTATGACGACAAGGGCGAGCGGGCGACCCGTGATGTGGTCAGCCGGGGCATCTATTCGGAGATGCGCAAGAACAACTCCTCGCCCAATGGCGGTGTTTTCATCTCCATGTCGCATCTTGGCGTCGAAAATGTACGGCAAGATTTCTCCGGCATGGTCAAGCGCTGTGCCGATTGCGGCTTTGATCTTGCGGGCAGCAAAGTAGAGGTCGTACCGACCGCGCATTATATGATGGGCGGCGTGGTGGTCGATCCCGATACTCGGACCGCGATGGAAGGGCTCTACGTCGCCGGGGAGGATGCGGGCGGCGCACACGGCTCCAACAGGTTGGGCGGCAACGGGGTCGCCAACTCCACCGTCTATGGCGGGGTCGCCGGCGATACAATGGGATTGGATGTCCGGAAAATGACGACACTGCGCGATCCTGATGAAGAGGTGCTGACCGCCGAAATGGTTAGGGCCGAACATCCATTTTCCAGACCGGAAAGTCATCCCCAACACCTTCGAACCAAGTTGCAGGACGCGATGTGGAACGATGTTGGCATCGTGCGCGGCGAAACTGGCTTGAAAAAAGGAATTACCCAAATTCAGGAAATCAGCGATGAACTCATGGAAACCGGCGTTGCAGGAGACAATTTAGCCTTTAACTTGTCTTGGCATGATTGGCTCAATTTGCGCAGTCTTTGCGATATTTCCGAGGTGATAGCCAAAGCAGCACTCGCACGTGAGAATTCTCGTGGTGCCCACTATCGGGAGGATTTCCCTGATCAGGGAGATCTAGACACCTCGTATTTCACCATCGTCCAAAATGAGGGGGATATGCTGAACGTTTCGCGTGAACCGGTCGAGTTTTCCATTGTTCGCCCGGGCGAGACCGTATTGCCCGAGGGTGAACCGGAAACCCTAGTCGAAGCACCGTCGGGTCCGCCCGGACAACCGCAGGAGGCTGCACAATGATATCGATCGACCTCATTGAAAAGACGGCTGGGGTCCTGATGGACAAAGCCGCCGTTGAGATACCTCAAGACTATTTGGACGGGCTTAAGGCTGCCGCGAACACGGAGGAGGGCGATTTAGCCTCATTCGTCTTGCAGGCGATGCTGGAAAACTACGAGGTTGCAAAGGAGGATGGCCGCGCCATGTGCGGCGACACCGGCACGCCTCGTTGGTATGTGAAGATGAGCAATACCGCACAGGTCGAGGGTGGTCCCATCGCTCTGGAAGCGGCGCTGCGGCGGGCAACGGCAAACCGAACTGTGGGATTGCCGCTACGCCCAAACCGGGTTCACCCGTTATGGCGGACCGATCATGACAACAATGTCGGCATCGGTGCCCCAGAAATCGAATACGGCTTTGAGCCGACCCCCGAAGGCGAATGGATAGACCTGACCACGGTCCACAAGGGTGGGCTATTTGGCACCGATTACCGGATGCTGTTCCCTTCGGATGGCATTGAGGGCATTAAACGTTTTTACCTCGACAGTCTGGTGGCATTTGGCAAACGTGGGCTCGCCTGCCAGCCGGCGATAATCGGCATCGGGCTCGGCGGCTGCAAGGACACCTGCATGGTGCTTGGCAAGCGCGCCGCTTGTCTGCGTACCGTCGGCTCACGCAATGCGGATCCCAAAATCGCCGAGCTTGAGGACGAAATGAAGGAGCTTGGCAACAGTATCGGCATGGGGGCCATGGGCTTCGTCGGCAAGCACATGGTAATCGATTGCAATATCGAAGTTGGCTATTGCCACACCGGCGGGATGCAAATGAGCGTGCACGCCTTTTGCCTGAGCTCGCGAAGGGCCGTGGCAAGGATATGGGCCGACGGCCAAATCGAATACCGCACCGATCCCGATTGGTTCACCGATTATCAGCGCAGGGAGACAGTGGAATGGGACGCCCCGCCAAGCCACGCGAAATCAGCCTGAGCACCACCCCGACCCCTGATGCGCTTGCTGAATTACAGCTTGGCGACATCGCCTATCTCGACGGGCTGATTTATACCGCCCGCGAGGGCGTCTATATGCGCGCAATCGAGCAGAAGGCTGAAATTCCCTTAGAGTTGCCGAAGCAAAGTGCGACCAATTTTCATTGCTCTCCTGCGGCGTCAATTAACGAGGACGGCACGTTCAACATGGGTGCGGTGACCGCGACGGCCTCCTTCCGGTTCGCCAAGTGGCTGTCCGAATGGATGGATAAGTCCGGCGCCAAAATCATTATCGGAAAAGGCGGAATGACAAGCGAGCTCTACAAGAGCATTTTCGTACCTCACTGTGCGGTTTATCTCTCCACCGTCGGATACGGAACCGGCGCGCTATTGGGGCGGGGCATCAAGAGGGTTGTTGATATTCATTGGGAGAAAGAAGTCGGTCTTGCGCAGGCCATGTGGGTGATAGAGGCCGAAAGAATGGGCCCATTCATCGTTGCGTCGGACCTGGAAGGCAATTGTTTGTTCGAACGCGAGAACGAGAAAATTGCCCACGGTCTGGACAAAATCTATGAAGGCACTAAGCCCGCGGTATTGAAACGCTTCGGCGAAACCGACGATAGGAAAGACGAGGTAATCGGCTGAACGCCACCGAGCCGGCGTTTTTGACGCCGCCGCTACCGCTTTGTCGAACACGGCGTCCAGTATCCGGTTTTACCGTGTCACCCCCCGACAGAAGCCCCAGTACCCGTGATGGCGGTGGCGGATCAAACGATGCCTTAATGGATGTGCCGCCGATATCGGCTGCCAGCCTGAGGCCGCCATTCTGTTCGTGATTTGCGGTCAATGTCGTGTCTCTCCCCCGACGGCTGGATGGCGTCCTGGTCTCCTGCCGAAACTACGCGCGGCCCATTATCAAGCGTCCGTGCTCATCAAGACAAATGCAACAAGGCGGGGCTCGGTGCCGGTGTTTTTCCAGCCGTGAATGTTCGCCTGCTGCACCAGCGTATCCCCCCTCTTCATGGTGAGTTCAAGCCCGTCTTCCAGTTCCAACCGTTGGGCGCGGGACGTTTTTATCGGAGTTGCCGCCCGGCACTGACGCCAATTCATCACTGGTATTAATTTATTTGATCAATAAGAAAAATTTCTCAAATGGTGCGAGAGTGCCCTAGAATTACGCCGTCAGGTCGGATTGAGCCATATCTCAATCGAACGCAGACCGCATAACGAACTTGTCCAACTACAAAACCAAAATTGACATTTGCTGAAATTCAATATCCAGGGAGGAAATTAAGATGAAAAATGCAGGATTGATCGGAGTTCTTGCGCTCGCCGTTCTCGCGGCGCCGGCAGCCGCCGAGCCCATGAAGCTCAAGTTTGCTTCACCCTCGCCGCCGAAAGCGCACCTCAACGTCCAGATATTCGGTCCGTGGGTGAAGAAGGTCACGGCCGATTCCAAGGGGACGCTGGACGTCGAGTTGGTTGCCGGCCGGGTGCTGGCGAGCCACCAGAACCTGTTCGATCGCGTGAAGACCAATGTGGCCCAAATCGGGTGGAGCCTGCAGGGATTCGTCCCCGGCAAGTTCAAGAAATCCAACATCGTCGCATTGCCCCTCCTGTTCGAGACGTCGTCGGTCGGATCCCGGGCCTTGTGGCGGCTCTATGAACGGGGGCTGATTTCCGACGAGTATCAGGACGTCAAACTTCTGGCGGCCTTCTCGTTCGCGCCGAACGCGCTCCACACCAATTCTCCCGTCAAATCCCTGGAAGATCTGAAGGGGATGAAAATCGGCTCGACCGGGCCGATGCGGCTCGCAACCGTTGGCGCCCTGGGCGCGACGCCCGTGTCCATGATCACGCCCAAAATCTATCAGAACGTGAGCCGCGGTCTGGTCAAGGGTACGTTCATCGCCTGGACCGCGTTTCAGCCCTACCGGCTCTACGAGGTCACCAAATACCACACCGACATCGCCTTGGGCGGTGCCGCCGGCATGGTCATCATGAACAAGAAGACCTATGACGGTCTGAAAGGCGACGCCCGGAGAGCCATCGATAAGAATTCCTTCGCCGGTTTGGTTCGCAAGTATTCCGAGTTTTGGGATCGAATCCAGGCCGGGTCGAAGAAGAAGTACGGCTCGCTGGAAGGCCACACGGTGATCAAGCTCACCGATGCCGAAGAGAAGCGTTGGGCGGACGCGACGCTGTCCGTCCACACCGAATGGGCAAAGAATACGCCGAACGGCGAAGCCATTCTCGCGGCATTCAAGGAAGAAATAGCCAAGCTCAAATAGGCCGGCCAGCATCAAGCGAAGCCGGTTTTGATGTCTTCGTGGCCCAACAACTATGTTGAAAGAAGCATCGCGATCACCCGTCGCGTTGCTTCTTTCGGCGTCTTGGGGATGCTCGTCATCTCCCTCTTGACCGTGGGCGATATCACACTGCGGTTTGTATTCAACTCGCCGATCGTCGGGTTCAACGAGGTCGTGGAGATGGTCATGGCGGTCGCCATCGCGGCGACGTTCCCGGCCGGCCTCGCCCAGCGGGTGCATCTGAAAATCGATCTGCTGGGCGGCGTTCTCAGTCCGCGAACCCGATGCTGGCTGAACCCCCTGGGTTCGTTCCTGTTGCTCCTCATCTTTTTGGTGTTTGCCTGGCGGATCGGCCATCACGCCATCGAGGTCGATAATATCGGCAAGACGACGATGATCCTCGAATGGCGGCTGTCTCCGTTCATGTGGGTGATTACCGCGCTGATGGCCGTGTGCGCCCTGATTCAGTTCGTCGTGCTGCTGACGGATATCGCGAACGCGTTTGCCGGATTTGTTCCGCCGCGGGATTTCGGCGAAGAAAAAGAGCCGCAACGGCTGAGCGGCCGGCCGATCACGCCAACCCTGTTTGGCATCATCGCCGTCTTGCTGGTGGCCGTTATCGCCGGCCTGAACGTGTCGCTGCAGGGCATGACGGAGTTTCTGCCGTCCGTTTTGCCCGACTCCAAGGCGGCCATCGCGGTCACCTTCTTCCTGTTTATGTGGGTCATGATCCTGGCGCTGGTGCCATTGGCGGCGGCCATGGGTCTGATCGGCTTGATCGGGACGATCCTCATGGTCGGCTTCGAACCGGCCCTCGGCGTGATCGGCACCGAGGTTGTGGAATTCCTGACCAACGGAAACCTGGCGGTCCTGCCCCTGTTTCTGATGATGGGCGCCTTCGCCTCCGTCGCGGGTCTTTCCGGAGATATCTACAAACTGGCCCATGTCTTGATCGGCCACCGGCGGGGCGGGCTTGCGCTGGCGACCATCGGCGGATGCGCCGGGTTTGGCGCGCTGACCGGCTCCTCGCTGGCGACCGCGGTCACAATCGGCCGCGTGGCCCTGCCGGAAATGCGGGAGCGCGGCTACTCGCCCGACCTCGCGACGGGCTGCGTGGCGGCCGGCGGAACGCTGGGGCAGTTGGTCCCTCCGTCGTCGGCGATCGTCATCTACGCAATCCTGGTGGAGGAATCCATCGGACGGCTGTTTATCGCGGCCGTTGTGCCCGCGATCATCGCGACGATCTTCTACATGGTCACCGTTTCGCTTTACATCCGCTTCGCCAGGAAATCGGCGCCGGCAAGCGAACGGCCGACAGGCGCCGAGGTCTGGGCGGCGCTTCGCCAAAGCTGGGGCGTGATTGCTCTCTTCGGGGTGGTGATCGGCGGCATCTACGGGGGCATTTTTACCGTCAACGAGGCGGCGGCCGTCGGCGCGGGCGGCGCCTTCATGTTTGCGCTGTTCCGGGGAAAACTCCACCGGGGCGCCATCTGGGAGGTGATGGGCGAGACCACTCAGACCACGGCGATGATCTACGCGCTGATATTCGGCGCCGTGACGTTCTCGTTCTTCATCGGGACGACGGGATTGACCGGCATGGTAACCGACGCCATCGGCGGGCTCGATCTTCACCGGATCGCCATAATTTTCCTGATCCTTCTGGTCTACCTGATCCTCGGTGCGATCATGGATCCGTTCGCGCTGATGGTGATCACCGTGCCCATCGTATCGCCGCTGATCCTCGATCTCGGATACGACCTGATCTGGTTCGGCATCATCATGGTCGTGGTGGTGGAGACGGGCCTGATCACCCCGCCGTTCGGCATCAACGTGTTCGTTTTGAAGGGGGTGGCCGGAGATGTTCCCATGCCGACCATATTCAAGGGCGTTCTGCCGTTCGTCGGCGCCGACATCGTGAAGCTCGTTCTGCTGGTCTTTTTCCCGGCATTGATCCTCTGGCTGCCCTCGACGATGATAAATTGACGGTCGGGGAGGCTGAGGGCGAAGTGGCATGAAGCTTGTTTCCTTTAACACCGATCGGGGGCCCGGCGTCGGGCTTGTCGCCGATGACGACCGCATCGTCGATCTCCGGCCGCTCGGAGAGGGCTTCCGCTCGATGCGGGCCATCCTGGAGAACGGCGAGGCGGCGCTTAACGCCGTTCGCGCCGTCTCCTCGGATCGCCAAGAGGCGCCCGGAGAGCCTGTCCGGTTAAAGGATGCGGACCTTTTGCCGCCCGTCCCGAACCCGAAACTGATCCTCTCCGTCGGTCTCAATTACTGGAAGCACCTGGAGGAGATGGAGGGAACGCCGGTGCCCAAGCATCCGGCGGCGTTCATCAAGACGCGGGACTCGCTGCTCGGTTCGGGCAAGCCGGTCACCGCGCCAAGCCAATGCCCCGATATGATGGACTACGAAGGGGAGTTGTGCGTCGTCATGGGCAGGGTGTGCCACGATGCGGATGCCTCGGCGGCCATGGACGCCGTCGCCGGCTACACCATCGCCAACGACATTTCGGCGCGCAACTGGGTTCACGAGGTCTTCGAGGCGGACGGGACGTTTCCGGCCATCCACGCCTGGGAGAGAAACCTCAACGGCAAGCAGTTGCCCGGCTTCACGCCATGCGGCCCGGTCCTTGTGACCAAGGACGAGATTCCCGATCCCCACGGCCTGCACATGGAGACCCGGCTCAACGGCGAGGTCATGCAATCCACGGGGACGGACGACATGATTTTCAAGATCCCCGATCTCATCGCCTACTATTCGAAATGGTTCCGGTTCAATCCCGGCGACATCATCACCACCGGCTCCCCGGCGGGAGTGGGTTTCGGCCGCGATCCCAAGGTGTTCATGAAGCCGGGCGATGTCGTGGAGGTCGAGGTGGAAGGGATCGGAATCCTGACGAACCGCATTTCATAGGCGCACCGGACATCTGAAACCAGCCTATGATTGACGGCGGGTCAGAAGATCTTTCCGTCGAAAAACCGCTCCATGAACCCATTGAAGGCATCGATCTTTGCCGGCACGTATCTGCTCCGTGCAAACAGGCTGTAGATCGACGCGCGCGGAAGGTCGTAGCCGCTCATGACCTGCCTGACGGTTCCGCCGGCGAGCTGTTCGCGAAAAAATGCCTCCGGCCCATAGGCGATGCCGAGACCTTGCTCGGCCGCGGCGGCGATTACCCGCCCCGCGCTCGTGGTTACCCGGCTTGAAACGGGCACCGCGTAGTCATGCCCGTTGCGGGATAGACGCCAGATGCCCGGGTCCTCGACATAGCTGTATGACAGGCATTGATGCCGGGCCAAGTCATCGGGCGTGGTCGGCTCGCCATGCCGGTCAAGATAGCCGGGTGACGCGCACAGCATTCGCGTCGATTGGAACAGCCGATGAATACCCAGGGTCTTCGGTATCCGCGGTTCGGACTGAAGCAGGCGGATCGCGATATCGAACCCGCCCTCCATTGGATCAACCAACTGGTCATTCAGGCTCAAATCCAGCCGGATGAGAGGAAATTCCCGTAGGAATTCGACAACGCCGTCTCCCAAATCGTTCAGGCCGAAATTGATCGGCGCGACGACGCGCAATGTTCCCTGAGGTCCGGAGCTGGAATCCGAAACGCTGCGCTCCGCAACATCTATCTCGTCGAGGATCCGGCGGCACCTTTCGTAGAAGTTGCCGCCCACATCCGTGAGGCTCATTTGCCTGGTCGTGCGGTTCAGAAGCCTGGCGCCAAGCCTCTCCTCCAGATCAAGAATATGGCGGCTTACCGCCGCCCTCGATGTACCGGTGCGCCTGGTGGCCTTGGTAAATCCACCCGTTTCGACGACCGCGGTGAAAGCCTTCATCTGATCAAGCTGGTTCGCCATGCTTCGGTCCCCATATTGTCAATTATTATGGGACAATATGTTTCAATAATAACATATTGTCCAATTTTTCCGCTCTATTTAGAGTCGCCCCGGTACGTTGGATCACGGCGCGAGGGAGACGAGATGGTTGACCAGCTGAAGCCCGGCAAATCGATCAAGGACACTTACGTCTTTGATTTGAAGATGAGCGAGAGAGGCATGCGCATCAACCGATTGGCCGAGTGGTTGAACGGCGCGGAAAACCGTGAGGCATTCAAATCGGACATGGACGCCGTCATGGATCGCTTCGAACTGACCGGCGAGGAGAAGAAGCTGATCCTCGATAACGACTGGCTCAATCTCGTGAAGGCCGGCGGCAATATCTACAACGTCGTCCGGATCGCCGCGATCTTCGACGTTGGCCTCTACCCGTTGGGGGCTCAACAACTCGGCATGTCCTACGAGGAATTTCTCGAAACCCGCAATGAAAAGGGAGCGACCTGAGATGGCCATGATTGTTGCAGGAATTGGAACCTCGCATGTTCCGTCGATTGGCGCCGTCGTGGATAGCGGAAGGCAGAATACGCCGGAGTGGAAGCCTCTCTTCGACGCCTACGAGCCGGTAAGGACCTGGTTGTCGGATGAGCGGAAGGTCGACGCGGTCATCGTCATCTATAACGATCACGCCTGCGATTTTTCGTTCTCCAAATATCCGACCTTCGCCGTCGGCGCCGCGTCCGAATATGCGATCGCCGATGAGGGTTTCGGCGTCCGGCCGCTGCCGCCGGTAAAGGGCGATCTGGACCTTTCCGCGCATATCTGCCGGCATCTCGTCTACGAGGAAGAGTTCGACATCACCATCTGCAAGGAAATGGCCGTCGAACACGGCCTGCTGGTTCCGATGGATCTGTGTTTTCCGCAGCAGGGCGAGTGGCCGGTCAAGGTCATCCCAGTGCAGGTCAACGTCCTCCAGCATCCCATCCCGACGGCGCTCCGCTGCTTCAAGCTGGGCGCGGCCCTGAGACGCGCCGTCGAAAGCTATGACCGGGATGTCAATGTGGCCGTCATGGGCACCGGCGGGATGTCGCATCAACTGCACGGTGAGCGGTTCGGGCATCTGAACTCCGACTTCGACAATTGGTTCCTGGACAAAATCGAATCGGACCCGCAGGCGATTTGCGGCATGACCCATTTTGATTTGATGGAGCAGGCGGGCGCCGAAGCGGTCGAGCTCATCATGTGGCTCACCATGCGTGGCGCCATGACCCCCGATGCCCAACGAATTCATCGCAATTACTACGCGCCGATGACCACCGGCATGGGCCTGATCACCATGCAGGACGCCGCCTAGTTTTTTTCCGAACTTGCGTCCCCGCCGCGCGCCGGGCAGAGAGGTAACCGTTATGCACGTTCCCGTAGCAATCGTTGGGGCCGGCCCCTCGGGATCCCTGTTGGCCTGGATCCTTCGCCTCCGCGGCATTGAGAGTATCGTCCTCGAGGCGAGAAGCCGCGAATATGTAGAGCAGCGAATTCGTGCCGGCGTGTTGGAGCAGGGCACCGTCGATATGCTGATCAAGGCCGGTATCGGCGACCGGTTGAAGAAAGAGCACATGTACCATCGGGGCGTCTGCATCGGCTACCGGAACCGGCATTACATGCTCGATTTCGAAGAGCTGATCGGCCGCGGCGTTACGGTTTACGGTCAACAGGAAATCACCCGCGATCTGCTCGGGGCGCTCGCCAAGGAAAATCACAATGTCATTTATGAAGCGCCCGTTGTTGCGATCGAGGATATCGACAGCGATCGGCCGGCGGTTCGCTATGAGCACAACGGCCGGACTCACGAGTTGACGGCCGACATCGTTGCAGGGTGTGACGGCTTCCATGGGGCATCCCGGAAGGCCATGCCGGCCGACGTCCTGAAGGCCTACGAAACGGTGTATCCCTTCGGCTGGCTGGGCGTCCTGGCCGAGGCTCCCCCGTCAAAAGAGGTTGCGCTTTTTTCCCACCACGAAAACGGCTTCGCCCTGTTGAGCATGAGATCGCCGACGATCAGCCGTCTATATCTCCAATGCGCGCCGGATGAAGACTTGTCGGAATGGTCCGACGGCCGAATATGGGACGAGTTGGAAACGCGGTTGGGGGCGCCCGGATGGACGCTCGAACGCGGGCCGATACTTCAAAAGGAGGTCACGCCGTTGCGGAGCTTCTTCTCCGAACCGATGCAGCATGGGCGCCTGTTTCTGGCCGGGGATGCGGCACATGTGGTTCCCCCTACCGGCGCAAAGGGTTTGAACTCGGCCGTTGCGGATGTCAGCGTGCTTTCGGCGGCGTTGATCGACCATTTCACGAAGGGCGACGAGGCGCTGCTTCGGCGATACTCGGACATCGCCCTGGAACGAAACTGGCAGGTCCAGAGATTCTCCTGGTCGAACACGGCGATGTATCACGTCTATCCGGACCGCTCCCCATTCGATGCCCGTATGCACGAGGCGCAGCTTCGGTATCTGATCGGCGACAGATCGCCGCAGATCGTCTATGCCGAAAACCATACGGGGCTCCCGATCAGTCACTGGCCGGAGATCTAACGTCCGACAACGACATCGAGGATTTGATCCGGATTGTCCGGCTCGGTATCGCCGCGCCACGCCACGTGCTGATCGGGGCGGATGAGCGCCAGCGGCTTTTCGTAAAGCGCCAGCAAGCCCGGCTCGGTTACGTCCACGACCGTCATCGGAATACCACGATCCGCCGCGGCTTTCTCAATTCCCTCCACCGGCGGCGGGTTCTCACCCATGCGCAACAGGGTGAACCCGGGACCGAAGCGGTCGAACAACGACTCCCGGTCTTCAATCCAGTAGTGGGGCGCCCGCCCGCCGGGCGTAGCCGAGGGCACGTAGGCTTTCGGGTCATCGGGCGGCGGTGCTGTGCCGTCATCGACGATGATCGGCGAGCCGTCATACCGGGCCCCGAGCTGAATACCCAGGCTGGCGAATTCTTCGCGAAAGGTGTCCACCTCGTTGGCGAATTCGGCCCGTTCGGCCTCCCCTTCCGGCGAGTCCTCTTCGATGCGGGGTGGTATCTCGAGATTGGCGATTTTTTCGGCGAGGTTGCCGGATTCCGTGGTGTTGCGCACGCCGATGGGCCGGCGTTCCGCTTCGTAGCTATCGAGCAATTCGGCCCCGCCCCAGCCGTGGTGAACGGCGGCCAGCTTCCAGGCCAGGTTCGCGGCATCGTCCATGCCCGTGTTGAAGCCGAATCCGCCCGAAGGCGTGAACAGGTGAACCGAGTCGCCGGCGAGCAAAATCCGCCCCGACTGATAGTGATCCAGCACCAGGGCGAGCCCGGCCCACCATTCCTGGACGGATACGACCTCGGCATCCACATCGGCCCCGATGGTCGTGTGAAACAGCTCCCGGATGTCGATGTCGCCGATGTCCGCGTCCTTGTCGATATGGGCAAGAATGACGAACTCCCCCCGGCAATCGAGGGAGATGCAGTCGAACCGCCGGTCGGAGTTGATCGTCAGGTAGTGCCATCCGACGGGCATGGTCAAAATGTCGTAGACCTTCGGCGCGCGGAGATAGATCGAGAGCATGCGCCCGTCATAAAAGTCGGTGCCGGACGATGAGCGGCCGCCGTACTTGAAACCGAGCGTCCGGCGGATCATTCCATTCCCGCCATCGCATCCGATCATGTAGCCGGCCCGGACGGCTTTGGTCCCGCCGGTGGAAATTTCCTCTATTTCAGCCTCGACAAAGCCGTCGCCCTGCTCGAATTCGTTCATCCGCCAGCTGAAGCGCAAATCGGCGGTCGGGTGCATTTCGGCGTGCCGCCGCAATACCGGCTCGAGATAGAACTGATTGCAGCGATGAATGGGTTCGGGCGTCAGCAGCGTCGGGCCCCACGGTCCCGGGTTGCCGACTTTCTCGTCGGTGCTGGGCATCTCGATCCTGCCCAGTTCGTACCCGTTGAACCGGGTCAGATAGACGATATCGGTCGGATGATCCGGCGGAACGCCGATCCGCCGCAGCTCGGCCGCGACGCCAAGACGACGCAAGTGCTCCATCGACCTTGCGTTGACCGTACTGCCCTTGGGGTGGGCCGACGTCGTTTCCTTGGCGTCGACAAGCAGAAACGGGACGTCCTTTACGCCCAGCTCGACGGCGAGGAACAGGCCTACCGTCCCGCCGCCAACGATCAGTACAGGTGTCTCGATGTCCGCCATGAAGGTGTTCGTAGTGGTTTTCGGTCCGGATAGGCAAGCCCACAGCTTCGCTGTCCGACGGCGACTCTGTCAACGGGACCGGCGGCCGAAAACCGCCAACCGGCGTATGTCGGACGGTTTGCACCCTCTCCCGCAGGGAGGGAGAGGGAGTAGCCGCGTTGCCGCATCGAGGCCAGACCCTAAACCACCTCGACGGCCTGCATCATGCCCAAATCCTCGTGGCGCAGTATGTGGCAATGAATGACGAACTTCCCTCTGAATTTCCTGAAGTTTGTCTTGAAGGTGACCGAACCGGGTTGGCCGCGCCGCCGGACCGGCAGGGCGATCGTGTCCTGCCAACGGCGCAGCGGGGAGTCGATTGCCAGCTCCACGCCGTCGAAATGGGTCACGAAAAACGGATTTACGTGGATATGGTAGGGATGTACGCCGTTTGTGTTGTTTTGAACCGTCCATTCCTCCGACTCGCCCAGTTTCATGGTTTGCCGGATTTGGCCCGAATAAGCCTCTCCGTCGATCCGAAAACCCGGTCCGAATGTTATGGTTCTCTTTTTCAGTTGGTGATCGTCAAAACCCGGCAGTCCCGGTCCGGGGCCCGGCAGGGTGTCGTCCCCGGACCATTCATGGTCGACCGGGCGGCCCGCGATGCGGACCGCAAGCTGGACCGGTACGGTATCCGTCAAGACGCCGTCCAAATGGAGAAAATGGGCGAGCGAGCGCAGCGCCGAAACCATCGTCAGTCCGGTTGCCGCATCGGGGGGAACGCGCGCCATAAGGTCCATGCGATTGCCCGGTGACAGGGCCGCCGGGTTCAGCCACGGCGGTTCGCGTCCGGTGGATTGGACTCTATGGCGTTTCGGCAGGGTAATCCCGTCAAAGGCGATCTGGTGGAGTTCGAGGCCGGGATGGCTCGAGGAAATGTGAACGAACGACTCCGCCGTCGTCGCCGCGTTTATGATGCGCCATCTCTGAACTTCCCCCGGCCTCATGGTGATTGTCGGATCGAACTCGCCGCCGCCCGCGGGATCCACCCTGACCAATCCGCGATTGGTGATCATGAAAATCTGCTCGGCCGCGTTTTCGATATAGCCCGGCATCGCGCCGGGGCGGTCCTTGACGATCAGGGGGCCGAACAGCCCGCGGCCGACCTGCCGGTTTGTCGAGCCGTGCTTGTGCGCGTGGTACCAAAAGGTTCCGCTGGGATGGTCCGCCGGAATTTCGAAGCGGTACCTTGTTTCGTACCGGCGAAATTCCGGCGAGTCGCAGTTCAGCCTCTGTTCCCGCGGGACCACCTGAAGGAACATGTTGTCGGCATCGTACCGGCCGCTGGAATCGGTGGTCGGAGACACATGCAGACCATGGGTATGGAGGTTCGTCGTATTCAGGCCGTGAAAGGCGTTGTGGTCGGAAACGCAGTCATCGTCGAGAGCGGGAAGGCTGTTGGTCAGGCGCACGTCCAGCGGCTCTCCCGGACTGGCATGGATGGTCGGTCCCGGAGACTTCCCGTTGTAGGCATAGCCGCGCCCATCCCGGCCCACGTCCAGATGAAAACCGGCAAAGCCGGTTTGTTCGCCATTCCCGTTTGCCGCGGTAGCCAAACCGTTCACGCCGGGTGTGGCGGACGCCGCGGCGGCGCCCAACGTCGCGCCCGACCATCCCAGTAATTTTCGGCGGCTTATCTTCCGGCCGCCTCTTTCGCGCGCCACGTTATCGATTCCCAACCTGTCCGCGTGACCTACCTGAACCGTTTCCGCCCAAACGGCGGCAATTGGAAATTCCGTCGCCTGCCAATTCCCCCCTTGCGCCGGCGTCGGACCGAACTAAATGAATAGGCAAGTGCCGCTCCCTCACCGGGGCGGCGTTCTGCGTATTGGAAGGGAGCCATGCAAATTTGTACGAACCAAATGGGGGGTACCTCCCAACCGGATGTCATCAAATGTCCATGAATGTCCATGAATGTCCATCCGCCCGAAAACAGTCATTTTTTGGGAATTGAATGATTTCAACGACTTGGCGGTATGCGCCCGGTGCATGGCTCGCGCCTCTGGTACCGGTCTCCGGGCGGCTTGACCTTTTGCGGGAAGCCTATGACTAATTACGCGCCTTTGCCGCACGCCTTGGACAGGATGGCGCCTGGGGCGCGGTTTCACGCCTGACGGATCACCGATCTCGTCTCGATAGAAGTATTCGCGGCTGCAGGGAGAACTGATATGGCCTATCCGGAATTGGGGACAACGGGAAAAAATTATGCCGGGGAGAAGCTGCTCGAGGATCTTCAGGCGCTGGTTCCCGCCTTGCTGGACCGGGCGGGAGAAGCGGAGGAATCCGGCAGAATCCCCGAGGAAACCATTGACGACCTCAAGCGCATCGACGCGTTCAAGGCGGTCGTCCCATCGGCCTATGGCGGCCTGGAGGCCGACTATCCGGTGATCCCCCAGATTTTCCGCGTCCTGGGTCGCGGATGCACGTCGACGGCTTGGTGCATGGGATTTCTGATCTTTCACAATTTTCAGTTCGGGTTCTTTCCCAAGGAAGCGCAGGAAGAAGTCTGGAGCGGGAAGGGCTACACGATGGCGCCGGGCCAGGTGATGCCCAGCGGCGAGGCCATCCCGGAAGACGGCGGGTATCGGCTCTCCGGGCGCTGGGGCTATGCCACCGGCATTCTGCATGGGGACTGGATGCTGCTGAGCGCACCGGTGAAATTGGACGAGGGCAACGTCGATGTGCGCCGCTTCTATCTGCCTGTCGAGGACGTAAATCTCCTCGACACCTGGCACGTTTCCGCCATGAAGGCCACCGGCAGCCACGACGTCACCTTGGAGGACGTATTCGTGCCCGCTTACCGCAGTGTCCCGGCCGGCGCGATGCGCGACGGAACCGCGGAAGGGCTCAAACACATGAACGGCCCGTTGTGGAAGATGCCGCTCCTCACCTACATGATCTTTGGCGGCGTCGCGCCGATGATCGGCGCCGCGGAAACCCTCTTCGAAATGGTCAGCGAAATTCTCTCGACGAAGGTCGGCGCCTATTCGGGAGAGAAACAGGCGGGTCTCACCACGCAAAGGGTCAGGATGGCGCGGCTGCGCATGGAACTCGAAGCGACCATCGGGCTTTGGGAGGATAGAATGGACTTCGCCTGGAACACCGTCGTCGAAGACGGAAGCCTCACCCGGGAACAGAGGGCCGAGATGCGCATGGTCATCGTCCATGTCGCCCGAAAATGCACCGAGATCGTCAATGAATTGACGGTGGTTGCGGGCTCGCGGGGAACATTCATGGCGTCGCCGATCCAGCGGTTTCATCGCGACGTGACGTCATTGGCGACCCATGCGGTCCATGACTTCGACCATGTCGCAAACCTCTTTGGCGGAAGATTTCTCGGTGTCGATCTCCCCGAAAACGCGATGATTTGACGGGCGCCGGTTAGGAGACAATCATGCGATTTCAGCAAACCGGCCTGCTGCACCACGACCCGGCCCGGTCGTATTCCGGATTCACCACGATCACCCCGTTCCGGCATCCGAGTTGCTATCTGGTCGACATGGCCGGTGAGACGGTCCACCAATGGGACCTGCCGGGGGCGCTCGGGTCCAAGGCTTATCTTCTCCCCGGCGGCAACCTGCTCTGCTCGGTCGCGACCGATGAAGGCGCGCCGCTCAAGGCGGCCAAGGGCGGGCGTATCCTGGAGCTGGATTGGGACGGCAATGTGGTCTGGGAGCATGTCGACCATGATCAGCACCACGACCTGCGCCGCCTCGAAAACGGCAACACCCTCTACATCGCATGGGAGGAACTGACCGGCGAAGAAATCTCCCGCGTCAAGGGCGGCGTCGCCGGTACGGAGCGGGACGGCAAGATCTATGGCGATGTGTTCCGCGAGGTCACGCCCTCGGGCGACGTGGCGTGGGAATGGCGGCTGGCCGACGTCGACCTGGACAAATACCCGCTTGCCGAAGACTGCCAGCGAGAGGAATGGGCGCACGCCAATTCCTGCGCGCCCGCCAACGACGGCAACTTCCTGTTCAACTTCCGCCATCTCGATCTCATGATGATCGTCGACCGCGGCACGAAGGAGATCATTTGGGAGCAGCGGGACCGCAGCTGGGGTCACCAGCACAATCCGGAAATGCTCGAGAACGGCAACATCACCTTCTTCGCCAACGGCATGAACAATCTCTACCAGCCGGTTCACTCCCGCGCCATGGAGCTGGACCCGCGAACCGGAGAGATCACGTGGTTTTATCGCGATCCCCAAAGTTGGTGTTTCTTCAGCCCCGTGATGGGCGGCGTGCAGCGTCTGCCCAACGGCAACACGCTCATAAACGAGGCCGTCACCGGCCGGTTCTTCGAAGTGACCCATGAGGGCGACATGGTTTGGGAGTTCATAAATCCCTACTTCCTGGAAGTCCCGGTCTTCGATGCGCCCTGCAACGCCTGCTTCCGGGCCTATCGGTACGCGCCCGACTCGCCGGAAATCGGCGGGCGATTGGGCGGGTGACGATGCTTCCAGGTTCGGTGATTGGAGATTGTCGAAATTCGAAGACCGATGAGGTCGGCTGAAAATGGCTGAAACGAGGACGCCAATTCTCATCGCCGGAGGCGGACCGGTCGGCCTGTGTCTGGCCATGGAGCTTGGATGGCACGGCGTGAGCTTCATTCTGGTAAACGAACGGCCGGGCACGGCGACCCATCCCAAGGGAGGCACGATCAACAGCCGCTCCATGGAACACATGCGGCGCCTTAGGGTTGCGCCTGAACTCCGCGGGACCGGACTGCCGCTCGATCACCCGACGGACAGCTGCTACGTAACCCGGCTGGCGGGGTTCGAGATCGGCAGGTTGCCCATGCCGTCGACCAGGGAAAAAATGTCCGACCCGGGGCCCTGGGGAGAGACGCGCCTTACGCCGGAGCCCATGCACCGCTGCAATCAGATGTACTTCGAACCGATAATGCGGCGTCACGCGGAATCGTTTGACGGTACGGATATCCGATTCGGCCGGCGCCTGCTGTCCTTCGACGACGACGGAGATGCCGTCACCGCAACCATCGAGGACGTGGAGACCGGCGAACTCGAAACGGTGGTTTGCGATTACCTGGTGGGATGCGATGGCGGGCAAAGTCTCGTCCGCAAACAGCTCGGCTTCAAATACCAGGGCCGCAGCAGTTCGGGCGACAAGTTCTTCGACGGGAGAATGCTGTCGATATTCGTCCGCGCCCCGGAGATCGTCGACGCGCTTACCATGCCGATCGCCTGGCACTATTGGACCATGAACTCGGAAAGGCGGGTGGATGTCATCACCTTGGATGGCGAGGGCGAATACATCATGCTGGCGGAAATACCGGTAGACATCCCATTGGAGCGGATTGATGCGGACGCCATCGTCAGAAACACCATCGGCGCGGACACTCCCTTCGAGGTCGTCTCGGCAAACGAGTGGACGGCAGGTGTTGCGCTGGTCACCGACCACTATCAAAAAGGACGCGTCCTCTTGGCTGGAGACGCGGTCCATCTCTTCACGCCGACCGGGGGATTTGGTTTCAACACCGGGATTGACGACGTCGCCAACCTTGGCTGGAAATTGGCCGCGGTCGTCAACGGGTGGGCGCCGCCCGATATTCTCGACACCTACGAGATCGAGCGCCGCCCGGTCGGCGTCCGCAATACCTCGGCTTCCGGTGACTATGCAAACACCGTTGGCGCTTTGAAATATCCCGAATATATCGATGAGGACAGTGATCGAGGATCGGGCGCCCGGGAGGAACTGCGCAATTATCTCGAAACCACCTTCAAGGAAGAGTTTGCGAGTATGGGAATCGTTCTTGGTTCCCGCTATGACGATTCACCCTTGATCGTGAGCGACGGCACCTCTCCGCCTGCCGGGAGCAGGGCCAAATACACACCGAGCGCCTGTCCCGGGGGGCGCGCTCCCCACTTCTGGATTGATGACCGCCTCTCGCTGTATGACCAATTCGGAAAGGGCTTCACCTTGCTGCGGATTGGCGACGAGGCTCCGGAAACGGGGGCCTGGGAGTCCGCGGCCGAGGAGTTCGGTATGCCGCTCAAGACATATACGCTCGAAGACAGTCGTGCGCTTGACCTGTACGAAGCGCCGCTGGCATTGATCCGCCCGGATCAGCACGTCGCGTGGCGGGGTGAAGGCGGCGACCCCTCGGGAATTCTCGGACAGGCCGCCGCTATAAGCCGGAATTAGGATCGGCCGACCAGCCGAACGCCTCTTGGGGGAACAGCTCTTCGAGCGGCATGAGTCTGCCGGTCATGCCCTGCTGGTGAACATACCCGGCCATGGTTTCCAGATTCTTCCTGTTGATATCTGTCAGACCGTAGGACCAGGGGTCCGGTCCAAGGAGTTCCCGCTGTTCCTCCCAGGCGCTCTGGTACCAGGCCAGCGGCACGATGCGCGGATTGGCCATCCGCCTGTAGTTGATCCGCTTGGCCTCCTCGAAGGCGTCCATCAGGCTTTTGACCACCCAGGGGTTTTCCTCGACGATCTCTTCCCTGATGGTCGTCACGTGCATGATCGGAAAGATGCCGGTTTTCCGGTAGTAGGCGATCTCGATTTCCTTGTAGTCGGGAAACAGACGCCCGACACGGGGATCCCGCTCGCGGATACCCCGGGGGACGTCGGGGGAAATCATGGCATCGAGCTCGCCGGTGAGCAGCATCTCGTCCAGGTCCCGGCCATCGGCAATCCGCTCCACCGTCAGGCCTTCGTGATAGTCGAAGTCGCCGTCTTCGCCGCGCTCGGTGACCCAGGTGATCGACGCATGGGGAACCCCGTAGTCGTTTTCCAGGATACCCCGCACCCAGATGTTGCCGGCGGGTCCGAAGTTGGTGCCGCCGACGCGCCTGCCGATCAAATCCTTCGGTTCATTGATTCCCTTCGACGTGTTGACGAAAGCGAAGCCGTGGCGGAACCGGCGGTGGAGATAGACCGGCAGCGCCGTCACCGGGCGGCCGCGGCTGCGGTCGGCCATATAGGCGCCGGCATTGAATTCGCCGACATCGTACTCGCCTCCGGCGACCCGCTGGTGGATTTCGCGAGCGCCCGGAAACTCGGGAAACTCCAGATCGATGCCGTCCGGCCTGACCGTGCCGTCCTTGAGCGCACGGACACTCTCGTAGTCGCCGGTCTGAATGGTCAGCTTCAAATTGGCCATGGCCCGTCCGCCGGCCCATCGGCCGGCCCTGGTATCTCCACGTCAGAGCCTATCGGAATTGCAAAAGCCCAAGTAATGGAAAATCCTCTATGATCCATAAGAATTGGTTTCGGGTCGGAAAGATGAATCACCAGGACAGACTGCGGCTCCTTCAGGGCCTAATGGATGCGGACGGACTTGAGGCCATAATTGCGCTCTCGAATGCCGACCATCACGTCGACTGGGGGGATAGCGTTGCGCTGATCAACGGTGTGAAGCCCCTTGGTCCGAGCCTGTCGGTGCTGGAGAAGGACGGCGGGACCCGCCTGGTCGTTTCTCCCCGCTGGGACGTCGAGCGGGCCCGGACCCACGCTCACGCCGCCAAGGTGGAAGGGGTTTCCGATCTGGGCGCCGCCTTGCCGAATTTGCTCGACGGCCTCGGGTCGGCCAGGCGGGTCGGCATCGCCAATCTCTCCGGCATGCCCCATGGGTTCGCAGACAGCCTGCTGAGTATATTGCCGAATGCCGTGGTCGACGTGACGGCGCTCGTCTTCGACGCCGCGGCGCGGAAAACGGATGAGGAATTGGAAAACGCGCGCAAGGCGACGGAAATCGCCGAACGCGGATATCGTCACCTGCTCGAAGTAGCCAGACCGGGAATCCCGGAGTGCCGGATGGCGGCCGAAATCAAGGCGATAACCAGGGAACTCGGGGCGGACGACAATTTCATGATGTTTCACGCCGAGGGTCATCCGCACGCCGTTCAGCCCTCCGGAGAGCGGGAATTCGAGGCGGGCGATTTGATATTGGCAGAGATCACCCCGAGCTATGGCGGCCAGTTCACGCAGATCTGCCGAACCGCCTGCCTGGGTGAGGCGACCGATACCCAACACGAGAAGTACGAACTAGTCGCGGCGGCGATGAATAACGGGATCGGCAAGGCCGCCGCCGGAGCGGCGATGAAGGAAATCTGCATGGGCATCGATGACGTCCTTCGCGAGGCCGGGTACGGCGCGTATTGCGAACCGCCCCACATGAACCGCCGCGGGCACGGGCTCGGCAGCACATCGGTCGCGCCCGGGAACGTCGCGCTGAACAACGAAACCATATTGGAGCCGGGGATGTTCTTTGTGGTTCACCCGAACCAGTACATTCCCGAAGTAGGATACCTCCTGTGCGGCGAGCCGATAGCGATCACCGATGGCGCGCCGGAGGTTTTGACCGAAGAGCGGGCGAAATTGGGAACCATATCGATTTGACCGGTTCGGGGCCGGCCCATCGGGGGAAGACCGAATGCAAACGATGAATCCGGTGCTGCAAGTCGGGGCATATGATTGGAATCCCGATGTCGTGCCGCCGGCTGAATTTCAGTCCCGATTGTCGAGCCTTCGCGAACACATGCTCGCCGGGGGGTGGTCGGGGGCGGCCGTGTTCGGGGATCGCCCGGATCACGGAAACCTCTCCTATCTGACGAATTTTACCCCGCGCCTTAGCGGCGCATTGGCCTTGATCCCCGCCAAGGGCGACGTGCGCATTCTGTCGTTCGACGGCGGGCGCATGATTCCGGCGGGCAAGGAGACCACCTGGGTGGACGATGTCAGACCGGCCAAGGACCTCGCCGCGGCGACGCACGAGTGGATCGCCGAACTCGGTAACGGCGCCCGGATCGCCGCCATCGGCTTCGGCGCCATGCCAAAAGGGATATTCGACAGTCTCGCGACGGTCCCGGGCTTCGCCGATGCGGACGACGTCACCGAATTCCTGCTGAACCTGCGGCGGCGCAAGTCGCCCGCCGAGGCGGCGGCCATACGCGGGGCGGCGGCGTTGCTGACACAGGCGGAAGCGAAAATTCACGCCTGCCGGGAGGAAGGCGCTTCGTTTACGGCAAGCGTCTTGTCGGCGGAAACCGCGGCCCGCAGGGCCGGCGCCCAGGATATACGATCGCTCTACTCGCCGGATGGCGGACGCACGTTCATTCCGGTCGAGCATCCGACGGATGCGGCGGAGGGGCCGTTGGCCGCATACCTGGCGGTCAGGAACCGAGGCTATTGGGTCGACGGCTTCATAACCGCCGGCGCCGTCGGCGCGCCCGCGGGCGAAGCCGCCGGACGGGCGCTTCAGGCGATGATGGACAAGGCGAGGGACGGAGCCTCGATCTCCGATCTTCGGGCCGCCCGGAACAGCCGCTTGGGGAAGATGCGGGCCCATGACGTCGTCGGCGACGGTTGCGGGTCCGGGCTCGGCCTGTCGCTGGGCGAACATCCCGACCTAACCGACGGCTCGGACCTGCCCCTCAGGTCCGGCGATATCTGCTCGCTCAAGGTCGGCGTCGCCGACGACGAAGCCGGCGCCGCCATAATTTCGGCCGTCGTCCGGATAACGGGTGACGGCCGGGAGGTCCTGTGGCAACCCGTGGACCGGGAAAGCATGGCCGCGGCCGGAGGCGGGTAACAGGTTGCCGATACTGACCGATCTTGCCGGGCAACTGGCGAATGCCGCCGGGACGCCGTTGCCGGACGCGGATCGCGGCGTGTTGAGCTTGCACCTGCTGGATACGGTCGGCGCGACACTCGCCGGGGCGGCGACGGCCGATGCGCAATCGGCGTTCCGATTTCTGTCCGGCGGCGGATCCGTCGACCATGCGGCCGCCAATTGCACGGCGACCCGCCTGTCCGAGATCGACGACATCCATTTGCCGTCCGGATGTACGCCGGGCTCGATCATCGTTCCGGCCGCCCTTACCATGTCCGCGTACCTGAAGGTCCATGACCCGGACCGCGTAAGCGCGGCCCTGGTTGCCGGTTATGAAGCCATGACGCGGCTGGCGGC
This sequence comes from Rhodospirillales bacterium, assembly GCA_022823235.1. Classification (GTDB taxonomy): domain Bacteria; phylum Pseudomonadota; class Alphaproteobacteria; order Rhodospirillales; family UBA2165; genus JAJDXO01. The sequence continues at coordinate 68,777 of JAJDXO010000024.1, forward strand.
ATCCGTCGACGGCCAGAACATCGTCTACAAGGGGGTTTGGACGACCTACCTGACGGCGCCGTTCGGCGCGGCCGCGGTGACCGCCGCGCTGCTCAATCTCGATGATGAGCGGACGGCGCATGCGCTGTCGATCGCGCTTACCTCTCTCGCGGGCCGGATAGGCCAGCCGGGTAATGTCCGGACCTCCCGCTGGCTGATGGCGGGGCAGGCTGCCCGCGCTGGGTGCTTCGCCGCGCTGGCGGCGGCCGACGGGTTCCACGGCGATCTCGCGCTTTTGGACGGCGACTGGATGGCGACGGCACACGGCCTTCAGTGCGACCCGCGGCACTTTTCAAAGGCTCCCGGAAGCCCGATGGTGGTTCACGACATCAGCATGAAGCCTTATTGCTCCGCCAAGCAGGTGGTCGCGGCCATCGCCGGCTTCGAGGAAATTCTCGGACGCGGCGTCCGGCCGGACGGCATCGATGAGGTCATCGTGTCGGTTCCCGGGCGTTACGCGAAAATGATCGATCACGGTGTCGTCGAGGGCAACCGCCTGTCGAGCGCGACCAGCGCGCCCTACCAGCTCTCATTGGCCGCCTATCACAAGCCGGGGCTGTTTGACGTGGCGCGGTCCAGCTACGTGCTGACCGAAGACATCACGGCCCTCATGGAAAAGGTTCATGTCGAGGTCGACGAGAAACTCGGGGCCCATCTCCCCGGCCGGTGGCCGGCCCGGGTGCGCGTGGAGGCGGGCGGCCGGTCGGAAGCAGCGACAATCATCGAAGCGCCGGGGGATCCAAAGCGGCGATTTACCGCCGAGGAGACATCGGCCAAATTCACCAATTTCACGTCACTCGTCCTGGACGCGGCCGAAGTGGATAACTGGAGATCCCTGTCGGCAGGCGCGCTCGAGAGCGCCGGCGCCCTCATGCGATTGCAGGAGAAATATCTCTCGATTTGGGAGGTCTAGGGTCTGCACTCAATTGAGCCGCCATATGAGTGTTGCGGCGATGAGGACGGACGCCGGGTGAGGGGATGAGCCTGCGAGCCATAGCCATAGCCACAGCGGCGGCGGCATAAAATGATTTCGTCATGGCCGGGCCCGGACCCGGCCATCCACGTGTTTCACGGCCGCCAGGCGTGGATCACCGGGTCAAGCCCGGTGATGACGACATTGCGGGTGAGCGGGGAGTGGGGACAGGGTGAGGGGGGCAAAAACGAGAATCCCCTAATTGAGGCCGGACCCTAGCTTCCTTATTCCGCCGCCGTTTGGGCCGCCGCGCGGCGCTTCGATCTCAGTTCCTCGGTCGCCGGCCCATCGACCTCGCTGGTTGCGTCATCGATGACCACGCCGTAATCGTCCCGGGCCGCCTCGGCCGACACATACCCTTCCTTGACATCGTCGGCGACAAGCCCGGCCTCCCGCTCCAAGGGGTTTCCCCACCCGCCGCCGCCGCCGGTGCGGACAATGAGCTGCGAGTTCTTGGGCAACAAGTTGCGCGGCGTGTCCGCCACGGAGAAATCGTCCTCTCCCGGCGTTCTGTACAGAAATTCACCGACCTTGCCGGGCTTGCCCTCCCACAGCCCCCACGCCGGGCAAATCTCTCCCCGCTTCGGGGGCTCGCAAATCCACGTCCCGTCGACCAGCACCTCGACGAGGGTCTGCATGCCGAGGCCGCCCCGGTACCGCCCGGCCCCGCCGGAATCGGTCCGCAGCGTCCTCTCTTCGATGATCACGGGGCATTTCAGTTCAATGCCCTCGATCGTCGCATTGCGGACGTCCCCCTGGCAGACGCTGACGGTTGCGGACTCGCCGTTCTCGTGCGGCCTCCCGCCCCAGCCGCCGCCCTCGATGCTTTGGACGATGAACCTCTTGCCGGTCTTCGGGTGGATACCGGTGAAAACCACCGGCCCGCCGAGCAGGCCGAAGTGGGCCGCCGGGATCGTGTCCTTCATCCCGGGGGCGAGCGCGCGGATGACGGTATCGACGACGGTCGGGACGATGACGCTCCACATGCACATGGGCGCCGGATAGACCGCCATCATGATATTGCCCTCGGGGATGACGACATCGACGGCGCGGAAAGAACCTTCGTTGACCGGTTCGGTCGGCGCCGTCAGAGCCTTGTAGGCCACCCGCGCGCCGGCCAGGGTTCTGGAATTGATCGCGGCGCGGCGGGCATCGGCGCACCCGGACAGATCGATGGTCATGTCGCTGCCCGCGACCGTGACCTTGGCGTGAATGCGGATCGGCTCGCCGATCTCGATCCCGTCGTCGGTCAGAAACGCCTCGGCTTCGTACACCCCATCGGCGATGCCGGTCACCACGTTCCGGCATTTCTGTTCGGTCTCGTCGAAAATCCGATCCAGCGCCGCGTGAATGATGCCGGGGCCGAATTTCTCGAACAGTTCCTCCAGACGGCGTGTGGCCAAGCGGCAGGCCGCGATCTGCGAACGCATGTCGCCAAGGGAGGATTCCGGAAACCGGATATTGTCGTGAATAAGCTTATAGAGCGTTTCGTTCCGCTCGCCCGCCTCGTAGATTTTCAGTTGATCGAACTGGAGTCCTTCCATCCAGGGATCGGCAACATCCGGACCGCCGCCGAAGCCGGTGCTCATGCCGCCGACGTCGATCCAGTGGGCCCGCACCATGGAGAAGAAGATCAACTCACCCTCAAAAAAGAACGGGGTGTAGATGACGATATTGTTGAGATGCTGCCCGGCGACCCGCTGGTGGTTGGTGATGATCACGTCGCCCGGTTGAAAGCCGTCGGCGCCGATCTTTTCCATGCCGTCCTCGATCACCACCCCGAGGTCGGCGACGAAATGCGACACCCCGCCGACATTCTGCGACACCAGTTCGCCGTTGGGTTTGACCACGGCGGTGCAGAAATCACGGACCTCGTAAATCATCATGTTGTAAGAGGTCCGCTGGAGATCCGCCGCCATTTCGTTGGCGATGGCCGGAAAGGCGTTGCGGACCACTTCGAGAGTCACGGGATCGAGTGTTGTGCTCATGCGTTCAGCCCCACGGAAATAATCATCTCGCCCGTCTCGGCGACGCGGCAGCGGTCGCCGGCGAACATCACCGTCGTCGATGCGTACTCCTGGACCAGCGCGGGGCCCTCGAATTCAAATCCGGGACCGAGCGCGGTCCGTTCATGGACCGGGCACGCCGCCGGCGCCGTTGGATCGTCAAGGTACACCTGGCGCCGCTTGGGTTCCATACCACTTCCGTCGGCGCCGATCTGCGGCAGGGCCAACGTCGGACGGCGGCCCATGGCGACAAGGCGGAGATTGACCACCTCGACGGGTTCGTCCGCGGCGTGATGGGCATAGCGGAGCTCATGGAGATCGTCGTAGGCCTTGCGGATCGCCGGGACGTCGCCCGCCTTGATCAGCTCCAGCGAGACCGGGACCGACAGCGTGAACTCCTGGCCGACATAGCGCAGATCCAGCTTGACCTGGAACTCCATATTGTCTCCCAGCTTCAGTTCGGCCTTCGCCTGTCCGACCATTTCGTCGTGGATTCTCTCCAGTACCGAAAAATCCACCTGTTCGAGGCCGGCGAGGCAGGTCTGGATGAAGTCCTGGCGCTCGTCCGCCATGAGCATCCCCAGCGCCGAAAAGTGCGCGGGGAAGCGCGGAATGATCACCGTCGGGATATGAAGCTCGCGGGCAATGGCGACGGCATGAAGCGGACCGGCGCCGCCGGAGGCGAACATGGCGAAATCCCGGGGGTCGTAGCCCTTCTCGACCGAAACTTCCCGGACCGCGAGGGACATTTTGGTGATGGCGATCCGAATAATCGCCTGGGCGGCTTCGTACACATCCATGCCGAGGGGTCCGGCGACTTTCTCCTTGGTGCCGGCGATCGCGCCCTCGAGGTCGAGGGGCATTTCGCCGCCCAGAAAATCCGATGCGCCGACGCGGCCGAGGATCACGTTGGCGTCGGTGATGGTCGGTTCCCGGCCGCCGCCCGCGTAGCAGATGGGCCCCGGATCGGCGCCCGAGCTTTGCGGGCCCACCTTGAGCGCGCCGACATCGTCGATCCAGGCAATGCTGCCGCCCCCGGCGCCCACCTCGACCACATCGACAACCGGCGCCATGACCGGGTCGCCGCTTGCGTAGCCGCCGACGTAATAGCCCTCGGCGGTCGTAGCCTGCCGGTCCCGGATCAGGCTGGCTTTTGCAGTGGTGCCGCCCATGTCGAATGAGATGACGTCGTCATAGCCGAGCGCGCCGCCCACCTCGGCGGACGCGATGATGCCGCCGACCGGACCGGATTCCATCATGTTGACCGGTTTCTTGACCGCCACATCCGGCGCCATGACGCCGCCGTTGGACTGCATAATGGACAAATCGCCCTTGAATCCGATGTCGTGCAGCCGTTGCTCGAGCCCGTGAACGTAGCCGCTCATCCGGGGGCCGATATAGGCGTTCACCACCGTCGTCGAGGTCCGTTCGAACTCCCTGTATTCACGCAGGATCTCGTGGGAGAGCGAGACGTAGATATCCGGCAGTTTTTGCGCCAGCACCTCTCCCGCCAGCTGCTCGTGGACGGGGTTCGCATAGGCATGAAGAAAGCAAACGGCAACGGCCTCGATATCCAGGGATTTCAGCCGATCGCAAATGGGGTCCAACTGGGCCGGGTCCATTGGGTCCCGGATTTCGCCGCCCGCCAGAATGCGTTCCGCGACTTCGAAGGTCAGGCTGCGGGGAACCAGCGGCCGATGCCGATGAAAGAGCAGATTGTAGGATTCCGGGCGGTTGCCGCGGCCGATGGTATAAACATCGCGCGTGCCCTTGGTGACGAGGAGGGCCGTCTTGGCGCCCTTGCGCTCGATCAGCGTGTTGATCGCCTGGGTGGTCCCGTGGATGACGTCGCCGGCCCCGCCGACTTCGAGACCGCTCTTGTCGATGCAGTCGAGGATGCCCTGGGCCAGGTCGTGGGGGGTTGTCGGGCTCTTTGCCTGATAGAAGCCCTGCGACGCCACGTCAAAGGCCATCAAGTCGGTGAAGGTGCCGCCGATGTCAGCTGCAAGGCGTATTCCACCGCCGGAAACTGATTTTTTTGTATGTTTTTCAATATCTTGTTTCATGATCGAAGCTCGACAGACTACTGATGGAATCGGGTCAGCGTAAGCATACTGTAAGAGGATTCACTCCAACGCCGGGTTTTGAATCGCCGGCAGGCTGCCGGCGCGACCGCCGAGGAACGAACCCGCATCGAGCGCTCTCAACGCCGGCCACGATACTCCTTGGCATCGTAACAGCGAAATCGCGGAGCGTCACCGCGACCCGACCCTCAGCCGTTCAGACTGAAGACGTCGATCTCGCCGGCGCGTCCCTTGACGCGGTGGCGGCCGGCCGGTTTCGGTGTAAAACCCGAGCCCAAACCGGCCGCCGTTTCACCGCTGACCAGGATCGCGGCCTCGGTGCCTTCGGGGAATAGCGTCTTGCCCAGCTGTTCGAGACGCTGGCCGACATTCACGGCGTCGCCGATGATCGTGTAGTTGATCCGGCCGGGCGCGCCGGCATTGCCGACCGTGGCGCTGCCGGTGTGGATGCCGAGCGGCGCCTCGCCTCGCGCCCGGCGCCGGACATTCTCCTTCCGGATGCCGTCGGCGATGGCCAGCGCTGCGCGGCAGGCTCGTTCAGCGGCGTCCGGCTGGGCGTCCGGTGCGCCCCAGAAGGCCATCACCGAATCGCCGATGAACTTGTCCACGGTTCCGTCCTCGGCCTCGATGCAGCCAGCGACGATCTCGAAGTGGCGGTTGACCAGGGCTGCGACCTTCGGGGCCGACAGGTGCTCGGCGACCGATGAGAACCCGGCAATATCGGTGAACATGACCGTGATGTCGCGCTCTGACGACATGGTGTCGTCCATATCGCCGCGTTTGACCAGCCGCTCGACAATCTTCCTGGGAACGTAGAGCTCGAACCAGCGCAGCGCACTCAGCATGGCGTTGAACGACTTGGCCTGCCGGTCGAGTTCGCGGAAGGCACTGCCCGGCAACTCGCCGATCTCCTCGATGTTGAACTCGCGAACCTTTGCGGCCGCCTCGGAGAACCGCACGATCGGCCGGGCAATCCGGCGGCCGAGGATCACGGCGGCGGCGATCGACAGCACGAGGGCGCCGATGCCGACAATGAAGGCGACGGTCATCCGTCGAAACTCGGCGCTGACATCCTCGACGTAGAACCAGACGCCGACGGTCAGCGGCTCCGGCCCGAAGCCATCCAGGCGGCGGTACATGAAGACATGATCGTCTCCGCCGATCCGGACCGTATGTCCGTTCGTTCCCTGTACAAGGGAAATGACCAGATCGGAGCGCCCCTGCTCGCGCCAGATCGCAGCCAGCGCAGGATCCCGAAACGCCGCCAGACCGGGCAACGGATTTTCGAGAGAAAGGCCGGGATAGCCCTCGGCCATGAGCGGATGGGCCAGCACGCGGTCGCGGCCGTACAGGACGAAGCGCGTGCCGGGGCCGCCCTTGCCGACCTTGCGGACGTAGGACGAGAGTTCCCGGATCGACGCCGTCGCGGCCGCAGCTCCGACAAAGACGCCGTCGCGCCGGACCGGATGGACCCGGCTGAAATAGGTTCCTCCATGGCGCTCGATCCAGTATGGCGGGACCCAGTGCGGCTCCTCCGGCATTGACGCCAGGTATTCGCGGTATCTCGGATCGTCCGAGTGGTCTACGTCACCCAGCTCGATGCGGCCGCCCCCGTAGCGCGCGGCGAAGAAGGTCATCAATCCGGGGTCGAGGAACGATATCGACTCGATCTGCGGAACGCCCGCGAGGCCGCCCGTGAGCAGCCGCCCGAACGTCGCGCGATCCTGCGGGTCGAACTCACCGCTCTCAATGCGTTCGGCGATGAAGCGGGCCTGGTCCTCGGCCGGCAGCAGATGACGCTCGATCCGGTCGACCATGTTGGCGAGACTCTGGTTGGCGTTGGCGCTCATCAGCGCCAGGGTGTTCTTGTTGGCGAGCCACATGCCGACGCCGAGCACGCCGCCGACCGAGACGAGAACGAGCAGGGAGATCGCCGTCGCCAGTGTGACCGTGATCGATAGGCGCCCGTTCCATCGGGCCGGGAAAAGCCGCCCCGGCATTCCAGACTTGATTGACATGGCGGATACCGGCGTCCAAATCGAAAGCCGAACCGAGGGGCAGGGGCGAACCCTCCCGGGACCCGGCTTATCTGGTGTAACCTGTGACTGTCTTTGCCTTTCTCCATCGCTGGCCGAAGCCAGCGATCAACGCAGCAAGTCAACTCCAGATTAAGCGTCGTGGCAACAAGCACAAGGCCGTGGGTAACTTACGAGATTATGTGTCAGGGGGGAAAGGGGTACTCCCTGTGGTTAGTAAAAGGCCATGAGAAGGAGCACCCCCTGGAGTGCGTCGAGGCTTTCCACCGCCGGCCGCTGAAGAACGCCTACAAGGCGCTCATGCTCGACGGCGTGGTGCTGGCCCGCAAGACCGGCGCCGGCGCGCTCAGGAGGCCGGTGCTGGTGGCCTGGGGAGCCGCCACGACGGCAAGAAGGAGATCATCGACTTCCAGCTCGCCGGCAGCGAGAGCGCCGCCGAATGGGAGCGCTTCCTCACCGCCCTGCACCGCCGCAAGGCTGAGAACGTCGTAAGGCGCTTAGCCGACCGCTGGCAGCCCACCTACCCTAAGGCCGTCGCCTGCCTGCGAAACGACCTCGACGATCTCCTCACCTGCTTCCGCTATAACACCCTGGCCGAGCGAAAGCAGGTGAGGACCACCAACGCCATCGAACGAAGGTTCCGGGAAGTCCGAAGGCGAACCAGGCCCATGGGAACATTCCAGGACACAACCTCAATGGACCGCATCCTCTACGCGGTCTTCAACCACGAAAACAAATTTCGGGGAATCAGCACCCCGTCTCCCTGACACATAACTCTTAACGTTACCCGGCTTGACAGCCGCCCGAACGACGCTACGGTGCCTGTCCCTCTTTTTCAGAACAGGGAACGCAACAATGTCCGTCGACACCATGGACGAACTTCGCGAGGTCTATGCCCCGCCGGCCGACCGGGCGGGCCTGAAAGTCCTCGACCATCTGGACGTCCACTGCCGCGATTTCATCGCCTTGTCCCCGTTCTATGTGATCGCGTCCGCCCGCGCCGACGGGCGCGCCGACGCGTCGCCGCGCGGCGACCCCACCGGATCGGCGACGCATGTCCTCGACGACCGGACTCTGCTGCTGCCGGACCGGCCGGGAAACCGCCAGGTGGACACGCTGATGAATCTGGTGGAGCGCCCCTATGTGGGCCTGGTGTTTTTCGTGCCCGGCCTGACGGAGACGCTGCGGATCAACGGGCGGGCGGAGATTTCGACCGATCGGGAACTGCTGGAACCTCTGGCGATCAAGGGCAGGCCGCCGATTTCCGTTCTCAAGGTGACGGTCGAGGAGGCGTTTTTGCACTGTGCGAAGGCCCTGATTCGAGCCCGGTTATGGGAACCGGACGCGCAGGTCGAACGCTCCCGGTACCCGAGTTACGGCGAGGTGCTGGCCGATCAGATCGCCGGTGCCGATGCCGCCGAGATCGACGCGGGCGAGGAGGAAAGCGCCCGGAACGAACTCTACTGAAAGCGGGATACCGGCGGCAAGGGACCCAAGCACCGGGTTGAAAATAGCCGTCGTACCGAATGACATCTTACGGGGCAGGTTGATCGGCTCGGTATGAATTTAAGGAATTGTACAAGAAATCCTTAAACGTGATCGTGCGCCGCATGCTACATTACTGAGATGATCTTTGGATTAGCATTTCGGAGATCGGCATATGGCAAATCACAAACCGGACGTGACGGTGTGGCCCACCCGCGGGCAAATTCGCGCCTCAACCGAAACATTGGCGCGCGCCCTTGGCATGAAACCCTATCATTTTGCGACCCTGGTGGTGAGCGCAATGCAGGAGAAGGGATTGGCCGCTGGAAAGGATGGTGAATTCAGCGCCATGTTTGGGAGCGACACGGAACCGCCGAAGGCATCACGCCCCCCACGACCAAGGCGGCGACTGGGTAGCGGGCGGTCCTGATTTCTGATCCAGTTATGTGCCCAGGAGCTAATCGGGGATAACGGCCCGAAATTTAAGGCGCGGGGGTCTTGAAACATCAGCGCCCCGGGCTTTGCCGTGACGTAAGGGGCCAAGCGTATGCCCTTCGTGACCTCCGTGGCGTAGGTGTCCTCTAAATCCGAAAGACGAACCAGATCGGCGACCGTCGCCCCACACCGCCGAATTTCACCGGCATAAATAATCCCGAAAAGATGAATCATCGCTGTTGCGTTTTTGCCTTCTCCGGCGCCGATGCCCAAGCCGCCGAGAAGGTCAAGCTCGGCCTTGGCGGCTTCGCCATCTGGGCGGCCGGCATTTCGGACAGCGAGTCCGATATGCACAAGAACCAAGGCAGCATCAACATGCACACCGACTCGGAAGTTTACTTCCGGGGCAACACCACCCTCGACAACGGCATCCGCGTCGACGTGATCGTGCAGCTTGAGGCGGATCAGGTTAACGCCGGGATCATCGACGAGTCGTACCTCAAGGTCGGCAACATGAAGCAGTGGGGCGAGTTCCGCCTGGGTTCGACCAAGTCGGCCCACTTCCTCTTCAGGGCGTTCGGCCCCCACGTGAGCGCCATCTCCAACGCGACGAACCACCAACAGTCGGCCCAATTCGTGCCGTCGACGACGCCGCTCAAGGGCCCCGCCACCTTCCTGAGCCATGAAGGCGGCGCGGACCGGATGCTGGCGATGTACGTCACGCCGAACCTCAACGGCTTCCAGGGCGGCATCAGCTACACCCCGTCGCAGACGAACACCGACGACCCGCCGAAGACCAAGGGTATGGATGCGACCGAGGCCAACAATGTCTCCATGGGGGCCAACTACAAGGGCAAGTTCGGTGACGCCAGCATCGGGATTTCCGGCGGCTACACCACGGTCGGCGGCAGAGGCAATAACGCGGAATACAATACCGTCCAGGCCGGCATGAACGTCTCGTTCGCCGGCTTCTCCATCGGCGGCCACTGGGCGGAGCGTTCGGACGACACAGCCATGAGCAAAGTCGACGACCGCGAAGGCTGGATGGCCGGCGTCGGTTACAAGACCGGCCCGTGGAATGTCGCCCTGACGTGGCTCAACACCACGGACGACGTCTCCGCTAATCCCGGCGAGGTCGAGCACAACCAGTACTCCCTGGGCATGACCTATTCGCTCGGCGCGGGCGTCCTCGTCGGCGCAAGCATCTTCACGATTGATCTTCAGGACGAGACCATGGTGACGGACTTGGGTGCTGATGACGCGGTCGGCGGCGAAGGCGAAAATGCCGACACGACAACCGGCGGCAACGACAACGAAGGCTGGGGCATGCTGGCCGGTATCCGGGTGAACTTCTAACCCGTCTTACCAAATCAACGACATCGAAGGGCGGTCTCCGGACCGCCCTTTTTTTGTGCCACAAAAAAGGGGATTGAATTAATAGGAAAGCGGAAAGTATAGTGGTTCCTCATTCCTTCCAAGGAGATGCGCAATCTCCCTAGAGTGAGCGAGCGTCGCCCGACTCCAAACCCGGGCGGCGTTCGTGCTTTTCTGGTTGACGTTCCTAAATGGCTATCTAATGTTCGGGCACGGACTGAAACGCCGTAGTAACGGGGTGATCCTGATATCTGATCCAGGCGCGCCCCGTAGGGGGGAGGCGCGGGGTTAAGTTGGTCCTTTCCAACGTGCCTCCCCGCTTCACCCAATCAGCCATCCCGCAAGGTGTCCACCATCCGCGCCGCGACTTCCGGTTCAATCTCCAATTCGGTATGCGCCGCCGCATGGCATTGATCGCACACCGCCTCCAGGTTTCCGGGTTCCCAAGGATCGCCTCCGGCACGAAGCGGCACCTTATGGTGGATAAGCTTGGCCCGCCTCGTTGCCGATGCAATGCTTGGAGCGTATCCGTCATTGATTGAAGCTTGGGGGGGCGTTCGTTATGGGAATGTGATTCAGGTTGCCTTCTGGAGAAGGAGGCCAGCTTGAATGACGCGACCCTATTCGAATGATCATCGCAAGCGTGCTGTCCGGGCTCATCTGGCGGGCGAGTCGACTCGGGCGGCGACGAGAAACAGTAGCGTCCCTACCCCGGCCGCTGGGAGGCCTCGACGATGCGGGGCAGAGTCACATGGCCGACCGGCGCGCCGTTCCGACCGGTGACCGTCGCCTGGGCGAGGCCGGCCTTGGCCAGCGTCACCGAGGCATCCTCGAGGACCGTCTCGGCGGGCAGCTCCATGCCAGTATTCATCCCTTTATAGCCGGTCATGATCGAGGCCACGGTCACCACCCGCCCCCGGTTGATGTGCTTCACAAAGTCAGCGACATAGTCGTCGGCCGGACGCATGATGATCTCCTGGGGCCCGGCCTCCTGGGCGACCTCGCCGTCCTTGAGGATGGTGATCCTGTCGCCCAGCTTCAGGGCTTCGTCCAGATCGTGGGAAACGAACAGGATGGTCTTGTTGAGCTCGGCCTGGAGCGCGAGGAGGACATCCTGCATCTCGGCGCGGATCAGCGGATCGAGGGCGGAAAACGCCTCATCCATCAGGAGCACGTCGGCATCGGTCGCCAGCGCCCGGGCGAGACCCACCCGCTGCTGCATGCCGCCTGAAAGCTGGGCCGGATAATAGTCCTCGTAGCCGGTGAGCCCGACCCGCTCGATCCAGGCCTCGGTTCGCCGCCGGCGCTGGCCCTTGTCGACGCCCTGGACGTTGAGCCCGTAGCCCACATTGTCGAAGACGGTCCGGTGGGGGAACAGGGCGAAGCGCTGGAACACCATGCTGACCGCGTGACGGCGAAACTCCATCAGCGCCTTGCCGTCCATCGTCGTCACGTCGGCGGGGCCGACCAGCACCCGGCCCTCGGTGGGATCGATCAGCCGGTTGACGTGACGCAGCAGCGTCGACTTCCCCGACCCGGACAGCCCCATGACCACGTGGATGGACCCGGGCGCCACATACATGTCGATGGCGCGGAGGCCGATGACATGGCCGGTCTCCTCGAGGACCTCCTGTTTGTCGGCGCCGTCCCGGACGCGGTCCATCACCGCCGGCGGATCGCGGCCGAATACCTTGTAGAGCCCCTCGATCCGGATACCGACGTCAGTCATGAACGGACAATCTGGCGGTGCCTCTGCAAACGCCGGCCGTAATTCTGGGAAACCCGGTCGAAGACGATGGCGAGCGCGACCACGGCGGCGCCGTTGAACAGGCCCAATGCGAAATACTGGTTGGTCACCGCCTGAAGCACCGGCTGCCCCAAGCCCTTCACCCCGATCATCGAGGCGATGACCACCATGGACAACGCCAGCATGATGGTCTGGTTGACGCCGGCCATGATGTTGGGGAGCGCCAGCGGCAACTGGACGCTGATCAGCCGCTGCCACGACCCCGCCCCGAAGGCGTCGGTGGCTTCCAGGATGTCCTTGTCCACCAGCCGGATGCCGAGATTGGTCAGGCGGATCACCGGCGGCAGGGCGTAAACCACGACCGCGATGACGCCCGGCACCTTGCCCAGTCCCAGCAGCATGACCACCGGGATCAGGTAGACGAAGATGGGCATGGTCTGCATCACGTCGAGGATGGGCAGGATGACGCCCCGGATGCGGTCCGAGCGGGACATGGCGATGCCGATGGGCAGTCCGATGGCGACGGCGATCACCGTACAGACGCAGATGATGGCGAGCGTCCGCATGGTGTCCTCCCACATGCCCAGGACGCCGATGGCGACAAACGCCGCGACCACGCCGGCGACCAGTCTGATGCTTCGGCTGGCGCCGAACGCGATCGCGCCCAGCGCGATCAAGACCAGCCACCAGGGCGACGCCAGCAGGAGCCGCTCGAACCACACCAGAAAGGCCAGCAGCGGATCGAAGAAGTTCTCGATGCTCTCGCCGAAGGTTCGGGAGAAACCTCGGTAGCCTTCGTCAAGGGAGCGGCGCATCGCCCGCAAGGTCTCTCGGTTCAGTTCGGGAAAAGTCAACAGCCATTCGGGCATGATAAATCTCCGCGCGGTCGCGCGTCCCTACAGTTCAACCTCGGTGCCCGCGTACGGAATTTACGACGTCGCCGCCTTCACCTTCGCGGCGATCGCGGCCGGCACCCATTGCGTCCAAACGCTCTCGAAGTTCTTGAAGAAGTATTCCGCGGTCTCCTCGGCATCGGCCTGTTCGTTGTCCTTCCAGGCCAGCACCGCGTTAACCACCTTGTTCTCCCAGGAGAACTTCCTGACGAAGCTCATCGCCTCCGGCGCCGAATCGGCGAATTTGGAGGTCACCACGGTCAGTACGTTGGACGCCGGGTACATGTTCGGCTTGGGATCGGCGCAATCCGGTTTGGCCATGCACGCCCAACTGGCGGGATCGTGGGTCATGCCCTCGAGCCGCACCATCGGATACTTGCCAAGGATCGAAGTCGGCGCCCAGTAGTAGCCGAAGAACGGCTCCTTGCGTTCATAGGCCTTGGCGATGGCCGCGGCGAGGCCTTCGCCGGATCCCGGATCAAAGGACACGAAACCGGCCTTCTTGAGACCATAGGCTTCGAACAGGTTGCCGTTGATGATCTGGCAGCCCCAGCCCGACGGGCAGCTGTAGAACCGGCCCTTGCCGGGCTCCTCCTTGTCCGGGAACAGGTCCGGACGCTTCAGGACCGCCTGGAGCGTGGTGAGCTCGGGATGTTTCTTGAGGAAATAGTCAGGTATCCACCAGCCCTCCTCGCCGCCGTCCTTGAGAATTTTGCCGGCGATCTTCAGCCGGCCTTCCTTGACCGCCCGTTCGATGACCTCGCGCGCCGAATTGATCCAGATTTCAGGCGCCAAGTCCGGTTCGCCTTTTTCGGCCATGGAGGTGGTGGTCGGCACCGTGTCGCCGGTGACGAGGTCGACGTCACAGCCGTACCCCCTGTCCAATATGGTCTTGTACACGTGGGCGGCGACGGCGGCCGAGTCCCAGTTCATCTCGGCGATGGTCACCTTGCCGCAGGCGGCATGACTTTGGGTCGGCGCCGCGAGCCCGGCCGTCAGTAGGGCCGCCGCGATCGTCAATTTACGCATGGGAAACTCCCTGAATTGGGATTGTGTTTAAGCGGTGAGGCCTAAGCCTAGCGCAGACCCGGCTCAAATTGCAAATTGGGGCCGGATTTCGCGCCCCTTGGCGGACATCGGCCGGAATTCGCTTTTTCCACGGCCGCCCCGGAAGGGAAACAACTCGCCCCCGGAGGAGGCTCTATTCGCGTATCCTCCCAACGCATCCAGTTCATGCCCAACTTTTATGCTGCCCCAGGGACGATTACCTACACGACACACGCGACCGCCACTTCCCTCAATGCCACCAATAGCATGCACAAGAAGAAACCATGTGTCCCGAAGAACGTACCGAGAAACTCTATAGACAAATCCCCTATCACAGCTAAACTTAATGACACGACGAGGAGCAGTAACGACCATACCGACTGAAGGCAAGGTTATCATGAAACACATTGGGAATGTATCGTCCGGGTTGGCATTTATCGCCGGGGTTATGTTGGTGTCCATCGCTTCTCCCGCGGGCGCGAACGAGATTGACGAACTGAAGGCGCAGATCAAGGCCCTGCAGGATCGGCTGTCCAAGATCGAAGCGGAGCAGAAGAAAGCCGCGGACAAAGCGGTCACCGCCGGCGACAAGGCGGGATCGTTGAAGCTGCCGGGGAGCGATACCTCGATCTCCATCGGTGGGTATGTGAAGAGCGATGTCTACCTCGATAACCGCAACGATCGCGGCCACACGTTCAATCCCACAACCATCAGGCTCGACGATGAGCCGGAAGCGACGGACGACGACGGCGATTTCGGCGTACATGCCCAGCAGTCGCGGATTCGTTTCGATACCCACACGCCGACCCCCATGGGGGCGCTGAACACCCGGATCGAAACCGATTTCAATCCTTACGGGTCCGCCCAGCCCAGGATGCGCCATGCGTACGGCTCGCTCGGCCCGGTGCTGGCGGGTCAGGCATGGTCTCTGCTCGTGGACGAGGACACAGCCGCCTCCACGGTCGATTTCGACGGGCCGGTGGGGACTTTCTCCAGCCGGAAGCCGCAACTCCGTCTGAGCCTGCCGATGGGAGAAGGCTTCGTCGGCCAGGCGGCGGTGGAAGAGTCCTTCAAAGGCAACGAAATACCGACATTCCTGGCGGCTGTCCGCTACCGCTCCGGCTGGGGCGCGGTAAATCTGGCCGGCGCGGTCGGCCGGAACGATCAAGAGGGGCAGAACGTAAACGCCCGCGCGCTCCATGTCGGAGCCCATTTCAACGTGACCGACGCCACCCGGATCATGGCGACGTTGAACCACACCGAGGGCGTCGATCGCATCTTCGGCGGGGCCGGCGGCGCGGTCATGGTCGACGGCGACCTGAAGGCCCAGGAGTCGATAGGCGGTATCGCCGGGGTCTCCCATCGCTGGTCGGACAGCATCAGCACCGGGGCGTATTTCGGATGGGTGGCGAACGATACCGGCGACGGCGTCGCCGCGGCCGATGTCGCGGGAACGAACAAGGCGCTGGAAACGCTGCATGCCAACGTCTTTTGGAGTCCGGTGCCCCAGGTCAGTGTCGGGTTCGAGGTCATGCGCGGCTGGCGCGAGATATATCCCAAGGCGGACGCGTCCGCGGCAACCGAGGGCGAGGCCACGCGCTTTCAACTCGGCATCCAGTACGGCTTCTGAGCTGGAGTTCCGCGAAGATAGCCCAACCGCTGGTCAGGGACGCTCCG
>JAJDXO010000039.1 GCA_022823235.1 Rhodospirillales bacterium
TTTGATGGCGCTCATCGGTTAGCCGGGCAGGCGCGGGCCGAAGTGCGATGTGTGTGCATCGGACGAGGCCCGCAACGCACCCGGGGGACCGGGGAGCGCCACCGAAGGCCGGGTTCCTTCGCGCCGTGGCGGCGTTGCGCCACGCCGTCGATGGCCGCCGATGGGCCTGCATCGCCGTTCGCGGCGCGCCTGGCCACGACGCGAATTAATCCCGGTCAAATGGTTCAATCTGGCCGGAAACCGCTCTTGACCCGTCGCCGCGCACGCAACGAAAGAGTGATCAGCCCGTCACGATGACGGGTTGAGGCAAATTTGCAGCGATTTCGCCAGGTTGTTCATCAAGGCGAACCAGGCATCGGGTCCCGGGGGCAATGAGCCGCCGACCGGGTCGAGCACCCCTGACCGGGCCGCCGTGCCCTCAACCAGCGTTTGGACGATATTCGGCGGAAATTGAGGCTCCGCAAAGATACAGACCGCTTTGTTGTCTTCGATCACATGGCGCAATTCAGCGACCCGCTTGGCACCGGGCTTGCGCTCCGGGGAAACCGTTATACTGCCGACAGCGTTCAGACCGTAGCGGTTTTCAAAATACTGATAGGCGTCGTGGAAGACCAGGTATGGCCGGTCCTTGACCTTGGCCAGGGCCTCCTCGATTTCGTGATCCAGCTTGTCGATTCGGCCGGCGACCTTCTCGGCATTGGCCTCATATTTGCCTGCATTGGCCGGATCGACCTTGGCGAGGGTCTCCGCAATAACCTCGACCATCTCTTTGGCGTTGTGAGTGTCCAGCCAGATATGGAGGTCTTGCTCGCCATGGGCGTGACCTTCATGACCATCATCATGGTGCCCATGACCTTTGTGTTCGTCATGGTCATCCTTCTTGGCGTGATCGTCGTGCGCATGACCCTTGTGATCATCGTGATCATGATCGTCTTTTTTGGCGGCCATTTCCTTCTTGCCGTGGTCGTCGTGCGCATGGCCCTTATGGTCATCATGATCGTCGTGACCGTCTTTTTTCCAGATGCCGCCTTCGCGGGTATCAATAAGTTCGATGTGATCGTTCGTCGAAAATTCGACGACAGCCGCCTTGCTTCCCAGCGCCTTCAGCGGTTTCTCGAGAAAGCTCTCCAGGTCGTCACCGATCCAGAAGACGGCATCGGCGTTTTGAAGTTCCCGGGCCTGGGAGGGCTTCAACGAGAAAGTATGCGGGGAAGCGCCGCCCGAAACGAGAAGGGAAGGGATTCCGATCCCTTCCATCACGCCGGCCACGAGGGAATGGACCGCGGGGATCGAGGCGACAACACGCGGCCCGGCCTCAGCCTGTGATGCGATAGGGAGCGCCAAGCCGGCGGCAATGGCCATCGTTGCGACGGTAGATTTGAGAGAACGGGTCATGCCCACACCTATTTTTTATAAAATAACTAGGATATTGTTATGATATAATATAACAATATCCGACACAACCCGCAGCAGGATGTGCCATGTCCGTTTCCAAGACCATTCCCGTTGCCTGGCAAAGGGCCCACGATCACGGCCAGTGTATTGCCCCTGCCATAAATGCCGCCGCCCGCATTTGCGAGTCGCGCGGCATTCGATTGACCCCATTGCGTCGCCGGGTGCTCGAGCTCGTCTGGGAAAATCACAAACCGGTCGGCGCGTACGGGCTGCTGGATGAGCTCAAACGGGAACACTCCTCCGCAGCGCCGCCGACAATTTATCGCGCGTTGGATTTCCTGGTGGAGCAGGGGCTCGTCCATCGTATTCAGAGTCTCAATGCCTATGTGGGCTGCAACGATCCGGGGCACAGCCACAAGGGAATGTTCCTCATCTGCAACGACTGCGGCGACGCATTGGAAATCGAAGACAAGGGCGTTGCGAACACCATCGATCGGTTTGCCTCGCGCCTGGGCTTTCTTTTGACATCGCAGTCGGTGGAAGCGGCGGGCCTGTGTCCGGGTTGCCAGGAAGCCTGAGTTGATGGATCAGGTTACGCGGGCCGGCGAGCCTATCGTCGAACTCTCCGGGGTTGAGGTGCGCGCCGGCAATCGGGTTTTGGTCACCGGCATCGACTTATCCGTTTCCGACGGCGAGGTCGTCACGCTCATCGGGCCGAATGGTGCGGGAAAGACAACGCTGATCCGGGCGGCATTGGGCCTCATCCAGCCGAGTGCCGGGATTTCCCGAAGGCGTGACGGCGCCCGGATCGGCTATATGCCGCAGCGGCTGAACATCGACCGCAACATGCCGTTGACGGTCAGGCGATTCCTGGGTCTCGCGGGCGCGTTCGAGCCGGGCGCGCGCGCACGGGTCCTCGAGGAGACGGGCATCGCAAGAATAATCGACAGTCCGGTGCACGATATCTCGGGCGGCGAATGGCAACGCACGCTCCTCGCCCGGGCGCTGCTGAGAGAGCCCGACCTCCTGGTCCTCGATGAGCCCGCCCAGGCGGTGGATCTGACGGGACAGGCCGAGCTCTACCGGCTAATCGGTGAAATCCGGGATCGTCGGGGGTGCGGCGTTTTGATGGTTTCCCACGATCTGCATCTGGTGATGTCGTCGACCGACCATGTGGTATGCATCAACACCCATCTTTGCTGTGCCGGCACACCGGACACCGTGAGCCGCGATCCGAGCTACGTCGCCATGTTCGGCGAGTCGGTTGCCGAAACCATGGCGCTTTATCACCACAATCACGATCATGCGCATGGCGTTGACGGCAGCATCGTGCATGAACACGGACACGATCGTCATGGATGACTTCCTGGTCCGCGCGGTACTTGCGGGAGTGGGCGTGGCCGCGGTCACCGGTCCGCTCGGGTCCTTCGTCGTTTGGCGCCGCATGTCTTTTTTCGGAGACGCCTTGGCGCACTCGGCATTGCTCGGGGTCGCCCTCGGACTGCTGTTGGGGATCGACCTGACCGTCGGGGTGCTGGCGGTGGCGGTGATCGCGGCGATTTTGCTGCTGGGAATCGAGCGCCGAACCGGTCTCGCCATGGATACGATCTTGGGTATTTTATCACACGGCACGTTGGCCATCGGCCTCGTCGCGGTCGCCTTTCTGGAGCGGGTTCGCTTCGATCTCTTGGGATTCCTGTTCGGCGATATTCTCGCCGTCACCGCGGCGGATATCGCCTGGATCTACGGCGGCGGCGCCGTGGCGCTGGCCCTTATCGCCTATTTCTGGCGGCCGCTGCTGTCCGCGACGGTTCACGCGGATCTTGCCCGGGCGGAAGGCGTGCCCGTGGACCGGGTAAACCTGGTCTTTCTGCTCTGCCTGGCGCTGGTGGTGGCGACGGCCATGAAGGTGGTCGGGATATTGCTGGTCGCGGCCATGCTGATCATCCCGGCGGCGACAGCGCGGCCTTACAGCCGTACCCCCGAACGGATGGCCGTATTCGCGGTAGTCATTAGCTGGTTGTCGGTTGCCGGCGGGCTGGGGCTGTCCTTTGCCGCGGATACGCCGGGCGGGCCCTCGATTATCTCGTTCGGATTATTACTGTTCGCGCTCACCACCGGACTGATGGCGCTCAGGCAGCGGCATTCAGACGGCTGAGGCCGGCGCGCGCGTCTTCGATCAGGTCGTCGATATCCTCGAGCCCGGCATGGAACCGGACGCAGGGCTTCGAGAAGTCCCATTCGGTCACGGTCCGGCTTCCCTCCAGGGACGACGGCAGCACGAGGCTCTCATATCCGCCCCAACTGCCGCCGAGGGAATAAAGCTCCAGCCCATCGACCATCGCATCGACGGCCTTTTGGCCGACCGGGTTGAGAACCACCGAGAACAGGCCGCTCGCGCCGGTGAAATCCCGCTTCCAGAATTCATGGCCGGGACATGTGTCGAAGGCCGGATGGAGAACGCGGTCGACCGCCGTCTGACCGGCAAACCATTCCGCGAGCTTCAGGCCGTTCTGCTCATGGCGCTCGAGGCGAACCGACAGCGTCCGGATGCCGCGGAGACCGAGATAGCAGTCATCCGGCGCCGCGCTGCATCCCAAGGCGGCGACGGAGGTGCGAATCTTGGGGAAGTGTTCTTCCGAAGTGATGATGCAGCCGAGCATCGCATCGGAATGACCTACCCAATACTTGGTCGCGGCCTGCACGGAGACGTCGACCCCGTGCGTCAGCGGCTTGAAGTAGTGACCCGCCGACCAGGTGTTGTCGATAATCACCACGGCGCCGCCCTTGTGCGCCGCGTCGACGATCGCCGGGATGTCCTGGACCTCGAACGTATGGGAGGCGGGGGACTCGGTGAACACCACCTTTGTGTTGGGCCGCATGAGCTCGGCGATCCCGGCCCCGATCAGAGGATCGTAGAAGGTCGTCTCGACTCCCATCTTGGCGAGGATGCCTTCGGTCATGCGGCGCGACGGCGCATAGGCGCTGTCCAGCATCAGGATATGGTCGCCGCCCTCGACAAAGGCCAGCGTCGCGGCGACGACGGCCTGCAGGCCCGACGAGACGGCCTTGGCCCGTTCGCCGCCCTCGATGGCGGCGGCCGCCTCTTCAAAGGCCATTGACGTCGGCGTGCCGTGCCGTCCATAGACGAAATTTCGGTCCGAACCCATCCGCGCCTCCCGCATGGCGTCCATGGACGGATGGGCCACCGTCGAGACGTGGTACACGGGCGGGTTGACGGCGCCCCGCTGGTTTTGCGGATCGCTCCCCGCATGCACGATGGTGGTATTGGGGCCGTACTTTCTGGTCTTATCGGTCATGTCTCAACTCGGTCAGGTTTCAACCGGCGTGTCGTCGCGGCCGCCCCATTCGCTCCAAGAGCCGTCATAGACGGCGACATCGTCGCGGCCGATCAGATGCAGGGCGAGTGCCGCCACACAGGCGGTGACGCCGGATCCGCAGCTGGCGACGATGGGATTTTCCGTACCGCCGGTCCCGCCGACGACAGCCCCGATTTCATCGGCCGAGCGCATGACGAAGTGGCGGTCCTTGTCCAGAAACGCGGCGAAGGGAAGATTGACGGCGCCCGGAATATGGCCGGAGCGCATTCCGGGGCGGGGTTCCGGTTCGGTGCCGTCGAACCGGCCCGGCGCCCGGACGTCGACGACCTGAGCTTCGGCATCCCCGATATTGGCCATAATCTGATCCAGCGTCCGCACCATGCCGGCGCGGAACCGAGATTCGAAGTTTGTCACGGCAATGTCCGTCGCCGTATCGGTTATCGGCCGATCTTCGGCAAGCCACTTCGGCAGTCCGCCATCCAGGACCGCGACCCGGTCGTGACCGTAGAGGCGGAACATCCACCAAGCCCTCATGGCGGCCATGAAACCGCCGTTGGAATCGTAGGCGACCACGCGCTTGGAATTATCGATGCCCAAAGCGCCGACCTGTCCGGCGAAGAATTCCGGTGAGGGAATGGTGTGGGGCAGCCCCGACCCGGTATCCGCGATGGAGTCCACATCGAAGAAAACCGAGCCTGGGATATGGGCGGCTTCGTATTCTTCCCCGCCGTTTCGCCCGGCCGCGGGCAAGTGCCAGCTCGCATCGATGACCGCGATTTGCGGATCGCCGAGATGATCGGCCAGCCACTCGGTGCTGACCAGGGCATCGGGATTGACGTAGCTCACGGGGTATCGCCGTCAGGTCAGCCAGTCGGGGCAGGGCAGGCCCCTGGACTTGAGGAAGTCAACATTGAACAGCTTGCTCTGATACCGGGTGCCGTAATCGCAAAGAATGGTGACGATGGTATGGCCGGGACCCATCTGGTTGGCGAGCCGGACCGCGCCGGCGATGTTGATGCCCGTCGAGGTGCCCATGCACAGACCTTCATATTTGAGCAAATCAAATATGTAGGGCAGCGCTTCTTCATCGGTGATCTGATAGGCCTCCTCGATGGGCGCGTCTTCCAGGTTGGCGGTGATGCGGCCCTGGCCGATCCCTTCGGTAATGGATTCGCCTTCCGCCTTCAGTTCGCCATTGGCGTAGTAGCCGTAGAGGGCCGAGCCCATGGGATCGGAAATGGCAATCCTTATGTCTTTTTTCCGCTCCTTTAGCGCCATGCCCACACCGGCGAGCGTGCCGCCGGTACCCACGGAGCAGGTAAAGCCGTCGATATTGCCGTCGAGCTGCTCCCAGATTTCGGGGCCGGTGCCGAGATAGTGGGCGTCGCGGTTGGCCGTGTTGTCGAACTGGTTGGCCCAGATGGCGCCATGGGGATGGGTTTCCGCCATTTCCTTGGCGATGCGCTCCGAGACATGGACGTAGTTTCCGGGGTCCTTGTAGGGAACGGCCGGAACTTCCCGCAGGTCCGCCCCCGCCAGCCGGAGCATGTCCTTCTTCTCTTCGGTCTGGGTTTCGGGAATGACGATGATGGTCCGGTAGTTGCTCGCATCACCGACCAGCGCGAGGCCGATGCCGGTATTGCCGGCGGTGCCCTCGACGATGATTCCGCCTGGCTTGAGCCGGCCCTTTTTTTCCGCGTCACGCACGATGTAGAGCGCCGCCCGATCCTTCACCGACCCGCCCGGGTTCATAAACTCGGCTTTGCCGTAGATTTCGCAGCCCGTCGCCTCGGAGACTTCTCGAAGCTTGATTAAAGGCGTATTTCCAATGGTTTCGAGAAGACCGTCACGAACGTCCATGTGCCACCGCCAATTTGGGGAAATTCTTCATACGAGGTTGGTTCGGCCGCAGACTAGACCCGTGGAGGGAGGCGATCAAGCGCCCGCCGCCGTGGAAGATTCACTGTCCGGGCACTCTCGGGCCCGCGCCCATTCAGGAGGAATTTTGTGCTGATTGAGCTTGAGCCATTGCAGCGCGATGACGGTCATGCCGTCGAACCGGTCATCGCCCGGTTGATCGACGGCGCGACCTCGGCGAAGCTGCCGCGAGACGTGTTGCCGCACCTCTGCGAGCGAATGGAGATAAGAATGGCCCGATCGGAGAAAGTCACCTTCACCGGTGCGTTGGGCGCCGAACTGGCCGCCCGCCTCGACCTGCCGGCCGGCAAGCCCCGTGCCTACGCGCTCTTCGCACATTGTTTCACGTGTAACAAAGACATATTTGCCGCCGCCCGGGTCAGCGCCGGCCTGGCCGAGCGCGGCATCGCCGTTTTCCGTTTCGACTTTACGGGTCTTGGCCACTCCGACGGCGAGTTTGCCAATACGAACTTCTCGTCCAATGTTGCCGATCTGAAGGCGGGCGCGGAATACCTGCGTCAACACCACGAGGCGCCGAAAATTCTCATTGGACATAGTCTGGGCGGCGCCGCCGTTCTCGCGGCGGCCGAGGCGGTTCCGGAGGCGAAAGCGGTGGCCACCATCGGGGCGCCGTTCGATGTGGAGCACGTGTCGGAGAACTTCTCGGCATCGGTAGAGGAGATACGGGAAAAGGGCGAAGCCGAAGTGACGCTTGGCGGACGGCCGTTCGTCATCAAACGGCAGTTCCTGGACGACATCGGATCGCAGGATCAGGCCGCGCGAATTGCCGATCTCAGGAAAGCGCTTGTCGTTTTTCACGGTCCACTCGACCGGCAGGTCGGTATCGACAACGCGGCCGCGATTTACTCGGCGGCCAGGCACCCCAAGAGTTTCGTCACCCTGGATGACGCGGATCACCTGCTGACGGAGCGCTCGGACGCCATTTATGTGGCCGAAGTGATCTCCGCCTGGGCCACGAGATATCTGGGTGAAACCGAAGAGACGGCCGAGGCGGCGCCGAATGCGAAGGAGGGAGAGGTCATTGTCGCCGAAAACGGCGTCGGGAGGTTCGGCCAATCCATTTCCGTCGGCGGGCGCCACACCCTGACGGCGGACGAGCCGCCGCGGGTCGGCGGCGAGGATACCGGGCCGACGCCTTATGATCTGCTGCTCTCCGGCCTCGGCGCCTGCACGGCCATGACCATGCGGATGTACGCCGCGCGGAGGAATATTCCGCTGGATCGGGCGTCGGTCGCCATGCGGCACGACAAGATCCATGCCGAGGATTGCGGGGACTGCGAGACCCGGGAAGGAAAGATCGATCGGATCGAACGGGACATCACCCTGGAGGGCGATTTGACCGAAGAGCAGCGGCGGAAACTGCTGGAGATCGCCGACAAGTGCCCGGTTCACCGGACGCTTCACTTGGAGGTGGATATCCAAACCAAGCTGGCCTAGAGAAGTTTCCGTTCATGCCGAGAGCGCGCGCGTCGCGATATCCCGCCTGTCGCCTTCTTCCATGGGGCCGAGCTCGACGGCGGCGAGGGCTTCTTCGAGGTGCGAGAGTTCGCCCGGCGCGAAATCGACGCAGGAAATCCTGTTTTCCGACAACGCGAACCGGAGCGCGGTCTGCGCCCATGTGCCGTACTTCGTGCCGAGAGGCGTCATCATGGCGTCGGCCCGCCTTTCTTCGTCTGCGAGATCCGTATTCTCGGTGATCATGCTCTCGCGGCCGTGACGATCCCTGGTGGCGAGCACGCCGGCGGCCAGCGCACGGATGGCGATGACGCCCACGTCCATTTCGGCGCAGGCATCCAAAAGGCCGTAGAAGGGTTGGCCGGAGGGCATGTTTCCCGAGGCCGCGCCGGCCGACGGGTTCAGCATGTTGTAGTAGACCTGCGCCGTATCCACCCGGCCCGTCCGGATCAGGTCCCGGCAAAGCCCGTTGTCGCCGAGGGCGGTGAAGCCGATCCACTTCGTCAGCCCCTGATCCCGGAGTTTCTCGAGAGCTTCGATCGCACCGCCGGCGCCCGCCACCCGATCCCAGGTGAGGGAACGTTCCGATAATTCGGCCTCGATGCCGTTATGGAACTGCAGCAACTCGACGCTGTCCCGGCGGAGCCGCTTGAGGCTGGCCTCCACGTGGCGCTCGATTTCGCCGGGGATGTCGCTCAGATCATCGGGCTCGAGGCGGACCTTGGTCGAGATGCGCGGCCGGATATCGAAATCTTCGAGCAGCCGGCCCAGGTTCTCCTCGGACTTTCCCCGTCCATAGCTCTCGGCGGTGTCAAACCAGGTGATGCCGGTTTCCAGCGCCCGGGCGATCGCCCGGTGCATGGTGTCGTCATCGGTATGGATCATCAGTCCGCCGACGTTGCCGCAGCCGAAAATGATCATCGGCACCTCGGCGCCGGTCCGGCCCAGTCTCTTGAATTTCATTTTATACTCCTGCCCGGGCGGCGGGCGTCGCCGCCGGTTCCACATCCCGGTATTTGCGCACCAGATCGTCCGGGTCGAGGCGGTCGACATTCCACAGATCGGGGATCTTTCTGGCGAAGGCGATGGTCACGATAATGGTGCCGACGCCGCCGATGACCACGGCGGCCACGGGTCCGAAGACATGCGCGACGGCGCCCGATTCCGCATCGCCCAGTTCGTTGGATGCACCGATGAAGACAGAATTGACCGCATTCACCCGGCCCCGCATTTCATCCGGGGTGATGATCTGCACCAGATTGTTGCGAATGAAGATGGAGATGCTGTCGCCGGCGCCGACGAAGAACAGCGCCACCAATGAAACCCAGAACACGGTCGACAGGCCGAAGACGATGGTGAACAGCCCGAAGGCGCCCACCGCGAAAAACAGCTTGCGTCCCGCGTGACGCCTGATCGGAAGTTGGGTGAGGCCCAGCATGAAGATCAACGACCCCATGACAAGCGATCCCTGAAGCAGCCCGTAAAGAGCGGTTTCGATTTGCAGGACCTTGGTCGCGTAGATGGGCATCATGGCCTTGGCGCTTCCCAGCAGCACGGCAACCAGATCGAGACCGATGGCGCCGAGGATGATTTTGCGAGAGAACACGAACCGGAGCCCGGCGGCGACCGTCGAAAAATTCAGCGGATCCTTGGCCATGATCTGCGCCCTGGCCTTGATCAGGAAGGTAAAGACGGCCGAGAACACGAGGACGGCGACGACCACGATATAGGCGAATTGTTCGTTGACCCCGGATGCTTCGCCGATGGCGATGATCGTCCCCGATATGCCCCAGCCCAGAACGCGGGCGCTCTGGAAGGCCGTCGATTGCCAGGCTATTGCGTTGGCCAGGTGCCCCGGCGGCACCAGGACGGGGACGATCGCCTGTTGCGCCGGTTGTTGAAATGCCCGGGCGACGCCCAGCAATGCGATCGACGGAATGAACCAGAGAAACGGCGCATCGGTCCAGGTCAGGTAGAGGAAACTGGCCGCGCAGAGCCCCTGGAGGCTGACGGTGCCCAGCAGAATCTTGGTGCGCGGATGGTGATCCGCCGTCCAGCCCGACAGGGGAAACAGGATCAGAAACGGCAGGAACATCCCGACGCCGAGGGCGGCGTATACCAGTTCTTCCTGGGTGATTCGCCAGAGCTGCCAGAACAACGTGGCGCTCATCAAATCGACGCCGAAGACCGAACTCACCCGGGAGATGAAGTAGAACGTGTAGTCGGTGTGCTGGAATGCGACGAAGCCCGACCGTCCGCTCAGTCCGCGCTTTGGCTCAGATGAATCCCCGGTGCCGGTCACGTGACGGCTGTTCCCCCGAATTTCAATAATTTGGTCGTTATGACTTTATGAGAATGGCCCGAGAGTACGCGCGCGTGTCCGCGTGTCTAGCGGAAATCCCTCG
Organism: Rhodospirillales bacterium; assembly: GCA_022823235.1. GTDB lineage: Bacteria > Pseudomonadota > Alphaproteobacteria > Rhodospirillales > UBA2165 > JAJDXO01. The sequence continues at coordinate 10,535 of JAJDXO010000039.1, forward strand.
ATCCGGGCAGAACCCGCGGCTTTTTGCCCAATACTTCGCGGGGGTCCCGCCGGCCGTTGTGGATCGGGCGCTTGAATTCATCCGGCGGTCCCGGGAAATCACGGGGGCCGGTCGCCAGTTCGTTCAGGCGATGGGCATGGTCGCAGAGTTTGTGCGCGACGATGTGGGTGACGATGCCTTCCCGCTGCAGGCGTCCCTCGATGCCGATCAGGCAGGAGCCGAGCACGGTCTTGCGGTAGCGCTCCAGGGTGTGAGGCCAGACGATGATGTTGGCCACACCCGTTTCATCCTCGATAGTGATGAACACCACGCCCTTGGCGCTGCCCGGGCGCTGGCGGATCAGCACGACCCCGGCGATACGGATCCAATCGTCGGGCCGGCACTCGGTCAGCTTGCCGCAGGTGATGAACTTCCGGTTGGCGAAATCGCCGCGGAGGAAACTCATGGGATGGGCCTTCAGGGACAGTTTCATCGCCCGGTAATCATCGGCGACCGCTTCGCCGAGGCAGATTTCGGGGAGCGTGACGGCGGGCTCGGCCTGGATTTCCCGCTCGTCCATGGCCTCGAACAGGGGCAGGGGCGCGGCATCGGTGAGACCGGTCACCGACCACAGCGCCTGACGGCGATCCAATCCCAGGGATTGAAAGGCATCCGCCCGGGCCAGCTTGTCGAGGGCCGCCTTGGCGAGCCGACCCCGGCTCCGAAGGTCGGCGACCTCCCGATAGCCGTTTTTCCGGCGATCCACCAGCAGATCGGCATCGTCTTCGCGGAACCCCTTGATCTGGCGGAAGCCCAACCGCACCGCCATGTCCAGATCGAGGGGGTCCCGCCATTCCTCATGTCCCTTGGTCATCCCGGGCGCCTCGCCGTAGGCCGGCTCGAGCGTGCATTCCCATTCGCTGTCGTTGATGTCGGGCGGGCGGACCTCGACCCCGTGCTCCCGGGCATCGCGCACCAGTTGCGCCGGCGCATAGAAGCCCATGGGCTGGGAATTCAGGATGGCGGCGGCGAACACCGCCGGGTAGTGGCACTTGATCCAGGCCGAGATGTAGACCAGCAGCGCAAAGCTCGCCGAGTGGGATTCCGGGAAGCCGTAATCGGCGAAGCCCTCGATCTGCTTGAAGCAGCGCTCGGAAAAGTCGGGGTCGTAGCCCCGGCCGATCATGCCGTCGATGAACTTGCCCTTGAAGCTGGGGATGGTGCCGGTATGGCGGAAGGTGGCCATGGCGCGCCGGAGCCCGTCGGCCTCGTTGGGGGTAAAGCCGGCGGCGACGATGGCGATTTTCATCGCCTGTTCCTGGAACAGGGGCACGCCCATGGTTTTGCCGAGCACGTCCTCAAGTTCCTTGGAGGGGAACGCCACCGGTTCCTCGCCGTTTCGGCGGCGGAGATAGGGGTGCACCATGTCGCCCTGGATGGGACCGGGCCGGACGATCGCCACCTCGATCACCAGGTCGTAGAACTCCCGGGGCCTGAGACGGGGCAGCATGGCCATCTGGGCGCGGCTTTCCACCTGGAAGACGCCGACCGAGTCGCCCTCGCACAGCATGTCGTAGACCAGCGGGTCTTCGGCGGGCACATCGGCGAGACCCATCTTCCGGCCGTGATGGCGGTGGATCAGGTCGAACGCCTTACGGATGCAGGTCAGCATGCCGAGGCCCAGGACATCGATCTTCAGCATGCCCAGGGCATCGAGATCGTCCTTATCCCATTCGATGACGGTGCGGTCCTCCATGGCGGCGTTTTCCACCGGGACCACCGTATCCAGCGGCCCTTTGGTGATCACGAAACCGCCCGGATGCTGGCTGAGATGCCGCGGGAAACCCTGGATCTCCCGGGCAAGATCAATGGTCATCCGGAGCGTTTCGTCCGTGGGGTCGAGGCCGGCTTTCCGGATGTGTTCGTCTTCGGGCACCTCGCTCTTGATATGCCGCCAGGCGAGGCTGGTCATCGCCTGGATCGTGTCCTCCGAAAGCCCCATCACCTTGCTGACCTCGCGGATGGCGCTCCGCATGCGGTAACTGATGACCGTCGCCGTCAGGCTCGCCCGGTCACGGCCGTATTTCCCGTAGACGTACTGGATGACTTCTTCCCGGCGTTCGTGCTCGAAGTCCACATCGATGTCCGGCGGCTCATCCCGCTCCGCGCTGACGAAGCGCTCGAACAACAGATCGATGCGCGCCGGGTCGACGGACGTAATGCCGAGGCAGTAGCAGACCGCCGAATTGGCCGCTGATCCCCGGCCCTGGCAGAGAATGCGGCGGCCGCGGGCGAACCGGATGATGTCGTAAATGGTGAGGAAGTAGGGGGCGTAGTCAAGTTCGCCGATGAGGTCCAGTTCATGGCCGATCTGCTTTTGGACCTTCTCCGGGACCCCGCGGGGGTAGCGCTCCTTGGCGCCGGTCCCGGTCAGGCGGACGAGTTCCTCCTGCGGAGAGCGTCCTTCGGGAACCGGCTCCACCGGATATTCGTAGCGCAGTTCATCGAGGTTGAACGTGCAGGCGGTGACGATCCGCTGCGTGTTTTCGATGGCCGCCGGATAATCCGTGAACAGGCGGGCCATTTCTTCGGGAGATTTCAGGTGGCGCTCCGAATTGGCCATCAACTTGTAGCCTGCTTCCGCGAGAGGGCAGCGTTCCCGGATGCAGCTCAGGACATCCTGCAGCGGCCGCCGTTCGGGGACGTGATAATGGACGTCATTGGTTGCGACGATGGGGATTCCGGCCTGTTTCGCACGCGCCGCAAGCGCATAAATCCGGCGGAAGTCATCGCCGTAATAGTTATGTTTAACAGATAGATATAGATTTTCTTGAAACTTATATTTTAATTTAAGCAGGTGTCTGTCATGCGCTGCGTCCAGTTTTTCCGGCGGCAGGGCGATGACCATCTGTCCGGCGCCGCCCTGGAAGGTTTTCCCGTCGAGAATATCGGCCAAATAGAGTCGGCAATCGCCTTTTTCGGTCCGCCGTTTGCCGATGGTCAGCAACTGCGAGAGACGGCCATAGGCGGCCCGGCCCCGCGGAAACACCAGCAGGCTGGGGGCATCCTGAAGATCCAGCCGGCAGCCCACCAGCAGGCGCAACCCTGCTTCCTTGGCGGCCACATGGGCACGAACCACGCCGGCCAGGCTGTTGCGGTCGGTGATGGCGATGGCCGAGTGGCCGAGCGCGGCGGCCTGCGATACAAGCTCGCCCGGGTGCGATGCGCCCCGGAGGAATGAGTAATTGGAGGTAACCTGGAGTTCCGCGTACTCGGTCATGCCGATCACGCAAAAAAGCCATGCAGGTACCAGGCAGGCGGGCGGTCCGGCCGGTAGAGGCCTTCCCGGTAGACCCAGTAGCGTTTTCCGCCTTCATCCTCGAGCCGGTAATAATCCCGGACATCGCGGGAGAGGGGGGCGCCCTCGGTCCGCCACCACTCCGGCGCGATGCGCTCGGGCCCCTCGGCCCGGGCAACCTGGTATTGGCGGCGGCGCCAGCGGAACATTGCCGGCGGGCCGTCGGGCACCGGCGCCATTACATCGATGAGCAGCGGCTGGGGCAGCAGTTCCACAGGCCGGGGCGGGCGGCGCTCGGGTCCTTTCCAGTCACTGACGGTATTTGACGCACCGATGGCCGATTGCGCCCGGCCGGCCCGTTCCGGGAGATGGCTTTCCACCGGCCGTACCCGGGTGACGTTACGGGCCCCCAGCTTGCCCGACAAGCGGTCCACCAGCCGGGCGGTATCGGCCTGGTTAACGTCCTTGGCCGGCTCGAGGGTCCAGCCGGCGAGCCCGGTCTGTTTTTCGTCCAGATTATTGGTGCGGGCGGCTGCGAGCGCCATGATCTCGATCCCGAAGCCGGGGTCGGCGCCGTCCAGCTTGTCCCGGAACAGCCGCGCCAAATGCCGGGGATCGCGGGAAGGGCGGCTGGTGCCGACGGTTCGCCGTTCGGTCGTGCCATCGGCCCGATAGAGGATGAAATCGAGCTGCCGCGCGCCCTCACCGGCGGCTTCCAGACCCCGGCAGAGCCGGTCGAGCAGGCGGTCGAGCCCGGCCGCGATATCCTCCGCCCGGCCGATGGGCTCGGCAAAGGCCAGGCGGGCCACATGGCGCGGCGGCGGGCGGCGGGGAGAGATAGGCTCGTCCGCTTGTCCCAACGCCTGATCCAGGCGCTTGAGCACGACCCCGCCGAACCGCTTGGCCAGCGGCCCCCGGGGCATCTCCAGAAGATCGCCGATGCGCCGCAATCCCAACCGGTCGAGACCCTCGATTACCGCGGCTTCCAGGCGTAAAGCCGCCACCGGCAACCCCGCCAGATGCTGTCGCAGCGTGCCCGGTTCCGCAATGATGAAGGGGGCGGAATCATCCGTCGCATGACGGGCCAGCGCCCAGGCCGCCCCCGGCGTATCGGCAAGGCCCGCGCGGGCGCTGATGTTTTGTCCACCGAGCCAACCGATCAATCGTTCCAGGAGGGCGGCCTCACCGCCGAACAGATGCGCGCAGCCGGTGATGTCCAGCCATAAGCCGGCACCGAGGCTGCCCCCCATTGCGCCGCCGCCCCAGACGGGATCGACGGCGGTCCAGGGGGTGAAGCGGGTGCAGGCCTCGGCCAGAAGGTCGAGGGCCCTGAGATCTTCGGCCGGTGCGGCGGGGTGGACGGCGAGCCCGGGATAAAGGGCGCGGGCATCGGCCAACGGCTGACCCGGAACGATGCCCGCCGCTTCGGCTGCCGGATTGGCTGCCGCGATGCGGGTCCCGCCGTGAACCTGGGTCACCGTCGCGAGGGGTGTCCCGGCGGATTTGGCATCTGCGGTTCTAGTGGATCCTGTCCGAGAGAGGACGCGGCTCAACCGGTCGGTCGCGAAGACCGGCAGCCAGAGCGAGACCGCCCGTTTCATCACACCACTCCACTTCCCAGTTTCTTGGCCAGGCGCGGGTCTTTCCGAGCGTGGCGGAAGCCGCACGCCGGTTGTCGTTCCCGGCCTCGCTGAGCCGGCATCTCTGCAGTTCGAGGTTCCAGCTCGGCGGGCTGAAGCCGGGTCCGTCGATTGGTGCGCCGGGCATTGCCGTTACCCGCCAGCGGGTGAGCGCCGCGCCGGCGGGCGCATGGGGCGTGCCGGGCCGCAGCAACAGGCACATCACGCCGCTCTCTTCGGCGGCCAGCTGCAGCCGCCGGGCGGAAATGGGAGGGATTTTATTGATCCGGCCGACCACGCCGATCAGACCCGGCGTGCGCAAACCTTCCTCCAGGGCCCATAGAATGTCCGTATCGTTGGCGCCGTGGGCCAGGATCATGCGGTCGGGATCGAAGCCGAAAGCCGCGAGGCCCTGGGGATAGAGGGCCCGTTCGCGCTGACACCAAAGAACCGTGCCGTTCGCGCGAATCCTGCCGAAACCCGCCATCAGACCCGCGGCGAAGCCGATGGCCGCTGCATCGCCGGAGATTTCGTGAAGGCCATGGCCGGGGAGACCGTTCCAGGGCAGCGCCCGGTCGAGTGTCTCGTCGCCAAGGGAGAGGACGTGTTCCGCCGCAACCGCGGCGCGGCCTCGCTCAATGGTGCGGATTTGCGTTTTGAGGTCGTCAAGAACCGTGGAATTCGGGGCTTGTCGGGGGCCTTCCTGGTGTACCTGTACCGCCTGGGATTGCATGGCTTTTGCCTGTTCTCATTTGAATGTTCTCTTTTTGTTCTATTCCGGAACAAGGCCTGAGTCAACCGCCCAATTTCACCAGCCGGATCGGCTACCGAAAACGCTGGAGAGAGAAATCCTGGAGATCGAGATCTGCGGGTAAGCCGGAAATCACGTCGGCAATGGCTTTGCCGGAACCCGCGCCAAGGGTCCAGCCCAATGTCCCATGCCCCGTATTGAGATACAGATTCCGGAGCGGGGTGGTTCCGATGAGCGGCAGGCCGTCCGGCGTCATGGGCCGAAGCCCCGTCCAGAAGGTGGCCTCGTCGAAATTGCCGGCCGACGGGAACTGATAGCGGGCCTTCTCCAGGATTGAACGGGCACGCCTTTCATTGAGGCTGGTGTCGAACCCGGCAAACTCCGCCGTGCCCGCGACCCGCATCCGCTCGCCCAGCCGGCTGAAGACCAATCTGTTATCCTCATCGGTGATACTCACGGACGGCGCGCCGTTATGGCCGTCGGTCGGCACCGTGACCGAATAGCCTTTGGTGGGATAGATGGGCAGTTTGATTCCAAAGGGCTTGACCAAACGCGTCCCGTAGGCGGCCAGGGAGAGCACATAGGCATCGGCGGAAACGAACCCTTGGCTGGTGACAAGGCCGGTCACCTGCCCGAGTTCGACGCCGAGTTGTTCGATCTCGACGCCGTAGCGGAAGTCGGCGCCTTGGGCCGCGCAGTAATCGGCAAGTTCGGTGCAAAACAGGTGAGCATCACCGCTTTCATCGCCGGGCGAGTAAATGCCCCCGGCGAGTTCATCGCGCCGGGCCTCGAGAGCGGGCTCTATATCGAGACAAGCGTCCACATCAAGGGTGCGCATCTCGCATCCGAGGTCGATGATCTGCCGCGACGCTCTTGAAGCCGCGAGCAACTCGTCGTTGTTCCTGAAGATCTGAAGGATGCCCCCGCTGCGCTGGTGATAGTGAATACCGGTCTCGTCCTTAATTACGGAGAGCAGAAACCGGCTGATTTGTGCGAGACGCAGGTTCTTCCGCTGATTTCGTTCGAATGCCGTCTTGGAACAATTGGCGAGGAACTTGAGCCCCCAACTGAACAGCGCCGGGTCGAACCGGGGGTGCAGCAGCAGAGGTGCGTCCTGCCGGCCCACCCATTTGAGCAATTGCCACGGCACGCCGGGCCCCGCCCAAGGCGCGGTATGGCTGACCGAAACCTGTCCGCCGTTGGCAAAACTGGTCTCGTTTCCGGCGACAGGCTGCCGGTCCAGCACCGTCACCCGATGACCGGCTTTCAGCAGAAAATAGGCGGTTGAGACGCCGACAACGCCGGCGCCCATGACGATTACATGCACGGGTAACATCCTGCCCAGGCTGGAATGGGCCTTTTATAGTCATCGCAATGACTTCCTGCCAGCCCTCTCGGCGTCTATGCTTTGCCACCCCGGGAGAGATGCCGTGAGCCAGAACGCATATGAAAATGTGCTCCTGACCGTCGAGGAGATGGGCCGGTCGGACCAACTCGCCGTCGAGGCCGGCGTTCCGAGCCTGGAACTTATGGAACGGGCGGGTCGGGGAGTCGCCGAGGCCGTCCGGCGCAATTATCGGCGGAAGCCGGTGCTCGTCCTGTGCGGTCCCGGCAATAATGGCGGCGACGGATTTGTCGCGGCGCGGTATCTGAAATCGTGGGGCTGGCCCGTATCGCTCATGCTGCTGGGCGGGCATTCCAAACTCAAAGGGGACGCCTTGGCCAACGCGGACCGGTGGGAAGGAGAGGTGTTGGCGCCCGATCCTTCGGCAATCGATGGAGAGGTCATCGTCGTCGATGCCCTGTTTGGCGCCGGCCTGACGCGGCCGCTGGATGGCGACGCGGCAGCGCTCGTCGAAGCCGTCGAACAACGACGCCCGGACTGCGTTGCCGTGGATGTGCCAAGCGGATTGGACGGCGACACCGGCATGCCCCTCGGAATCGCGCCCAGCGCCGATCACACGGTAACGTTCTTCCGCCGCAAACCGGCACACCTGTTGTTGCCGGGTCGCGGTCTCTGCGGTTCGGTGACGGTGATCGATATCGGAACGCCAACCGGGGTATTGGATCAAATCGCGCCGCGGACGTTCGCCAACCATCCGGTGCTTTGGGCGCGCTCATTGCCCCGGGCCATGGCCGGCGATCACAAATATTCCCGCGGCCACCTGGCGATCGTCGGCGGCGGAGAAATGACCGGCGCGGCGCGGCTGGCGGCGCGCGGTGCACGGCGGGCGGGCGCCGGATTGGTCTCGCTGCTGTGTCCGCCGGAGGCCCGGTCCCTCTATCTCCAGGGTGATCCCGGAAACCTCGTCTTTTCTTTCGAGGATGCGCCGGCACTCGCGGATCTTCTTGGCCGCCGCCGGCGAAACGCCGTACTTGCGGGGCCCGGGAATGGCGTTACCGACCGGACCCGCGCCAACACCATTGCGGCGCTTCGCTCCGGTCATCCGTGCGTACTGGACGCGGACGCGCTGACGGTTTTCGAGGACGATCCCGGGCATCTGTTTTCCTGGATCAAGGGGCCGGTGGTGTTGACGCCTCATTCAGGCGAGTTCGACCGGTTGTTCGGCATTGACGGCGACAGGCTGAACAAGGCGCGGGCCGCCGCCGCGACATCCGGCGCCGTGGTCCTCCTGAAAGGCCCCGATACGGTGATCGCCCATCCCGATGGCCGGGCGGCGATCAATGAAAATGCGCCGCCTGAACTGGCCACCGCCGGATCGGGCGATGTCTTGGCGGGGATCATCGGGGGGCTGGCGGCAGCCGGCATGGAGTGCTTCGACGCTGCCTGCGCCGGCGCGTGGATTCACGGCGCCGCGGCCGCCCGGGTCGGGCCGGGGCTCATCGCCGAGGATCTGGCCGACCAATTGCCTCCCATTTTGAGCGAACTTAAGTGATCGAAAGATATCGTCGTCGGATTGTCAGGCCGATCATGATAAGACTTGGGCCATGAACGAACACCGAAATTCGGGCCTCTGGGACCGCGCCGTACGCAATTTGCGCGGTGCCTGGGACAAGATCGCCCGGAGCGACAGCGAACTCCTGCCCACATCCCTAAGCCCCGAGCTCAGCGATGCGGATCGGGTCAAACTGGTCGAACAGATGCAGGCTTGTTTGGAGGGCCGGGGCGGCGAGGTGTCGGCGCGTGCCCGGGCGGCTGCATTGGGTCATGCCTATCTCGCGCTCAACGATCAGGGCCGGCGGCGGTTCATGGAAACCATGGCCGATGAATTCGGACCTGAACGCGACACGGTCGACGCCGCGGTCGAGGCCCTTCGTGGGGCCGCGGATGAAGAGGAGCGACGGCTCGCGGAAAGGGATTTGAAAGCCGCACTGGTTGCGCCGCGAGTCCGGCTTTTGACCCAATTCAATGCGCTGCCGGAGGGCGTGAAGTTCCTTGTCGACATGCGGGCGGAATTGTCGGCATTCGCCCACGAATCGGCGGCGCTAAAGGAGCTTGAGCAGGACCTGAAGTCACTGCTGGCTTCGTGGTTTGACGTCGGGTTTCTCGAGCTTCGTCAGATCACCTGGCAGGCGCCTGCCGCACTGCTGGAGAAGCTCGCGGCCTACGAAGCGGTTCACGCGATTACCGGCTGGGAAGACCTGAAGAATCGTCTGGCGCCGGACCGGCGCTGTTTTGCCTATTTCCATCCAAGGATGCCCGACGAGCCGCTGATCTTCGTTTGGGTGGCGCTGGTCGACGGCATTGCCGGGAACATCCAGGAGCTTCTCGATGCACAGGCGCTTCCGGTCGATGCCGAGGCGGCCGACAGTGCGGTCTTTTACTCCATCTCCAATGCGCAGACCGGCCTCCGGGGCATCAATTTCGGCGACTTCCTGATTAAGAGGGTGGTTGACAGCCTGTGCAGGGAGCTTCCTGCCTTGAAGAACTTCGCCACCCTTTCTCCGATCCCCGGCTTCAGGAAGTGGCTGACCGAAACCGAGGAGGCCGAAGGGAGCCTTCTGACTGCCGCGGAAACCCGGTCACTCGTAGATGTGCTGGGCGAGTCGGGACTGTCCGGACTGTCCAAAGTGCTCTCCGGTCGCGGATGGCGGGACAACGAGATACTGATGGAAGCAGTCAAACGACCTTTGATGCGCCTCTGCGCGCATTACCTGCTGGAGGAACGGCGCCCCGGCGGTACGACGCTTGATTCGGTCGCTCATTTCCACCTTTCCAACGGCGCCCGCATGGATCGCCTGAACTGGCTCGCCGATACGTCCCGCAACGGGATCGGGCAATCGGCGGGGCTGATGATGAATTACCGTTATCGCCTCGGTGACATCGAGAAAAATCACGAAGCATATCGGGGCGGCGGAGAGATCACGGCGTCGTCCGCGGTACGCGGATTGCTGAAAGACTGACCAAAAGAAAGACTGACAATCCAGTTCGCCGGCCGGTTCCCATGCAGTCAATTCCGGGTATTTCCGGCCATATTTCGGCAGCGCTACATTGACACGGGGCGGTATTTTCATATTGTGGCGCGCTTCCGGCGCCGCAGGATGTATCCGGGGGCGTTCCAGCAACGTTTAGCGGCTGTGGCGGAATTGGTAGACGCGCCGGCTTTAGGTGCCGGTGGCCCTGGGCCGTGGGGGTTCAAGTCCCTCCAGCCGCACCATGAATTCTATTCGAAGTGAGCAGACGAAATGGAAGTGACGGAAACCACCAACGAAGGCCTCAAGCGGGAATTCAAGATCGTCGTCCCGGCGGCCGACATCGAAGCCAAGATGAGCTCCAGGCTGGCGGAGATAGCTCCAACCGTCAGGATGCCGGGTTTCCGGCCCGGAAAGGTGCCGCCGAAACTGGTCCGCAAGACCTACGGCAAGGCAATTTTGGGTGAGGTGCTCGAACAGACGGTCAACGAATCGACCGAAGCCGCAATGACCGAGCGCGGCCTCCGGGCGGCTACCCAGCCCCAGGTCGACTTGGTGGGCGAGGTCGACGCCATCGAGGAGGGGTCCGATCTCGAATACACCGTCGCCTTCGAACGGTTTCCGGAAATCGAGGTCATGGATCTGACCGCGGTGAAACTGGAGCGGCTGACGGTCCCGGCCGATGATGCGCGGATCGACGAAGCTCTCGACCAACTGGCGCAGAACTTTAAGGAATCGAAACCCGTCGAAACCAAGCGAAAGGCGAATGCCGGCGATATCACGGTGATCGATTTTGCCGGGACCATCGACGGTGAGGAGTTTGCCGGCGGTAAAGCCGAGGGCTACAGCCTGGAGCTCGGCTCCGGCGCTTTCATTCCCGGGTTTGAAGACCAGTTGGTGGGAGCTTCGGCCGGCGACCAATTGGAAGTCGCCGTGACCTTCCCGGAGGACTACGCCGAGGAGTTGGCCGGTAAGGAGGCTAAATTCGCGGTCGAAGTGAAGGAACTCCGGGAGCCGTCCCCGGCCGAAATAAATGACGATCTGGCCAAGCGGCTCGGCGCCGAGAACATTGATGAACTGAAGAGCAGGCTGAAGGAAAATCAGGAATCCGAATACAAGAATCTTGCCCGCATGCGGCTCAAGCGCGACCTGCTCGACATTCTCGACAAACAGCATCAATTCGAATTGCCCGAAACCATGATCGATGCTGAATTCGAGGGCATCTGGAATCAGTTCGAGCATCAGCGCGAGCACAACCCGGACCAGATCGACGAGGACGACAAGAGCAAGTCCGACGACGAATTGAAAGAGGGATACCGCGACATCGCCGCCCGCCGGGTGCGCCTGGGTCTGCTGCTGTCGGAAATCGGCCGCCTCAACAATATCGAGGTCACGTCCGAGGAATTGAACCGCGCCATCGCCTCCGAGGCTCAGCAATATCAAGGCGAGGAGAAAAAGGTGCTGGAGTTCTACAAAAACAATCCCGGGGCCGTGCAGGCCCTACAGTCGCCGATAATGGAGGAGAAGGTCGTCGATTTCGTTCTCGAAATGGCCGACGTGAGTGACCGCGAAGCGACCATGGAGGAGTTGATCGCTTCTCCCGACGACGAGGCCGACGAGAAGGAAAAAACCGCGGCGGAGCCAAAGAAGAAGACCGCCTCAAAGTCCAAGGCTGCGGCCAAAAAGGACGAGGCTGACGGCTAGGCCCGGTCACGCCCGGACTTTGGGTCGTTGCACAAACGCCGCGAAGCGTTAGATAGATTAAGTACTTGGTAACCCAGGAAGCCGACAATCAGGTGTAAGAAAGCCCGCCATGCGTGATCCAATCGAAGACTACAACAACATGCTCGTGCCGATGGTCGTCGAGACGACGAACCGGGGTGAACGGGCCTATGACATATACTCCCGACTGCTGAAGGAACGGATCATCTTCGTGACCGGCGGCATCGAGGACACCGTTTCGAGCCTTGTGTGCGCTCAATTGCTGTTCCTCGAGGCCGACAACCCGAACAAGGATATCGCCTTCTACATCAACTCGCCGGGGGGCGTGGTTACGTCGGGTCTGGCCATCTACGACACCATGCAATACATCCGTCCCGACGTCTCGACGGTGGTGATCGGCCAAGCCGCGTCCATGGGCTCGCTATTGCTGGCGGCGGGCGTTCCCGGCAAGCGATTCGCGCTTCCGAACTCCCGCATCATGGTCCATCAGCCTTCAGGCGGCGTTCAGGGCCAGGCGACGGACATCGAAATTCAGGCCAAGGAGATACTTGCCCTTCGCGCCCGGCTTAACGATATCTATGTAAGGCACACCGGCCAGGATCTCGAATTCATCGAGGAAGCGATGGACCGGGATAAGTTCCTTACGCCCGAGGAAGCCAAGGAATTCGGCCTGATTGACGAAGTCGTCGAGAACCGGCCCAAGATCGATGACGACGGCGATGAAGGGAATAGCGGCGCGGACAACGATACCGAGACCGACGGCGACTAGGGATTGCCCGGTCGGGCGACGTCTTTTTGTGATTGTCTCGGTTGAGAACGTCTGCCTAACATACGTGCACATGCGCACGGCTACGGTTTCGGAGAACCAATGAGCAAGTCCGCCGGCGGCGACTCGAAGAATACGCTTTACTGCTCGTTCTGCGGCAAGAGCCAGCACGAGGTCCGCAAGCTGATTGCGGGCCCGACCGTATTCATCTGCGATGAATGCGTCGAACTGTGCATGGATATTATCCGCGAGGAGCATAAAACCCATGTCGTCAAATCCGGTGACGGCGTCCCGACGCCGAAAGAGATTTGCCGGGTTCTTGATGACTACGTCGTCGGGCAGGGTTACGCCAAGCGGGTCCTCTCGGTGGCGGTGCACAACCACTACAAGCGCCTCAGCCACGGCAGCAAAAACAACGATGTCGAACTGGCCAAGTCGAATATCCTGCTGATCGGCCCGACCGGCTGCGGCAAGACGCTGCTCGCACAGACGCTGGCGCGTATTCTCGACGTGCCGTTCACCATGGCCGATGCCACAACGCTCACCGAGGCGGGCTATGTCGGCGAAGACGTGGAGAACATTATTCTCAAGCTGCTGCAGGCGGCGGATTACAACGTCGAACGGGCCCAGCGGGGCATTGTCTATATCGACGAGGTGGACAAGATTTCCCGCAAATCCGACAACCCGTCGATCACGCGGGATGTCTCGGGTGAGGGCGTCCAGCAGGCACTGCTGAAGATCATGGAAGGCACCGTGGCCAGCGTTCCGCCGCAGGGCGGCCGCAAGCATCCCCAGCAGGAGTTCCTGCAGGTCGACACCACGAACATCCTGTTTATTTGCGGCGGTGCGTTCTCGGGCTTGCAGAAGATTATTTCTTCCCGCGGCGCCGGCTCGGCAATCGGCTTCGGGGCCGATGTTCGCGGTCCCGATGAGCGTCCCACCGGCGATATCTTGAGAGACGTGGAGCCGGAGGATCTTTTGAAGTTCGGGTTGATTCCGGAATTCGTCGGCCGTTTGCCGGTGATCGCGACCTTGGATGATCTGGACGAAGAGGCCTTGGTCCAAATTTTGGTCGAGCCGAAGAACGCGCTGGTCAAGCAGTACCAGCGCCTGTTCGAGATGGAGGACGTCCGTTTGACATTCTCCGATAGTGCGCTCGCCTCGATCGCCGAAAAAGCCGTGGAGCGCAAGACCGGCGCACGCGGGCTGCGGTCGATCATGGAAGATATTCTTCTCGAAACGATGTTTGATCTCCCCGGACTGGATGGCGTCGAAGAGGTGGTGATTAACAAGGAAGTTGCTCAGGAGAACGTCCGGCCGCTCTATATTTATGCGGACCGCCGCGACGACCTGGACAACAGTGCCTAGACCCGCGGGGCCCTTGAATTAGGGCCCTGTTCGAACAAGTTGTGTTGGTGAATTAAGTACGCGGTGCCGGGTTCCGCCGGGGGCGGCGCAAGTCCAAAAGGACCGATCCGGCGTAAAGAGGCCGGTACAAAGGAGAGCAAGCTTTGGTGACTTCCTCGGGTGAAGTGTTTCCGGTCCTTCCGCTTCGGGACATTGTCGTTTTTCCGCACATGATCGTGCCGCTGTTCGTCGGTCGCGAGAAATCGGTGCGGGCCCTCGAAGACGTCATGAAGGACGACAAGCAGATTTTGCTGGTTGCGCAAAAGAATGCCGCCGATGACGATCCGTCGGCCGATGAAATCTATGACGTGGGTACGGTTTCGACCGTACTGCAGTTGCTTAAGCTGCCCGACGGTACGGTGAAAGTGCTGGTCGAGGGCGGACAACGGGCAAGGATCACCGGCTTCGTCGAAAACGAAGAGTTCTTCGAGGCGGCGGCGGAGTTCCTTCCCGAGGACGAGGGCGACGAAAAAGAGCTTGAAGCGCTTTCGCGTTCGGTGGTCAGCCAGTTCGAGCAATACATCAAGCTGAACAAAAAGATTCCGCCCGAGGCGTTGGTCTCGGTCAATCAGATTGATGAATTCGGCAAGCTGGTGGACACGGTTGCTTCCCACCTGGCCCTGAAGATTTCCGAAAAGCAGGAATTGCTCGAGGTCGAAGCCGTCGCCCAGCGGATGGAGCGGGTGATCTCCTTCATGGAGGGCGAAATCGGGGTTCTCCAGGTCGAAAAGAAAATCCGCTCGCGGGTCAAACGTCAGATGGAGAAGACCCAGCGCGAGTACTACCTCAACGAACAACTCAAGGCGATCCAGAAGGAGCTGGGCAATTCCGAAGAGGGCAAGGACGAATCCGCGGAGCTCGAGGAGAAAATCGAAAAGACCAAGCTCTCCAAGGAAGCGCGCGAGAAGGCGCTGGCCGAGCTCAAGAAGCTGCGGTCCATGAGCCCCATGTCCGCGGAAGCCACGGTGGTCCGGAATTATCTGGATTGGATGCTGTCGATCCCGTGGAAGAAGCGTTCCAGGATCAAGAAGGACATCAAGGCTGCCGAAGAGATTCTTGAGGCGGATCACTATGGTCTGGAGAAGGTCAAGGAGCGCATCCTCGAGTATCTCGCGGTCCAGCAGCGGACCAAGAAGATCAAGGGGCCGATCCTGTGCCTTGTCGGACCGCCCGGTGTCGGCAAAACCTCTCTCGGTAAATCCATCGCCAAGGCGACCGGCCGGAATTTCGTCCGCATGTCCTTGGGCGGTGTCCGGGACGAAGCCGAAATTCGCGGTCACCGGCGGACCTATATCGGGTCGATGCCCGGTAAGGTTCTTCAGGGCATGAAGAAGGCGAAGACTTCCAATCCGCTTTTCCTCCTGGATGAGGTCGACAAGATGGGCGCGGACTGGCGGGGTGATCCGGCGTCCGCGCTGCTCGAGGTTTTGGATCCCGAACAGAACGACACCTTCCAGGATCATTACCTCGAGGTGGATTACGACCTCTCGGACGTGATGTTCATCACCACGGGCAACACGCTGCGCATCCCGCAACCGCTGCTCGACCGGATGGAGGTGATCCGCATCGCCGGTTACACGGAGGACGAGAAGGTCGAGATCGCCCGCCGCCATTTGATCGACAAGCAGCTGGAGGCGCATGCGCTCAAGGCGAAGGAATGGTCCATCTCCGACAGCGCGCTTCGGGACTTGATCCGGTACTACACCCGCGAGGCCGGCGTTCGCAACCTCGAACGTGAATTGGCCAATCTGATCCGGAAGGCGACCAAGGAGATCGTCATGAACGATCTCAATTCGGTTCAGGTCACGCGCCGCAACGTGGAGAAATTCGCCGGCGTCCGCCGTTTCCGGTTCGGTGAAGTCGAAGACGAAGACAAAGTCGGCGTCACCAACGGTTTGGCTTGGACGGAAGTGGGCGGCGAAATCCTCACTATCGAATCGGTCATGGTGCCGGGCAAGGGCAAGATGACCATTACCGGCAAACTCGGCGACGTGATGACCGAATCGATCCAGGCGGCGCGGTCCTTCGTACATTCCCGCGCCACCGCGTTCGGTCTCAAGCCGACGGTCTTCGACAAGAGAGACATCCACGTTCACGTGCCCGAAGGCGCAACGCCGAAGGACGGCCCGTCCGCGGGCGTGGCCATGGTGACGTCCATCGTCTCCGTGCTCACCGGCGTCGACGTCCGGCGTGATGTGGCGATGACCGGCGAGATCACCCTTCGGGGGCGGGTATTGCCGATCGGCGGCCTGAAAGAGAAGCTCTTGGCGGCACTTCGCGGCGGAATCAAGACGGTTCTGGTTCCCAAGGAGAACGAGAAGGATCTCGCGGAGATTCCCGAAAATGTCAAAAAATCGCTGAAAATCATCCCTGTCGCGACCGTGGACGAGGTGCTGGAGGAAGCGCTTACAAGTCCTCTGGTTCCCATCGAATGGCAGGAAGATGAGGAAACGGCCGAAGTTCCGTCACAGGCGACGGAAGACGACGAGGATCACGGCGGCCTCGTAAAACATTGATATTTCAATGAGTTAAGGGGCGTCGGTCCGGTGCGGGCCGACGCCTTTTTTATGCCCGTGCTTCGGATTTTGCCGACCGGCGGGGCTTGGCCCGAAGGGCAGGCCGGACGCGGCGTTGAGCGTCGGCAGAAAAATACGTTGCCGCCAATTGACGCCGTTGAAAAACCCGTCCTAAACTGCCCGCGCTTTCCATACGGGCGGCGCTCAGGTTCAAATTTTTCATTTTCACTCACTCAGCAAAGGGGGCCTTCAAGGTGAACAAGAACGATCTCGTTTCAGCGGTTGCGACTCAGGCAGGATTGTCGAAGGCGGATGCAACGAAAGCAGTGGACGGCGTGTTCGGCTCGATCACCGGTGCCCTTCAGGGCGGCGGAGAGGTCCGTGTCGTCGGCTTTGGTACTTTCTCAGTCGCGAATCGGAAGGCGACCACGGGTCGTAATCCGCGGACCGGCGAGACCATCCAAATTCCTGCTTCCCGTCAGCCGAAGTTCAAGGCCGGTAAGGGTCTGAAGGACGCCGTCAACTAGTCCGACCAGACCGGAAGATTTTCGAATGCCGGTTGCGGTCCCGCAACCGGCATTTGCTTTTCCCGGTCACTATGCAGCGTTTCCCTGTGGCCGGGTGTTTCCTGCCCGTATCTTCGATTGTATTTGGAAGGGGCTCGGCATAGGTTGCCGTCGAGGGCGGTTAGCTCAGCTGGGAGAGCACCTCGTTTACACCGAGGGGGTCGGCGGTTCGATCCCGTCACCGCCCACCATTTTCGATTTGCGTACCCTGTTTTCGCTCCATATGTCGCCTGAAATCAGCGGCCGAAGATCAAACCCAAAACTCGGGCGGGTATCGGGGCGCAAGCCCCGGAATCCCTTGGTTTGTGCTGGGGAAGATCGCTTGACACCTGTCAGGCCGTGGATTACCAAAGCCCTCGCGGGCGACCCTTCGTTTGGGGGTGTAGCTCAGTTGGTTAGAGCGCCGGCCTGTCACGCCGGAGGCCGCGGGTTCGAGTCCCGTCACTCCCGCCACTTCCGGTCCGTGATCGGCTCCAAATTCGGCTCTGGTCATGACCGCGAACGGCGCGGAGCAGGCCAGAGCGGTGATGGGAATACAGTGAAGGCCGTGCGATGAACGACTTGCTTCTCCAGTATCTTCCTATCCTCATATTCCTCGGCATCGCGGGCGGCCTGGCGACGGTCATCATCATCGCCTCGCTGATCATCGCGCCCCAGCGGCCGGATCCCGAAAAGCTCTCGGCCTACGAATGCGGTTTCGAAGCTTTCGAGGATGCGCGGACCAAGTTTGATGTCCGATTCTATTTGGTCGCCATTCTATTCATTATCTTCGACCTCGAGGTCGCATTCCTGTTTCCGTGGGCGGTATCGTTGGGCGAAATCGGCGTTTTCGGTTTCTGGTCGATGGTCGTGTTTCTGGGAATTCTGACCGTCGGATTCGTCTATGAATGGAGAAAGGGAGCTCTCGAATGGGAGTAGACACAACCCCGTCTCCAGTTCCGCCCGGCGCTGAGCAGGATGTGATTCTGCGCAATGTGACGGAGTCCCTGGTCGATAAGGGATTTGTGGTCGCCAATCTGGATAAGCTGGTCAACTGGGCGCGCACCGGTTCACTGTGGCCGATGACCTTCGGGCTGGCCTGCTGCGCCGTCGAGATGATGCACGCCTATGTCAGCCGGTATGATCTTGACCGGTTTGGCGTGGTGCCGCGTCCGAGTCCCCGGCAATCCGACGTGATCATCGTCGCCGGGACGCTGACCAACAAGATGGCGCCCGCGTTCCGCAAGGTATACGACCAAATGGCCGAGCCCCGTTACGTGATCTCCATGGGTTCCTGCGCCAACGGCGGCGGGTATTACCACTATTCCTATTCGGTGGTGCGCGGTTGCGACCGGGTCGTACCGGTGGATGTTTACGTCCCCGGCTGTCCGCCCACGGCCGAGGCTCTGGTCTACGGTATTCTTCAACTCCAGAGAAAGATTCGCCGAACCGGCACGCTGATGCGCTAGCCGGACGGATCACAACGAGAGTTCAAGCCCGCATGGCGGATCCCCAACCCGTTCAAGACATCGGCGAGTATGTCTCCGGCGCCCTGGAGGGCGCGATCACGTCCAGTGAGGTTGCGGGCGGCGAACTCACCGTCCACGCGAACCGCGATGATATCGTCCGGGTGCTTACCTTCCTGAGGGATGACGTTCTCTGTCAGTTCAAAATATTGCTGGACGTCTGCGGGGTCGATTATCCCGAGCGGACGAAGCGGTTTGACGTCGTCTATCATTTGTTGAGCCTGACCCAGAATGCGCGCATTCGGGTCAAGGTGACCACGGACGAAGACACCCCGGTACCGTCCGTAACGTCGGTCTTCAATGCCGCCAACTGGTGGGAGCGGGAAGCGTGGGATCTTTACGGCATCTTTTTTGCCGAGCATCCCGACTTGCGCCGTATTTTGACCGATTATGGTTTCGAGGGGCACCCGCTCCGTAAGGACTTCCCGCTCACCGGCTACGTCGAGGTCCGTTACGACGACGCCCAAAAGCGGGTCGTCTACGAACCGGTCAACTTGACCCAGGAGTTCCGCAACTTCGATTTCCTGAGCCCCTGGGAAGGCATACAGCAGCAACTGCCCGGTGACGAGAAGGCGACCGTCGACGAGGAGACGGAAGAGGCGGGTGAGGAAAGCTGATGCCGGATACGAATATCAAGAACCTCACCATGAATTTCGGACCACAGCATCCCGCGGCCCACGGTGTGCTGCGGCTGGTTCTCGAAATGGACGGTGAGATCATCGACCGTGCCGACCCCCACATCGGTCTCCTCCATCGGGGAACGGAGAAGCTGATCGAGTACAAGAGCTATCTTCAGGCGGTGCCGTACTTCGACCGCCTCGACTACGTTGCGCCCCAGAACCAGGAGCATGCCTTTGCGCTCGCCGTGGAGAGGCTGGCCGGTATCGAGGTCCCGCCGCGGGGACAATATGTTCGGGTGCTCTATGCCGAGATCGGCCGCATCCTCAACCACATCCTCAATATTACCGCGTACGCGATGGATGTGGGCGCCATGACGCCCATGCTATGGGCGTTCGAGGAACGGGAAAAGCTGATGGAGTACTGCGAGCGCGCGAGCGGCGCGCGGCTCCATATGGCGTATTTCCGCCCCGGCGGCGTAGCAGCCGACATTCCGGACAGTCTGGTGGACGACATTGCCGCCTGGTGCGAAACCTACCCGGCGATGATCGATGACCTGGAATCGTTGCTGACGAAAAACCGGATTTTCAAGCAGCGGACGGTCGACATCGGCGTGATGACGGCGGAGCAGTGCTTCGACTGGGGCTTCACCGGACCCAATCTCCGGGCGTCGGGCGTGCCGTGGGATCTCCGCCGGGCGCAACCTTATGACGTTTACGACAAGCTGGATTTTGAAATTCCCGTCGGCAAGCACGGTGACTGCTATGACCGGTATCTGGTCCGCATGTACGAGATGCGGGAGTCGGTCAAAATCATGAAGCAGTGCATCGAGCAGATGCCGGCGGGACCGGTAAAGTCGGCCGACGGCAAATTCGCCCCGCCGCCCCGCGACGAAATGAAGCGCTCCATGGAGGCGCTGATTCATCATTTCAAGCTCTACACCGAGGGCTACCGCGTGCCGGAAGGCGAGACATACGCCGCCGTCGAAGCCCCGAAGGGTGAGTTTGCGGTCTATTTGGTTTCGGACGGCACCAACCGCCCCTACCGGTGCAAGATCAGGGCGCCGGGATTTGCCCACCTTCAGGCCATGGACGTGATGAGCAAGGGACACATGCTGGCTGATGTGGTGGCGAATATAGGCTCGCTGGATATCGTATTCGGGGAGATCGATCGATGAGCGCGCCGCGCGGCACCCCGCCCGATATTCCTCAACCCGAAAGCTTCGCGTTCAATCCCGAGGTGCTGGAGGCCGCCGAGACCATCATCGCCAAGTATCCCGAAGGGCGTCAGGCGAGCGCGGTCTTGCCGTTACTGGACCTTGCGCAACGTCAACATGACGGTTGGCTGCCCCAGGCCGCGATGACTTATGTCGCCGAGATGCTCGATATGGCCCCCATCCGGGTCTACGAGGTGGCGACCTTCTACACCATGTACAATTTGTCGCCGGTCGGTGAGAACCACGTACAGGTATGCACCAACCTGCCGTGCTGGCTCCGGGGATCGAGCCGGGTCGTCGAGACCTGCGAGCGGGTACTGGGGATCGGCGTGGGCGAGACCACCGAAGACGGCAAATTCACCCTGACCGAGGTCGAATGCCTGGGCGCCTGCGTCAATGCGCCTATGATTCAGATCAACGACGACTATTACGAAGATCTCGACGCTTCCAGCACCGAAACCATTCTGACCGAACTGAAATCGGGCGAGACGCCCAAGACCGGTTCGCGGATCGGACGCCGCAGTTGCGAGCCGATTGGGGGGCTGACGTCTCTCACCGGAGACAGGGAGGCCGGCGACTGATGCTGCAGGATCAGGATCGCATCTTCACCAATATCTACGGGTTCAACGACCCGTTCCTCGCCGGCGCCCGTTCGCGGGGCGATTGGGACGGCACCAAGGATATCCTCGCCAAGGGCCGTGAATGGATCGTCGAGGAGATCAAGAGTTCGGGTCTTCGCGGCCGTGGCGGCGCCGGATTCGGTACGGGCCTCAAATGGTCGTTCATGCCCAAGGAAAGTGACGGGCGGCCCCACTACCTCGTGGTCAACGCGGACGAAGGCGAACCCGGCACCTGCAAGGACCGGGAAATCATGCGCCATGATCCGCACAAGCTGATCGAGGGGTGCTTGCTCGCCGGCTTTGGTATGGGCGCACACGCCGCCTACATCTATGTGCGCGGCGAGTTCTACCGGGAGACCGAAGCCCTGCAGCGGGTTGTCGATGAGGCCTATGACGCCGGCCTGCTGGGCGATGACGCCTGCGGCTCGGGGTGGAAGATGGACGTCCATGTCCACCGGGGGGCGGGAGCCTACATTTGCGGAGAGGAAACCGCGCTTATCGAGAGCCTCGAAGGAAAAAAGGGCCAGCCCCGGTTGAAGCCGCCGTTTCCCGCCAATGCCGGCCTGTATGGCTGCCCGACGACGGTAAACAACGTCGAGTCCATCGCGGTGGCGCCGGAGATTCTCCGCCGCGGCGCGGATTGGTTTGCCGGTTTCGGACGCCAAAACAATACCGGCACCAAGCTCTTCAATATCTCCGGCCACGTGGAGCACCCGTGCACCGTCGAGGAGGAAATGAGCATCCCGCTGAAGACGCTGATCGAAAAACACGCCGGCGGCGTGCGCGGCGGGTGGGACAATTTGTTGGCCGTCATCCCGGGCGGCGCATCGGTCCCGGTTATCCCCAAGTCCATCTGCGACAACGTGCTGATGGACTTCGATGCGCTTCGCGAGGTCCAGTCCGGTCTTGGGACCGCGGCGGTGATGGTGATGGACAGATCCACGGACATCATCCAGGCCATCGCGCGTCTCTCGGCGTTCTACAAGCATGAGAGCTGCGGCCAATGCACACCCTGCCGGGAAGGCACGGGCTGGATGATGCGGGTGATGAACCGGATGGTGGCCGGTGACGCTTCCCTCGAGGAGATCGATATCCTCGAGGAAGTGACGCGGCAGGTCGAAGGACACACCATCTGCGCACTCGGAGACGCGGCGGCCTGGCCGATCCAGGGCCTGATCCGCCATTTCCGGGACGAGATTGAAGACCGGATTCGGAAGCGCGGCGGTGCCGCGCAGGCGGCGGAGTAGGGCATGCCGACACTGATCATCGACGGCGAAGAGATTGAGGTCGAAGCCGGCCTGACGGTGCTTCAGGCTTGCGAGTTCGCCGGCAAGGAGATTCCGCGCTTCTGCTATCACGAGCGGTTGTCGGTGGCGGGGAATTGCCGTATGTGCCTGGTCGAGGTTTCTCCCGGACCGCCGAAGCCGGCCGCGTCCTGCGCAATGCCGGTGGCCGACGGGATGGAAGTCAAAACCGATAGCGACATGGTTCGGAAAGCGCGTCAGGGCGTGATGGAATTCCTGCTGATCAACCATCCGCTGGACTGCCCGATCTGTGACCAGGGCGGCGAGTGCGATCTCCAGGATCAGGCCATGGCCTACGGCAACGACGGATCGCGCTTCCTGGAAAACAAACGCGCCGTCGAGGACAAAGACCTCGGGCCGCTGATCAAGACCATCATGACCCGGTGCATCCACTGCACCCGCTGTATCCGGTTCGCGACCGAGGTTGCCGGTGTACCGGAACTTGGCGCCACGGGGCGCGGGGAAAACATGGAGGTCGGCACCTACGTCGAGAAGGCGCTGTCGTCGGAACTGTCGGGCAATATGATCGATCTGTGTCCGGTCGGTGCGCTGACGTCCAAGCCCTACGCTTTCACCGCGCGGTCATGGGAGTTGAAGAAGACCGAGAGCATCGACGTCCTGGATGCGGTCGGCAGCAATATCCGGGTCGATACCCGCGGCCCGGAGGTGATGCGGATCCTGCCCCGCAACAACGACGGCGTGAACGAGGAATGGATTTCCGACAAGGCGCGCTTTGCCTGCGACGGCCTCCGCCGTCAGCGCCTGGACAAACCCTATCTCCGCAAGGACGGCAAACTCCAACCCGTCGGGTGGCCGGAAGCCCTGTCGGTCGTCGGCCAAAAGCTTGCCGGCACTTCCGGTGACAAGATTGCGGCGATCGCCGGCGACCTCGCCGATGCGGAGGCGATGCTGACCCTCAAGGAGTTGATGGACTCGCTCGTTTCACCCAACATCGATTGCCGGCAGGACGGTACCCAGATCGGGGAAGGCCCCCGCGCCGCTTATCTGTTCAATTCGACCATCGACGGCATAGAGGATGCGGACGCGCTGCTGATTGTCGGGTCCAACCCGCGCTTGGAAGCGCCGGTCCTCAACGCGCGAATTCGCAAGCGCTATCTGATGGGCGGATTTCCCGTCGGCCTGATCGGCGAAAACGCCGATCTGACCTACAAGGCCGAGCACCTCGGCGCAGGTCCCGATACCTTGCAGGCACTGATCGACGGCTCCATCCGGTTCGCCGAGGTGATGAAGGGCGCCGAGCGGCCCATGATTATCGTCGGCACCGGCGCGTTGGCGCGGCCCGACGGCCCCGCAATCCTCGCCCAGTCACGCAGACTTGCCGAAACAGTGGATGCGGTGTCCGGTGATTGGAACGGGTTCAACGTATTGCAGCGCGCCGCGTCCCGGATCGCGGGCTTGGACATCGGTTTCCGTCCCGGTGACGGCGGCCGGCGGACCAACCGGATCATCGCCGGCGCGGCGAGCGGAGACATCGAGGTCGTCTATCTGCTGGGCGCCGATGAAATCGATACATCCGCGCTCGGCAATGCGTTTGTCATTTACCAGGGGCATCACGGCGATGCCGGCGCGCACCGGGCGGACGCCATTTTGCCGGGTGCCGCCTACACCGAAAAAGAGGCGACCTACGTCAACGTCGAGGGCCGCGCCCAGCAAACCAAGCTGGCGATTTTCCCGCCCGGTGAAGCCAAGGAAGACTGGGCGATCATCCGGGCTCTCTCGGAGTCCGCGGGGAAGAAGCTGCCCTACGACTCCCTGGAGCAGGTCCGTGCGCGTCTCGCCGAAATTCACCCCGTTTTCGCCGATATCGGCGAGGTGACGCCGGCGGCATGGGAGGCGTTCGGGATCGAGGGCGACATCGAGAGCGCGCCGTTCAGGAACCCGGTCACCGACTTCTACCTGACCGATGTGATCAGCCGGGCATCCGAAACCATGGCCGAGTGCACGGCCGCGGCCCGCGGCGGCAATCCGGAGAAGACCGGTACCGATGGCTGAGTTCTGGACAGGTTACGCCTGGCCGGCCATCTGGATCGGTCTACAAGTGGTGGCGATCATCATCCCGCTGCTTCTCTGCGTCGCCTATCTCGTCTATGCCGAACGCAAGGTGATCGCGGCCATTCACCTGCGCCGCGGCCCCAATGTGGTGGGCCCCTACGGATTATTGCAGCCCATCGCCGACGGGTTGAAGCTGTTCTTCAAGGAGACGGTCATTCCGACCGGCGCCAACCGGGGCGTCTTCATCATTGCGCCGGTGCTGACCTTCACCCTCGCGCTGATTGCGTGGGCGGTGATCCCGGTCGGTGACGGCCTGGTGATTGCCGACATCAACGTGGGCATCCTCTACCTGTTCGCCATTTCGTCCCTCGGCGTTTACGGCATCCTGATGGCCGGGTGGGCGAGCAACTCAAAATACGCGTTCCTCGGCGGGCTCCGCTCCGCGGCGCAGATGGTATCCTACGAAGTCTCCATGGGTTTCATCATCATCAGCGTGCTCCTGGTCGTGGGTTCGCTGAACCTCTCGGACATCGTCAACGCCCAGCGTCACGTGTGGTTCGTGATCCCGCTGTTCCCGATGGCGGTGATTTTCTTCGTCTCGACCCTGGCCGAAACCAACCGGCATCCGTTCGATCTGCCGGAGGCGGAGGCGGAACTGGTGTCGGGCTACAACGTCGAATATTCGTCCATGGCGTTCGCGCTCTTCTTCCTCGGCGAATACGCCAACATGATCCTGATGTCGGCGATGACCACGATCCTGTTCCTCGGGGGTTGGCTGCCGCCGTTCAACGTGGCGCCATTCACATGGATTCCGGGACCGATCTGGTTTGCGGCGAAGATCGCGTTTTGCCTGTTCATTTTCCTCTGGGTCCGGGCGACGTTCCCGAGGTACCGGTACGACCAACTGATGCGCCTGGGCTGGAAGGTGTTCCTGCCCATTTCCCTGGCCGCCGTGGTGATTGTCGGCGGTGTGGTTCTCGCCTTCGATATTCAGTCGCTGGTGAAGTAGGGAAGGAGACGGAAAATGGGACTTCTTGACCGCAGCGCCCGCACCATCTTCTGGGCGGAGCTGGTTTCCGGCATGGCACTGACCTTGAAGTATTTCTTCAAGCCCAAGGTGACCCTCAACTATCCGTACGAAAAGGGCCCGCTGAGCCCGCGCTTCCGGGGCGAACATGCGCTGCGCCGCTATCCGAACGGCGAAGAGCGCTGCATCGCCTGCAAGCTGTGCGAAGCGATCTGCCCGGCCCAGGCGATCACCATCGAGGCGGAGCCCCGGGACGACGGCAGCCGCCGGACGACCCGCTACGACATCGATATGGTCAAGTGCATCTATTGCGGCTTCTGCGAGGAAGCCTGTCCGGTGGATGCCATCGTCGAAGGCCCCAATTTCGAATTTGCCGCGGAAACCCGCGAGGAGCTGCTTTATGACAAGGACAAGCTTCTCGCCAACGGGGACCGGTGGGAGACGGAGCTTGCAGCCCGTCTCGAAGTCGACGCCCCCTACAGATAAGGCGAACCGGACGTGATCATCCAGAGCCTCGCCTTCTATCTGTTCTCGATCGTCACGGTCGCGTCCGCGGTCATGGTCATCTCGGCCAGGAACCCGGTTCATTCGGTGCTGTTTCTGATCCTCGCCTTCTTCAACTCGGCCGGCTTGTTTGTGCTGCTGGGCGCCGAGTTCCTGGCGATGATCCTGGTGGTTGTCTATGTGGGCGCGGTGGCAGTGTTGTTCATGTTCGTGGTGATGATGCTGGACATCAACTTCACGGCGTTGCGCGAGGGCTTTTTGCAATACTTGCCTCTCGGCGGGCTGATCGGTCTGGTGTTGCTGTTGGAACTCGCGGTCATCCTAGGGGGCTGGATTATCGCGCCGGGTGCCGCCGAGCGGGCAGCCGCCCCCACGCCCGCCATCGACAGCGTCCACAATACCGAAGCGCTCGGCCAGCTCATCTACACCAACTACATCTACTTCTTCCAGGCGGCCGGCATGGTGCTGCTGGTGGCGATGATCGGCGCCATCGTGCTGACCCATCGGACGCGCCCGGGTGTCCGCAAACAGAAGATCAGCGAGCAGGTGGCGCGGGAAGACTCGATTGAGATGCGCGACATGCCGTCGGGGGGAGGGATCTGATGTTCGAGATCGGCCTCTCCCACTATCTGACCCTCGCGGCCATCCTGTTCACGCTCGGAATTTTCGGCATCTTCGTCAACCGGAAGAACGTGATCATCATTTTGATGTCCATCGAACTGATCCTGCTGGCGGTAAACATCAATCTCGTCGCGTTCTCGGCACACCTGGGCGACCTGGTAGGACAGGTCTTCGCCCTCTTTGTCCTTACGGTTGCGGCGGCCGAAGCGGCAATCGGCCTCGCGATCCTGGTGGTCTATTTCCGCAACCGCGGCTCCATCGAGGTCGAGGACATCCGGATGATGAGGGGTTAGCCCGGCATGTATCTCGCAGCCGTATTCCTTCCCCTCCTTGGCGGCATTATTGCCGGTTTGTTGTCGTTCGCGCCCGTCGGCGGCGACAAGGACCGCAAGCACCGGATCGATCGTGCCGGTCAGTTGGTAACGGTCGCCGGCATGCTGTTGGCCGCCGTCGCCGCACTGTTCACCTTTATCGGGATCGTGGGCGGCGGCAGTACGAACAACGTGGAGATTTTCACCTGGATCGACTCCGGGTCGCTGGAACTCTCCTGGGAACTTCGCGCGGACGCCCTGGCGGTGGTGATGGTGCTGATGGTCACCGTGGTGTCGTCGATGATCCACATTTACTCCATCGGCTATATGTCCCACGACGGCTCGATCCCACGCTTCCAGAGCTATCTCAGCCTGTTCAGCTTCTTCATGCTGATGCTGGTGACCTCCAACAACCTCGTCCAGCTGTTCTTCGGCTGGGAGGGCGTCGGCTTGATGTCCTATCTGCTGATAGGGTTCTGGTACGACCGGCCGTCGGCCAATGCCGCCGCCATCAAGGCCTTCGTGGTGAACCGGGTTGGCGACTTCGGATTTGCCCTCGGAATCTTCGCCACCTTCCTGCTCTTCGACACCATCAATTTCGACACCATCTTCGGGCTCGCCGAACAGAAAAAGGACGCGACGCTCAACGTCTTCTCCGGCGAGTTCCATGCACTCACCGTCATTTGCCTGCTGCTGTTCGTCGGCGCCATGGGCAAGTCGGCTCAGATCGGTCTGCACACCTGGCTGCCGGACGCCATGGAGGGTCCGACGCCGGTCTCGGCATTGATCCATGCGGCGACCATGGTGACCGCCGGCGTGTTCATGGTGGCCCGTCTGTCGCCGCTGTTTGAATATTCCGACGTTGCCCTGACCGTCGTCACCGTCGTCGGCGGAACGACCGCCATATTCGCCGCGACCATCGGCTGCGTGCAGAACGACATTAAACGGGTGATCGCGTACTCCACCTGCAGCCAGCTCGGCTACATGTTCTTTGCGCTCGGCGTATCGGCCTACTCAGCCGGCATTTTCCACCTGATCACCCACGCTTTTTTCAAAGCGCTGCTGTTCCTCGGCTCCGGCTCGGTGATCCACGCCATGTCGGACGAGCAGGACATGCGGAAAATGGGCGGGCTCTACAGGTTGATCCCGGTTACCTACGTGATGATGTGGATCGGCAGTTTGGCGCTCGCCGGCATATGGCCGTTCGCCGGATTCTTCTCCAAGGATATCGTCCTCGAGGCAGCGTGGGGCGCGCATACTTTTGTGGGTCAGTACGCGTTCTGGGTCGGGATATTGGCGGCCTTCCTGACGGCCTTCTATTCATGGCGGCTCTTGCTGATGACCTTCCACGGCGAGCCCAGGGCGGACGAAGTCACCATGGCGCACGTCCACGAATCGCCCAAGGTCATGCTGATCCCGTTGGCGGTATTGGCCATCGGCGCCATCTTCGCCGGCTGGCTCGGCTTCGATTGGTTCGTCGGCGAAAAGACCGTGGAGTTCTGGGGCAACTCGATTTTCGTTCTCGAGAGCCACAAGGCGCTCGAAAACGCGCACCATTCACCGCTGTGGGTCAAGTTCCTGCCGCTCGTCGTCGGTATCCTGGGGATCGCCCTGGCCTACCTGATGTACATGTTCGCCCCCGGCCTGCCGCATGCCCTGGCCTCCGGTTTCCAGCGGACTCACCGGTTCCTGCTCAACAAGTGGTACTTCGACGAGCTCTACGACCGGATATTCGTCAAGCCCTGTTTCTCGCTGGGCCGCGGTTTCTGGAAGGCCGGTGACGGTCAGCTGATCGATGGGGTCGGCCCCGACGGCGTGGCGGCCACGGTGCTGAACCTCGCGCGACGCGCCGGTGCTCTCCAGAGCGGCTTCCTGTATCACTATGCGTTCGCCATGCTGCTGGGCGTCGCCGCCCTGGTGAGCTGGTTCCTGGTGACGGGAGGGTAGGGCATGACCGGATTCCCCTGGCTCTCCGTCGTTACCTTCGCGCCCCTGGTGGGCGTTGCGTTTATCCTGTTGATCCGGGGCGAGCCGGATGTGGTGGCGCGCAACGCCAAGGGTGTGGCGCTATGGACGTCGCTGATCACTTTTGTGGTCTCGCTCGGCCTGTGGATCAACTTCGATCCCACGGCAAGCGGATTCCAGTTCGAGGAGAAAGTGCTCTGGATGCCCGCCTTCGACATCGCCTATCACCTGGGCGTCGACGGCATCTCTCTGTTCTTCGTCATTCTGTCGACGCTACTGACGGTCCTGTGCGTCGGGGCAAGCTGGGAATCGGTGAAGGATCGGGTGAAGGAGTACATGATCGCCTTCCTGATCCTCGAAACCCTGATGATCGGGATGTTCTCGTCCCTCGATCTGATCCTGTTCTACGTCTTCTTCGAAGGTGTCCTCATCCCGATGTTCGTCATTATCGGGGTTTGGGGCGGTCCGAGGCGGAACTATGCGGCGTTCAAGTTCTTCCTCTATACGCTGACGGGCTCGGTGCTGATGCTGCTGGCCATCCTCACCATGGCGTTCCAGGCCGGCACCACCGATATCACCAAGCTGCTGACCCACGATTTTCCGATCTCACTGCAGCCCTGGCTGTGGCTGGCGTTCTTCGCGTCGTTCGCGGTCAAGGTGCCCATGTGGCCGGTGCATACCTGGCTGCCCGATGCCCACGTGGAGGCGCCGACGGCGGGGTCGGTCATCCTGGCGGGCGTGCTGTTGAAATTCGGCGGCTACGGTTTCCTCAGGTTCTCGTTGCCCATGTTCCCGGTCGCATCCGCCGACTTCGCGCCGTTCATCTACGGCCTGAGCGTGGTCGCCATCATTTACACGTCCCTGGTGGCGCTGGCCCAGGAGGATATGAAAAAGCTGATCGCGTACTCCTCGGTCGCCCATATGGGCTTCGTCACCTTGGGGACGTTTACCGCCACCATCCAGGGCATCGAGGGCGCGGTCATTCAGATGCTGAGCCACGGCGTGGTCTCGGCCGCGCTCTTCCTCGTGGTCGGCGTGGTGTACGACCGGATGCACTCGCGGGACATCGCCACCTATGGCGGATTGGTACATCGAATGCCGGTCTATGCGCTGGTGTTCATGATATTCATGCTGGCCTCCGTCGGCCTGCCCGGAACCAGTGGGTTCGTCGGCGAGTTCCTGGTGCTGGTCGGCGCGTTCAAGGCCAATAGCTGGGTCGCGGCCCTGGCGGCGACCGGCGTCATTCTGGGCGCGGCCTACATGCTTTATCTCTACCGGCGGGTGATCTTCGGCAAGCTCACCAAGGAAGACCTGAAGTCCATCACCGATCTCAGTCCGCGCGAAATGGCGGTCTTCGCGCCACTGGTCCTGATCGTGATTTTCATGGGCGTCTACCCGATACCGTTCCTGGACGCCATGCATGTTTCGGTCGAGAACCTGATCGAACGCTATGAAACGGCGGTCGCGGCGGCCGAGCAAATCCGGCTGGCGGCGAGGTAGCAGCGATGCCTGATCTGGTTCCGGCCCTGCCCGAGATCTTCCTCGCCGTCATGTCGATGGCGCTCCTGATGGCCGGCGTCTTCCAGAAGGAAGAGAACGCCGGCCGTTCGGTGTCCTATCTCGCCATCGCGACCCTGGTGGTCACCATTGCCATTGTCGGCGTGGTTGCCGACGGCCGGGCATCGACCTTCGGCGGCGCCTTTGTGACCGACGGCTTCGCGGTCTATGTGAAGGGCCTGATCCTGATCGCCACGGCCGCCGCGGTGCTGATGTCGCGCGAGTATCTGGAGCAGCACGGCATCTTCCGGTTCGAGTTCCCGGTGCTCATGGTGCTGGCGGCGCTGGGCATGCTGATGATGGTTTCCGCCAACGACCTCATCTCGCTTTATCTCGGCATAGAACTTCAGAGCCTGTCGCTCTACGTCATCGCGTCGTTCCAGCGGGACACCACCCGTTCCGCGGAGGCCGGCCTGAAATACTTCGTGCTGGGCGCCCTTTCTTCCGGATTGCTGCTCTACGGCATCTCGCTGGTTTACGGATTTTCCGGCTCGACCAATTTCGACGCCCTGGCGCAGTTGTTCCAGGCAGGAGAGTCCCCCGTCGGCGTGACCGTCGGGTTGGTGTTCATTATCGCGGGGCTGGCGTTCAAGGTGTCCGCGGTGCCGTTCCACATGTGGACGCCCGATGTCTATGAAGGCGCGCCCACGCCGGTGACCGCGTTCTTCGCCGTTGCGCCCAAGATCGCGGCCATGGCGCTTTTCGTCCGGGTGATGGTCGGCGCCTTCGGCGATCTCGGCGATCAATGGCAACAGGTAATTATTTTCATTTCCATCGCTTCCATGGTGCTCGGCGCGTTCGCCGCCATTAACCAGACCAATATCAAACGCCTGATGGCCTACTCGTCCATCGGTCATATGGGATATGCGCTCATTGGATTGGCGGTTGCGGGCGGGGCCGGAAATGCCGAAGCACGTGCCGACGGCGTTTCGGGGATTCTGATTTATCTTGCCATATACATGTTCATGAACGTCGGCGCGTTCGCCTGCATCCTGCAGATGCGGCGCAACGGCAGGATGGTCGAGGGCATCGGTGACCTGGCGGGGCTGTCCAAATCCAACCCCGCCATGGCCATGGTCCTGGCCATCTTCATGTTCTCCATGGCCGGCATTCCGCCATTGGCCGGATTCTTCGGCAAGCTCTACATCTTCCTCGCGGCCATCGAGGCTGAACTGTTTGCGTTGGCGATTATCGGTGTCTTGGCGAGTGTCGTCGGCGCGGTCTATTACATCCGGATCGTCAAGGTAATGTATTTCGATGCGCCCGAGGAGGGCTTCGACGGTCCGGTGAGCATGGAAATGAAGGCTGTCCTGGTGGTGACCGGGGTGGTGACCCTGTTCTTCTTCGTTTGGCCGTTGCCGATCCTCGACGGCGCCGGGCTGGCGACGGCCGCGCTGCTGCCGGGATGAGCACTTCCCTCGGGAGCATCGGGCTGCCGGACGGATTTCACCTTGCGGCCTACGATGATATCGACAGCACCAATGATGAGGCGAGGCGGCTTGCCGCCGGCGGTCCGCCGCCCTTCGGGCTGGTGGTCATCGCGGCGCGGCAGCTTCAGGGGAAGGGCCGGCAGGGGCGCCATTGGGTGTCGGAACCCGGCAATCTCTATTCCAGCGTCGTTCTGCGGGCCGACGCGGATCCGGCGGTCTCGGCCCAATTGGGATTTGTCGTCGCATTGGCGGTCCGCGACACCCTCGAACGCGTCAGTGGTCCGTTCCACAAGGTGCGATGCAAGTGGCCCAATGACGTTCTGTTCAACGGGAAGAAGATCGTCGGCATTCTGCTGGAGTATCTCGCCGGCGCCGAGGCCGGTACCGGCGCGGTCATCGCAGGGTGCGGCATCAACATTGCACATCATCCGGAGGACACGGAACGTCCGGCGACGTCGCTCGCGGCGGAAGGGGTGGTGTTACGCATCGAAGATGTGGCGGCCGGCTATTTGGCGGCGTTGTCCGATTGGCATTCGACCTGGCTGGCAGACGGGTTCGAGCCCGCTCGGCAGGCCTGGCTGAACGCCGGCCATGCGCCGGGCGATCCGCTGGAGGTTCGCAGCGGGGACACCAACGTAACCGGCACTTTCGTCGACCTCGACCCCGATGGGGCGCTGGTCCTGGATGTGGCCGGCGAACGTCGCCGGTTTGCCGCGGGTGACGTATACTCCGCGGACGGGCAGTCGGGAGCTTGACCGCATATGCTATTGGCCATCGATTCCGGTAATTCAAACGTCGTCATCGCGGTGTTCGACGACGACGGCAACGTGCGCGGGGAATGGCGGGCCGCCACCAATGCCAACCGAACAGCCGACGAGTTCGGTGCGTGGCTGGAGCGCCTGATCGATCGGGATGGGATCGACCGGTCGGGAATCGATGCGGCGGTGCTGGCAACGGTGGTCCCGGACAACCTGATCCATCTGCAAGGCCTCTGCCGGAAGTACTTCGGCTGCGATCCGCTCGTCGTCGGCCCGGACATCGATCTGGGAATCGAGATCTCCATCGACAATCCGAACGAGGCGGGCGCGGACAGGCTGTGCAACGCCGTCGCCGCGCATGAGAGCTATGAGGGTCCGCTGCTGATCCTGGATTTCGGCACCGCCACGACCTTCGACGTCATTGACGGCAACGGCGCCTACAGGGGCGGTGTCATCTATCCGGGGATCAATCTGTCCCTCGAAGCCCTGCATATGGGGGCGGCGCAGCTGCCCCGGGTGGCAATTCGGCGGCCGGAGAAGGTGATCGGCACGGGAACCGTCAGCGCCATGCAGTCAGGCATCTTCTGGGGGCACGTCAGCATCATCGAAGGCATGGCCGCCCGCATCTCCCGGGAGTTCGGCGCGTCCATGACGGTGATCGCGACGGGCGGATTGGCCGAGCTGTTTGACAAGGCGTCCGACGCCATCCATCACTGCGATACCGACCTCACCTTGCGCGGACTGTTGGCAATCCACCGCCTCAACAACTAGATGACCGCTTCCGACGAACATCTGCTCTTCGTGCCCCTCGGCGGCACCGAAGAGATCGGCATGAACCTCAATCTGTACGGCTTGGGCGAGCCGGACAACGAGGAGTGGCTCATCGTCGATATGGGCTTCACCTTCGGCGATGACGCGACCCCCGGCGTCGACGTCATATTGCCGGACCCGGCTTTCATCGAGGAACGGGCGGACAGGCTGGCGGGGATCGTTCTCACGCACGGTCACGAAGACCATTTGGGCGCGGTCCCTTACCTGTGGTCCCGCCTTCAGTGCCCGGTCTACGCCACGCCGTTTACCGCCGCACTCTTGCGAAGAAAACTGGAACTAGACGCACCCGGGCAGGACATCGAGATCATCGAGGTGCCCTTGTCCGGCAAATTCGAGGTGGGGCGGTTCAATCTGGAATTGATCACGCTCACTCATTCCATGCCGGAGCCCAATGCGGTGGTGCTGCGGGCCCCCCAGGGGATCATCCTTCATACCGGCGATTGGAAGTTCGACCCGGATCCGGTCATCGGACCGACGGCCGACGAAAAGGCGCTGAAGGCCTTGGGCGATGAAGGCGTGCTCGCGGCGATCGGAGATTCCACCAACGTCTTCGTCGAAGGATCGTCCCACTCGGAGGCCGCACTGCTGGATAGCCTCACCTCGCTCATTGGCGAATGCAGGAAACAAGTGGCGGTCACCTGTTTCGCTTCCAACGTGGCGCGGCTTCAGACCATCTTCGACGCGGCCGCCGCGAACGGCCGGGCCGTCGCCTTGGTGGGGCGCTCGTTGTGGCGGATAAACGCCGCCGCCCGGGAGACCGGCTACCTGACCGATCTGCCGCCGTTCCTGGAGGCCGAAGATGCCGTCGATATTCCCGCCGATCAGATTCTCTATATTTGTACCGGCAGCCAAGGTGAACCCCGTGCGGCCCTCAGCCGGATCGCCGGCGGCGATCACCGTCATGTGACGCTGGGAGAGGGAGATGCGGTGATATTTTCGTCCCGGCAGATTCCGGGCAACGAATTAGCGATCGGCCGCTTGCAGAACCAGCTCGCGCGAAAGGGCGTCCGGATTATTTCCGAGATGGATCATTTCGTTCATGTGTCGGGGCATCCGGCGCGGGACGAACTCGCCCGCATGTACCAGCATCTGCGGCCCCAGGTGGCCATACCCGTACACGGTGAGCAACGCCATTTGATCCATCACGCGGAGCTTGCGCTGTCCTGCCAGGTGCCGGAGGCCATTCTGGTCCACAACGGCGCCGTCGTCGAATTGACCGCCAAGGGATCCCGTATCGTCGATGAGGCCCAGGCCGGCCGGCTTGTCCGCGATGGTGACCGGATCGTCAGCATGGACAGCGATGTGGTCCGGGATCGCGTCAAGATCATGTACAATGGCGCCGTAAGCTGCTCCGTCGTGGTCGATGACGAAGGTGAACTGGCGGCCGATCCCAAAATCACCGCGAAGGGGCTGATCGAAGACGACGACGCGGCTTATGATCTCGCCGAAGCGGCGGCCGATGTCCGCTCCTATCTGGGGAATCTGGATGCGGACGAGGCGGAAGACGATACCGCCATCGAGAAAGCCGCGCATCTGGCGCTCCGGCGGTTTTTCCGATCGGCCTACGGCAAGCGCCCGGTGATTTCGGTCCACGTGGTGCGGATCTAGGGGAGGAAGTCGATTTGGGTTGGGTAACGGGCGGTGCGGTCTATTTCGTCATCTGGTGGCTGACCCTCTTCATCGTTCTGCCGTTTGGCGTCCGCCGTCAAGAAGACGACGGATGGGGTCACGATTCCGGCGCGCCGCAGAGATCCCGCATTCTGATGAAGATGTTGATCAACACCGGGCTTGCGACGGTGATTTTTGCCATCGTGTTCGCCATCGACTTTTACGACCTGGTTTCCTTCGACGATTTTCGGGCGCCGGCGACCGGCCGGGGCGGGACCTTCTAGCGTCCGCCATGACGACTTACTGCGACGTGGCCCCCGGCCATGAGTTTCACGGGCCCTATCATGACCGGGAATACGGCTTTCCGGTAAAGGACGAGGCGGTTCTGTTTGAACGTTTGTGTCTTGAAATGTTTCAGGCCGGCCTCAGCTGGCTGACAATTCTGAAGAAACGGGATGGATTCAATGCGGCGTTCGCCGGCTTCGATGTGGACACGGTGGCGGCTTACGGCGCGCGGGACCGGAAACGCCTGTTGAACGACGCCGGGATCGTCCGCAATCGGTTGAAGATCGACGCAGCCATCCACAACGCCCGGGTGATCCAAGGATTGCGGGAAAGCCATGGCGGCTTCGCCAAGTGGCTGGACGCACACCATCCCCTGGAAAAGGCGGAGTGGGTAAAGCTGTTCAGGCAGACATTCAAATTTACCGGCGGCGAGATTACAGGGGAATTCCTGATGAGCACCGGTTACCTGCCGGGCGCTCATGTCGAGAGCTGCCCGGTCTATGCCAGAATCCTCAAGAAAAAACCGCCGTGGATGCGCCAAGTTAGTAGGCCGGCGTAGGGAAGGATT
Source organism: Rhodospirillales bacterium (assembly GCA_022823235.1). Lineage (GTDB taxonomy): Bacteria > Pseudomonadota > Alphaproteobacteria > Rhodospirillales > UBA2165 > JAJDXO01. The sequence continues at coordinate 46,274 of JAJDXO010000039.1, forward strand.
TCCTAAACCCTGGGCGCTCGTCCTCATGGACATCCGGGCGGTCATTCCCTACAGTCGCGCGGCCCAGCAGGCTTTGACAATCAACGAACGGAACGAATGAAACGCGCTCTCGATACCGCCCGGTCGGATAATTTCGGTGAATGGTACCAAGAGGTCGTCCGGAAATCGGATATGGCCGAAACTTCGGCCGTCCGCGGCTGCATGGTGATCAAGCCATGGGGGTACGGTATCTGGGAGTTGATTCAGGCCGAACTTGACCGCCGGTTCAAGGAAACCGGCCACGAGAATTGCTATTTCCCCTTGTTCATTCCCTTGGACTTCATCGCCAAGGAGGCCGAACACGTGGAGGGGTTCGCCAAGGAAATGGCGGTGGTCACCCATCACCGGCTGAAGACCATCGATGGGGAGCTGGTGCCCGATCCCGACGCTGAACTGACCGAACCGCTGATCGTCCGGCCCACCTCGGAAACCATCATCGCGGATTCGTTCCGCAATTGGATCGGGTCCTACCGGGATCTGCCGGTTTTGGTCAATCAGTGGGCCAACGTGGTGCGCTGGGAGATGCGCACCCGGCTGTTCCTGCGGACGGCGGAGTTTCTCTGGCAGGAAGGGCACACCGCCCACGTGGACAGGGAGGACGCGTTCGAGGAAACGCTCCGGATGCTGGAGGTCTACCGGGAATTTGCCGAGAATGTCATGGCGATGCCGGTCATCGCCGGCGAGAAGACCGAAAACGAGCGTTTCCCGGGCGCCGACAATACGTTTTCCATCGAGGCCATGATGCAGGACGGCAAGGCCCTGCAAGCGGGCACCTCCCATTATCTCGGCACCCATTTCTCCGAGGCCCAGGGAATCAAGTACCAGTCCGCGGAAGGTGATGAGAAATTTGCCCACACGACGAGCTGGGGGGTATCCACCCGGCTGGTGGGCGGCCTGATCATGACTCACGGCGATGATGACGGGCTGCGGGTTCCGCCGGCCCTGGCGCCGCAACAGATCGTGATCCTGCCCCGTCTGAAGGGGGATGACGGCGATGCGCCAATTCTCGAATACTGCGATACGCTGCGGAAACGGTTGATCGGCAGCCAGGCTTTGGGGGCGCCGATCCGCTCCCAGGTGGACAAGAAGGACAAGAACGCCAGCGCCAAGCGCTGGGATTGGGTACGCCGCGGCGCTCCTCTACTCGTGGAAATCGGACCCCGCGAGGTGGAGGCCAATGCGGTCAGCGTATTGCGCCGGGACGCGCTCTACGAAGGCGAGAAGGTGAAGCCCGAAAATACCACCCCGGACGAATTTGCGGACACCGCGGCCTCCCGTTTGGAGGACATTCAATCGGCGATGCACGGGCAGGCAAAAGCCTTCATGGAAAGCCGAATCGAATCCGGCATTACCGAATTCGGCGCCTTGGGTGAGTTCTTCGGCGAGGCGTCGGAGGACGAAGACGGGTCCTCCGAAGGGCCGCTGCGCTGGGCCCGGGTGCCCTGGTGCAAACCGACCGGTGCGGCGCTGGCGGCAATCGAAGCGAAGCTGGACCCGCTCAAGCTTACGATCCGCAACGCGCCGTTGGACCAGAACGGCGTCGCCGGGACATGCATCTTTACCGGGGAAGAGGCGGTCGAGGAGATCCTCATCGCCAGGGCCTACTAAAGGCTGAGCCGGATGTTCTCTGCCATCGAGCGGATGATCGCCATGCGGTACCTCCGCGCCCGGCGGCAGGAAGGATTCATCTCGGTCATTGCATGGTTTTCGCTTTTGGGCATCGCACTGGGTGTGGCGACGCTCATCATCGTCATGTCGGTGATGAACGGTTTCCGTCAGGAACTGCTGACGCGGATTCTGGGCGTTAACGGGCATCTCAGCGTCTATGCCCAGACCCGCGCCATGCCCGACTACGAGCAGCGCCGGGATCTGGTCGCCGGCCTTTCGGGGGTGGTCAGGGTCACGCCGACCATCGAGGGGCAGGTTATGGCGAGCGCCAACGGACACGCGGCCGGTGCGGTGGTCCGGGGTGTCGCGGCGGCCGACTTGAAGGAACGGGAAATCATTTCCGGCAATATCTCGGCGGGAAGCCTGAACGGCTTTACCGGCACCAACGTCGTTGCCGTCGGCAGCCGGTTCGCCCGCAATTTCCGCCTGGGGATCGGCGACCGGGTAACGCTGATCTCGCCTCAGGGCAATGTCACGGTGCTCGGGACGGTGCCGCGCTTGAAATCCTACAAGGTCGTCGCGGTCTTCGATGTGGGCATGCACGAATATGATTCCAGTTTCGTGTACATGCCCCTGGAAGCGGCGCAGCTGTATTTCAAGCTGCCCGGCGCGGTGAACTATCTCGACGTCTTGCTGGAAAATCCTTCCCGCGCGCCTGATCAGGCCCGGAGAGTGAGAGCGGCCCTCAATAACCAGGGGCAGGTGTTCGACTGGCAGCGCTCCAATTCCAGTTTCTTCAATGCGATCCAGGTCGAACGCAACGTGATGTTCCTCATCCTCACCCTGATCATCGTGGTGGCGGCCTTCAACATCATTTCGGGCCTGATCATGCTGGTGAAAGACAAGGGCAGGGATATCGCCATCCTTCGGACCATGGGCGCCACCCAAGGCATGGTGATGCGCATTTTTTTCCTGTCCGGCGCGAGTGTCGGCATCATCGGCACCATCGCGGGGTTTGTCCTCGGGCTGGCCTTCGCCGAGAACATCGAGACCATCCGTCAGCTGCTTCAATCCCTCACCGGCACCGAACTGTTTGCCGCCGAAATCTATTTCCTTTCGCAATTGCCGGCGGTTGTCGATCCGGCCGAGGTGGCGATGGTGGTCGGCATGGGGATCGGTCTTTCGTTCCTTGCCACGCTCTATCCGTCCTGGCGGGCGGCGCGGCTCGATCCGGTCGAAGCGCTGCGCTATGAGTGACCCCGTCCTCGAACTCCGCGGGGTCGGCCGGACGTTCGGCGAGGGCGTCGTCGCCCTGGAAGTTCTGAAGGAGATCAGCCTGGCCGTCGATCCGGGCGAAATCGTCGCCCTCGTCGGCCCGTCGGGCTCGGGAAAATCGACCTTGCTGCAGATCGCCGGCTTGCTCGAGAAACCGGACAACGGCACCGTCCTGATCGGCGGTCGAAATACGGACGGGATGAGCGACGACACACGCACCGAAATCCGCCGGCGGAAGCTTGGGTTCGTCTATCAGTACCACCATCTACTGGCCGAGTTTTCGGCACGGGAGAACATCGTCGTTCCGCAGATGATTGCCGGGGTCGCCAAATCCGACGCGGCCGGCCGGGCAGATGGGCTTTTGGCGGATATGGGCCTTTCGGACCGGGCGACCCACCGCCCGGCGCGCCTCTCCGGCGGTGAACAGCAGCGGGTCGCCATTGCGCGGGCGCTCGCCAATCACCCCGAACTGCTTCTCGCCGATGAACCTACCGGTAATCTCGATCCCGGCACCGCCGGTGAAGTCTTCGGGCTTCTCATGCGAATGGTGCGCGAACAGGGGCTGGGGGCGCTGATCGCCACCCATAATCCGGACCTTGCGGCGCGCATGGATCGGACATTAAGTCTTGCCGACGGTCACGTGAGTCCGGCTTAAGCCCCGCATCTCAAATTCTTGTGGATAAACGGGGATTGGGTGATGACGCCCACGGACGAATCGTGAATGCTCAATCCATGGCACATGCGGATTTCGTTCACCTCCGGGTTCATACGGCGTTCTCGCTTCTCGAAGGAGCGATCAAGGTCAAGGACTTGGTAAAGACCTGCGGCGACCTTGCCATGCCGGCGGTCGCCATGACGGATACGTCGAACCTTTTCGGCGCTCTGGAATTCTCCCAGGCCTGCGCCGGCAACGGCATCCAGCCCATCATCGGGTGCCAACTTCTCGCCGATTTCTCGGCCGGGGCGGAAAGTGATCCGCTTAAGCCCCATAACGGCAACGGTGACGGAAACAGCGCCAACGAGCTCGACCAAATCGTCCTGCTGGTTCAGACCGAAGCGGGTTACCTCAACCTCCTCTCCCTGGTCAGCAAGGCCCACCTGGAAACCGATGCGGGCAGCGATCCCCATGTGACTCTGCACGATCTCAAGGCCCACAACGAAGGCCTCATCGCCCTGACGGGGGGTGTCAACGGCGGTGTTGGACGTTTGCTGGTCCACGGTCAGTATGAGGCGGCCGAGGAGTTGCTGGAAACGCTGTCCCGCATGTATGGCGGACGGCTTTATGTGGAGTTGCAGCGGCACGGCCTCGAAGACGAGGGCCGGATCGAAGAAGACCTTTTGGACCTTGCGTACAAGCACGATCTTCCCGTCGTCGCCACCAACGAATGCTTCTTCCTCGGCGAGGACATGTATGAGGCGCACGATGCGCTGATCTGTATCGCAGAAGGTGCTTATGTGGGGCAAACGGGACGCCGCCGTTTGACGCCCGACCACCGTTTCAAGCCGGCGCAGGAGATGCGGGCGTTATTCGCCGATCTGCCGGAAGCCATCGACAATACCCTGGTGGTCGCGCGGCGCTGCGCCTTCATGGCCGAAACCCGTGATCCGCTCTTGCCGGCCGCGCCCCACAACGGTGATGAACGGTCCGACCCGGACGTCCTGGCCGATCTTGCCGCCGACGGCCTGGTCGAGCGGCTGAGAGCGAAGGGAATAGAGGGCAGGGAGGGCGACGCGCGTCCTTACTGGGAGCGTCTGGAATATGAGCTCGCGGTGATCTCGGAAATGGGCTTTCCGGGCTATTTCATCATCGTCGCCGACTTTATTCGCTGGGCGAAGGGGGAGGGCATCCCGGTCGGCCCGGGTCGCGGCTCGGGCGCGGGCTCGGTGGTTGCCTGGTCGCTGACCATCACCGATCTCGATCCGCTGCAGTTCGGGCTGCTGTTCGAACGCTTCCTGAACCCGGAGCGGGTGTCCATGCCCGACTTCGATATCGATTTTTGCCAGGACCGCCGGGACGAAGTCATCGCATATGTACAGGAAAAATACGGCGCTGACAGGGTGGCCCAGATCATTACGTTCGGAACCCTGCAGCCCCGCGCGGCGCTCCGGGACGTGGGCCGGGTATTGCAGATGCCGTATCCGCAGGTCGACCGGATTTGCAAGCTGGTGCCCAACAACCCGGCCGCGCCCGTGACATTGCAGAAAGCCATCGATGGCGAGCCTCAACTCCAGCAAGCAATCCAGGAAGACGAGACGGTCGCGAGATTGGTCGAAATCTCCAAAAAGCTGGAGGGACTGTACCGGCACGCCTCGACCCATGCCGCAGGGGTGGTGATCGGCGACCGGCCATTGGTTGAGCTGATCCCGCTCTACCGTGATCCGCGTTCTGAAATGCCGGTTACCCAGTTCTCGATGAAGTGGGTGGAAGCAGCCGGATTGGTGAAGTTTGATTTTCTCGGACTCAAGACCCTCACGGTGCTTGAAGAAACCCAGAACCTGCTTGCCGGACGAGCTGTCGAGATCGACTTGGATACGCTTCCGCTCGACGACCGGGCGACGTTCGAGATGCTGGGTCGGGGGGAAACCACCGGCGTGTTCCAAATGGAAAGTTCGGGCGTGCGCGACATCCTGCGCAACATGAAACCGGACTGCTTCGAAGACGTAATCGCGATCGTGGCGCTTTATCGTCCGGGGCCCATGGACAACATCCCGAGCTATATCAAGCGGAAGCACGGCGAGGAGGAACCGGATTATCTCTATCCCAACCTGGAATCGATCCTGACCGAGACCTACGGCATCATGATCTACCAGGAACAGGTCCTACAGATAGCCCAGGAATTGGCGGGCTATACCCTGGGCGGCGCCGATTTACTGCGCCGGGCCATGGGCAAAAAGATCAAGTCCGAGATGGACGCCCAGCGGAAGACCTTTGTTGATGGCGCCCAGGCGCGCGGTGTCCCCGATGCAAAGGCGTCCAGTATTTTCGATCAGGTGGCCAAATTTGCGGGGTACGGGTTCAACAAGTCTCACGCGGCGGCGTACGCCTTGGTGGCCTATCAGACGGCCTATCTGAAGGCCAATTATCCGGTCGAGTTTCTCGCCGCGTCCATGACCCTCGATATTCACAATACGGATAAACTGGGTGTCTTCCGCCAGGAGATCGACCGGTTGGGCATCGACCTGCTGCCGCCCGACATCAACGCCTCGGGTACCCTCTTCAGCGTGGAGTACAAGGGGGAGACCGGCGCTATCCGCTACGCCTTGGCGGCCATAAGGAACGTGGGCGAGGCGGCCATGCGGAGCCTGGTCAAGGACCGAAGCGGGAACGGCCGCTTCGACTCCATTCAGGATTTCGCCGGACGGTTGGACAACCGGTCGGTCAACAAACGGTCTCTGGAAAATCTAATTCGCGCGGGCGTTTTTGACGGCATCCATCCCAACCGCAAACAGTTATTCGAGTGCGCCGAGGCTATCGTCCGCCAGGCCGGCGCGGCCGCCGACGCCAGAAACAGTGACCAGATCGGTCTGTTCGGGGACTCCCAGGAAATGGCGGTCGCCCTGAACCTTCCGGACATTCCGGACTGGTCCGATCTGGAGCGTCTTAATGAAGAAGTGGAGGCCATCGGCCTTTACATCTCCGCTCACCCCCTGGATGCGTATGAGGTGGCGCTTGAGCGTTTGCGGGCCAAATCATACAAGCAGTTCGTCACCGAGCGGCCTCAGGGCATGGTCAGTCTGGCCGGTGTGGTTACGGCCAAGCGGGAACGAACGTCCGCACGGGGCAGCAAGTACGCTTTCGTGCAAATGACCGACAAGTCGGGCGCCTACGAGGTGACCGTTTTCTCGGAAATCCTCAACCAATCCAGAGAATTGTTGGAACCCGGGAATATCCTGCTGGTCAAAGCCGCGCCTCAGTACGAGGGAGAGACCGTCCGCCTGACCGCCCAGAAGCTGGAACCCCTTGATGCGGTGGCCGCCGACGCGGCGGCAGGCCTGAAGATCTATGTCGACGGGGCCGACCCGCTCTCCAACCTCAACGATATCCTTGATCGGGAAGGCGCGGGGAGAGGTGAGGTGGTGCTGATTTCCCGGGTGGACCTTCGGACCGAAGTCGAAATCCGGCTGCCCGGAAAATTCAAGGTCTCGCCGCAATTGGCCCAGGCAGTCCGGTCCATCCCGGGGATCGTCGACGCGCGGGAATTTTAGAGCAGTTTCCGGCCAGCGATATCGCCAAAATTTGGCTTGAACGCGGGGCCTGATCCCGTTAGAACGCACGCCGTAAATCCGCACGCGGGCTCGCGGCGGCGGCGCAAATTCGCCGTTTGTCGCTCCGGTGTCCTGATTTCCAGGATGTCGCCCGCGGAGGCCTAACCGGAGAAGGAACACGACATGGCTTTGCCGACCTTTAGCATGCGCCAGCTACTTGAAGCCGGCGTGCATTTCGGACACGTCACCCGCCGCTGGAATCCCAAGATGGATCAGTACATCTTCGGGACCCGGCAGGGTATTCACATCATCGACCTGCAACAGACCGTGCCCATGCTCTACCAGGCCATGAATGCGGTCGGGGAAATTGTCGCCGGCGGCGGCCGGGTCCTGTGGGTCGGCACCAAGCGCCAGGCCAGTGGCGCGGTTGCGGAAGCGGCCAAGAAGTGTGGCCAGTATTACGTCAATCACCGCTGGCTCGGTGGCATGATGACCAACTGGAAGACCATTTCCAATTCCATTAAGCGCTTGAAAACGCTTGAAGAACAGCTTTCGGAAGAAAATATCGGGCTGACCAAGAAAGAGCTGCTGCGCATTACCCGCGAACGGGACAAGCTGGAGCGGGCTCTTGGCGGGATCAAGGAGATGGGCGGTCTGCCCGATGTTATCGTCGTCGTGGATACCAACAAGGAAGCCATCGCCGTCGCCGAAGCCAACAAGCTTGGTATTCCCGTGGTCGGCATCATCGATAGTAATTCAAACCCCGACGGCATCGACTATCCCATCCCCGGCAACGATGACTCCATCCGGGCGATTAACCTCTATTGCGACTTGCTGGCCAGCGCCGTGCTGTCCGGTATCCAGGAGGAAATCTCCATGAGCGGCGGTGATATCGGCGAATCGGAGGAGGCGCCGGTGGAAGAATTGCCCGCGGAGGAAGAGGTTGCGGCAGAGGCTGAGGCGCCCGCGGAAGAGACACCTGCCGAGGCCGAAACGCCGGCCGAGGAAGCACCTGCGGAAGAAGTCGCCGCGGAGCAGGCATCCGAGGAAGCGACACCCGCCGAGACCGAGGCGCCGGTCGAGGAAGCCCCTGCGGAAGAAGTTGCGGCGGAGCAGGCGTCCGAGGAAGAGCCGGAACAGCCGGCAGCCTCTTAACTGTTATATATCAAAACAATAGCGCCTGAATATTAGAGTAAGGATAAACAAATGGCAGAAATCACCGCAGCGCTGGTCAAAGAGCTCCGTGAGCAAACCGGCGCGGGAATGATGGATTGCAAGAAAGCCCTCGGTGAGAACGATGGCGATTTGGAGGCGGCCGTTGATTGGCTTCGCAAGGAGGGCCTCTCGGCGGCAGCCAAGAAGGCCGGTCGGATTGCCGCCGAAGGCCTGATCGCCGTCGCCACCGGCGGCACTCGGGGCGCCGTCGTCGAGGTCAACGCGGAAACCGATTTCGTCGCCCGTAACGAGCAGTTTCAGGAGTTTGTCGGCGGCGTGGCGAATATCGCCCTCGAGGGCGCCGGCGATCTTGACTCGTTGACCTCGGCGGCCCATCCGGGCGGCGGCACGGTGGCCGAGACGCTCACCAATCTGATCGCAACGATCGGCGAAAATATGAACATCCGCCGTGTGGAGACCCTAGAGGTCGGCAACGGGGTTGTCGTGTCCTACATGCACAACGCGCTGGCCGCCGGTCTCGGTAAAATCGGGGTATTGGTGGCGCTTGAATCCACCGGCGATACAGGCAAGCTGGAGGCGTTCGGCAAGCAATTGGCCATGCATGTCGCGGCGGCCGACCCGCGGGCGTTGACCCGGGAGGACGTTACCGCCGAGGACCTGGAGCGTGAAAGAACCGTCCTGGCGGAACAGGCGCGCGCCTCGGGCAAGCCCGACGAGATCATCGAGAAGATGGTCGAAGGCCGGTTGCGCAAGTACTACGAGGAAGTTTGCCTGATGGAGCAGACCTTCGTAATCGACAACGAAACCAAGGTTTCGAAAGCCGTCGAAGCCGCGGGACAGGATGCCGGCGGCGGGATCAAGGTCACGGGGTTCAAACGATTCGCACTTGGCGAGGGCATCGAGAAGAAGGAAGAGGACTTTGCGGCGGAGGTCGCCGCAACGGCAGGAATGTAATTCGGCTCAATTCCAGGAAAACCCTGTTTTTCCCGGAAATCAGCGAAAAATCAAAGACGTAGCGGCCGCGGTTGGTGTACTATCGCGGCCGTTGCCGCGTGGACGCAGTTGATCGCAATGTCCCGCTGCCGCACTGGTATTGCTGCCCATGGCGAAGACGGAAATGTCAGATAATCCCATATACCGTCGCGTTCTCCTGAAACTCTCCGGCGAGGGGTTGATGGGTGATCGGGAATTCGGGCTCGATCCCGCGACCATGGAACGGATCGCGGATGAGGTGAAGACCGTGCAGGGTATGGGCGTGCAGGTTTGCCTCGTTGTCGGCGGCGGCAACATATTTCGCGGACTTTCGGGCGTGGCGGCGGGGCTTGAGCGTTCAAGCGCCGATCATATGGGGATGCTGGCGACGGTCATAAATGCGCTGGGTATTCAGTCCGTACTCGAGAGGAACGAGGTCCCGACGCGCGTACTCTCGGCCATTCCCATGTCCGCCGTTTGCGAGCCCTATATCCGCCGCCGGGCCATTCGTCACATGGAAAAGGGACGCGTGGTTATTTTCGCGGCCGGTACCGGAAATCCGTTCTTCACCACGGATACCGCCGCTGCCCTGCGTGCCGCGGAAATGGGCTGCGACGCGCTATTCAAGGGTACCCAGGTGGACGGCGTTTACTCAGCCGACCCCAAAACCGACAAGTCGGCGAAGCGGTATGATGAACTCACCTATCGGGACGTCTTGACCCAGGACCTCAAAGTCATGGATGCTTCCGCCATATCGCTTGCCCGGGAGAACAAAATCCCGATTTTGGTGTTCTCCATCCACGCTCCCGGAGCTTTTGGGGAGGTGGTGCAGGGCAAGGGCGTTTCAACAATTATTACGGAGGGGGCAAACGGTGGCTGATTATGATTTCGCGTCGACCAAGTCGGATGTTGAACGCCGGATGGAGGGCGCACTACAGGTCCTGCAAAAGGAATTCGGCGGCTTGCGGACCGGACGTGCCTCGACGAGCCTGCTGGAACCGATCAACGTCGATGCCTATGGATCGCAAATGCCGCTCTCGCAGGTCGGCACCATTTCCGTGCCTGAACCACAGTTGTTGACGGTTCAAGTGTGGGACAAGGGTCTGGTCGGTGCGGTCGAAAAGGCTATTCGCGAAGCCGATCTGGGATTGAACCCGGCGAGCGACGGCCAGTTGGTCCGCATTCCGATTCCACCTCTTACGGAAGAACGGCGAACCGAACTGACCAAGGTTGCCGGAAAATATACCGAAGAAGCGCGGGTGGCGGTCCGCAACGTCCGGCGGCACGTGATGGATGAACTCAAAAAAACCGAAAAGGATGGTGGGATTTCGCAGGACGCGCACCGGGATTACGGCAAGGAAATCCAGGACCTGACCGACCACTTCATCTCCAAGATGGATGAGGCTCTCCATCGTAAGGAACAAGAGATTATGCAGGTGTAACTTGGCGAAAATTGCCCCCGAATATGGCGACGTTTCAGCCCCGCCGCCGGCGCACATCGCGATTATCATGGATGGCAATGGCCGATGGGCGAAAGCCCGTGGGCTGCCGCGCATTGCCGGGCACCGAAAGGGCGCCGAGGCGGTACGATGCGCCGTTGAGTCCTCGGTCAAGTACGGTGTGAGGTATCTCACGCTTTTCAGCTTTTCGTCCGAAAACTGGAAACGCCCGCTTGCGGAAATCGATGACCTGATGGGATTGCTGCGGCGCTATCTGAGAAGCGAGATCGCCGAATTGCACAGGAACGGCGTCTGTTTACGGGTGATCGGAGAGCGCCGGCATCTGGGCAAGGATATTGTTGACCTGATCGAGCACTGCGAACGCCAAACGGCCGGCAATTCAACATTGGATCTGATTCTGGCTCTTAGCTATGGAGGACGCGCCGAATTGACCTCGGCGATGCGGCAGATCGGTCGCAAAATCGAGAGCGGGGAGCTGGCTGCCGGTCGGATCGACGAAGATTGCGTGGCGTCGCACCTCGATACGATAGGGATTCCGGAACCGGACCTTCTGATCAGAACCGGCGGCGAGCAACGGATCAGCAATTTCCTGCTGTGGCAGTTGGCCTATTCCGAGTTCGTATTTTTGGACGCCCATTGGCCCGATTTCTCCGAAGACCTGTTTCTCGATGCCATCGCGGAATTCAACCGAAGAGAGCGTCGGTATGGGGCAACCGGCGGGTGAGAGAACGCCCGACACCCTGTATCACAGGGTCGTCTCGGCGGTGGTCCTGGTAACCATCGCTGTCGGTGCGACCTGGTTTGGCGCACCGGCGTTCGATATCTTTGTTGTGTTTTTCGCCATGGCCATGATTTGGGAATGGGCAGGCATGTGCGGTATCCGGTTGAACAGCCTGACCGGTTGGCTTCTTGGCCTGGGCGTGCTGTTCGCCATTCTGTTCGCCGCGCTGGAACGTTACGAGGGCACTGTGATTGCCGGTCTGGCATCGATAGTTCTTCTGGTGAGTCTGGGCGGCCGGCGGGAAAAGCGCTGGGCTGCCGCCGGCGTGCTTTATCTGGGCATACCCTGCATTGCCCTTGTCAGTCTTCGGCAACATCCGGAGTCCGGCATGGTGTACGTATTGGCATTGTTCGCCATCGTCTGGGCCAATGACATCGGAGGGTATGTCTTCGGACGGACGATAGGTGGTGCGAAGCTCGCTCCGAAAATCAGCCCCAACAAGACCTGGGCCGGCGCCGTCGGCGGTTTGGGCTGCGGTATCGCCGCGGCCGCCGCAATGGCGACGGTCGCCGGCGGCATGTCGGTGGCGTTGGCGGCATTGCTTGCCCTGGCAATCGGGGCGGCGTCGCAGGTCGGCGACTTATTCGAATCGCGAATTAAGCGGCGGTTCGAGGTAAAGGACTCCGGGCGGCTGATCCCCGGTCATGGCGGTGTTCTTGATCGCGTTGACGGAGTCCTGGCGGCGGCGCCGTTGGCCGCCATCCTGACCGTTGCGGCACGAGCGGGGAATTGAACCTTATGGATTCTGCGCCCTCATCAGAGACGCCGCGCCGGGTGACGATCCTGGGTTCAACCGGCTCCATCGGCTGCAACACCCTCGATCTCATAGCACGGGAGCCGGACAAGTATGTGGTCGAAGCCATCACCGGCAACCGGAACACGGATCTGCTGGTGGTGCAGGCACTGAAGTTCAACCCGCAGATGGTGGCGGTGGCCTCCGAGGAAAATTATGCGTCGGTCAAGTCTGCTTTGTCGGGAACCGGCATCGAAGTCGGGGCCGGAGAGGAATCGATGGTCGAGGCGGCATCGCGTCCCGCCGATTGGGTCATGGCCGGTATCGTCGGCGGTGCCGGTCTGGCACCGACCATCGCCGCTGCCAGGCGCGGCGCAACGGTGGCACTCGCCAACAAGGAATGCCTGGTTTGTGCCGGTGATTTGCTTTTGTCCGAAGTCGCCGACAGTGGTGCGACGCTTTTACCGGTCGATTCCGAACACAATGCGATCTTTCAGGTGTTCAATTTCGGCGAGCCTGAAAAAGTCGAGAGGGTCATTCTGACGGCGTCGGGCGGGCCCTTCCGGGAGACACCGCTTGCCGACATGCGGGACGTAACGCCCGAGCAGGCGGTCGCTCACCCCAACTGGGACATGGGGGCCAAGATTTCGGTGGATTCGGCGACGATGATGAACAAGGGCCTCGAACTGATCGAGGCCCATTACCTGTTTCCCGTGGGGGAGAATCAGATCGAAATTCTGGTTCACCCCCAATCGGTCATCCATTCCATGGTTGCCTATATCGATGGCTCGGTCCTGGCCCAGTTGGGGACGCCGGATATGCGTACGCCCATCTCCTACGCCTTGGGCTGGCCTCATCGAATTGCTGCGCCTTCACCGCGCCTCCGGCTCGAAGAAATCGGCCGGCTCACGTTTGAAGCACCTGATTTTGAACGATTTCCGGCACTCCAGCTGGCCCGCGATGCCTTGCGGGCCGGCGGCGACGTGCCTACTATATTGAACGCGGCGAACGAGATTGCCGTGGAATTGTTTCTAGCCGGATCTCTTGGGTTTCTCGATATCGCCCGACTTGTTGAGGCGACGATTTCGGCGATTCCCATGTCCCGGCCGGGCTCAATCGGCGACGTTCTGGACTCGGATTCGAGAGCGAGAACCAAGGCGAGAGAACTAGCGGCGGATTTTTAGCGCCGCGGAATAATTGGAATCGAGTGAAACTATGGAAAGCCTCACCATTATCATTCTGGCGTTCATCGTTGCCATTGTAATATTGGTGTTTGTCCACGAATGGGGCCACTACTGGGTTGCCCGGCGGAATGGCGTTCGGGTGGAAGTATTCGCGGTTGGCTTTGGCCCCGAGATTAAGGGTTGGACCGACAAGAACGACACCAGGTGGAAGATTTGCGCATTCCCGCTCGGGGGATATGTAAAGATGTTCGGCGAGGGTGATACCCACGTCGAGGAAGACGGTACCGAGCGGGAGATGACGCCCGAAGAGAAGGCTGTATCCTTCCATAACAAGAGGCTGGGTCAGCGCGCAGCCATCGTCTTTGCCGGCCCGGCGGTCAACTACATCTTCGCGGCCATCGTATTCGCTATTTTCTTTGCAACGGCGGGTGTGCCGCAACCGTTTGAGGGACCACCGCCGTCCATCGTCGGCGGCGTCATTCCCGGCTCGGCGGCGGCGGAGGCCGGATTTCGGACTGATGACAAGATCATCGAAATTAACGGCAAGAGGGTCACCTTGTTCTCGGAGATTTTCGACGCCGTGCGGGCAAGTCCCTCCAAGCCCATGGCAATTCGCGTCGAACGCGACGGCCAAATTATCGATCTGACAGCCGTCCCCAAAGCAATAACCGAAAAGGATGACCAGGGAAATACCGTTGAGGTGGGGCGGCTGGGTGTCGGCGCGGGAGGCAATCGCTATGAGCGTCAGGACCCGCTGACCAGCGCCTGGATGGGCGTTCAGCAGACGGTTTTCATGACCGGTAGGATTTTGGAGTTTGTTGGCGGGCTGATTGTCGGAGAGCAATCGGCGAAAGACCTGGGGGGGCCGCTGCGAATAGCCCAGATTTCCGGCCACGCGGCACAAAACGGATGGCGGGACTTCGTGTGGCTGTTGGCGGTGCTCTCGGTCAATCTAGGGCTGATTAATTTGTTTCCCATTCCCATGCTCGACGGCGGTCACTTGGCGTTCTACGCCGTGGAAGCGGTGCGGGGGCGGCCCCTTGGACCGCGCGCGCAGGAGTACGGGTTCCGGTTCGGGCTTGTCCTGGTGCTCTGTCTATTCCTGTTCGTTACCTGGAACGATCTTGTCCATTTGAAGTTTTTCGAGTTTATTACAGGCCTTTTTACTTAGTGAATCGTCCGCAAAGGAACGTTTCTCCGTGATCACTCGCGCCGTTTTACTTATCGCCTTGCTACTTGTTGGCATCGCGCCCGTGTCCGCCCAGCAGTCGGGTGGGCCGATCCGCGAGATCATCATTGAGGGATCCCAGCGCATCGAACAAAGCACGGTGCGATCCTACCTATTGGTCCGTGAGGGCGATCCCTTCGATGCGGAGCGCATCGACCGTTCGCTGAAAAGCCTGTTTGCCACCGGCCTGTTTGCGGACATCAGCATTGACCGGCGGGCACAAGCCCTGGTTATCCGGCTGGTGGAAAATCCAATCATCAATCGTATTGCGTTTGAGGGAAATCAACGGGTCGAGGATGAGGTACTGGAGGCCGAAGTGCAGTTGCGGCCCCGCGTGGTTTTCACGCGTACCAAGGTCCAGGAGGACCTCCAGCGGATTCTAGACGTTTACAAGGTACGGGGGAGATTTGCCGCATCCGTGGTGCCCAAGGTGATCCGCCTTGAGCAAAACCGGGTTGATTTGGTATTCGAGATTGAAGAGGGCGAACTGACCAAGGTGGAGAATATTCGCTTTGTCGGTAATCGCGCGATGGACGATTCCGATCTGCGGGAAGTGATCCGAACCAAAGAAGCGATTTGGTACCGTTTCTTCACCTCTGACGATACTTATGATCCCGATCGCCTGGCTTTCGATCGGGAACTTCTGCGGCGTCACTATCTTTCCGAGGGATACGCCGACTTTCGGGTTCGCTCGGTGGTGGCTGAACTGACACCCGAAAGGGACTCCTTCTTTATCACTTTTACCGTCGATGAGGGCCAACGGTACAAATTCGGCACTTTCGACATCAGTTCCGAGTTGCGGGGCCTTGACGGTGACTCGTTGCGGGGGCTCGTTGAATTTGAGGAGGGTGACTGGTACGACAGCGGCCTCGTCGACGAAGTCGTCGACAAATTGACCGATGAGGTCGGCAATTTGGGATTCGCATTTGTCGACATTCGGCCAGAAATCGATCGCGACAGGGAAAACCGAACCATCGGTTTGAATTTCCGCATCAATGAAGGGCCGCGAGTGTTCGTGGAACGCATTGATATCACCGGAAATGTACGGACGATCGACAAGGTCATTCGGCGCGAATTTAGATTGGTCGAGGGAGACGCGTTCAACTCCGCCAAGCTTCGGCGCTCTCAACAAAGAATTCGAAACCTCGGCTACTTTAGTAACGTCGAGATCGATCAGGTGCCCGGAAGCGCGCCCGACAAGGCCGTTGTCTCGGCCAATGTCGAAGAGCAATCGACGGGTTCTCTGAGTGTAGGCGCCGGATTTTCGACGGATGCGGGGGTGCTCGGCGAATTCTCCATCCGGGAGCGAAATCTTCTCGGACGGGGACAAGAACTAGCGCTCTCCGTATCCATCGGCGCCAAGCAAAATCAGGTCGACCTTGCGTTTACCGAACCCTACTTTTTGGATCGAGAGGTGCGGGCGGGCGTAGATCTCTTCCGACGTTCGAGAGATCTCCAATCTTCGAGGTCCCATGATTTCACCGAGACCGGGGGAGGAGTGCGGTTTGGCTATCCTTTAAGTGAAAATCTGTCCCAGAGCCTTCGGTACCAGTTCCGTGCGTCCGAGATTGAGAAAGTTCAAGCTAACGCTTCTAACCTAATCAAAGCCCAGGCAGGCACCCGCTACGTATCCGAGGTCTCGCAAACTCTATTGTATGATCAGCGGGATAGCCGAATTAATCCTACGGATGGCTATTTCGTTAGGCTCGGGTCAGATCTGGCGGGGCTCGGCGGTGACGTTGCCTATCTCCGCAATACCGCCTCGAGCGGCTACTACCTGCCCGTGGCCGACGAATGGGTACTTTCAACCGGGGGCCGTGTCGGGTACATCGTGGGCCTTGGCGAAGATGTCGAGATCGCGGATAGATACTTCCTTGGTGGATCCACTTTGCGGGGATTCGAGTCTTCCGGCGTGGGGCCGCGCGACAAATCAACCGACGATGCCCTTGGCGGTGAGTGGGTCTATAATGGCACGGTCGAACTGGGTTTCCCGGTCGGACTTCCCAACGAATTCGGTATCCGGGCGCGCATGTTCACCGATTTTGGCAGCGCCGGCGGCGTATCGCCGTCAAACGCGAACGTGCTGGATCCGGGAAGCCTGCGTCTGTCGGCGGGTGCCGGATTGGGCTGGTCTTCGCCATTGGGGCCGATCGCTATTGATTTTGGCTTTCCAATCCTTGAGGAAGACGAGGATAGGGACGAACTAATTCGGATTAATTTCGGAACGCGATTCTAATGAAGCTACTCAGAACTCTCCCTATCCTTGCCCTGCCGGTTGCTGCGTTTCTGGTATTGGGCGGGATGGACGCCGCCTTCGCTCAGGGGCAGCCTGAACCCGAGGCCCGGCAGGGCCAACTCGGCATTCTCGATATCGAGATCATCCGCCGGCAGTCAAAGATGACCCGGGACATGGACCGCCAGATCGGTGAATTACGGACCAAACTCGGAGACGAGGTAAAGGCGGAGGAAGCCGAGTTGCGGAAGGCTGCCGAGGAACTCGAACGGCAGCGTGTGATCGTCGCGCCCGAAGCCTATACCAAGAGCCGCGAGGAACTGCGCCAACGCACGGCGAAATTCCGGCGAGAGGCGAATGCGCGAAGCCAACGGTTAAACGCCATGCGGGGACAGGCGTTGAAGGCTTTCCAGGAAGAGCTCAACAAGGCAGTCCGGACCTATGCCCGGGCAAACAACTACATTTTGATCCTCAGCCGGCGGGAACTGGTATTTTTCGAGCGGCCATTGAACATTACGGCTGAGGTGATCAAGTTGTTGGATCAAAACGTTCCGTCCTATCAGCTCACGGACCCAGCCGCCGGCCAGAAATAGATGGCCGATCCACGGTTCTTCAAATCCGCGGGGAGTTTTTCGTTAACCGAACTTGCCGACGTCTCGGGGTGTGAGGCTCGCGGTGACGATTCAGAGACCGCGAAATTCAACGACGTAGGCCCATTGACGTCTGCGGGGCCGGAAGCGGTGAGTTTTATCGACAACCGGCGCTATGTCGGGGAATTTGAACGGAGCGGCGCGGGTGCGATTGTTCTGGCACCCGATCTCGCGGGCCGCGCCCCGGCCGGTGCGGCGCTTTTGATTTCGGAGGAACCCTACCGCGCCTTCGCCCTGATCGCCCAGGCGTTTTACCCGCCCGAGCACGGATCTCCGGAAATCTCCGAGCAGGCTCATATCGACCCCACGGCCAAATTGGGGGCAGGTGTCGGAATCGATCCCGGTGCGGTTGTCGGACCGGGGGCGGAAATCGGAGATGGGACCTTGGTGGGTGCGAATACGGTTATTGCACCGGGCGTTGCCGTTGGGAAAAATTGTGTTGTCGGGTCCAATGTCACCCTTGCCTACTGTCTAATTGGAGAGGCGGTGCGCATCCACCCCGGTGTCAGGGTCGGTCAAGACGGATTTGGCTACGCGCCTGGAGCCGGCGGACACGAAAAGGTTCCGCAACTCGGCCGGGTGCTCATCGGCGATGGCGTGGAGATTGGCGCAAATGCCGCCATCGATCGCGGTGCCGGACCGGATACCGTGATTGGGGCGGGAACGAAGATTGATAATCTCGTACATATCGCACATAACGTCCAAATTGGGGGGAATTGCCTAATTGCAGGCCAGGTTGGCATGTCGGGTTCCGTTCGATTGGAAGACTTTGTCATGATGGGTGGGCAGGCTGGAATCAGCGGTCATTTGCACATTGGACCGGGGGCCCGAATCGCGGCACAGTCGGGTGTAACCAAGGATGTGCCGGCAGGCCAGACGGTCGTTGGCTTTCCCGCCGAGGAATCCAAAGGCTTTTGGCGGAAGTTGGCGCGGCTGAACCGATTGCTTAAGGGAGACGAGGGTCACTAGCGAATGGATTCGGAAAGCAAGCAGGTCACCGATACGGTTCTGAATGTCGAGGACATCATGCGGATTCTTCCTCACAGATATCCCATGCTGTTGGTTGATAGGATTGTGGATTTGGTCCCGCGGACCAGTGCAACCGGTATCAAGAACGTGACCGCGAACGAACCCTATTTTCCCGGCCATTTCCCGGAGCGGCCGGTCATGCCCGGTGTCATGATCATTGAGTGCATGGCGCAAACCGCGGCAACGCTCATTGTCTGGAGTATCGGGGAGGAATTAGAGGGCAAATTGGTTTACTTCATGTCCATCGATTCCGCGCGATTCCGCAAGCCGGTCGTGCCGGGCGACCGATTGGAGGTCCACGTCGAGGCCAAACAGCACCGGGGGCCGGTCTGGAAATTCGCCGGTGAAGGCAAAGTCGACGGCCAAGTGGTCGCCGAAGCGACCTACACCGCCATGATCATGGACGATTAAATGTCCGGCGTTCACCCAACTGCGCTCATAGAGAGCGGCGCCCAAATCGGGGCGGACGTTGAAATTGGGCCGTACTCGTGTATCGGGCAGGACGTGGTGCTTGGTGATGGTGTGCGATTGGGATCTCATGTGGTGGTTACCGGTCGGACGCGTCTCGGGGACGGCACCCAGGTCTTTCCTTTTGCATCGATCGGCCACCAGCCGCAGGACCTGAAGTACAAAGGCGAGAAATCGTCCCTGGAAATCGGCAGGAATAACGTCATCCGCGAGCACGTCACCATGAACCCCGGAACCGAGGGCGGCGGGATGGTGACCCGCATCGGCGACGGTTGCCTGTTTATGGTGGCGGCGCACGTGGCTCATGACTGCCAGATCGGCGACAACGTCATCCTGGTCAATAATGCGACCCTCGCCGGCCATGTGGAAATCGGCGACTGGGCCATCGTCGGGGGACTTTCGGCCGTGCATCAATTTGTCCGTATCGGCCGGCACGCCATGATCGGGGGCATGACCGGGGTCGGGAACGATGTTATTCCCTACGGCTCGGTCGTCGGAAACCGCGGCCATCTCTCCGGTCTGAACCTCGTCGGGCTCAAGCGGCGGGATTTTTCTCGAGAGGTCATTCACGATCTCCGCCGGGCCTACAGGCTGATCTTTGCTCAGGAGGGCACCCAGTCGGAGCGGGTGACCGATGTGGCGGAGCTCTTCAGTCATGTCGAGCCGGTGATGGAGATCGTCAGATTTATCGGCGTCGATTCGGCCCGGGCGATCTGTCAGCCCCTGTTCGAGGATGCAGCCTAAACTCGGCATCATCGCGGGAGGGGGAGACCTTCCCAAGCTGGTCATCGAAGCCTGCCGCGAAAGCGGACGCGCCTTCTACGTTGTCGCCCTTGAAGATCACTTCGATTTCTCTCTTGACGATGACGTACCGCACGGAATTCACCGGATGAACCGGTTGGCCGATATCCTCGATGCCTTGTTGGAACAGAATGTCGCCGAGATCGTAATGGCGGGCCGGGTACGGCGGCCGGCACTCAAGGATTTCATGATGGACCGACGCTCGGCGGCGCTGCTGCTAAAGATCGGCGGTCTGGTTTCGGGCGATGATAGTTTGCTGCGCCGCGTGTCCCGGGGCTTCGAGGATTACGGCTTTCGCGTCATCGGCGCTGATCAAGTCGTGGCCGATCTGCTGGCCCCGCGGGGCATATTGGGGCGGCACGGGCCGGATTCCCAAGCGCTGGCCGATATAGAGATCGGCATTGCGGCCGCACGGCAATTGGGCGCGCAGGACTTGGGGCAGGCTGTGATTGTACGGGCAGGCGAAATCCTGGACATCGAGGATGAAGCCGGGACCGCGGCGCTGGTCGCCCGATGTGCGCCCGTGGACGGCACTAGGTCGGGAGTCCTCGTGAAGATGTCCAAACCCGGGCAGGACCGGCGAGTTGATTTGCCGACGATCGGGCCGGATACCATTACGGAAATTGACCTGGCCGGCCTTGGGGGTGTCGCCGTCGAAACCGGGCGGTCGCTGATCCTCAAACGCCTTGAAGTCATTCGTCGGGCCGATCACCGTGGCGTCTTTGTCCTCGGCATTGCCCCCGGGGCGGATACCTGAGCGGTGGCGGAACGGCCTCTCATCTACATTATCGCGGGTGAGCCGTCGGGTGATGACCTTGGGGCCCCGTTGATGGCCGAAATCAACCGTCAAACGCAAGGGGCGGCGCGATTTGTGGGGATTGGCGGAGAGCAAATGACTGCCCAGGGCCTGGACAGTCTGGTGCCGTTATCGGAATTGTCGGTAATGGGATTTGCTGAGGTGGTTCCGCGCATACCGCGAATTCTTTCACTGATCCGGCGAACCGCCGCGGATATTCGAGCGCAGCGGCCGGACGTCGTTGTCACCGTCGATGCCCCCGATTTCTGCCTACGGGTGGTAAAGAAGCTTCGCGGCGCCGGCATTCCGATCGTGCACTTTGTCGCCCCGACCGTCTGGGCGTGGAAGCCCGGGCGGGCCAAAAAAATCGCTCGCTTGGTCGATCATCTTCTGGTGCTGTTTCCGTTTGAGCCGCCGTATTTCGAGCGCGAGGGCCTTTCCTGCACGTTTGTCGGCCATCCTGTGGTGGAGGGTGGGGCAAATAGCGGCGATGGGCCGGGGTTTCGACGGGCGCACGGGATTGCCCCGGAAGCCCCGGTCATTTGCGCCCTGCCGGGCAGCCGAGGCACCGAAGTGGGTCGGCACATGCCCATTTTCGGCGAGGCCATCGAACGGCTTGCGGGGCGCATTCCTGGCCTTCGCGTGATTTTGCCCACGCTTGAGAGCGTCGGCCCCATGGTATCTGCGGGCGCACGCGGCTGGCCTCTCCAGCCGATCATCGTGGACGGCAGCGAGAAATATGGCGCCTTCGCCGCGGCTCACGTTGCGATTGCCGCGTCCGGTTCTGTCGCCCTTGAGTTGGCTGCCGCCCGGCTGCCAACCGTTACGGCCTACCAGACCAACCCGATTACGGCTTGGCTGACGCGCCGGATGGTTCGGATTCGATTTGCCAATCTGGTGAACCTCATGAATGACCGGGAAGTGGTGCCCGAATTTGTCTTTGAGGCCTGTACGCCGGGAAACTTGGCCTCCGCGGCGGAACGCCTGCTCACCGAGCCGAATGCCGCCCTGGATCAGGTCAAGGGCATGCGGAACGCGATCTCACGATTGAGCCCGGACGGGGATACGCCGAGCCGGCGGGCGGGCCGGGCGGTGCTCGACGTCATCGCGGGACAATAGTCCGGAAACGCGCTCTACGCGCGCTTGTCGAGGGCGACGAAGTCCCGCCGGGCGGACCCGGTAAACAGCTGACGGGGCCGGCCGATTTTCTGGCTCGGATCTTCGACCATCTCATTCCACTGGGCGATCCAGCCGACCGTCCGGGCAACGGCGAACAATACCGTGAACATGGTGGTCGGAATCCCGATGGCCTTGAAAATTATCCCCGAATAGAAATCCACGTTGGGATAGAGCTTGCGCTCAACGAAATACTCGTCTTCGACGGCGATTTTCTCCAACTCCATGGCCAGTTCGAGTAGCGGCTCGTCGGTAATGCCAAGCTCCTCCAAGACCTCGTGGCAGGTCTGCTGCATCACCCGGGCACGGGGGTCGAAGTTCTTGTAAACACGGTGACCGAAGCCCATCAGGCGGAACGGATCATCCGGGTCCTTGGCCTTTTTGACATACTCCGTGATGTTCGACTTGTCGCCGATTTCGTGGAGCATGTTGAGGACGGCTTCGTTGGCGCCGCCGTGGGCCGGTCCCCAGAGGGACGCGATTCCCGCGGCGATACAGGCGAACGGGTTGGCCCCGCTTGAGCCGGCCAACCGCACGGTCGAGGTGGAGGCATTCTGCTCGTGGTCCGCGTGGAGGATCAAAATCCGGTCCATTGCGCGGGCGAGGGTGGGGCTGACCTCGTAGTCCTCGGCCGGTGTCGCAAACAGCATATGGAGGAAGTTTTCCGAATAGCTCAGGCTGTTGTCGGGATAGATGAAGGGCTGACCAATGGCGTATTTGTATGCGTGGGCCGCGATGGTCGGAATCTTGGCGATCATCCGGTAGGACGCCACCGTCCGGTGCCAGGGGTCGTTGATATCCAGACTGTCGTGATAGAACGCCGAGAGCGCGCCGACCACGCCGCACATGATGGCCATGGGATGGGAATCACGCCGGAAGCCGCGATAAAACTGGTTCACCTGCTCGTGGAGCATGGTGTGGTAGGTAATGTCGTGCTCGAATTTGGCCTTTTGTTCGGCATTGGGGAGCTCGCCGAACAGTAAGAGGTAGCTGACCTCCATGTGGTCGCAGTGAACCGCCAAGTCCTCGATCGGATATCCCCGATAGAGCAAGATACCCTCGTCGCCATCGATGTAGGTGATGGTCGACTCGCAGCTCGCCGTCGAAGTAAACCCCGGATCGTAGGTGAAGTAGCCGGTATCGCCATAAAGGCGCCGGACGTCGATCACCTTGGGACCAACCGACCCGCCGAGCACCGGCAACTCGAACGCCTCGCCGGTCTCGTTGTTGGTAAGGGTCATGGTGTGGTTGGTGGTGGTATTGTGGTCATTCATGCGCGTTCTTCCCCAAGGTGGCAAATGGTCCCGTCAGTCTTGTACGGCGAGCGCGTCGTCGAGACGGCCCAAGGTTTCATCCTGGCCCAGTACCTCCATCACCTCGAATATTCCCGGTGATACGTTGGAACCGGTGAGCGCAGCGCGCAGTGGCTGTGCTACGGCACCCAATTTGGCGTCGGCGGCCTCGGCGGCTTCTCTTGCCGCAGTCTCGATCCGGTCCTGCGACCAATCTTCGAGCTGCGCCAAACTCGGGCGGATATGTTCGATCATGCCGCGCCCCTCCGCGTCAAGGATTTTTGCCGCTTTCGGGTTCAGGGAGAGTGGGCGTTTACGCACATAAAATAATGCATTTTCAATAAGTTCCAGTGTGTTTTTCGCGCGCTCTTTAAGGCCGGGCATTCCATTGATCAGACGTTGCCGCGCCGCCTCGTCGACCGTCTCGCCGAGTTCGCTCTCCAGCCCCGGCAGGATCAGTTCGACCAGCCGATCATTCCCGGCTTCGCGGATGTAATGCCCGTTGAGACTGGTCAGCTTGTCCATGTCGAAGCGGGCGGCAGCCTTGCCGACATCCTTGACGTCAAACCACTCGATCGCCTGGTCGCGGCTGATGATTTCGTCGTCGCCGTGGCTCCATCCCAATCGGAGAAGGTAGTTGTTTACCGCCTCGGGGAGAAAGCCCATATCGCGGTAGGCCTCGACGCCGAGCGCGCCATGACGCTTGGAGAGTTTTGCGCCGTCGCTTCCGTGGAGGAGGGGCATGTGGGCCATGATCGGCATATCCCATCCCAAGGACGCGTAAATCTGAGCCTGACGGAAGGCGTTGGTCAGGTGGTCGTCTCCGCGAATGACGTGGGTAATGCCCATGTCATGGTCGTCAACCACGACCGCCAGCATGTAGGTCGGTGTTCCATCGGCCCGCAACAGGATCATGTCGTCCAGCTGATCGTGGCCAACCCGCACGTCTCCCTGGATGATGTCCCGGATGACCGTTTCGCCGCCCTCGGGCGCCTTCAGGCGAATGACCGGATCTATGCCGTCCGGCGCCTCCGTGGGGTCACGGTCCCGCCAGCGGCCGTCATAAAGCCGGGCGCTGCCGGCCGCCCGCGCCGCCTCCCGCATCTCCGCGAGTTCCTCGGGCGTGCAGTAGCAGCGGTAGGCCTTGCCTTCGTCAAGAAGCTGCCGGGCGATTTCGGCATGCCGGCCGCTCCGCGCGAACTGCGAGATCGGCTCTCCATCCCAGGCAAGGTCCAGCCAGCGCATCCCGCCGAGGATAGCGTCGACGGCCTCGTCGGTGGAGCGCTTCCGGTCGGTGTCCTCGATTCGCAGGAGAAACGTGCCCTGATGGTGTCTGGCGAACAGCCAGTTGAACAATGCGGTGCGGGCGCCGCCGATATGGAGGAAGCCCGTGGGCGAGGGCGCGAAGCGGGTAACGACCATAAATTTCGATCTAAGTGATTGATATTATTTAATTATTCAAAACAGGGCGGGCAGTTTACAGGTTTGGTTCTGGTCTGTCATCCTTGCACCATGACACGGGAGGATAAGCGGACGGCCGCCTTGGTGAGCGGCATTCTCGATGGTGCGCGGGACGCGTTGCTCGAAGAGCGGGATCGTTGGCTGCTGTGGGTCCCGGTGGCGTTTGGCGCCGGCATCGGCCTTTATTTCTTCCTGCCCGATGAGCCGCCGGCCTGGCTCGCCCTTGGACCGGGAGCGCTGTCGATCGCCTGCGGTTGGCTGTGCCGCCGACGGCCCGCTGTCATGTTCCTATCCGCCGGACTGTTCATTGCCGCCGCCGGTTTCCTGAGCGCTCAATGGCAGACTCTGAGTCTCAAGCACCCGGTGCTGACCGAAAATCGCAGCGCCGCCAGCGT
This sequence comes from Rhodospirillales bacterium, assembly GCA_022823235.1. Taxonomy (GTDB): domain Bacteria; phylum Pseudomonadota; class Alphaproteobacteria; order Rhodospirillales; family UBA2165; genus JAJDXO01. Next base: position 71,237 of record JAJDXO010000039.1, read on the forward strand.
CCAGGGGCGGATCGTGCTCCTGGAGCCGTTTCCCGATGGGGTGCGCGTGACCCTGAACCGGATCAGGATCCAAAACTTGGCGGCGCCCCGGCAGCCGCCGCGGGTTCGCGTTCGTCTCCGGGGCGCGCAACCGCCTTTGGCGGCGGGAGACTGGATTGAGGTTCGCGCGGTTCTCTCTCCCCCGCCTCCCCCCGTTCTGCCCGGCGGCTTCGACCTGCAGCGTCAGTTCTATTTCCAGGAGCTTGCCGGCGTCGGTTTCGCCCTGGGGCGCGCCCGGATCGTCCAGTCGCACCTGGAGGAGTGGCAATTGGCGACCGCCATCGAACGGCTGCGATGGCGGGTCACGCAGCGGGTGGTGGCCGCCATTCCGGGCGACGCCGGTACGGTCGCCGCCGCTTTGATCACCGGGCAACGCACAATCGTCCGTGAACCTGTCCTCGAGGCGTTCCGCGCCTCGGGGATTGCCCACCTGCTGGCGATCTCCGGGCTCCACATCGGTCTGGTCGCCGGGTTCATTTTCGTCATCGTCCGGGGCGGCCTGTCCCTGATCCCCGCCATCGCGTTGCCCTATCCCATAAAGAAATGGGCGGCAGTTGCCGCGGTCATCGGCGCATTTGCGTATGCCCTGCTTGCCGGGGCGACGGTCCCGACCCAACGCGCGTTTCTGATGATCGGCCTGGTACTGGTGGCGATCGTTCTCGACCGGCAAGGCATCTCCATGCGCTCGGTCGCATGGGCCGCTCTGGTCATTCTCGCACTGACGCCCGCCGCACTGCTCAGCGCCAGTTTCCAGATGTCCTTCGCCGCGGTTGTCGCCCTGATCGCCGTCTATGAATGGATCAGCCGCCGGGCGAGTGCCCGATGGGCGTTGACCCGGCGGTGGTGGCGGGGGCTGCCGCTCTATTTCGGCGGCGTCGTGCTGACCACTATCGTCGCCAGCGCCGCGACGGGCCCATTTGCCGTGTACCATTTCAACCGGATCGCCGTGCTGGGAATTGTGGCCAATTTGGTCGCGGTCCCGTTGACCGCATTTTGGGTTATGCCCCTCGCGGTCCTCGCCTTGATCGCAATGCCTCTGGGCCTGGACGGCATCTTTCTCGCCGCCATGGGCTGGGGGGTCGGCGTCATCATCGATGTGGCGGAACGAATGGCGGCGCTGCCCGGCGCCAGTCTCGGGATCAGCGGTTTTTCGACGACCGCGCTGATTGCCGTGGCGTCGGGCGGCATGTGGCTTTGCCTGTGGCAAAGAAAATGGCGGCGGCTCGGGGTGCCGCTGGTCCTGATTGGCCTGCTGATCATCCCCCGGGTATCCAGCCCCGACCTCCTGGTAGACGGTGAAGCACGATTGTTCGGCGTGGTTCGGGAGGACGGCCGGCTCGCCTTGTCTTCGGTTCGGGCTTCGCGGTTTGCCGGTTCGGTATGGCTGCGGGCCGCGGGGCAAATCGGAGAGGCGCCCGCGCCGTGGCCGGCGCGGCCGGCCGACGGGGCCGACGATCTGGTGTGCGACGCGCTGGCCTGCATCTACCACAGAGCCGGGAGGAAGGTTGCGCTGGTCAGGGACAGCTTGGCGCTCGAAGAGGAATGCCGGCGCGCCGATATTGTGGTGGCCACAGTACCTGTGCACGGCCGCATATGCCGGGCCGCCGCATTGGTCATCGACCGGTTTGACCTCTGGCGCGAGGGTGCGCACGCGCTGTGGATCGACGAGAGCGGAATCTCGGTCAGGACGGTTCAAGGAGAGCGGGGCGCGCGGCCTTGGGTGCTCCGCCGTCCGCGGGGCGGCATCTAGTTTTAGTTCTAATACTTCCTGAATAGGCCTACGAGGCGGCCCTGGACCTGAACCCGGTCGGGCCCGAATATCCGCGTTTCGTAGTCCTTATTGGCAGGCTCGAGCGCCACGGTCCCGCCCTTGCGGCGCAGACGCTTCAGTGTGACTTCGCTGTTGTCGACCAGCGCCACGACGATGGATCCGCTCTCGGCGGTGTCGCATTGCTCGATAACCACCGTGTCGCCGTCGTGGATGCCCGCGTCGATCATCGAATCGCCATCGATCTCCAGGGCATAGTGCTCACCCCCGCCGAGCATGGAGGGAGGAATATTGATGCTTTCGGTTGGATCACGCAGCGCCTCAATGGGTGTGCCGGCGGCAATCCTGCCCAAAAGCGGCAATGCCGTCGGCTCTTCCGCGGTCCCCGGTTCGGGCGATTTCGGGCGAAAGCCGCCTTCGATGACATTGGGGGTGAAGCCGTTGGGACGCGCCGGTTGCACGTCGCCGGTGCGGAAATTCTCCGGCAGGCGGAGGATTTCCAAGGCCCGCGCCCGATGGGGAAGGCGGCGGATAAAACCCCGTTCCTCCAGACCGGTAATCAGCCTGTGGATTCCGGATTTGGAGCGCAGATCAAGCGCGTCCTTCATTTCGTCGAAAGAGGGCGGAACCCCGGTTTCCCGCAGTTTTTGGTCGATAAAGACCAGCAATTCGTACTGCTTCTTGGTCAACATTGGGACCCCCTTCATACGGTGCGACAAGACCCTGGGCTAATTTGGGCGGTCAACACTACATATGGAACAAAACCGAAACGCCCATACATGTTCTAGTTTGGTTCTTTTTTGGGGTCAATAGGGAATTTTGCGAAATTACCCAAAAATTTTCCGTTTGGGCCGCACCGGGGACTCAGACCGAGAGATTGCTCCAGTCCAGCCGGATGATGTCGACCCGCTCCCCCGCGGCCAGCGGCGGGGCGTTGGGCGGCCGGATGACCAGGCAATCGGACTGGGCGAACAGGCGCAGCATGGAGCTGTCCTGTTTCTCGAACGGGGTGGCGGTCAATTCGCCTCCGGCGCTCATGCCGAGGGTCGAGCGCAGGTAGTCCTGACGGTGATCGTTGGCCGGAACATCGCGGCCGAGGAGCGCCGTCTCCTGCGGGGTTTCGTCATCGCTCAATCCGAGCATGACGCCGATGGCCGGGCGCAGGAACAGCACCGAGGTGACGCCCGCCGAGACCGGGTTCCCCGGCAATCCGAGCATCGGTTTGCCGTGCATGGTGCCGAATATCAGCGGCTTGCCCGGCCGCATGGCGACGGTGGAGAAGGTGATATCCAGGCCTTCGCCGCCAAGCACCGTCTTGACCAGGTCATAGTCGCCGACCGACGCGCCGCCGATGGTCACCAGCATGTCGGCGCCTCGGACGCCGTCGAGCATCCGGCGGAGATCATCAGGGTCATCCCGGGCAATCCCGAGATTGACGGCCTCGCCGCCCATGGCCTCAATGAACGATCCAAGGCCGATGCTGTTGGAGCTGATGATCTGGTCGGGTCCAACCGGTTCGCCCGGCAGCACCAGTTCATCGCCCGTGGACAGCAGCGCGATCCGCGGCTTCCGGGTGACCGTCAGCCAAGGCACATTCATGGCGGCGGCCAAGCTCACATCGCGGGCGGTCATGCGCCGGCCCTTGGACAGCAGAACGTCGCCCTCGGAAAAATCCAGCCCGGCGGGGCGGATGTAACGGCCGGGTATGGGCGCCTCGGTCATGGTGATCCGGTCGCCGTCGGCTTCGGTGTCTTCCTGAATGACGATCGCATCGGCGCCGTCGGGGACGGGGGCGCCGGTGAAGATCCGCACCGTCTGGCCGGCGGCGATGCCGCCGTCATATCCGTTGCCGGCTGCCGATTCGCCGATCCGGGTCAATGTCGCCGGCACCTTGACGACGTCCTCGGCGCGCACCGCGTAGCCGTCCATCGCCGAGACCGCGCGCGGCGGCTGGGTGAGCCGCGAGGCGACATCTTCGGCCAGCACGCGCCCGAATGCGTTGGCAACGCCGACCCGTTCCGCATTGAGCGGCTCAACGCCGGCCAGGACCCGCGCCAAGGCGTCTGCGACGGAAATCATCATGAGGGCCGGGTCTCGGCGTCGAAGGTGCCCGACTTGCCGCCCGACTTGCGGACCAGCCGTATATCGCCGATCCGGATACCCCGGTCCACCGCCTTGACCATGTCGTAGACGGTAAGCGCCGCGATGCTGACCGCCGTCATCGCTTCCATCTCAACACCGGTCTTGCCGGTCACTTTACAAGCGGCGGTGATGTCGACGGCGCTGCGGTCTGGATCGCAGGTCAGCTCCACCTTCACCGAACTCAACTCCAGCGGATGGCAAAGGGGGATCAGATCAGGGGTCTTCTTGGCTCCCATGATGCCGGCCAGCTGGGCGACGGTGAGCACGTCTCCCTTCTTGACCCCGCCTTCCATGATCAGCTTGAGGGTTTCCGGCATCATATAGACCGAGCCCGCCGCCGTGGCCGTCCGTTCGGTCCGGTCCTTCCCGGAAACGTCGACCATCACCGCGTTGCCGTCGTCGTCGATGTGGGTGAGCTTCGCCATGCCGCTCAGGCGCTCGCCCGGTTGGCATCGGCGGGCAGCCGCAGAAGATCACGGGTGGCTTGCGCCACATCCGGCTGCTTCATCAGCGATTCCCCGACCAGGAAGCAGTTGATCCCGATGGCGCTCATCCGGGCGAGGTCGGCCGGCTCATGGAGCCCGCTCTCGCTGACCAGAACTGCGCCGCCGGTGCTCATGGGTGCGAGCCGCTCCGTCGTGGCGAGATCCACGTCGAGGGTCTTGAGGTTGCGGTTGTTGATGCCGAGGAGGGAAGGCGACAGGGCGAGCGCACGCTCCATCTCCGCCTCGTCGTGAACCTCGACCAGGACATCCATCCCGAGATCTTCCGCGATCCGGGCAAGCCCGGCGGCGTCCGCGTCGCTCAGCGCGGCCATGATCAATAGGATACAGTCGGCGCCGATCGCCCGGGCCTCGTACACCTGATAGGGGTCGAGCATGAAATCCTTGCGGAGCGCCGGCAGGTCGACCGCCTCCCGCGCCCGGGCGAGGAACGCATCGTCGCCCTGGAAATAAGGAATATCGGTCAGAACCGAGAGGCAGGCCGCGCCGCCGTCCGAGTAGGCTTTCGCCAGGGCAGGGGGATCGAAATCCGCGCGGATCAGGCCGCGGGAGGGCGACGCCTTCTTGATCTCGGCGATCAGACCGTACCCGGTCTCACCCGCCGTCCTTAACCGTTCCGCGAAGCCTCTGGGTGCCGAAGCCCTTGTGGCGGCGGCCTTGATCTCATCCAGGGGGCGCGCGGCCTTTTGCGCTTCGATGTGAGCGCGCTTGTCGTTACAGATCTTTTCGAGGACGTCGCTCACCCGTCCTCTCCCTCCTCGTTGCGGCTGTTGGTCAGTTCAATCATGCGAGCCAGGGACGCCTGCGCCTTGCCGCTATCGACGGCATCGGCCGCCATTTCGACGCCCGCCTTGAGATCGCTGGCCTTGTCGGCGACCACGAGGGCGGCGGCCGCGTTGTACAACACCACATCCCGGTAAGCCCCGGACTCACCGGCCAATACGGCGCGGAGGGCGGCGGCATTGGTCCCGGCATCCCCGCCTTTGAGGTCCTCGGGCTTGGCCGCCGGCAGCCCGGCGTCCTCCGGCGACACTTCGAAACTGGTCACCTCGCCGCCGTTCCACTCGGAAACATAGGAGACCCCGGTGGTGGTCAGCTCATCGGTGCCGTCGCCGCCGTGCATCACCCAGGCGCGCTCGCTGCCCAGCCGGCCGAGCGTGCTGGCCACCGGTTCGACCCATTCCCGGGCGAAGACCCCGGTCAGTTGCCGTTTGACCCCCGCCGGATTGCAGATCGGTCCCAGCAGGTTGAAGATGGTGCGGGTGGCCAGTTCCACCCGGGCGCCGGCAACGTGGCGCATGGCGCTGTGGTGGCGGGGCGCCATCAGGAAACCGATGCCGGCCTCGGCGATGGATTGCTCGATCAGGTCGAAATCCGCATCCGTATTGATGCCGAGGGCAGCCAGGGTATCCGCCGCGCCGGACTTCGAAGACAGCGCCCGGTTGCCGTGCTTCGCGACCGGTACGCCGCAGGCGGCGACGACCAAGGCGGCGCCCGTGGAAATGTTGTATGTCCCGGTGGCGTCACCGCCGGTCCCCACCACATCCATGGCGTTGTCCGGCGCTTCCACATAGAGGCATTTGGCCCGCATGGCCCGGGCGGCGCCGGTGATTTCCTCGACCGTCTCGCCCCGGACACGAAGCGCCATCAGAAAGCCGCCGATCTGAGCGGGTGTCGCATCGCCGGACATGATGATGTTGAACGCGGCCTCGGCCTGCGCCTCGTCCAGCGGCGAGCCGCCTGCCGCGGCGGCAATGTAGTTTTTCATATCAGGCATGTCGTTCATGCCGCCACCTTATCGTTCTCGATCATCTTCAAAAAGTTCCCCAGGATGGAGTGCCCATGCTCCGATGCGATGCTTTCCGGGTGAAATTGAACCCCGGCGACCGGCAATGTGCGGTGTTGAATCCCCATGATCAAGCCGTCATCGCTGCGGGCGGTGATTTCCAGCTCTTCCGGCCATGGTTCCTCGCCGAGAGTGAGGGAATGATAGCGGGTGGCCTGAAATGGGCTGTTCAGCCCATTGAACACGCTCGATCCGTCGTGGGATACCGCGCTCATCTTGCCGTGCATGGGAACCGGTGCGCGAACCACCTTGGCGCCGAACGCCTGTCCGATGGCCTGGTGCCCCAGGCAGACACCGAACAGCGGCAGGCCCTCCGCCGCCGCGGCCGCCACCAAATCGAGGCAGATACCCGCCTTGTCGGGATCGCACGGACCGGGTGATATCAGCACACCGTCCGGTTTCAGGCCGAGAGCGTCACCCACCGTTATGGCGTCGTTGCGATGCACGACCATTTCCGCGCCGAGCTCACCCAGATAATGGAACAGGTTGTAGGTGAAGCTATCGTAGTTATCGATTAATAAAATCATTTCAATAAGTTATAAGAATTCATTTATAAAACAAATTAGAAAAATCGCGGTTTCCTCATCGGCTGGGCGCCACATTGCAAGTCTGCCCGCCGAGGGTCAAGAAAACTCGCGTCATTGGGAAGCATCCCGGGTTGACCTTCCCGCTACTGGAACCCCTATATAAACCTTCAACCTGACTAGAAGGTGTTTTTCGTTGGACGCAACGCCCGCCCCATCAGAGATTATTCACACCTGTCCCATGCATCCGGAGGTGCGCAATCCGGGGCCGGGCACATGCCCCGACTGCGGCATGGGGCTGGAAGCGGAAAACCCGGCGGAAGCCGTTTTCCTGGAAAACCCCGAACTCACCGACATGACCCGGCGGATGTGGGTGGGCGCGTTATTCGGCGTCCCCGTATTGGTTTTGGCCATGGGACACCTGGTTCCCGGGAATCCTGTTGAGAAGGCGGTTCCCGCCAATATCTCGGCGTGGATTCAGTTCGTGCTCTCCACGCCCGTGGTGTTGTGGGCCGGCGCGCCGTTCTTCGAGCGGTTCTGGCAGTCCATCCGCACCTGGAAGCTCAATATGTTCAGCCTCATCGGACTGGGCGTGGGCGCCGCCTACATTTACAGCGTCGCCGCGCTGCTGTTCCCGGGCATTTTTCCAGCTGCCTTTCAAAGCCACGGCGGCGCGGTGCCGGTCTACTTCGAGGCCGCGGCCGCAATTACCGTCCTGGTTGCCGTGGGGCAGGTGCTGGAGCTTCGCGCCCGGGACCGCACCGGAGAGGCCATCCGGGCGCTTTTGAGCCTGGAGCCGGCGACCGCGCTTAAAGTCACCCCCGACGGGGACCGCGAGGTATCGCTGGCCGAAATCGCCCGAGGCGATTCCCTTCGCGTTCGCCCCGGAGATACGATTCCCGTCGACGGCCATATCCTCAATGGCCGCTCGGATGTCGACGAGTCCATGATCACCGGAGAACCTCTGCCGGTCGTCAAGGCGGAGAATGATCCCGTGATCGGCGGCACCGCGAATATATCGGGGAGCTTCGTCATGTCCGCCGACCGGGTTGGCCGGGAGACCATGCTGTCCAAGCTGGTCCAGATGGTTGCCGATGCCCAGCGGAGCCGGGCGCCCATCCAAAGGCTGGCCGATGTCGCCGCCGGGTATTTCGTCCCGGCGGTGGTATTGGTGGCGGCCGCGACCTTCGCCGTCTGGGCGGCGGTGGGGCCGGAACCGCGGCTCACCTTTGCGCTTCTCAACGCTGTCGCCGTCCTGATCATTGCGTGTCCCTGTGCGCTCGGGCTGGCGACGCCCATGTCGATCATGGTCGCCATGGGCCGGGGCGCGCGGGCCGGCGTGCTCGCCCGGGATGCCGAAGCTCTCGAAACCCTGGAACGGGTGGACACGCTGGTTGTCGACAAAACGGGCACACTGACCGAGGGCCGCCCGGTTTTGTCCCAGGTCCTTCCCATGGCCGGCGCGAGCGAGGAGGAAGCGCTCCGCCTGGCCGCGTCTCTCGAAGTCGGTAGCGCTCATCCCATCGCCCGGGCCATCCTGCAGTCCGCGCGGGAGAGGGGCCTGACACCTGCCGAGGCCACGGAATTCAAGTCTCTGGACGGACTGGGCGTCAGCGGCGCCATCGGCGGCCACGTCACGTTCCTCGGGGGGCCATTGCTCATGGCGGAACAGGGTATCGGGATAGACCATCTTCGGGATATGGCGGAAAAGTCGTCCGCTGCGGGCGGCACGGTGATCTATCTGGCCCAGGATGCGGAACTGCTTGCACTTCTCGTGGTCACCGACCCGATCAAGGAAAGCACCCGCGAAGCCGTTCCGCTGCTCAAACAGGCGGGGATAGAAATCATCATGGCCACCGGCGATGCGGACGGCACGGCGCGGGCCGTCGGGTCGGAACTTGCCATCGAGCGAATTCACGCGGGCATTCTCCCGCAGGCGAAAGCCACTCTGATCAACGATCTGAAGTCGGCCGGCAAGGTGGTCGCCATGGCGGGCGACGGGATCAACGATGCGCCGGCCTTGGCGCTGGCGGATGTGGGTATCGCCATGGGCGACGGCTCCGACATCGCCGTCGAAAGCGCCGGCCTGACCCTGGTGAAAGGCGATCTCCGGGGCATCGTCCGGGCTCGGAATCTCAGTGCGGCGACCATGCGCAACATTCGCCAGAACCTGGGTTTTGCATTTGCTTACAACACTTTGGGCGTGCCGTTGGCGGCGGGAATTCTGTTCCCGTGGTTCGGACTGTTGCTGAGCCCGATCTTCGCCAGCATCGCCATGAGCCTCAGCTCGGTCTCGGTGATTGCCAATGCGCTGCGGTTGCGCCGGGCCCGGCTTTGATCGCAATCTAACTTCAGATGCAGGCAATTCGTTCGAGGATCGGAATGAATATCAGCGAAGTGGCCGACAAATCCGGGATCGCGGCAAAGACCATCCGCTATTACGAAAGCATCGGGCTTGGCCCGGCGCCGCGACGCGCCGAGAACGGGTACAGGGAATACTCGCCGGACGACCTCGAGATTCTGAGATTTATCCATCGGGCCCGGGATTTGGGTTTCTCCATTCGCGATGTCGGTGACCTGTTGGATCTTTGGCAGGACCGCAATCGGGCGAGCGCCGAGGTGAAGGCGTTGACCGAACGCCATATCGCCGAGATCGAACAGCGGATCGCCCATCTCCAGTCCATGCGGCAAACCCTTCGGGACCTAGCCGAAAAATGCCATGGGGACGACCGGCCCGACTGCCCGATCATCGACGGCCTTTCCGCCGATATGGCCGCTGAAAGCTAGTTCGTGGTCCGTTAACGGGAACCGCCTACAGCGCGGTCCGGATTTGCTCAGGCCGGCTCGAAACTGAATCTTACCGCTTTGCCGTCCACGTCCTTACCCGAGCCGGATCCATTGCCTCTTGTCCGGCTGGTGAAGTTTCCCGAAGCCTTGAGGCCGTTGGTGCACACCAGATTCCAGATTCCGGTCGGCACTTGGGCCGATCCGTACGCGCCGGAATTCACTTGCCATCGGCCTGTGCAGGTCCCGGCACGGTTGGGCAGCGATACCGCGATCCGCCCGTTCCGGCCTTCGGTATTGGTGGCCGACATGCGGCCGCTCAGGCCGTCAAAGCGGCCCGCCCAGTCGATGCTGACAATGAAGTTGCTGACCGGTGAATTCGCACGTTGCCGCTCAACCGCCGCCGCCACCGCGGGGGGCACGTGAAATCCCTTCACCCCGATTGAGTTCATGATGGCGCCGACCTTGGAACCCGGCAGCGTATCGGCCTCGGTGCCGCAATAAAATCCCCGGAGCAGCTTGGACCCCTGAGTGGTGCCGAATGTCGCGTCGCCAAAGTACTGCACGAACCCGAAGCAGGTACTGCCGGCCACGCTGAAGTGCTGTACGCTGACGAAACCGAATTTATTCCGCGCGGTTCCCTCGGCGCCCAAGGCCGGTTTGCCGCTCTTGCCGAATGTGAGTCCGGTCACGAAACGCTTGGCCATGTCAGTGGGGGTGCTGGTAAATTCATACCCGGGTCCCGCCGAGTGATAATAAGCGACGAAGAGCGGTCTCTGGCCGCCGCCCGACGGCCGCCAGTTGCCGCGAAAGATGTTGGCGCCGGTATTCCTGGGATCGAAGTGGCGAAAATGCCGTGCCTGCATGGACAGGCCGTCCGGGTGGGCGAATAACAACGGACTCTCACTCGCGGCGATGTTCTCCTGGCCGGTCTTGACGGCCGTCACGCAGCCCGCGAGTACGACAGCCAACGCGCCGGTCCCGATTCGGGTTAATCCCATTCGCATCCTTCGAGCTCCTATCATTGCGATGTTTGAACGGCGCGCCGCGCCAAATGAAGCGAATCCTGCCGGGTCATGCCCGACTCAAAGGTCTTGCTGTACATGGTCCGGAGAACCATCAGGTCCCAATCGGTGGGGCTGTCCGCGTCGGAACCGTAATTCATTACCGACGGCACCAACGTCGTATGGGCGAGACCAAAGCCGTGCAGCACCTCGTGGTAGATGCAACGTTGCAGCCGTTTCGCGTTTTTCATCGCGATGCGGACATGGACGCTCTTGATCCTGCTGTCGCCATAGCGGTTCACCCGGGCGGCACAGGACGCAAATTCCGACTTGTTGATGATCAGGTTTTCCTGATCCAGAAAACTGAACCGGAAGTTCCCGCTGCGCCGGCCGTCCTCGGGCTCGAGGTAATTGATTTCGGTTCCGGCGACAGTTCCCAGTTCGGCCATGATCCGCCGGATTTGGGCGTACGCCTTGTCCGTCGTAGAAACGCCTTCGACGGTAACCCAGACCGGTTCCTCCCAGCGGGAAAGGCGGCCCTTCTCGTAGTCGGTCTCGAGCATAAGCTGGAGCGAATTGGGGTGGGCGCCCGCGGTGCCGCGGTACGCCAGTTGATCAAAAACCCTGACGGCTAAATCGGGATCGCTGCCCGCGGTCTGGCACGCGGTCAATGGCAACACGGCCAGAAACAGCAACCGTCTGAGCACTGCACGTTCTCTCCCGATGAGCGCCGGCCCGCTGCCGGCACGTGTTCATGTTAGGGAACCAAAAAACGATTGTGAAGTTGAATAAAACAGAAAACCAAGGTTTTGGCAGGGTTTTTAGCCTGGTTTGGGCGTTGCAACCCAGGTGGCCTCCGCCAATTAAAATGATCGGTTGCCCGCTCTTCCGCCGGCGAAGCGGACGGCTTCCTCGGCCGCCCGGATCAGCGCCCGGGCCTTGTTCCGGCTTTCCTCGAACTCCGAGAAGGGATCGGAATCGGCGACGATGCCGCCGCCCGCCTGGACGAACAGGGTCTCATCCTTCAGCACGGCCGTCCTGAGCGCAATGCAGGTATCCATGTCGCCGTTGGCGCCGAAATAGCCGATGCAGCCGGCATAGATGCCGCGGCGGGACAGTTCCAGTTCATCGATGATCTCCATGGCCCGCACCTTCGGCGCGCCGGAAACCGTGCCGGCGGGAAAACCGGAGAGCAGGGCGTCGACTTCGTCGTGCGCTTCGGCAAGTTCGCCTTCGACATTGGAGACGATATGCATGACGTGGGAGTAGAGTTCGATGATCATTCGGTCGGTGACGTCGACGCTACCCACTTGGGCCACCCGGCCCACATCATTGCGCCCGAGATCGAGCAGCATCAGATGCTCGGCCAGTTCCTTGGGGTCGGCGAGCAGGTCGTCGGCCAAAGCCTTGTCGGCGGCGGCGTTTTCTCCCCGCGGCCGCGTGCCGGCGATGGGCCGGATGGTGATCCGGCCGTTACGAAGGCGCACCAGAAGCTCCGGGCTGGAACCGATGATCGCAAACTCATCGAAGTCGAGGAAAAACAGAAACGGTGACGGGTTGACCCGCCTGAGCGCCCGGTAGAGCGACAGGGGCGGCAGGAAAAACGGCACCGAAAACCGCTGCGAGAGCACCACCTGAAAGATGTCGCCGGCCCGGATGTATTCCTTGGCTTGTTCCACCATCCGATGAAAATCGGCGGGCTCCATGTTCGAGTCGGGCTCGCCGACGGCCGGCAGGCTGTCGTCGAACTCACGGGGATCGAAACCGGTCGAGGGCAGGGGCCCTTCGAAATTCTCGACCACCCGTTCCAGACGCGCGCGGGCCGCGTCATAGGCGGCTTCGGCGGTGGCCGCGCTATCCGCCCATACCGGGGTAACCACGGACACCGTATCGTCGACGGCGTCGAATACGGCGATCACCGTCGGACGGACGAACTGCCCGTCCGGCACGTCGATATGGGCCGGGTTCTCGTCCGGAATGGCTTCGGCGAGGCGTACGGCGTCATAGCCAAGATAGCCGAAGAGGCCGGCGGCCATCGGCGGCGTGCCCTCGGGCAAATCTATACGGGATTCGGCGAGCAGCGAGCGGAACGAGGCCAAAGTCCCGTCCGTCGCGGCGACGGGACAGGGCTCGAATGCGCCCGCGTCATCAAGTGCCTGGCGGTTGATTTCCGCCATATTCCCACGGCAGCGCCAGATCAGGTCGGGACGCAGCCCGACGAAGGAATAGCGGCCGCGAATGGCCCCGCCCTCGACGGATTCGAGCAGAAAGCTGTTGGGCCGGCCTTGCGCCAGCTTGATCATCGCCGAGACCGGCGTTTCCAGATCGGCGATCAGCCGGGTCGAGACGACCTGCGCCTGGCCCCGGCCGAACGTCTCCGCAAACGTCGGGAGATCGGGCGTGAATTCGATCACTGCTGATAGGATTGTTCGAGGCTGGCCCGATTGACCGTCACCCCGTGACGCTGGCGGAGCGCCTGAGTGAATTGGGCGGTCAGATCCGCCCCGATATCGCCGGCGATCTGGCCCCGGACGGCGCTCAAGCCATCCCGGTCGGCGGAGGGAACGGCGGCAACGACATCTTTCAGACGGGCAACGTAGTGCGCGCCGTCCCCCGCCGCCGTGACCACGCCGCCCCGGTCAATGCCGAACAGCTCGGTGATCAGCTGGCCGGGCAGCGGTTTCTCCAAGCCTTGTCCCGTGCGAAGAAACGGCTTGGTCTCCGAAATCCCGGCGCCGCCCAGGTTGCTCAGTTCGTTCAGCGTGACGCCGCTCTTGAGGCGGGCGACGAGATCTTCGGCCCGTTTTCGAGTCGCCTTGGCGCGCGCCGCGTCCTTCCAGGCCGCGGCGACGCGGTCGCGGATGCCGCCCAACGGCCGCAATGCCGGCGGCGTCACGCGGTCCACCCGGAGGATGAAATAGCCGTTGTCGCCGAGGTCGTTCAGGGCGCTCTCCTGACCCTGTTCGGTTTCGAACGCGGCCCGGAGGATCGGGCTTTGCCGGTCGACACCCTCCACCGGCCGGCCCCTGGCGTCGGTGCCTGCCGCGGACAGCGCGCTGATCTTGCGGACATTGATATTCAATTGCCGCGCCGCCTCTTCGATGGTGGCCCCGCCGCCGAGTACGTCCTCGAACCGGTTGGCCAGCCCGAACAACTCGTCAACCGCCTTGTCTTCGGCCAGCACGCGGCGGATCTCGTCCCGCACCTCGCTCAAGGGCTGGACGGTCGCTTCCCGAATCTCGCCGACACGGACAATATGCCAACCCAAAGCTGTCTTGATGGGCTGGCTGACGGTTCCCGTAGCCAGGGCAAAGGCCGCATCGGCCAATTCCGGGAGCGGCACCTGATCGCGGCTCAACAGCCCGAGATCGGTATCGGCGGGACCCAATCCCGCGACGTCCTTGGCAACCTTGGCGAAATCTTCACCGAGGGAAAGTTTGGTGTAGGCGTCGCGAGCCTTGGATTCGTCCTCCACGAGGATTTGCCGGAGCTCCCGCCGGGCCGGCGTCGAGTACCGGGCGATCTGTGCCTGGTATTCTTCCTCGATGGCTTCATCGGTTACGTCGATTTCGTCGAGAATATCCTTGGTCTTCAGTTCCGCCAGGGTCAGCGCGCGGTACTCCGGCGCGGTGAACCGGGCGGCGTTCTGCTGATGAAATTCGCGGAGTGCGGCCGAATCCGGTTCGCCGACGTTCCTGACGGCGGAGTTGTCCAACCGGATAATTTCGGCGACCCGCCGCTGGTTCCGGTAGCGGTACACTTGATTCACCATGGTCGAGGGCAGCGCCTCCCCGGCGTCGAGGCTGCTCAAATATTGCTGCCGGAGGAGCGTGTTGCGGAGCAGGGCGACGTAACCGGCCTCGGTAAGGCCGTTGCTGCGGAGGGCCTGGTCAAAGGCGGCACGGTTGAACGCCCCTTGCGGTGTCCGGAAGCGCTCGTCCGATTGGATGTTGGCGCGGACCACGTCGTCACTGATCAGGAGACCGAGATCGCCCGCGCCGATGGTAAGAAGATCGCGCTGGACGATGGTTTCGAGGGCGGCGTCCAACAGTCCCATTTCCCGGGCCTGGGTCGCGTCGATGTCGGTGCCGAGGAGTTGGCGGAACCGCCGGATTTGCTGCGACACCTCGCGGCCCACTTCGTGCCGGGTGATGTCGTGCTCACCGACCGTGGCGACAATTTGGCTGGCGGCCTGCCGGGCGCCCGGAAGATGATCGCCGATACCCCAGATGCCGAAGCTGAGAATCAGAATGCCGAACAGGATATAGGTGGCGATTTTCAGGACTTTTTGCTTGAAGACATTCAACATGACCCAGGTCCGCTGACAAGTTGAAACGATGGGGATTGTACCACCCCGCGCCGAAGCGGCGGCATCATAAGAGTGTGACCCCGGGCAATCAACGCCGGGCTCGGCCAATCGGCTTGCACGGTTTCGGCGCGGCGGCTACCGTCGTTCGACGGCAAGGGTGGGGCGGCGAACAGGGACGGATGAAGAACGGAATTGGTCTGGCGCTTGTCGGTCTTTGCATCGCCACCTCGGCCCCGGCGGCGGAGTTCAAGTTCGTCGCCCTCGGCGATATGCCCTATGGCAAGCCGGCAAAAGTCTATCCGCCTTTCGAGCGGCTGATCGCCGAAGTCAATGCGAAGGCGCCGGCGTTTACGCTGCATATCGGCGACACCAAATCCGGGTCCACCCCATGCTCCGACCGAATGCTTCTCGACCAGAAGCGATACATGAACGACTTCGCGTCCGCATTGGTCTACACGCCCGGCGACAACGAATGGACGGACTGCCACCGTTTGAGGGCGGGCCGGTTTGATCCGGTTGAGCGGCTGGGTTTCCTTCGGCGCACCTATTTCGACAAGCCGATGAGCCTTGGGAAATCGCCGATACCCATTGAGCGCCAGTCCGACCTCATGCCCGCCCACGCGCGCTACGTCGAGAACAGCCGGTTCAGCCGGGACGGCGTTTGGTTCGTTCTGGCCCATGTGGTGGGGTCCAACAACAATAACCGGACCCTCGCCAATGCCAGGCCCGGCAACTCGCCAAGCGCCCAGGCGGTCTTGGAGTTCAAGGCGCGGGACAAGGCCAACGCCGCGTGGCTCGAGGACGGGTTCGACAGGGCGGCGGCCGCCGGCGCCGCGGCGGTGGTCGTCGCCATTCATGCCAATATTTTCGACTACGGGAGTCTCGACAGGAAGACCGAGAAGTTCACCGGCGGGTCCGGCTTCAGCCGCTTCGGCGAGCTTCTCGTTCGCCGGGCCGCCGACTACGGAAAGCCGGTGCTGCTGATCTTCGGCGACAGCCACAACTTCCGGATTTTCCACCCGTTCCCCCAGCGGGCGCCGAATGTCACGGCGCTGGAAGTCTATGGCGCGGCCCATATGCACGCCGTGGAGGTCTCGGTGGACACGAAGGAGGATGCCGTGTTCGGGTTCAAGTCCATCTTCAACCCGGCCTTGAAGCCGAGCAAGTAAGGGTCCGGACTCGATTGAGCCGACATATGAGTGTTGCAGCGGCGGCATAAAATAACTGCGTCATGTAAGGTCAATTCGCTCCGAATTGACCGAGCCGGGCCCGGACCCACTACTGTCCGGTTTAACTTTCACGACCTTGGATATTTTATTCCAAGCCCGAACCGTTTGCGCCGCAATGGACGACATAGGTATTAATGGCTATTTTCGGCCATATTCCAAGGTACTTTCACCGGCGTAATTCTCTTACTTGCCGTTAATCGGACAAAAAATCCGATTTGAAGAATTAAATTCAAAAAAACACTTGCGACATGTGCGACCGATATGGTATGGTTTGTTCCTAGGATCGGGAGTTTTGCGCCCGGTCCTTTTTCGATGGGAATCCAAACCGCCCGGGCCGGCGGTTTTTTTGCGGCTTTTGGCCTGTCGGCGCGGTAACAAGCCGATGGTGAATATCCTGGATGCCCCGAACAAGTCGGGGCATGACGGGCCGGTCAATTCGGACGAATTGACCTTATTTGACATTGAGCACGGACCCTGGCGCGGCGTTCCGGGCGCTGGACTCGGACGCCAAAAATGCTACACAAGCGGCTCCGTACCCGCGTCACCGCCACTGCCCCCGACGAGTTCCCGAACATGTCCCGACGCCCCCTGATTGCCGGAAACTGGAAAATGAACGGTCTCACCGAGGATGCCCGGACCTTGGCGCGATGACGCCGGGCGAGTTCATCGGCAAGTGGCGGGCGTCGGAGTTGAAGGAAAGCTCGGCGTCCCAGGAACACTTCATCGACCTGTGCCGGCTGCTGGGCGAACCCACCCCGGCGGAGGCCGACCCGGCGGGTGATTGGTATTGCTTCGAGCGTGGGGCGCGGAAGGACACCGGCGGCGACGGCTGGGCCGACGTGTGGAGGCGCGGCCGCTTCGCGTGGGAGTACAAGGGCCGCCGCGCCAACCTCGACGAAGCGTTCAACCAATTGCGCCAGTACGCGCTCGCCCTGGAGAACCCGCCGCTGCTGATCGTCTCGGACATGGAGCGGTTCCGCATCCGCACCAACTGGACGAACAGCGTGAGCGTGACGCACGAGTTCACGGTCGACGATCTCGCCGACGGCGCGACCCGCGACAAGCTCAAGTGGGCGATGTCGGACCCGGAGCGGCTGCGCCCCGGCGAGACGCGGCAGGGGGTGACGGAGCGCGCGGCGGCGACCTTTGCGGATTTGGCGCATTCGCTGCGGGAGCGGGGTCACGACCCGCAGACGGTGGCGCATTTCGTCAACCGTCTCGTGTTCTGCATGTTCGCCGAGGATGTGGGTCTGCTGCCCGACAGCATGTTCACCCGGATGCTGGAACAGGCGCGCAAGCGGCCGGAAGAGTTCGCCGATCTGGCGCGCGACTTGTTCGGCGCGATGGCGACCGGCGGGCGGATCGGCTTCGAGTCCGTGGCGTGGTTCAACGGCGGGCTGTTCGACGACGACACCGCGTTGCCGCTCGACCGCGGGGGACTAGAGACCGCGCTTCAGGCGGCGGCGCTCGACTGGTCGGAGATCGACCCGTCCATCCTGGGCACGCTGTTCGAGCGCGGCCTCGACCCGGACAAGCGCTCGCAGCTCGGGGCGCACTACACCGACCGCGACAAGATCATGCGGATCGTCGATCCGGTGATCGTCCGGCCCCTGCTCGCGGAGTGGGAGACGGCGAAGGCCGGGATCGCGGCCATGGTCGAACGCGCCGACGCGGCGGGGTCGCAAGCGGCGCAGTCACGAATGCGGCGGCAGGCGGACGAGGCGCTGCGGACCTTCCTCGAACGGCTGCGGACGTTCACTGTGCTCGATCCCGCCTGCGGGTCGGGAAACTTCCTCTATCTGGCGCTGCATGCGCTCAAGGACATCGAGCACCGGGTTCAGCTTGAAGCCGAGGCGCTCGGTCTTGCGCGCGGGTTCCCGGCGGTCGGCCCAGCGAACGTGAAGGGCATCGAGATCAACGCCTACGCGGCGGAGCTTGCCCGCGTCTCCGTGTGGATCGGCGAAATCCAGTGGATGCGGCGCAACGGGTTCAGCAACTCGACCAACCCGATTCTCGATCCGCTCGACACCATCGAATGCCGGGACGCGATCCTTGCGCCCGACGATGACGAGCCGGACTGGCCGGAGGCCGACGTGGTGATCGGCAACCCGCCGTTTTTGGGGGACCGGGTGATGCGGGACGGCCTCGGCCATGAGTACACCGAAACCCTGCGCCGGACCTACCGGGGTTCGGTCCCCGGTTCCGCCGATCTGGTCTGCTACTGGTTTGCCAAGGCCGGGGCCTTGTTGGCCAAGGGCAGCATTGCCCGTGTCGGCCTCGTCGCCACAAATTCCATACGCGGCGGCAACAACCGGCCTGTCCTTGACCGAATTGTTGCCGATTGCACCATTTTTGACGCTTGGTCGGATGAACCCTGGGTGATCGACGGCGCGGCCGTGCGGGTGTCGCTGGTATGTTTCGGCCCGCGTGACGCGGACCTTCCCTTCGCACTGAACGGCGAGCCAGCGCCCCAAATCCACGCTGACCTTACGGCAGGCGGCATCGACCTGACGCGGGCGGCGAGGCTGGACCGGAACGGGGATACGGCGTTTCTCGGGGTCAACAAGAACGGCGCATTCGATATTCCGGGCGATCTGGCGAGGGAGTGGCTTCGCCTGCCGGCCAACCCGAACGGACGCTCGAACGCCGATGTCCTGAAACCCCGAATCGTCGGCAGAGACGTTGTCCAGCGTTCCTCCGACCAATGGATAATCGACTTCGGCTCCGCCATGACCGAAGTGGAAGCCGCACTTTATGAAGCGCCTTTCGCGCATATCGTTGAGCATGTGAAACCGGTGCGGGCGAGTAACCGGGTCAAGGCGCTCAGGAATAATTGGTGGCGGCACTGGCGGCCTCGTCCGGCAATGTGGCGGGCCGTCGGCGGTATGGCCCGCTATATCGCAACGCCGACACTGGCCAAGCATCGCCTGTTCGTCTGGCTTGATGTGGGCGTCTGCCCCGACCACCAGTTGATCGTCATCGCCCGCGACGACGATGTGACCTTCGGCATCCTGCACAGCCGGTTCCACGAGGCATGGTCGCTGCGGTTGGGCACAAGCCTGGAAGACCGCCCGCGCTACACGCCGACCACCACCTTCGAGACCTTCCCCTTCCCGGACGGCCTCTCGCCCGACATCCCCGTCGCCGATTACGCCGAAGACTCGCGCGCCGTCGCCATCGCGGATGCCGCGCGGCGGCTGGTGGAACTGCGCGACCGATGGCTCAACCCGCCGGAATGGGTGGAGTGGGTGGATGAGCCGGTGCCCGGCTATCCGAAGCGCCCTGTCCCGCGCGACGAAGCGGCGGCGAAGCAACTCAAGGCGCGGACGCTGACCAACCTCTACAACGACCGTCCGCAATGGCTCGCCGACGCCCATGCCGCCCTTGATGCCGCCGTGGCGGCGGCCTACGGCTGGGATTTGGACATTGGCGAGGACGAGGCGCTGCGAAAATTGCTGGAACTCAATCATCAAGCTATACTTTGAGTAGAGAAATAAACCGTTTCGATTCTTGTGAAAGGGCTACTGGTCTTTGGAACAGCTAAAATTTGTTGACAATCTTGACAACTTTTATGCGGCCATTAGCCTTCTCGTGCCCGGCCTTGTGATCCTGTTTATCCGTTCCCAATTCGTCACCGACCGCAAGCCGTCTCACTCAGCAATGCTCTTGAGTTACTTTACGGTGTCTGTTGTATATTATGCTTTTGCGTTTCCTTTATTCGAATTTGTCCAATCACTGTACGAATACGAGGCGATTTTGGCTTGGCTCGTATTGGTCTTTGTTGGTCCCGCACTACTCGGACTCTTGCTTGGGATCAATATCCAAAAAAATCTATTGCATCGTTTCCTTCAGTTCTGCCGACTCAATCCTGTCCATGCGATTCCAACTGCATGGGACTGGAAGTTCGGCAATATGACCCCGCAATGGGTTCTTGTTACCCTCAAGGACGATACCCGCTTTGTCGGATTTTGCGGACAAGAGTCTTTCATATCGTCCGATCCAATGGAACGGGACGTTTACATAGAACAGATTTACGATATAGACGAAAATAACAAATGGTCCTGGCCCGGTCGGAAGGGTATTCTCATCGCACCCGGCGAGGTCAAGACGATAGAATTCTGGCCCTACGCTCCAAAGGAGGATGCCGATGAGCAAATCTGACAGGCCGGTGAAACCGCCTCCGTCGCCCATTCAGAATCGAGGATACCAGCCCGATGAGACGTTCGGCTACAGACCGCGTCCGCAGGGCGGGCACCAACCGACGACCAGCCAGGGCGCTCCCACCAAGCCGCCGTCTAATCCGCCGAACCAAGGGACCTCCGGCAAGAAGTGAAGGAAACTGCGAACGGACGTGGTGCATTGTCCTGCGCTCCCGTCACCCGTCGGCAGCCAACGCGCGCCTGACCGCCTCGGGCTCCTTCTGGATCACCCGCGTCCCGCCACTGCCCTGACGAGTTCCCGAACCATGTCCCGACGCCCCCTGATTGCCGGAAACTGGAAAATGAACGGTCTCGCCGGGGACGCCCGGACCTTGGCGCGCGGGGTTCGCGACGGCGCCGAAGAATCTGGCGGGAGTTGCGAACTCCTCGTTTGCCCGCCCGCGACGGCCATCGCCGCCGCGGCCGGTGAACTGGCGGGATCGTCCGTCGCCGTCGGCGGTCAGGACTGTCATGTCGCCGGGAGCGGGGCGCACACCGGTGATATCAGCGCGGCCATGCTGATGGATTTGGGCTGTTCCTACGTCATCGTCGGACATTCGGAGCGCCGCACCGGTCACGGGGAGAAGGATGCGCTGGTTCATGACAAGGCCGCGGCCGCCCACGCCGCCGGTCTGACCCCCATCATCTGCATCGGCGAAACGGAGCAGGAGAGGGATGACGGCAGGACGCTGGACGTGGTCCTCGGCCAGTTGTCCGGCTCGTGCCCCAAGGACCTCGGCGGGACCGAGGTGGTGATCGCCTATGAGCCGGTCTGGGCGATCGGCACCGGCCGCACGCCGACGACCGGGGAAGTTCGGGAGGCGCACGCCGCCATCCGGACCGGACTGGCCTCCCATCTCGGCGCCGAGGCGGCCGATGAGGTCCGGCTTCTCTATGGCGGCTCCATGAAACCGGACAATGCCGAAAGCCTGCTGGCGCTGCCCGACGTGGACGGCGGCCTGATCGGCGGCGCAAGTTTGAAGGCGGACGACTTCCTGGCCATTGCGGGCGCGGTCCGTCCGGCTTAACTGGTAAAGCAAGTTGATACTGGCCAAGCCGCTTCGGAAGGTCTAAAAGACGCGCCTCATTCCGAGAGGAAGCCCCAAGGAAGCCCCAGAGGAATTCATGGTAGCCGTACTCACCGTCGTTCTGGTCCTGCTGGCCCTGACCCTGATCGGCCTCGTCATGCTGCAGAAAAGCGAGGGCGGCGGCCTGGGCATCGGCGGCGGTGGAGGCGGCGGCGGCATGGGCGGCTTCATGACCAGCCGGTCGGCGGCCAACCTGCTGACCCGCGCGACGGCCGTCGTCGCGGCGGCGTTCATGGCGGTCAGCCTGGCCCTGGCGATTATCGCCAACGAACAGAGCCGCGGCGCGCCGGGGTCCATTCTCGACGGCGGCGGGCCGGCGGGCCGGAACGCGCCCCAGGGACCCATGAATGCGCCGGCCAACCCATCGGTGCCGAGCGTTCCCTCGGTGCCGGCGACGCCGGCGCGATAGAACCAGCCGCCCGAATTGGGCGCGGCGCCGGCCGCGACAAAAAAAGTGCGTTTTGGCGGCGGGAATACCGTCTCCGCTCTTCCTAACTACAAGATGTTGTAGTAGGTTGTCGGTCCATGACGCGGTTCATTTTCATCACCGGCGGCGTGGTTTCATCCCTTGGTAAAGGACTGGCTTCGGCGTCCCTGGGCGCGCTCCTGCAAGCGCGCGGATATAAGGTCCGCTTGCGAAAGCTCGACCCCTATATCAACGTCGATCCGGGAACCATGAGCCCCTACCAGCACGGCGAGGTCTACGTCACCGACGACGGGGCGGAGACCGATCTCGATCTCGGACATTATGAGCGGTTCACCAATGTGGACGCCAAGCAGTCCGACAACGTCACCACGGGCCGCATCTATTCCCAGGTCATCGCCAGGGAGCGCCGCGGCGAATATCTCGGCGCCACCATCCAGGTGATCCCGCACATCACCGACGCCATCAAGGAATTCGTCAAGGCCGACCTCAACGGCGAGGATTTCGTCCTCTGCGAAATCGGCGGCACGGTCGGCGACATCGAAAGCCTGCCGTTCCTGGAGGCCATCCGGCAACTGGGCAACGACCTCGGCCGCCGGCAGACCATGTTCGTCCATGTGACCCTGGTACCCTTTATCGCCGCGGCGGGAGAACTCAAGACCAAACCGACCCAGCACAGCGTCCGCGAACTGCAAAACGTCGGCATCCAGGCCGATCTGCTGCTGTGCCGTTCCGAGCAGACCATCCCGGACAGCGAACGCAGGAAGATCGCCAACTTCTGCAACGTTCGCGAGGATGCGGTCATTCCGGCGATGGACGTGAAGAACATTTATCAGGTGCCGGTCTCGTATCATGCCGAGGGCCTCGACCGGGAGGTCTGCCGCCATTTCGAGTTGGATTACGCCGAAGAGCCGGATCTGGAGCCCTGGGAGCACGTCGCCAAGCGCGCCGTCGAGCCGGAAGGCGAGGTGGCCGTCGCCGTGGTCGGCAAGTACACCGGCCTGAAGGATGCCTATAAATCCCTCTCCGAGGCCCTGGCCCACGGCGGCATCGCCAACAACGTCAAGGTCAATCTCAAGTGGATCGAGAGCGAGATCTTCGAGAACGGCGGCACGGTGCAGGCCTTGGAGGACGCCCACGCCATCCTGGTGCCGGGCGGCTTCGGCGAGCGGGGCGCCGAAGGCAAGATCGAGGCGGCCCGGTTCGCCCGCGAGCGGGGCGTTCCCTATTTCGGCATATGTTTCGGCATGCAGATGGCCGTGGTCGAAGCGGCGCGCAACCTGGCGGGCATCGAGAAGGCCGGGTCCACCGAGTTCGGTCCCTGCGAAGAACCCATCGTCGGCTTGATGACCGAATGGAAAAAGGACGGCATCAGGGAAACCCGGGACGAGGGGTCGGACAAGGGCGGGACCATGCGTTTGGGCGCCTACCCCTGCGTGCTCGGCGACAACTCCCGGGTGAAGCAAATCTACGACGAGGCGGAGATTTCGGAGCGTCACCGGCACCGCTACGAGGTCAACATGGCCTACGAGCCGCACCTCGCGAAGGCGGGATTGATCTTCTCCGGCAAGTCACCCGACGGCGTGCTGCCGGAGATCGTCGAAATTCCCGACCACCCCTGGTTCATCGGGGTGCAGTTCCATCCTGAATTGAAATCACGGCCGTTTCAGCCCCACCCGCTGTTCACCGATTTCATCCGCGCCGCGGTCGATCAGAGCCGGTTGGTGTGATGGAACCGCGCTACTGGTTTGCCGCAAAAGAATATGGCTGGTCGGCGGCCGCGCCGGCTGAATGGCGCTGGGGAGCCGGCTCATGACCGAACCCCGCCACATATCCGTCGGCAACGTGACGCTGGGCAACGACCTGCCGATCTCGATCATCGCGGGTCCCTGCGCGCTGGAGAGCCGCCAACACGCCTTGGACATGTCGGGCCGGATCGCCGAGATCGGCAAAGATCTGGGTATCGGCATCATCTACAAGACCTCCTACGACAAGGCCAACCGGACGAGCGTCCGGAGCGAGCGGGGCGTCGGGCTCGAAGACGCCATGCCTATCTTCCGGGAGATTCGCGAAACCTCGGGCCTGCCGGTGCTGACCGACATCCACGAGACCGGCCATTGCCGGCGCATCGGCAACTCGGCGGACGTCCTGCAAATTCCCGCGTTCCTGTGCCGCCAGACCGATCTGCTGGTCGCCGCCGGCGAAACGGGTTTGCCCGTCAACATCAAGAAGGGCCAGTTTCTTGCCCCGTGGGACATGGAAAACGTGGTCGGGAAGGTCGAGAGCACGGGCAACGACAAGGTGATGGTCACCGAGCGCGGTGCGAGCTTCGGCTACAACACGCTGGTGACCGACATGCGCTCGCTGCCGATCATGGCCCGGACCGGCGCGCCGGTGGTCATCGACGCGACCCATTCCGTGCAGCAGCCGGGCGGCGAAGGGAATGCCTCCGGCGGCGACCGGCGGTTCGCCCCGGTGATCGCCCGGGCGGCCGTCGCCGTCGGCGTCGCGGCGGTGTTCATGGAGACCCACGAGGACCCGGACAGCGCGCCCAGCGACGGCCCCAACATGGTCAAGCTCGACGACCTGCCGGGCGTCGTCGAGACCCTGATGGAGATCGACCGGATCGCCAAGGCGAAGCCGGTCGGCTATTGATATCTAGAGCGGCAGAAAAATGTAGTTGAACACGTTCGTTGTGGAAGGGTTCTCGACCTGACGTGCATCCGTCAGGACACCATCAATCAAGGCCACACTGCGGTAGCCGTGGCGCTCGATTTTGTCGATTATCCCGCGCACGGGCTCCCCGGCGTGAGCCTCCTCGATTTCGATCAGCATGACCGGGCGGCTGCGGGCTATCAATTCAGAGGCCCCTTCGATCACTTGCGACTCATGGCCTTCAACGTCGATCTTGATGAACCCGACGTCGCCAAGGTCCAGGGAATCCATTCGCCGAACCGGACACGACAGCTTAAGGTGCTCGCCTCCCTCTCTCGGCGGCGTCAGGCTTGCAAGCTGATTGGAAGATACGCCGCGCTTGTTTACCGGAACATGGAGCGTGGCGTCGCCGTCATGGCTTCCGACAGCGAAGGAATGAACGGTCAACCGTGATGACCGTATACGCCGGAGCCAGGGCAGCAGCGCCGGCCGCGGCTCAAATGCGTGCACCGCGGCGGCGAACTTGAGCAGTTCCCGCGTATAGCCGCCCTTGTTCGCTCCGATATCGACGGCAATACGCCCGCGCGGGACCAGGAACGGCAACAGGTCAAATTCCGGCTCCAGACGACGGAGCCGCCGGCGCACGTCTCCGGCATGCCAGGACGGTGGGATCAGGTGATACTTGAGGCGCTCCCTGAGAGTTCTGCGATCCATCGCTTCCCCATGTCTTGATGATCTTGAGCGGCACCGCTGACGGCTGCACATTGTTGTAATGCTGCAAATGATAACTGAAAGCGAACTTGTTAAACCAGTGATAGACATGGCTGACGAAGCTTCGGGACATGGCGATGCGCCGGAACAGCTATCACTTTCGACCCGGGAATGACTTGGGCAAGCCCTTGCGCGTCTCCCTTTGAGCGTCTATCAACGCGCCAAATTCCGCCACCGGCCGATTTGCTTTCCGGAGACGCGCCATGACCGCCATTACCGATATCCATGCCCGGGAAGTTCTGGACTCCCGCGGGAACCCCACCGTCGAGGTGGAGGTGCTGCTGGAGAGCGGCTCGGTGGGCCGCGCCGCCGTGCCGTCCGGCGCGTCGACCGGCATCCATGAAGCGGTCGAGCTTCGCGACGGCGACGAGAACCGTTATGGCGGCAAGGGCGTGCTCCGCGCCGTGGACAACGTCAACGGCGAGATTTTCGAGACCCTCAGCGGTCTGGATGCCGAGGATCAGGTCCATATCGACCGCACGCTGATTGATCTGGACGGTACGGAGAACAAGTCCCGGCTGGGCGCCAATGCCATTCTCGGCGCCAGCCTCGCGGTCGCCAAGGCGGCGGCCGACGATGCGGGCCTGCCCGTCTACCGCTATGTGGGCGGGGCCAATGCGTCGCTGCTGCCGGTGCCGATGATGAACATCGTCAATGGGGGCGCCCACGCCGACAACCCCATCGATATCCAGGAATTCATGATCATGCCGGTCGGCGCGCCTAACTTCGCCGAGGCGGTTCGCGTCGGCGCGGAAGTGTTTCACGCGCTTCGGAAAGCTCTCCAGGACGCAGGACACAATACCAACGTCGGCGACGAGGGCGGGTTCGCCCCCATGCTCAAGAGCGCCGACGAGGCCCTGACGTTCGTCATGAAGTCCATCGAGGCCGCAGGGTACAGGGCGGGCGACGATGTGGTCATCGCCCTCGATCCGGCATCTTCGGAGTTCCACAAGGACGGCAGGTATGAGCTCGAAGGGGAGGGCAAATCTCTCGATGCCGCCGGGATGGTCGACTACTACGCCGATCTCTGCGGCCGCTATCCCATCAAGTCCATCGAGGACGGCATGGCCGAAGAGGATTGGGACGGCTGGAAGCTGCTGACCGAGCGCATCGGTGACACCGTCCAGCTGGTCGGCGACGATCTGTTCGTCACCAACCCCAAGCGCCTGGCCCGGGGGATCGAGACCGGCACCGCCAACTCCATCCTGGTGAAAGTCAATCAGATCGGCACCCTGACGGAATCCCTGGACGCCGTCGAAATGGCCCACAAGGCCGGCTACACCACGGTGATCTCCCACCGCTCCGGCGAGACCGAGGACACCACCATCGCCGACATCGCGGTCGCCACCAATGCGGGCCAGATCAAGACCGGGTCGCTCAGCCGCTCCGACCGCCTGGCGAAATACAATCAGCTAATCCGCATCGAGGAGAGCCTCGGCCCGGCGGCGCAATATCCGGGACGCTCTTTGTTCTAGGTCCTGTTTTCCTAAGCCGAATTGGTGGTGTAGGCTCGCCCCGCGAATAACAAGGGGCGGGCTTCCATGGACTACGGCATCTTCGATCACCTCGACCAGACGGGGCAGGCGGGCAGCGACTATTACGAAGACCGCCTGAGGCTTACCGAGCGCTACGACGAAATCGGCATCCACGCCTACCATGTCGCCGAACACCACGCGACGCCGCTCGGCATGGCGCCGAGCCCGAGCGTCTTTCTGGCCGCGGTGGCGCAGCGCACCCGGCGGCTCCGTTTCGGCCCCCTGGTCTATTGCGTTCCCATGTATCACCCGATCCGGCTGCTGGAAGAGATCTGCATGCTCGATCAGCTGTCCGGCGGACGCTTCGAGCTCGGCGTCGGGCGGGGCATCTCCCCCATCGAGCTCGCCTACTATGACCTGGATTACGACGAAGGCCCGGCCAAATACCGCGAGGCGCTGGAGATCATTCTGCGCGGCATTGGGAGCGAGCGCCTCACCTACGACGGCGAATTCTTCCAGGTCGACGACATGCCCATGCGGCTGACCACGGTACAGAAACCTCATCCGCCGCTGTGGTACGGCATTCACAATCCGGCGAGCGCCGGCTGGCCCGGCGGAAACGGCGTCAACATCGTCTCCAACGCACCGGCGGCGCGGGTCCGCGAGGTGACCGACGCCTACCGCGAAGCCCGCGCCGATGCCCGGTTGCCGGGTCCCGAGCCTAAGATCGGCATGACCCGCTATATGATTCTCGCCGACAGCAGGGAGGCGGCCATGGAGATGGGCCGCCGCGCCTATCCCGTTTGGCGGCGGAGCTTCATGGCGCTCTGGGACGAGCACGGCAAGGAGCCCATCGGCGTCCACTATCCCGAAGAGTTCGACGGCGTCGTCGAGAGCGGCCAGGCGGTGGCCGGAACGCCGGACCAGGTCGGCGAAGAGCTGCAGAGGCAGATCGAAACGGCGGGGATCAACTACATGATCTGCCGCTTTGCCTTCGGCGATCTCACCTTGACCGAAAGCCTCAACTCGGTGGAATTGTTCAACGACCACCTGAAGGGCGAGCTAAAGGCCGCGGCCTAGGGAAGCAGGCTCGAACCGTCGCTTCGCCGCCGTTAACCTTTGGCTAAGGGCAGCGTGATTCAATCACCGCCAAATGGCCCCGGGCGGCACAAGTGACCGCCCAGGGCACATGCGGGGAGCGGACACGCCTCGTTCGCCGGGGAGGTATTCGCTCCTAAACGACTGAATTTCTTGAGTCTTGCCGGCGGCTTCGCTTGGCAGGACGCTTGCGAGGATCGCCGCGGCGCGTCATGAGCATCGTTTACGACATACGCCGTCTGGCCCGCCAGGTGATCGGCCCCGTTCTCGGGGTGTCCCTGATGGTCTACATCGTCTACCACGCGGTGCAGGGCAACCACGGCCTGATCGCCTATTGGCAGCTGGTCAAACAGGTAGACGCCGCGAAGCAGGCGGTTGCGCTGCTCGATAAGGAAAAAACCCGGCTTCAGAAGCGGGTCAAACTGCTGCATCCGGATAGCCTCGACCGGGATATGCTGGAAGAGAGGGCGAGGGTCATGCTGGGTTACGCGGACCCGACCGATATCATCCTCGTCGACCGTCCCGGCCGCCGCGCCCCCTAGTCCGGACCAGACCTGATGAGCGGCTTTCCGGACCCGCGTATCCACTCCACGGTTTTCAGGCGGCGCGCAAACGGGTTCAATGCGGAAATGACCGAGCCGCTTCTCGACTACATCGTTTCCTTGCCGAAAGCCGAGCTTCATCTGCATCTCGAAGGCAGCCTGGAGCCCGAGATGATGCTGGCCCTCGCGGAACGCAACAAGGTGGAGATTCCGTACAGCCGCCCAGATGACGTCAGGGCGGCTCATGACTACGGCTCCCTCCAGGATTTTCTCGATCTATATTACGCCGGGATGGGTGTGCTGTGCCGCGGCGAGGACTTCGAAGAGTTGACCCTGGCCTATCTCCGCCGTGCCGCCGCCGACGGCGTGGTGCATGCGGAGGTGTTTTTCGATCCCCAGGCCCATACGGCCCGGGACATCGGCTTCGACGAGGTGACCGAGGGCATACTCGCGGGCCTTTCGGCGGGAGAGAGGGAAACCGGCGCGACCACCCGCCTGATCATGTGCTTCCTGCGCGATCTGAGCCAAGCCTCGGCCATCGAGACCTTCAACGAGGCGGCGGCTTATTTCGATGACGGCCGGATCATCGGGGTCGGTCTCGATTCCGCGGAAATCGGCAATCCGCCGGAGAAATTCGCCCGGGTCTTCGCCATGGCGGGGGAGCGCGGCCTCAAGCGGGTGGCTCATGCTGGGGAGGAGGGGCCGGCCTCGGCGGTCCGCGACACGTTGGATTTGCTGAATGTCGATCGCATCGATCACGGCATCGCGGCGGTCAATGATCGGGACCTGATGGCGCGCCTCGCCCGGGTCGGCACGCCGCTGACCGTGTGCCCCCTCTCCAACGTCGCGTTGAAGGCGGTGGACTCCTTGCGGGACCATCCGTTGAAGCGGCTGTTGGACGCCGGCGTCAAAGTGACCATCAACTCCGATGATCCTGCCTATTTCGGCGGATACATCGCCGGGAATTTCTTCCACACCGCCCGGGCCCTGACCCTCGACAAGGCGCGGTTGGCGTTGATCGCCAGGAATAGCCTCGAGGCCTCATTCATGGATGGCGGCGCCAAGGCGGAATTCATACGGCAAATCGATGCCATACAGTCCGCGAATTAGCCCGTCCGAGCATCGCACAGGGGGACGACCGGCATTGGACAGCCTGCCGGTCCCGGCGCTAAGCTTATCCGGCAAAAGCGCCCGGACGGGGGAAAGATCATGCTGACAGCCGAGAGCAACAAGCTATTCACCGAGATCGGCGAAGGGACGCCCATGGGCGATCTGCTGCGCCGGTATTGGATGCCCGTCGCGGCGGTCTCGGAATTCGACGAAACGGCCACCAAGCCGGTCCGGCTGATGGGCGAAGACCTCGTCCTCTACAAGGATTTGAGCGGAAACTACGGTCTCACCGACCGTCACTGTGCGCACCGGCGGGCCGATCTTTCCTACGGGTTCGTCGAGGAGACGGGCATCCGCTGCAATTACCACGGCTGGTGTTACGACCAGAAAGGTAACTGCATCGAACAGCCCTATGAAGACACGGTCGATCCCTCGGGCAAGCTGAGAAAACAGGTCAAGCTCAAGGCCTATCCCGTCGAGGAAAAAGCCGGATTGCTGTGGGCCTATATGGGGCCGGAGCCGGTGCCGCTGGTCCCGACGTGGGAGCCCTTCACCTGGGAAAACGGCTTCGTTCAGATCGTTCTCTCCGAGGTTCCCTGCAACTGGTTCCAGTGCCAGGAGAACTCCATCGATCCCATCCACTTCGAGTGGATGCACGCCAACTGGTCGATCCGGCTGAAGGGCGAGACCGGCCCATATTCACCGAAGCACACCAAGGTGGATTTCGACGAATTCGATTATGGTTTCCGCTATCTCCGCATCCGCGAAGACACCGACGATGAACATCCCTTGTGGACCGTAGGCCGTACGTGTCTGTGGCCCAACTGCCTGTTTACCGGCGAGCATTTCGAATGGCGGGTGCCCATCGACGACGAAAATACCCTGAGCGTCGGCTGGTTTTTCGCCCGGGTGCCGACCGACAGGGAGCCCTATGTCCAGGAGCGTATTCCCGTCTGGAAGAGCCCGATCAAGGACGAAGAGACGGGACGGTGGATCTCGACCCATGTCATGAACCAGGATTTCATCGCCTGGGTCGGGCAGGGCACCGTCGCCGACCGCACCAAGGAGCATCTGGGGCTCAGCGACAAGGGCGTCGGCATGATCCGCAAGCGCTACATGGATGACATCGAGCGGATCAAGAAAGGCGAGGACCCCAAGGCTATCGTCCGCAACCCCAATGAAAACGGCTGCATCGAACTGCCGATCATCGGCAAGAAATACTTCAGGGAAGGGCTCTCATCCGAGGAAATCCGGGAGAATGCCGACAGCCCCATCGGCGGCACCTATCGGCGGTTCCCCTTCCAGGCCGGGCAGCCCCAATGGGTGAAGGACGAGTTCGAGGAAGCCACCGGGTTCCGCCTCCAGGATTCATTTCCCCAGGACCAGGGGGAATTGAGCAATATCGGCTCCAAGGACGAGGAGTTCGCCGAAAAGTAGGAGGAACCGATGCCCGCGCGCCACGCTTGGCGGCTTTCGCTCCTGTTGCTCCTCGGGGCGGTGCTGTGGCCGGCTGAAGCCCACGCCGACGCCATTGACGGCGATTGGTGCAACGCCAAGGGGCAAAGGCTCTCCATCGACGGCCCCAGGCTGGTGACGCCGTACGGCACCCGCATGGAAGGCATATATGACCGCCACGGTTTCGAGTATGTGGTGCCGGCGGGTGAGCCCGGCGCCGGCGACAAGGTGGTCATGTCCATATTCAGTGACGATGACATGGAACTCGTTCGCGGTTCGCGGCCGGCCGAGAGCTGGCGCCGCTGCCGCCTTCCCACAAGCTGAGCGGCAGCTATAAAATTGCGCGATTTTGCGCCGAAACCGCACGAATCAAACCCCGCCAAATCACAGTTAACTAAAAACAAGGTAATCTAGAAAAACTTATTGCTTTACAACAACTTTGTCGTCAGATTCAGCCTCGACTTAAGCCATTTTGACCTCATTGCAGGCCATGTTTCCGCGATTATGGCGGATTCCCGAGGGAGGAGTGACCCCATATGGCGACAGCCGCAAAGCGAAAACCCCGCAAACGAGCCGCCCCGAAGCCCAAGGCCACCCCGGAGGAACTCCTTGAATTTCATCGGGAAATGCTGCTGATCCGCCGTTTCGAAGAGAAGGCGGGACAACTCTACGGCATGGGGCTGATTCAGGGTTTCTGCCACCTCTATATTGGTCAGGAGGCGGTCGTTGTCGGCATGCAGGCCGCCGCCGACACCGATGTCGACACGGTCGTCACCAGCTACCGGGACCACGGCCATATGCTGGCCTGCGGAATGGACCCCAAGGGCGTCATGGCCGAACTCACCGGCCGCGGCACCGGTTATTCCCATGGCAAGGGCGGCTCCATGCACATGTTTAGCCGGGAAAAGAACTTCTTCGGCGGTCACGGCATCGTCGCAGCCCAGGTTCCCATCGGCACCGGCCTCGGATTCGCGCACAAGTACAAGGAAGACGGCGGGGTCTGCATGACCTATTACGGCGACGGCGCCGCCAACCAGGGCCAAGTCTATGAGAGTTTCAATATGGCGGCCCTGTGGAAACTGCCGGTCTGTTATGTGCTCGAAAACAACCGCTACGGCATGGGCACCTCGGTCGCCCGCGCCGCATCGACCCAGGAACTCTATGCCCGCGGCGAGGCGTTCGGCATCCCCGGCGAACGGGTGGACGGGATGGACGTGGCCGCCGTCCGCGCCGCGGCGGAGAAGGCGCTGAAACACGTCCGGAGCGGCAAGGGCCCCTATATCCTCGGCATGCTGACCTACCGGTATCGCGGCCATTCCATGTCCGATCCGGCCAAATACCGGACCCGCGAAGAGGTGTCCAAGGTCCGGGCCGAGCAGGACCCCATCGATCGGGTGGCGCAGACATTGCTCGACAACGAATACGCGACCGAGGAGGAACTGAAAGCCGTGGATGCGGAAATCAAGGCGATCATTACCGAGGCCGCCGAGTTCGCCCAGCAGTCGCCGGAGCCGGATCCGTCCGAGCTTTATACCGACGTTCTGGTCGACGCCTAGGGGAGGAACGGGAAATGACCATTCAGATCCTCATGCCCGCCCTGTCACCGACCATGACCGAGGGCAACATCGCCAAATGGCACAAGCAGGAAGGTGATGCGGTGTCGTCCGGCGATCTCCTGGCCGAAATCGAAACCGACAAGGCGACCATGGAACTGGAAGCCGTCGACGAGGGCATTCTGGGCAAGATCATCGCCGCCGAGGGCACGGAGAACATCGCCGTCAATACGCCCATCGCCGTCCTGCTCGCCGACGGCGAAGACACATCCGCCATCGACGCCGCGGCCGCCGCCCCGGAACCCGCTCCCGCCGAAGCCGTACCGGAACCGGACGCGGCTTCCGGCCCCGGGGAGGCACCGGCAGCCGCACCAACCCCGCCGCCGGCGCCCGCGGAGCCCGAATACACCGGCGAGACCCAGATCCTCACGGTCCGCGAGGCGTTGCGCGACGCCATGGCGGAGGAAATGCGGGACGACGACAACGTCTTCCTGATGGGCGAGGAGGTGGCCGAATACCAGGGCGCCTACAAGGTCTCCCAAGGGCTGTTGGAAGAGTTCGGCGCCAAGCGGGTGATCGATACGCCGATCACCGAGCACGGCTTCACCGGCCTCGGCGTCGGCGCCGCCTTCGGGGGCTTGAGGCCGATCGTCGAGTTCATGACCTTCAACTTCGCCATGCAGGCCATGGATCACATCATCAACTCGGCGGCCAAGACCCTCTATATGTCCGGCGGTCAGATGGGCGCGCCGATGGTGCTGCGCGGTCCCAACGGCGCGGCCGCCGGCGTCGCGGCCCAGCACTCCCAGTGTTTTGCCAGCTGGTATGCCCACGTGCCGGGCCTCAAGGTGGTCTCGCCGTGGTCCGGCGCCGACGCCAAGGGGCTCTTGAAGTCGGCGATCCGAGATCCCAACCCGGTGATCGTGCTGGAGAACGAAATCCTCTACGGCCAGTCCTTCGAGGTGCCGATCGATCCCGATTTCGTGGTGCCGATCGGCAAGGCGAAGATCGAACGGCCCGGCGCCGACGTCACCATCACCTCGTTCTCCCTGATGATGAACGTCGTCATGGAAGCGGCGGAAGCGCTGGCGGCGGAGGGGATCGATGCGGAGGTAATCAATCTCCGTTCGCTGCGTCCCTTCGATGCCGGGACGGTGGCGGAAAGCGTCAGGAAGACCAACCGCATCGTCAACGTGGAGGAGGGCTGGGCGTTCGCCGGCATCGGCTCCGAAATCGCCGCGCTCATGATGGAGCATGCCTTCGACTATCTGGATGCGCCGGTCAACCGGGTCTGCGGCGAGGACGTGCCCATGCCCTACGCCAGGAACCTGGAAGCCATGTATCTGCCCGACGTCGCCAAGGTCGTGAGTGCGGCCAAAGACGTCTGCTACGCGTAACGGGAGCGGGAAATGACCATTCAGATCCTCATGCCCGCCCTGTCACCGACCATGACCGAGGGCAATATCGCCAAGTGGCACAAGAAGGAGGGCGACGAGGTCGCGTCCGGCGATCTCCTCGCCGAGATCGAAACCGACAAGGCGACCATGGAGCTGGAAGCCGTCGATGACGGCGTGCTCGGCAAGATCATCGCCGCCGAAGGCTCGGAGAACATCGCCGTCAACACGCCCATCGCGGTAATGCTGGAAGAGGGTGAGGATGCGTCCGCTGCCGAGGCCGCCGCCCCGTCGCCCGCGCCCGCCGCGCAACCCGAACCCGCGCCAATGCCGCAAGCGGCTCCGGCGCCTGAACCCGCGGCAGCGCCTCAACCCGCGCCCGCCGCGCCGAAATCGAACGGCGCCCGCGTGTTCGCCAGCCCGCTCGCCAAACGCATCGCGGCGGACGCCGGTATCGACATCGCCGCCATATCCGGCTCCGGTCCCCACGGCCGGGTGGTGAAGCGGGACGTGGACGCGGCCATCGCCGGCGGCGTCGCCGCTCCCGCCGCGGCTCCATCCGCCGCCTCGCCGGCGCCGGCCGCTCCGGCGCCCGCGCAACTGCCCGTGGTCGCCGGCGGTTACACCGAGGTGCCGCACAACAATATGCGCAAGGTAATCGCCAGGCGCCTGCAGGAATCCAAGCAGACGGTGCCCCACTTCTACGTCACCATGGAGTGCGAAATCGACAAGCTGCTGGCCATGCGCAAGGACCTGAACGCGCGGGCCGAGGCGACCGGCGAGGACTACAAGATCTCGGTCAACGACTTCATCATCCGCGCAGCCGCCTTCGCCATGAAGAAGGTGCCCGACGTCAACGCGTCCTGGACCGACGAAGCGATGCTGCTCTACAACGACATCGACATCTCGGTGGCCGTCGCCATCGACGGCGGCCTGATCACGCCCATCGTGCGCAACGCGGACCAAAAGGGCCTCGCCGTCATTTCCAACGAGATGAAGGACCTTGCCGCCCGCGCCCGGGAAGGCAAGCTCAGCCCCGGCGAATTCCAGGGCGGCGGCTTCACCATCTCCAATCTGGGCATGTACGGGGTGAAGGAATTCGCCGCGATCATCAACCCGCCTCAATCCTGCATCCTGGCCATCGGCGCGGGCGAGCAGCGGCCCGTGGTCCGGGACGGTGCGCTCACCACCGCGACCATGATGAGCGTGACGCTCTCCACCGACCATCGGGTGGTCGACGGCGCGCTCGGCGCCGAATGGCTCCAGGCCTTCAAGGTCCTCATCGAGGACCCGCTGGCCATGCTGCTGTAAGGGGTCGCGATGGCGGATCAGCCGACAGAAACAAACTTCGACGTGATCGTCGTCGGCGGCGGGCCGGGCGGCTACGTGACCGCCATCCGCGCCGCGCAGCTCGGCATGAAGGCGGCCTGCGTGGAGCGGGAACATCTGGGCGGCATCTGCCTCAACTGGGGCTGCATCCCGACCAAGGCGCTGCTCAGGACCTCCGAGGTCTATCACCTGATGGAGCGCGCCGACGAGTTCGGCCTCAAGGTCGAGGGCGTCTCCTTCGACATGGAAAAGATCGTCAAGCGCTCGCGCCGGGTGGCGCGCCGGCTGTCGGGCGGCGTCGCGCACCTGTTGAAAAAGAACGAGGTCGCGGTCTTCGACGGCCACGGCAAGCTGGCCGGCAAAGGCAAGCTGGAGGTCTCCGCCGGCGGCAAGGTGATCGCCGGCCTCACCGCCAAACACATCATCCTGGCGACCGGCGCCCGGGCCCGGACCCTGCCGGGCCTCGAGCCCGACGGCGAACTGATCTGGACCTACAAGGAAGCCATGGTCCCCGAAGCCATGCCCAAGTCTCTCCTGGTGGTCGGCTCCGGGGCCATCGGCATCGAATTCGCGAGCTTCTACAGGACCCTCGGCGCCGAGGTGAGCGTGGTCGAGGTGCTGCCCCGGATACTGCCGGTGGAGGACGAGGAAATCTCCGATTTCGCCGAAAAGGCCTTCAAGGCCCAGGGCATGAACATCATGACGTCCGCGACGGTGAAGGGCTTGAAGAAAGGCAAAGACAACGTCACGGCGACCATCGAGGCGGACGGCAAATCCCGGGACATTACCTTCGACCGGGTGATCCTGGCGGTCGGCATCGTCGGCAATGTGGAAGACATCGGCCTCGAAGGCACCAAGGTGAAGGTCGAGAAATCCCACATCGCCGTCGACGAGTGGAGCGCGACGGACGAGCCCGGAATCTACGCCATCGGCGACGTCACCGGCCCGCCCTGGCTTGCCCACAAGGCCAGCCACGAAGGCATCATCTGCGTCGAGAAGATCGCCGGGGCGAACGACGTGCACCCGCTGGATACGTCCCGCATCCCGGGCTGCACCTACTGCACGCCCCAGGTGGCGAGCGTCGGCCTCACGGAAGCCGCGGCCAGGGAACAGGGCCGCGAGGTCAAGGTCGGCAAGTTCCCGTTCCAGGGCAACGGCAAGGCCATTGCGCTGGGTGAGCCGGACGGATTGGTCAAGACCGTGTTCGACGCCGGTACCGGCGAGCTGCTGGGCGCGCACATGGTGGGCGCCGAGGTGACCGAACTGATCCAGGGCTACGGCATCGCCAAGACCCTGGAGACCACCGAGGCCGAACTGATGCACTCGGTGTTCCCGCACCCGACGCTGTCCGAAATGATGCACGAGGCCGTCCTCGACGCCTACGGCCGGGTGATCCATTTCTGATGAACGCGGGACCCGTGAGTGTCCGTCCGCTCGCCGAGCGGGACAAGGAGGACTGGCACCGGCTATGGGCCGGCTACCTCGAATTCTATGAAAACGATCTGTCCGCCGAGGTCACCGCTCGTACCTGGGAGCGCCTGATGAACCGGGAGTCCCCCGTCTGGGGTCTGGTGGCCGAGGCCGGCGGCGAGGTGGCCGGCATCTTGAACTACGTCCTGCATGCGAATACATGGGCGATGCGGCCGGTCTGCTACCTGGAGGACCTCTATGTGGATCCCGCGGCGCGCGGGCAGGGGGCCGGCCGGGCGTTGATTGAGGCGCTGATCGACATGGCCAAAGGGCACGACTGGCACCGGGTCTACTGGATGACGGCCGGGGACAACGAGACCGCCCGCAGGCTCTATGATAGAATTACGCCCGTGACCCGATGGGTGAGATACGACGTAAACATCTGAGATGAACCAGGTCAGAAAATACCGCCATCCGGAGAAGCGCAACAATCCGGACCGGCCGAGCCCCCGGAAGCCGGACTGGATTCGGGTGAAGGCGCCGACCTCGAAGGCATACGGCGAGACCAAGCGGCTGATGCGGGAGCTCAACCTGGCCACCGTCTGCGAGGAAGCCGCGTGCCCCAACATAGGCGAATGCTGGGCCCAGAAGCATGCGACGGTGATGATATTGGGCGATATCTGCACCCGGGCCTGCGCGTTCTGCAACGTGGCGACCGGCAAGCCCGATGCCGTCGATCCCCTGGAGCCCGAGAACGTCGCCATCATGGCGACCGTGACCGGCCTCAAGCACATGGTGATCACCTCGGTCGACCGGGATGATCTGGATGACGGCGGCGCGTCCCAGTTCGTCGCCTGTCTCGACAGGCTGCGCGAGATGGCCCCGGACACGACGGTCGAAATCCTCACCCCTGATTTCCGCGACAAGGACGGCGCCATCGAGGCCGTCGCCGCCGCCAAGCCCGATGTCTACAACCACAACCTCGAGACCGTGCCGCGGCTCTATCCGGCCATCAGGCCGGGCGCGCGGTATTCTCATTCCCTGAAGCTGCTGGACACGGTCAAGCGGATCGATCCCGGAATCTTCACCAAGTCCGGCATCATGGTGGGGCTGGGCGAGGAGCGGAACGAGGTGCTACAGGTGATGGACGATCTGCGCTCGGCGGATGTGGATTTCCTGACCATCGGCCAGTATCTGCAGCCGACGCCCAAGCACGCGCCCATCGACCGGTTCGTCTCCCCGGAGGAGTTCGAGGAGTACGGGGCCATTGCGCTCGCCAAGGGGTTCCTGAAAGTGTCGGCGACGCCGTTGACCCGGTCTTCCTATCATGCCGACGACGACTTCCAGCAGCTCCGCGCCGCGCGGCTGGCCAAGTTGGCCCATCGCTAGTAAACAGGCTTGCTCATGCCGCCACGGCATCTGATTTCAAGCGGGTTTATTGGCAGCTCATGCAAATTGAACTTCAGGCATTTGAAGCAAGCGATTTCGATCGTTTGATCGATTGGATATCCACATCCGATGACCTTCACCACTGGGCGGGCTTGATCTTCGAATTTCCTCTGACGAGTGAGCAGTTGCAAGCCCATCTGGAAACGGCGGAGAGCATGCGTCGACGACTCTATAAAGCAGTCGACGCCGAGAATGGCGAGGCCATCGGGCATGTAGAGTTGAGTCACATCTGGCCCGGATTGTCAGGCAGAGTGTCACGCATGCTCGTAGGCGATCCCGAGCGACGCAACCAGGGGATCGGGGCGCAGATGGCCAGACGGGTTGTTGAATTCGGATTCAATCAGTTCGACTTTAGTCGAATGGACATCGGTGCGATCGCGACCAATGAGGCTGCCATAAATTGCTACCGGAACGCAGGGTTCAAGTCGGTCGGAATTTGGAAGGATGCAATGACGCTTCCAGAAGGAACGATCGACGTCCATTGGCTGACCATATCTCGTTCCGATGTTCCTGATTTGGAGAGGCGTTAGCTAGCCGACTATGCCCACCCACGCCGAACAAAAACCGCTGCCGTACGCGCCGGAGCAGATGTTCAGTCTGGTCGCCGACATCGAGAAATATCCCGAGTTCCTGCCGTGGTGCGTCGGCACCCGCATCCGCTCACGGGAGGGCAACGTCCTCGTCGCCGACATGGTCATCGGCTACAAGATGTTCCGCGAGCGCTTCACCTCGCGGGTGGAACTCACCCGTCCCGACCGGATCGACGTGAGCTACTATGAGGGGCCGTTCAAATATCTGAATAACCACTGGATATTCATGGAACAGCCGGACGGCACCTGCATCGTCGACTTCTATGTCGACTTCGAGTTTCGTTCCAGACTGCTGCAGAAGATGATCGGGGTTGTATTCGAAAAGGCGGTCCGGATCATGGTCGGCGCCTTTGAAGAGCGCGCCGATCAAATATATGGTAAGTAGAGGCAACCGGAGAGAAACGGGGGAGCACGGGATGCCTGGAAAAATGACCCTCAGCCACGCCGGCTTTCACGTCTATGACATGCCGGCCATGGTCGACTTCTATACCGGTGTCGTGGGACTGAAAGTCACCGACCGGGCCGACGACGACCGCATCTGCTTTCTCTCCGCCGATCCCGACAACCACCATCAGATGCTGATGGTCCGGGGCCGGGAAACGGAGATCGGCAAAAAGCACTTCAATCACATGGCGTTCCGGGTCGAGAGCCTCGCCCAGGTCAAGGAAGTCTACCGGCGGGTCAAGGATCACCCGGGCGCCTCCGACGTGTCACCGATAACCCACGGCAACGCCTGGTCGGTCTATTTCAGGGACCCGGAGGGCAACAGGGCGGAAGTGTTCGTCGATACGCCCTGGCATTGCCGACAGCCCTTCGCCGAGCCCATCGATCTCGACAAGCCGGAGGAAGAGATTGCCGAGGATACGCTGGCGCTCCTGGAGAAGGAGACCACCGCCGAGAAATTCGACGAGTGGAAAGCCCGGTTCCGCGAAGAACTGGGCCTCGAATGAAGCTCAGGCGCCGCCCCAGATTTCACCCGCGGCCTCGACCACCAGTTCCAGCTTCCGCCACTGTTCGTCTTCGGTGAGCTTGTTGCCCTCGTGGGTGCTGGCGAACCCGCATTGGGGGCTGAGGCATAGACGATCGAGGGGCACATACC
This sequence comes from Rhodospirillales bacterium, assembly GCA_022823235.1. Classification (GTDB taxonomy): domain Bacteria; phylum Pseudomonadota; class Alphaproteobacteria; order Rhodospirillales; family UBA2165; genus JAJDXO01. The sequence goes on from JAJDXO010000039.1 coordinate 111,026, forward strand.
GCGCCGCCTCGTCCATCCGCCGCTTGAGCTCGTCCTTGCTCTCCAGTTCGGGGGTCTTGGAGGTGATCAGTCCAACCACCACGACCTGGTCGTCGCGGACGAAGCGCAGCGGCTCGAAACCGCCGGCCCGGTCCGAATCCCATTCCATGAAGAACCCATCCACGTTTATCTCCGAGAACATCTTCTCGGCCACCGGCTCGTAGCCGCCTTCGGCAATCCAGGTGCTCTGGAAATTGCCCCGGCACATGTGAACCGTGATCGCCATGCTGTCGGGCCTGTCGGCGATGACCGCGTTGATGCCTTTCGCATAGAGCGCCACCAGGTCGTCCGCGTCATCGCCGCGGTCGGCCATCGCCTCGCGGTAGCGGGGATCGCACAGCATGGCGAAAGTGGTGTCGTCGAGCTGCAGGTACGTGCAGCCGGCCTCCGCCATCAGGGCGATCTCCCGCTTGTAGGCGGCCCAGACATCGTCCCAATAGGCATCCAGGTCGGGATAGACCGTCTCGTCGATCAGCGCCCGGCCGCCCCGATGATAGGCGAGGGAGGGGGAGGGGATGCACATCTTGGCGGTCACGCCGGCGGACCCATTGAGAAAGGCGAAGTGGTCGACCATGATGCCGTCCGGATTGTCCACCTTGCCGGTCACCTTCAGGGACTGCGGCCTGTAACCGCCGGAGAATGCGGGCCCCTGGGATTCCTCGACCAGTTCGAAGCCGCCGAGCCCGGAGAGAAAGTCGAAATTCCACGAATTGCGGCGAAACTCGCCGTCGGTCACCGCCCGGAGGCCGATGGCCTCCTGCCCGGCGACGGCATCCCGGATGCATTCGTCTTCGACGGCCTTGAGTTCATCCTGGGACATGCCGCCGTCCGCGTATTTTTGCCGGGCCTCGGCCAGCCGCGCGGGGCGGAGGAGGCTGCCGACCTGATCCGCCCTGAAGGGCGGGCGCGTGCGTTCGGTCATCTCGTCATTCTCCTTTGGTCAATCCAATTGCCTGAGCAGCAGATCCAGCGCGGCCAGCACGGTTGCTTCGCGGACCGCGTCCCGGCCGCCCGGAAATACTTCCCGGGCAACCAGCGTATCGCGCCCCTTCCGCGAGGCGCCCATATAGACCAGGCCCACCGGCTTTTCGGGCGTACCGCCGCTGGGGCCGGCAATCCCGGTCACCGCCACCGCCGCGTCCAGCGGCGCCGCGTTCAACGCGCCTTCGGCCATGGCGAGCACCGTCCGGTCACTCACCGCACCGTGCTCGATGATGGTCTCCAGGGGCACGCCGACGATTTCGTTCTTGGCCTCGTTGGAATAGGTGATGAACCCCCGCTCGACGGCCGTGGACGATCCCGAAACCGAGGTCAGCGCGCCGCCGATCAAGCCACCGGTGCACGATTCGACGGTGCCGATTTTGAGGTTCCGGGCCGTCGCCCGATCGATGACGGCCTGCGCCGCGTCGACGATTGCCTTGGGAAAGGTCATAGGGTTTCCAGCCAGGTCTTGAGCGCAAAGAGTATGACCGCCGCATACACGCCGGCCAAGATGTCATCCGCCATGATGCCGAGGCCGCCCTTCAAATTCCGGTCGGCCCATGAGACCGGCCAGGGCTTCCAGATATCGAATATCCGGAACAGTACGAAACCCGCCGCGTAGAGCAGAAAGTCCGGCGGCACGACGACGAGCGTCAGCCATTGACCGGCCACTTCATCGATCACCACCTCGCCCGGGTCTTGGGCGCCGCTTTCCGCCGCCGCGATTCCCGACAGCCAGACCCCGGCAACAAAGATGCCGGCGGTCGCCAGCAACAGGAACTGATAACCGCCGTGGGAATAAATGAACCAGGCAAAGGGCAGCGCGGCCAGCGAGCCCCAAGTGCCCGGCGCCTTCGGCAGCAACCCGACCCCAAACCATGTCGATATCAACCTGGCGATACTCACCTCGGCCTCTCCCATTGCCGGTGAGAGACTAGAGCAGCTTCCGGCCAAATTGAACCATTTGACCGGAAAGCGCGGAAGCCGGCGGATATTCCTTGCAACGAAATCAGGGCGCGGATAGTGTCGAAAGGCCCACCGGACCGTGCTTCGATCGATAAGATTTAGACCAGACCTGGGGTGAAACGAGGGGGTCATGGGGCAGCCTGAAGGTTCGAGATTGGCCGATTATGGCCGTTCGGCGGCGGCGTCGATGCGCCGGGTCTTCCCTCGGCGTGAAATCATGCTCCGCACCGACGCCCGCGTCCGGTTCTTCCGTATTTCAAGCGGTTTCCAGTTGAGCGCCGCTGCGGCGCTGGCCGTCTTCGGCGGCTGGGCCGCCTTCGCCTCGGTGAGCTACGTCTTCCACGACGACGTCATTGCCGCCAAGAACAATGAAATCCTCAATGTCCGGCTGTCCTACCGCAGCCTCCTGAACGAGGTTTCCGGCTATCAAAACAAGGTCTCGGCCCTGACTCGCGAGCTCGACAAAAACCACGGTCAGATGCTGAATCTGGTGGAGACCAACGAGACCCTTCAGAAAAACCTGAAATCGGCGGAGACCAGGCGCGAAGACCGGGAAAGCAAACACCGGCAGGTGGTCGCCATGCGCGAAGCCCTCAAGTCGCGGCTGGATGAAATCGAGCGGGAGATGCGCTCGCTCAACACCCACAACTTCCAACTCATGGGCAATTTGAATGTCGTCGCCACGGACCTGGAGCAGGCGATCAGCGACCGTGACGAAGCCCAGGCTGAGGGCAAACGGCTGCAAGGTATTGTCGACGACCTCGAGGGCAAGCTCGCCGACCTCCATGAATCCGAAAAGGATATCGTCGCCCGCCTGACCAAGACCACGGCCGAGAACATCGAGAGTATCGAGAACGTTCTGGCGCGCACCGGCCTCAATGTCGAGAAACTCCTGGCCCGCGCCGACATCGAGGAGCAGAAAGGGCAGGGCGGCCCGGTCATCCCGGCCACACCGGACAACGAACCGGCACTGCGCCTCAAAGCCGACCTGGAGACCCTGGATTCGAAACTCGCCCGCTGGGATGACCTGCAGGAATTGATGTACCAGCTGCCGCTGCAGCCGCCCCTCGACTTCTATTCGGTCTCCAGCCACTACGGAAAACGCCGCGACCCCATCAACCGCCGCTGGGCCATGCATTACGGTACCGACATGACCAGCCGTCGCAGGGCGCCGATCTACGCCACCGCGGCCGGGACCGTGAAATTTGCCGCATACAAGGGCCGTTATGGCCGTTTGGTGGTTATCGACCACGGGCAGGGCCTCGAGACCCGGTATGGCCATCTCCACAAGATTCTTGTGAAAAAAGGACAAAAGGTGGAGTATCGCCACAAGATCGGGCTTCTGGGAAATACGGGCCGCAGCACCGGGCCCCACCTGCACTACGAACTTCATGTGAACGGCAGGCCCCGGAATCCGTGGAAATTTATCAAGGCTGGCAGATATGTTCTCCAAAGGTAACCGGGACGAAGGACTCCGAAAGGCGCCCGTGCCCAAGACATCCGCGCCGCCGTCCATTCTCTCGGCCGACCTCAAGGTCGCAGGCGACCTCGTCTGTTCCGGCGAGGTCCAGGTCGACGGTATCGTGGAAGGCGATATCCGAACCGATGTGCTGGTGGTCGGCGAGACCGCCCAGGTCAACGGCAAGATCGTCGCCGCCACCTGCCGGGTCCATGGCCGGGTGACCGGTCAAATCCACGCCCGGACGGTGTCGCTCGCCAAGACGGCCCATGTGCTCGGCGATATCCTGCATGAGAGCCTGGCGATCGAGCAGGGGGCTTACCTCGAAGCCCACTGCCGCCGCATCGAGGCCGGGACCGCCGGCAAAAAGGACGCCGACGGCGGGATCGATATCCTCAAGGGCAAGGCAACGGCCGAGGCGGCGCCGCAGCGCCGGGAACCCGCCGGAGCCGCCGCCGAATAACTCAGTCCAGCAGCTGTTTGAACAGCCCGGGGTCCACGTTGCCGCCGGAGCCCACAAGCACGGCGGTGCGGCCGTCGAGCTTTTCCTTGCCGGACAGCAGAACGGCCAGCGCCGTGGCCCCGCTCGGCTCAAGGACGATCTTGAGTTCGTAGAACGCCGCGGCAACCGCCGCGCCGGCCTCGGCATCGCTGACGCTGTAGCCGGGGCCCAGACGGTTCCTGTTGACCTCGAAGGTGAGGGCGCCCGGGATTTCCAGCAGCAGCGCATCGCAGATCGAAGGGCCGGGGGGTGCTATCTCTACCCGCTCGCCCGCCGCCAGGGACAGGGCGGTGTCGTCATATCCGTCCGGCTCCACCGAGTGGACCGCGAGGTTGGGATAGGGCTCCTCGAGCGCCAGCGCGCAGCCGCCGACCAGGCCGCCCCCGCTGGTCGGCACGATCATCAGATCGGGCTCGATGCCGAGCGCGGCCATCTGATCCGCAACCTCCAGGCCGACGGTTCCCTGGCCCGCCATGATCCAAGGATGATCGAAAGGCGGGACGAGGGCGCCGCCGGTCTCCTCGACGATGGCCCGCGCCACCTGCACCCGGTTGCCGTCCGAACGCTCATAGAGCACGACCTCGGCGCCATCGGATTTGGTGTTGGCGATCTTGATCCCGGGCGCGTTCGACGGCATGACGATGGTAGCCGGGATTCCCAGCAACCGCGCCGCCCGGGCCACGCCCTGGGCGTGATTGCCAGAGGAATAGGCGACCACGCCCTGGGTTTTTTCGTCGTCCTCCAGCCGGGAAAGAAAATTGTAGGCCCCGCGAAATTTGAACGAGCCGGTCCGCTGCAGGCACTCGGCCTTGAGCAGGACCCTGCCGTCAAGCCGATCGTTGAGACGGTCGGATTCCAGCAGCGGGGTGCGCACCGCCACCCCGTCCAGGCGGCCGGCCGCGGCCAGAATGTCGGCTCGCGTCGGGGCGGTGAAGGGCGGTGCGGGTATCAAGGAACAGGCTCAGCGACGGAGGTCGTCTTCGGGATTGAACGCCAATTCCTCGTCCGCGAGACGGGCCCGGTAAACGTGGAGGTTTTCCATCACCCGCTGGACGTAATTGCGGGTCTCGCCGATGGGGATCATCTCCACCCAGTCGATGGGATCGACCGCGGGGTCGCCGGGATCGCCGTTCTCGCGGATCCACCGCTGGACGCGGCGGGGCCCGGCGTTGTAGGCCGCCAGGGCCAGGATATAGGAACCGTCGAACGTCGCGATCATATCGGCGAGGTATTTCTGGCCGATATTCAGATTGTAGCCGATGTCGCGGGTCAGTTTGCCCGGCCTGTAAGGCACCGCCATCTGCCGCGCCACGCGCTTCGCCGTCGCCGGCATGAGCTGCATCAGACCGCGCGCCCCGGCGCGGCTGACAGCCTCGTGGTTGAACGCGCTTTCCTGACGGATCAGAGCGTGCACCAGCGGATCTTCCAGGCCCGGGCGCAATTGCGCATCCAGTCGCGGGAACCCGGCGCCGCCGAGGTTGACGCCTTCGCGGATGGCCTTTTTGGCCGCCAGCACCGCCAAGTCGCGGCGGCCGCGATCCCGTGCCAGCGCCGCCACCTGCGCCCGCCAGCCGGGCGTCTGGCCGAGCTCGTTCAGTCTGCGGATGAACGGATCGATCTCACCCGGCAAGCCGGCTTGGGTGAGCCGGTGCACGGCGACGACCAGTTCGTGATCCAGGAACCCGCCATTCTCGACCACGTCCCGGTGGGGCTCCGGCGGCATGCGCAGATTGCCGTCGCCATAGTGGCGGGCGGCGGCAAGCTGGCCGTAATAGGTCATCGGATATTCGGCCGCCGTCCGGAACCAGAAACCGGCCCGCCTGGCGTCACCGAGTTCCTCGGCGGCGCGGCCCGCCCAATAGGCTCCGCGGGCCCGGCTGATGGCGTAGTTGGCTTCACGATGGACGGCGGCGAAGTGTTCGAGCGCCGCGTCATGATCGCCCAGGAAGCGCGTGGCGATCCATCCCGCCAGCCATTCGCCCTCGATGAATCCCGCGCCCGATGTCATCGAGTGGCTGCGCGCCATGCCGTAGGCCTCGGAGATGTGGCCGGACCTGAGGGCCCGGCGGGCGAGGATGGATTTTTCCCGCCACCACATGTCGGGGCGGATCAAATCGTCCGGCGGATCGGCGAGCAGGGCGCGGGCATCCAGATCGCGCCCCTTGCGGCGGCGCCAGCGAAGACGTTCGTAAACCAGGCCCGGGTGCCGCCGCAGTTCCGCCGGCACCCGGCGGATCGCGCCGTCCACGCCGCCCTGCATGCGGCGAAGCGCCAAACGGGCCTCGGCAAGCGCCCGGTAATCCTTGTGAATCCGCCGGTACATGCGGCGGGTCGGGTAGTAGCGGCCGGCCCAAAGCAGGCGATCCAGGCGCTCCAAATGATCCTCGCGGGTCAGATAACGCCGGAACGCCCGGTAGAACCCGCGTTCCTGCCGCGCGCCGAAATTGCCCTTGATCCAGGTTTCCCGGATAACCCGCCTCGCCTTGCCGGTCTGTTCCCGGCGCAACAGCGCGGCGGCGAGCCGGGTGCCGCCATCGGAGGTAATCGGCCGGTGATCCGAGAACCAGGCAATCACCACGTCGTCGGGCGTGGCGGCGGTCATGGCTTCCTCCGCCCGGCGGCGCAGGATACGGGGCCGCGGCCAATCGGGATTGGCCTCGATGAAGGCGGCGATCTCGCCGAATTCGGCGCCGGAACCGGCGGCCGCGTAATACCGCCAACGAAATATCTTGGCGAGCAGCGGGTCCGAGACGCCCGCGGCGGCCCTTTTCGCCTCGGTCCACCTGTTCCGCTCGGCGAGCTTGAACGCCTCTTTCGCCGCTTTGATTTCCTGGCGGGTCGGTTCATCGGCGCAAGCGCCGCCATGAAGCAGCGCGCCCGCGAGAACCGCGACACCGAAAGCCAGCCTCCTCAAGGGGGTCCCCATATTTGCCCAAGGTCGGGTCGATTCTATGGGCGCCGCCCCGGCCGGGCAAGCGATCCATCCCATCGAACCGGAATTGCCGCATCCCGGGCGCCGTGCCCCGACGGCCGCGCTTGCTTGCTCCGTCGACCGGCCGGGAGTATGTTCCGCCTGAAATCCTTAGGGAGAGCAAGATGTTCGAGGGCTCAATCACGGCGCTGATCACGCCGTTCAAGGACGGTTCGGTGGACGAGGAGTCGTTCCGCAAAATCGTCAATTGGCAGATCGAGGAAGGGACCGAGGCCCTGGTACCCTGCGGCACCACGGGCGAATCGCCGACCCTCAGCCATGAAGAACACCGCCGGGTGGTGGAAATCTGCATCGAGGAGACGGCGGGCCGGGTTCCGGTGATCGCCGGAACGGGCTCCAATTCCACCGCCGAATGCATCGAGTTAACGCAGCATGCCAAGGACGCCGGCGCCGACGCGGCGCTGATCGTCACGCCCTATTACAACAAGCCGACCCAGGCCGGGCTTCACGCCCATTACAAGGCGGTGAACGACGCGGTGGATATTCCGATCATCATCTACAACATTCCGCCCCGCAGCGTCATCGACATGACCGTCGAGACCATGGCCGAGTTGGCCAGGCTGCCCAATATCCGCGGCGTCAAGGACGCGACCAGCGACCTGAATCGGCCGATCCTGACGGCGCTGGCCGCCGGACCCGATTTTATCCAGCTGTCCGGCGAGGACGGGACCGCGGTGCCGTTTCTGGCCGCCGGCGGCCAGGGGTGCATCTCCGTCACCGCCAATGTCGCGCCGCGCCAGTGCTATGAAATGCAGCGCGCGTGGCGGGACGGCGACATCACCAAGACCCTGGCGCTGCAATCCCGGCTGATGCCGGTCCACTCGGCGCTGTTCTGTGAATCGAGCCCGGGGCCGGTGAAGTATGCCGCCGAACTGCTGGGCCTCTGCGGCCGCGAGACCCGCCAGCCGCTGACCGAGATCGCCGACAGCAGCAAGGAAGCGGTCTCCGGCGCGCTCCGCAGCGCGGGCCTGCTGAATTGAGCGCCGCGCAACGGCGCTGAACCGGGTGCCCGGGCGATCGGGGACCTTGCGAGCCCCGTGAACCATGGCCAGGAAACCCAAAGACACCGGAAATATCGCTGCCCGCAATCGCAAGGCGCGGCACGAATATTTCATCGAGGAGACCCTGGAGGCGGGAATCCAGCTGGTCGGCAGTGAGGTAAAGTCGCTGCGCGAGGGCCGCGCCAGCATCGAGGAAAGCTATGCCGCCGACGACGGCGGCGAGCTCTATCTGGTCAACGCGCATATTTCGGAATACCCCGCCGCGGCCACGCCCCATGAGGTCCGCCGCCCTCGTAAGCTATTGGTGCATAAGAAGGAGTTGCGCCGGCTGACGGGTGCGGTGAGCCGCGAGGGCATGACCCTGGTGCCGCTCCTGATCTACTTCAACCGCCGCGGCATCGCCAAGGTCGAGCTCGGCCTCGCCAAGGGCAAGCGGAAGTTCGAGAAGCGGGCGTCGATCAAGGAACGGGAATGGAAGCGGGATCAGGCCCGGCTGATGCGGGGGCGGGGCCAGGGAAGAGGGGGCTACGATGAGTGACCGGAAGTCCACCGGCCATTGGGAAAAATTGGGGGTCGACCCCCGGACCTTCACCACGCCCGAGCAGTTCAACGAATTCGGCAGGAACCATCTGCCGGAAACCGCGGGCGTAGAGATTACGCGGGTGGATACGGATCGCTTCGAGGGGCGGATGCCGGTCCATCACGGATTGCTGGCGCCGAACGGCTTTCTCCATGCGGCCAGCGTGGTGGCGCTCGCCGACACGCTGACCGGCTACGCGACCATCGTCAGCCTGCCCGACGGGGCGGCGAGTTTCACCACCGTCGAACTCAAGTCCAATCACACGGGCACCGTGACCGAAGGCGTGGTCGCCGGCGTCGCGACACCGGTGCACCGGGGCCGCACCACACAGGTTTGGGACTGCGTGGTGACGCCCGAAGGCAGCGAGAAACCGATCGCTCATTTCCGCTGCACCCAGGCGATCTTGTGGCCGCGGTGACGGTTAATTCCGCCGCGGATGCGGCCTTGGCCCGGCGACGGATTCGCCGTTAGACTGCGTTTGACGACCTGAGCCCGCTATTTCGCGAGCCGGTCCCGCCAAGGAATTTCAGATGCCCAATTCATTGAAATTATTTGCTTTGTTTTCGGCAGCCGCATCCTCGATGCTGCTCCTCGGGCTGTCCGACCCGGCCCGGGCGCAAACCGGCATCAAGCTGATGAGCGCCGTCGACGGCTGCAAGGAGCGGCGCCACTTCGTCGATGTTTCCACCTTCAGCCACGAGGGCCGCTACGAAAACCCGAGGCTCGACGTGACGTGCGACGATGATTTCATCACCGTCCGCACCAACTCGATCATCAACTATGAATATGTGCAGATCACGCCCACGGATTTGGCGGTGCGCAACAAAACCTACCGCATTCCCCGCAAGCCGCGGCTTGCCGCCGGCGAGCGCCAGCGGGTGCCGCTGCTGGGCCCGATCGGGGTGGCGGTCAACGGCATCCCCATCTTCTCGGCCAACGAGTCGCCCAGGCACGGATGGGGCGATCCCATGCCCCGCGGCATTCTCGATTTTTGCAACGGCCACACGGCGCGCGGTTTCTATCACTATCATGCCCGGCCGAACTGCCTTGTGGTGGACAAGAACGGTTCCGTCGGCCAGGTCCTGGGCTACGCCTTCGACGGCTATCCCATCGTCAGCCCGTTCATCTGCATGGCCCGCAACTGCAAGGCCAAGATCAAGCTGCGCTCCAGCTATCGCCTGATCGACGGGTCGCCCGACGCCAACGCCTGGCAGGCGAATCGCTATGAGCCCGGCTACGGCGATCTCGACGAATGCAACGGCAGGAAGCTGCCGGGCGGGGGCTACGCCTATTTCTTCACCGAGAGGTTTCCCTATTCGCTGGCCTGCTACGCCGGTGAGCCGCAGCTGGAAGGCAATGCCAATACCCGCGCGCCCAGGGACACGAGTGCCCGCGCCA
>JAJDXO010000014.1 GCA_022823235.1 Rhodospirillales bacterium
ATCGTGGTCCAGAACCCGGATTTTTTCGGCCGGGTGCGCGAGTTGTCGGCGCTGGCTTCCGCCTGCCGCGATGCGGGCGCGCTTTTGGTCGTCGTGGTCAATGAAATCGTATCCCTGGGCGCCCTGAAATCGCCCGGCGAAATGGGGGCCGATATCGTTGCCGCCGAAGGCCAATCCCTCGGCAACGCCATGGGATTCGGCGGCCCGCATGTGGGTTTGTTCGCGGTGAAGGACCGGTTTGTCCGCCAGATGCCCGGCCGCCTCGCGGGCCAGACCGTTGACGTGGACGGCAACCGGGGCTGGGTGCTGACCCTCTCGACCCGTGAGCAGCATATCCGGCGCGAGAAGGCGACCAGCAACATCTGCACGAATTCGGGTCTTTGCGCCCTGGCGTTTTCCATCCACCTCACCATGCTCGGAGAGGCGGGGTTCACCCGTTTGGCGGAGCTCAATCATGCGGCGGCGGTCAAGTTGGTGGGGCGGCTGGGCGCGGTGGACGGCGTCGAAATCGTCAACGACACCTTCTTCAACGAGTTCACGCTCCGGCTCGACCGGCCCGCGGCACCGGTGGTCGAGGCGATGGCCGGCCAGGGCATGCTCGGGGGAGTTCCGGTTTCGCGGCTGCTGCCCGGCGAAGCGGCGTTGGAAAACCTGCTGGTGGTCGCGGCGACGGAAACCAATATCGAGGCCGAGATGGACCAGTTCGCCGACGCGCTGAGCGGGGCTTTGTAGATGGCCGGGACGATCACCGGAAACAAGGGGCTTCAGCAAGAGGAAGCGCTGATCTTCGAGCAGGATTCACCCGGTCAATCGGGCGTCGATCTGCCGGCGCCGGATGCCGTCCCATCCCGGCTTGGCGACGCCGCGCGAATCGCGCCGGTCGGCCTGCCCGGCCTCTCGGAGCCGCAGGTGGTGCGCCATTACCTGCGGATCAGCCAGAAAAACTACGCCATCGATGCCGGCATGTATCCGTTGGGCTCATGCACCATGAAGCATAACCCCCGGCTCAACGAGAAGATGGCGCGGCTGCCCGGATTTGCCGACATCCACCCCCTGCAGCCCGAAAGCACGGTGCAGGGGGCGCTCGCGCTGATCGACGAATGTGCCCGGTGGCTGACGACGCTCACCGGGATGCCGGGCGTCGCCATGTCGCCGGCGGCCGGCGCCCACGGAGAGTTGACGGGCCTGATGACCATCCGTGCGGCGCTCGAAGACCGGGGCGGCCCCCGCAAGCGGGTGTTGGTGCCCGAATCCGCCCACGGCACCAATCCGGCGAGCGCCCATATGTGCGGCTATACGGTGGAGGCCATCCCGGCGGACGAGACGGGCCGGGTGGACCTGGCGGCGCTCAAGGACCGGATCGACGACGACGTCGCCGCCGTCATGATCACCAATCCCAACACCTGCGGCCTGTTCGAGGGCGACATGAAGAACATGTCGGATGCCATCCACGCCGCCGGCGGCTACGTCTACTGCGATGGGGCCAACTTCAACGCCATCGTCGGGCGTGTCCGGCCGGGGGATTTGGGCATCGACAGCATGCACCTCAATCTGCACAAGACGTTCTCCACGCCGCACGGCGGCGGCGGTCCGGGGGCGGGGCCGGTGGCGCTGTCGGAAGCGCTGGTGCCGTACGCGCCGCTGCCGTACGTGGTTGCCGGCGAGGATGGATTTCATTTGGCCGAGCACGCCGGTGATGCGGAGGGCAAACCCTACGGCCGGATGAAAGGGTTCCACGGCCAGTTCGGGGTCTTCGTCCGGGCGCTCGCCTACATGATGAGCATGGGGGCGGACGGGCTCCGGCAGGCCTCGGGCGATGCGGTGCTCAACGCCAATTACCTTCTCGCCCGGCTCGAGGACGATCTCTCGCTGCCCTATCCCGGTCCGTGCATGCACGAGGTGCTGTTCGACGATCATTTCCTCAAGGATACAGGCGTCACCACCCTGGATTTCGCCAAGGCGATGATCGACGAGGGCGTTCATCCCATGACCATGTATTTCCCGCTGGTGGTGCATGGCGCCCTGTTGATGGAACCCACCGAGACCGAAAGCAAAGCGGCCCTCGACAGCTTTGTCCGGATGATCAAGGGTCTGGCGTCCGAGGCCAAGGCGGGAAACACCGAGTTGTTTGACGAAGCGCCCCGCCATACCCCCCGCCGGCGGCTGGACGAGACCACCGCGGCGCGCTCGCCCGTGCTGCGCTGGCGCCCGGCCCCCGACTAGGCCGACCGATCGGTTGGAGCCTATTGACCCTCGCGCCACCAGGCCATGGTCAGACCGCCGGCGGCGAGCAGCAGGAACAACAGTGCCGGCAGCAAAGGCGCTTGGCGGACACCGGTCACCACGTAGGACCCGTTGCGGACCAAGCCGAGCCAGTCATTGCCGGATGCCGTTCGGCCGGGCCGGGTGCGGCGGAAGTCGGGCAATCCCTCGGCGATCCAGGAAACCCCGCCGCCGGATGCCTTGATGAGCGGCATCAGTTTGTCGGGCGAGGCCCGCAAATCCGAAAGTTCGGGCGGGTTGAGCTTGCCGACCGCCGCCGTGGCGGATCGGGTGCCGTCCTCGATCTTGTAGAGCCCGGTTTCCTCGACGGTGATGGTCGCCGTCGAGCTGCCGTCCTGGCTCTCTTCCAGGCGGACGATCCGTTGCTTGCCCGAGGGCGCGGTCACGGTCACCGGCGGAACCTCTTCGTTGAGGGAGCGCCGCTGAATGGTCAACTGCTTGCCGTCGACGATGGCGCGAAGGTCTTCTTCCTCGAGATCCGGTTCCTTCATCAGCCAATGGGACAGCCGCCGCAGCAGTTCGGCGTGCGGCCCGCCGCCGTCGAAGCCGCGGGCCCAGAGCCAGATATGGTCGCTCATGAACTGGGCGACGCGGCCCTTGCCCACCCGGTTGAGGATGAGGAGCGGCCGCTCGTCGACACCGGTCATCAACGTAACGCCGGCCCGCTCCGAAGCCTCGATCTGGCGGAACCACTGGCCCCAGGCGCTCTCACCGTCGCCGGTAGCCGCACCGGGCAGGCTTGCGGTCACCGGGTGACGGCGGCCCTTGGCGGATACCCGCGCCCGGAACGCCTGTTCGAGCACCCGGCCGGACGGCAGTCCGGGGAATATCTGGCCGAGGGGGGTGTGATAGAGGCTTCGGACGCCCGCGAAATCGGGACCGACCGCCGCCAATACCGCGCCGCCGTCCCGCACGTAGCGGCTGATATTGCCGAGGTAGGCCGGGGGCAGGACAAACCGGATGACGTAGCGGTCGAATACGATGAGGTCGAATTCGTGGAGCTTGATCTCGAACAGTTCGCGGATCGGGAACGAAATCAGCGCCAATTCGTTGAGCGGGGTGAAATCGTTCTTCTCCGGCGGCCGGAGGATGGTGAAGTGAACCAGATCGACTGACGGATCCGATTTCAAGAGATTGCGCCAGGTACGCTCGCCGGCGTGGGGCTGGCCCGAGACCAGCAGCACCCGCAGGCGGTCCCGGACACCGTTGACGGTGACCACGGCGCGGTTGTTGATCAGCGACATCTCGTTGGCCATGGGGGCGGCCTCGATCTCGAAGATGCTGGCGCCGCCATGCTCGATGGGCACTTCAACCGTCCGCTCCTCGCCGGTCCTGAGCAGGGCGCGGGTCGCCGGTCCGCCGGCCTCGGCGATGGTGACCTCGACGGTGGTGCCCGACCGCGACGGGCGGTCATCAACCCGGAGAGACAACTGGACCGTCTTGCCGACAATCCCGAAGGCGGGGGCACGGACCACCACCAGACGGCGGTCGCGCTCTTCGGGCGATCCGGTGAGCATCACGTGCAAAGGCGCATTCAGCCCGGCCGCTTCGGCGTCGTTGATTGCCGGTTCGGGTTCATCCGCCGCGGCGTCCGGCGCCCGGGCCGCAGGAGCCGGAACGTCGTGGACCTGGCCGTCGGTGATCATAACCGCGCCGGCGAACCGGTCTTTGGGCAAATCCGCCAATGCCCGGTTGAGTTCGCCGAACAGCTGGGTGCCGTCCTCGGTCTCCGCGCCGCGCACCACCCGGACCTCCAAATCGTCGAATTTGGCCAGTTTTTCCTGCGCATCTTCGAGCGCGCGGGCGAGTTGCTCACGCCGGTCGCCGGTGTTCTGGCTCGACGATTCGTCAACCACGATGACCGCCACATCCGGCTGCGGCTGACGGGTTTCGCTTTCCAACCTGGGATTGAACAGCGCCAGGACGAGGACGGCGATGGAGAACAGGCGCAGGAAAGTGCCGCGCGCGCTGCGGAAGGCGGAGAACAGGATCAGCAGAACGGCGATACCTCCGATCAGCGCAATCGCCTGCCAGGGAATAAGGGGTGCGAAGCCGACGCCTGTGATGCCGGTCATCATTGGCCGAGCCTCTCGAGGATAGCCGGCAGATGAACCTGATCGGCCTTGTAGTTGCCGGTGAGCGCGTACATCAGCATGTTGATCCCGAACCGGTAGGACATCTCCCGCTGCCGTTCGCCGCCGGGAACCACCGGATACAGGGGCCTGCGCGTCTGATCGACGGCCCAGGCGCCGGCCCAGTCGTGGGAGCCGACGATTACCGAAGAGACGCCGTCATTGGCCCGACTGCCGTCCCGTTCGACCCAGACCCGGCCGCCGGTCCACCGCCCCGGGAAATCCCGCAGCAGATAGTAGGACCGGGTCAGCACGTGGTTCGGCGGCACCTGGGTGAGCGGCGGAATATCCAGATGGCGGCCCATGACCTGGAGGCGCTGGCCGACGAAATTGGCGCCGCCCTCGTCGCGGGTATCAAACAGAATGGTGCCGCCCCGCTTGAGATAGGTGTTCACCCGTGCCGCCACCTCCGGCGGAATGGTTTCCGAGTTCTCGGTCACCGGCCAGTAGATCAGCGGGAAGAACGCGAGTTCGTCGGACGCAGGATCGATCGCCATGGGTTCGGCCAGTTCGGCGGCGGTTCGGCTGTTGGCGACCAGGCTCAGGCCCCGAAGCCCGGCCAGCACCGTATCGTCGATGGTGCCGTCGCCGGTCGGGACATATGCCAGGCGCACCCGAAGCGCCGCGTCGAACGGGCTCTCGCCGTCGGCCAAGGTCTGGGCCTGGGCCGGCGCATTGACGGGCGGCACGATCACGGCCGCCAGCAACACCGCCGCCGCGGCAGCGGCGCGGTTGAAGGTGAATAGGCCGCGCAGCGCCATGGACGCGATGATGTCGGCCAGGGCGAGCAGTAGCGCCAAGGTCAGCACGATGGGGCGGATGTCGGTCTCGCGCGACTCCTGGTAGGGTTGGGGTTCGATACCGGCGCCCAGGCCGCCCATGGGGGCCGGCACCGGCAGCACGGGCGACAGGTTGAGGGCCCGCCGGGAGGTTTCATCACCATAGAAGCCGGGCGGGTTCGCGGGTCCCGGCTCAGCCGACAATATATCGGTGGCGGGGATCGCCTGCGCACCCGGCAAAGGCGCGATGATGCGCCCAAATCCGTTGACCGAGCGCAGCGGCGCCAGCATCCGGTCCTCGCCATCGGCGGCGATGCCGCGGCCCAATTGCACCAGTTGCTGCATCATTTCGACGAACAGTCCCGAGAGCGCCAGTGTCGACCATTTGGGATCGGCGGTGGTGTGCACGAACACCAGCCAGCCGTTCTCCTGCTTTTCGGCGGTGACCAATGGCGTTCCGTCGGCCAGCCGCGCCCAGGTCTTATCCGGCAGGTCCACGGAGGGCTGAGCGAGCACCTGACGGCGGACGACGACGTCGTTCGGAATGCCGATGCCGTGGAAAGGGCTGGTCTCGGGGAACGCGGCCATCCGCGCCGGCCGGGTCCATGACAGGGCACCGCCCAATTTCCGGTCGCCTTTGCGGAGGCGTACGGGCAGCAGAGGATCCCGCTCACCGGCGAGCCGCGGCCCGGCGAAGCGGACGACCACGCCGCCGTTCTCCATCCACCGGATCAGCGATTGCCGGTCGGCTTCCGCCAATCGTCCCGGGTCGGCGAGGACGATCAACGACAGTTCGCGTTTCAGCAGGTCGGCGACGGCGCCGTTCCGCACTTCGGTAAAGGGGTCGAGCGCCCGGTCGAGGTAAAAGGCGTCGTCCAGAAGCGGTTGATCGTTGCGCCGTTCGGAAGCCGAGACCAGGCCAACCGGGCGGCGGCGCCAGCGTTCATCCATCAGCACGACCGCGCCGGCGTGGTTCTCACCCTCGATTTCCAGCTGATCCAACCGATTGCGGATTTCGACCGGGAAATCGAGGCGCAGCTCCGTCTCGGTCTCGCCGGCCCCGTAGCTCACCTCGCGCCGCGCCAGGACGCGGCCATCTTCGTCGCGGGCCCGGACGACCAGATTGTCGGGCGCGCTGGTCGCCGCCCGCCGGATGGTGAGCCCCAAGCCCTGGCTGTCGGCCTTGGGCGGCAGCATGACGGTGGGCAGATCGCCCGGCAGATCGGCGAGGACCGAGAGGGTGCCGAGTTTGCCGAGTGCCTCGGCGAAGGCGTCGGCATTGCCCATATGGAGACCGTTGCTCAGCCAAACCACTTGGGCGTCACCGGAAGATTGGACCGCATCGACCAATGCGATGGCGGCGGTGCGGTCGACCGGCCACGGCTTGGGCTGCAACGCCAGGGCGCGCTCCTTGGCTTCGGCCGCCGGCAGCAGCGATACCGATACCTGGCCGCCGCCTGATTGGCGGGCGGTGGTGATGAGGCCGGCCGCGCGGCCTTCGCGGGCCGCCTGGTCGATCAGCGCGGTCATGGTGTCCCGGCGGTCCTCCCAGTTGCGGGCCGATGACCAGCCGTCGTCAATGGCGAGGATCAGCGGGCCGTCGCCTTCGACCCGGTCGGTGGCGTTCAGCACGGGATGAGACGCGGCGATGATGACCGCGGCCACCAAGGCGAAGCGCAACAGCGCCAGCCACAGCGGCGTCTTGGCCGAGCTTTCTTCCGGGTTGACCAGCCGCATGATCAGCCGGATGGCGGGGAACCGGACCCGCCGCGGGGCCGGCGGAATGATCCTGAGCAGCCACCACAGGGCCGGGAGGGCCAACAGGCCCAGCAATGCCCAAGGGGCGACGAACGACAAGGCGCCGATGCTGACCATATCCTAGTACGTTTCCTGAGTACCGCGGGGCGCCGTCAGCGCCACAAAAAGCCCGAGCAGCGCGGTCTCCACCGGTTGATTGGTGTAGTGGGTGGCGAATGTCCAGCCGGCGGTCCGCGCGATGGCCTCGAGACCGTCCCGGTGGCGGCCCAACCGGTCGCGGTATTGCTCGCGAATTCCTTCGACCCGGCCGATCAGGGCCGTTCCCTCGTTTTCCATGCCTTCGAAACGGGTGCGGCCGCCGAACGGCAGTTCCCGTTCCGCCGGATCGAGGATCTGCAGCATGTGGCCGGTGATCCCCCGGTCGACATAGCGCCCGATGGCCTTGTGGATATCCTCCAGAGGCTCCAGGAAGTCGCCGAACATGACGATGCTGCCGTGACGGGGCAGGGGTTCAAACCGCGGCAGGCTGCCCGGGTGATTGTCATTGGCGGTGATCGCCCGGTCCTCGAGAGCCTGGGCGAGCAGCAGCAGTGCCGTGCGCCCGGCGGTCGGGGTAATGCCCCAGCCCAATGGCGCCACATGTTCGCCGGCGCGGACCAGAAGAGAGGCGGTGGCCAGCATCAAAAGGTCCGCATGATCAACCTTTTCCGGCAGGCGCCTATTGGAGGCATAGCGCATGCTGGGCGAACCGTCGCTCCACAGCCAGACGCTCTGCGCCGCTTCCCATTCGTTTTCACGAATGTAGACCGGGTCCGATTTGGCCGAGCGGCGCCAGTCGATTTTCTGAATCGGATCACCGGCCTCGTAGCGCCGGTATTGCCAAAAGGTCTCGCCCTGGCCGACCCGGCGGCGGCCATGCACGCCCTGGGACACCGTCGCCGCCACCCGATCCGCCCGGATAAGAAGGGGCGGCAGGTTGGCAGCGAGCAGTTCCGCCCGCTGATGAAGTTCCGCGACAGATCCGCTCATCCGCCCGGACCGCCTAGCTGATACGTTCGACGAGCTTGTTGATGATGCCTGTCATGGTCACTCCCTCGGCACGGGCGGCGAAATTGAGCGCCATGCGGTGCCGGAGAATAGGATGGGCCAGGGCAACGACATCGTCGATGGACGGCGCGAGCCGGCCTTGCAGGACCGCGCGGGCGCGAACGCCCAGCATCAGGGCCTGACCGGCGCGGGGGCCCGGCCCCCAGGCCACGTGCTCGGCTACTTCGCCGATGTCCGTGGTGGAGGGACGGCCGGTGCGGACCAACTCGAGGATGGCGTCCATGACGCTTTCCCCCACCGGCACGTGGCGCACCAGACGCTGCGCCGACAGAAGCTCGGAAGCCTCCATCACCTTGACCGCCTTTTCCTCGTTGGCGCCGGTGGTGACGGTAAGGATTTCGCGCTCGGCGGCGAGCTGAGGATAGTCGATGTCGATTTGCATCAGGAACCGGTCGAGCTGCGCCTCGGGCAGGGGATAGGTGCCTTCCTGTTCCAGCGGGTTCTGGGTGGCCAAGACATGGAATGGCTGCGGCAGCTCATGATAACGCCCGGCCACCGATACCCGCCGTTCCTGCATGGCCTGCAGCAGTGCCGATTGGGTCCGCGGGCTCGCCCGGTTGATTTCGTCCGCCATCAGCAGCTGGCAGAACACCGGTCCCTCGATGAAGCGGAACGAGCGGCGGCCGGCCTCGGATTCTTCCAGCACCTCGGAGCCCAGGATGTCGGCGGGCATAAGGTCGGGCGTGAACTGGACCCGCCGGTCCTCCATCCCCAACACCGTACCCATGGTTTCCACGAGCCGGGTCTTGCCCAGGCCGGGTACGCCGATCAGCAGCATGTGACCACCGGCCAACAGGGTGATGAGGGCTTCCTCGATGACCTCTTCCTGGCCGAAAATGACCCGCCCGATCCCTTTTTTGGCGTCGACGAACTTACGGCCGACGCCTTCCAGTTCGTCGATCATCTCCGGGCTTTCGTTTGATTTAGCGGCTTCGCTCACGGCATTATCTCTCTTATTGATCCTGGTGTCGTTTCTGAGGGAACCAGCTTTGGCACGCCCCACGCTCGACAGTTTGGCGTCCCTGGCCGCAAGTAAAACGGGGGAAATTCGCGACTCCGTCGGGAATTCCGCCGCATCCGCGACCGGCCCGGCGATTTGCGGCGACGTCGACATCCGCATCGACCGGGACGCCCAGTGGTTTTATCACGGCAGCCCCATAGGCCGCAAAGAACTCGTGCGATTATTTGCCGGTGTTCTGCAGCGTGACGAGGCCGGTGATTACTGGATGGTGACACCGGCGGAAATGGCCCGGATTCAGGTGGAAGACGTACCTTTCGCGGCGGTCGAAATGACCGTCGACGGGTCCGGAGAGGCCCAAAACCTGCGGTTCCGGACCAACGTTGACGATATTGTGATGGCGGATCGCGATCATCCGCTGAGAATCGTTACCGATCCCTCGACCGGCGAGCCTTCGCCCTATGTCAGGGTGCGCGGCGAATTGGATGCCCGTCTGACCCGCGCGGTCTACTACCAGCTTGTCGACCTGGGGCTCGAGCGGGAGATGGACGGCCGTACCGTCTTCGGTGTATGGAGCGCGGGCGAATTTTTCGAGATCGGTGAGCTGGATCCCTGATGCTGACCCGTGAACATGTAATCGAACGGCTTGACCGGGTGCCCAATGGCGGGCGGGTGCGGACCAACGACGACGCCAGGATCAGGCGCGGGGGAAGCAACCCCAACCCCTTTGACGACAACCCCTGGTATCCCGAGGACGGCAAACTGCGGCCGGCGGCGGTCCTGGTGCCCCTGGTCAATCACGGCGGCGGCCTGACGGTTCTGCTGACCAAAAGGACCGAGCACCTGAGCAACCATGCCGGCCAGATCAGTTTCCCCGGCGGCCGTGTCGACGACGAGGACGATGGCCCCGAGCATACGGCGTTGCGCGAGACCGAGGAGGAGGTCGGCATCGACCGCAACCGGATCGAGATCGTCAGCCATTTGGACGATTACGTGGTCGGTACCGGTTTCCTGGTCCGTCCGGTGGTCGGCTTCATCGAGCCGCCCATCGACGTCGACAAACATGATCACGAAGTGGATGAAGTATTCGAGGCGCCGCTCGAGTTTCTGATCGACCCCGAAAATGTCGAACGCCATCACCGGGAGTTTAACGGCCGGGTACGCCATTTCTTCGCGATTACCTACCAGGATTACTATATCTGGGGGGCAACGGCGGGGATGTTGTGTAATCTCGCCGAACGCCTGCGCGGCGAGTGACCAACTAAGGACAGGAATTCGTGGCACGCATCGTTTTACAAGTAATTCTGCCGCTCTTGGCCCCGGTGATCATCTACGGTCTGTGGAGCTACTTCACCCGGAAGCGGCAGGGCAAGGGCCTGCCCGGCTGGGAGGAGGGGCATTGGTTCTATGCCGTGATGATCGGATTCGTACTGGCATTTGGCAGCTTCGGCTATCTCGCCGCCACGGGCTTCGAACGGGAACTGGAGAACAAGCCGCCGGCCCGAGACATCGGTCCCGTGGAATCCGATCGCTTCCGTTGATCGCCAACGGCCGGGAAATGATCATGGAAGGGGACGAAAACAGCGGCGCCGACGCACGGATCACCGTCCAGCCGTGGATGGAAACCGACGGCATAAAGCGGGTCCTGGCGGCGATCACCGCCGACGGCAAGGAGGCGAGGTTCGTCGGCGGCTGTGTGCGCGATGCGTCGCTTGAACGGCCGGTGAAGGACGTGGACATCGCCACGCCGGAAATACCGGACCGGGTGATGGAGCTGCTGGAAGCCGCCGGCATCAAGGCGCTGCCGACGGGCATCGAGCACGGCACGGTGACCGCAATCATCGGCGACGAGACATACCAGATCACCACCCTCCGGCGTGACTTGACTACCGATGGGCGGCGGGCGACCGTCGCCTTCACCGAAGATTGGCGGGCCGATGCCGAGCGGCGCGACTTCACCTTCAATGCCCTGTCGGCGACGCCCGGCGGCAGGGTCTACGACTATTTCAACGGCCTGCAGGACCTGAACGACCGGGTGATCAAGTTCGTCGGCGATGCCGGGGAGCGGATCGAGGAAGACCGTCTGAGGGTGCTGAGGTTTTTCCGCTTCATCGGGACGCTGGGCATGCGGATCGGCCGCACGGGCGATCTGGAGGCCTGCATTCAGGCCGCGCCGCAATTGACCGAGCTCTCCGGCGAGCGTATCCGCGACGAGATAATGAAAATCCTGTCGTCCGAGATGCATTCCGACGCCGTTCGGATGATGCGGAAACACGGCATTCTCGAGCACATACTGCCTGAGATCGGCGAGCCGGCGGCATTGGCCCCGCTAGAATCGCTGGAGACCGGCACCGCGGGCCTTGAGAGCGTGCGGCCGGACCCGATCCGCCGGTTGGCCTGCATTCTTGATACGGATGACGAGGGTGTTGAGTCCGTCTGCCAAAAATTGGTGCTGACCAACAAGGAAAAACGCCGGCTCAAGGCGCTCCACCGTCCGGGTTGGCGGGCGGATCCGGATATCTCGGCGGCCGATTTCGAGCGGGTGCTGCAGCGCCTGGGCCCGGAGATCATTCTCGATCTTATTCTCATCGACTGGGCGCACAGCCTGGTCGAGGCGTCCCGGCCGTCCCGCGGCCATGCCGAGAAGCGGCGGGCGCTGATCGCCATGACCGAGAGTTGGGAAGCCAAGGAGTTTCCTTTGAACGGTCACGATGTGATGGCGCTCGGGATTGAGGAGGGGCCGGAAGTGTCCAAGCATTTGGATGCGGTCGAGGCGTGGTGGGAAGAGGGCGGGTTTACCGCTGGCCGGACGGCCTGCCTGGCCCGTCTCAAGCGGGAGGTGGAGGACTTGGCGGCAACACCCGATCCGCCTTGAGGGCAATGGCAAGGCATCTCTAATATACGGGCCATGTGCCCGCGTTTCGCTCAGGCAGCCACGCTTCAGGAACTTCGGAACCTTTTCGGATTTGAAGACGAGGACTGGCAATTGCCGCTTCGTTTCAATATCAGGCCGACCGATTCGGTCTTGATCGTCCGAGTAACCGAAGGAAGGCGCGAACCGGCGTTCGCGAACTGGTGGCTGATCCCGCCCTGGGCGGACGCGCCCAACAACAAGTATCCCATGTTCAATGCGCGCTCCGAGAGCCTGCTGGACCGCAAGGCCTATGCCGAGCCAGCGCGCAACAAGCGCTGCCTGATCCCGATGACCGGCTGGTTCGAATTCCACCCGGAGGGCGGCATCCGCCAGCCCTATTACTTCTCGCTGAAAAGCTCGACCCGGTTCGCGGCCGCCGGCCTCTGGCAGGTTTCGACCAGGGGGCCGGAGCCGGTGACGTCCTGCACCATGGTCACCGTCGACGGCAATCCGCTGATCGCCCGGTACAATGCGAAGAACAGGATGCCGGCCCTGGTGCCCGAGGAAGCGTGGGATGCTTGGCTCGACACCGAGGCGGTGTCGGCGGAGCATGCCGTCTCCAGGCTCGCAAGCTGGCCGGAAGAAGACATCACGGTCCACGCGGTGGACCGCAACGAACTCAAGAAGACCACGAGCGACAGCCCGGCCTGCATCGAGCCGTGGCCGCCCGCATCCGGCCGGGACTAGCCGCTACGAAATCCCGCCAAAAGGATTTCGCCTACAATATCTCGCAGGCGTCGTCGAAGGGCAGGCGCGGATTGCGCTTGAAGATGGTGTTTTCGTCGCCCCGGCCGATGGAGCAGACGAATAGGGTCTTCACAGCGGTTCCGGCCCAGAACACGTCATCGCACATGGCCTTGTCCAGACCTTGCATGGGGCCGGCGTCATACCCCGCGGCCCGCACCGCCATCATGAAATAGGCGGCCTGGAGAGTCGCGTTCTGGGACGCCCAGTGGGGAATGAGGTCGGGGTTTTCCTTCATCCGGTTGGGGATGTCGTCGGGCCGGAACGGGGTCAGCTGCGGCTGCTTGTGGAAGAACTCATGGTCCATTCCGAAGATGGCGACCGCCGGGGCCTGCCTGGTCTTGGCCCGGTTGCGCTCGAACATGACCGGGGCGAATTTTTCCTTCGCGTCGGGCGACGTGATGAACTTGATCCGCAAGGGGCAGCAGTTGGCCGAGGTCGGCCCCATCTTGGCCAGATCGTAGATTGCCTTGAGTTCGTCCTCGGAGATGGGCTCGTCCTTCCAGCCGTTGAAGCTGCGGGCCTCGCGAAACAATAAATCGAGGCCATTGCCGTCGAGCGGGTTCGTCCGTTCCCTGGCATCGCGAACGCTCTGCTGGGCGGCGAGATCGATTTCGTCTTTTTCCGGCGGTCCGGCCATGGGTCTGTCCCCTGAAACAATCTGAAAAAATTAACCAATGGCCGGACTGGGTAATCGCCGCGGGCGAATTTGGCAAGTCCCCCGGGTTCGGGATAGGCGATGCCGCAAGCGCATCACGTCCATCTCATTAATCCGGAACACCGGCCGGAACGGCCGCGCCATCCCGCTGACATCGACCGGTTCCCGAGCGCCGTACCATTCCTTCGGCCAGGAGGGCCTATTGTTCCTTCGGCCAGGAGGCCAGGGGCGGCAGGGACATGAGAATGGCCTGGGTATTGCCGCCGGTCATCAGGCCGAATTTGGTGCCCCGGTCGTAGACCAGATTGAACTCCGCATAGCGGCCCCGCTTTACCAACTGGGCCTGGCGGTCTTCGTCGGTCCAGCTCTCATTCATGTGCCGTGCGACCAGCTCCGGGTAGATGTCATGGAAGGCGCCGCCCACGTCCCGGGTGAAGGCGAAGTCGGCCTCCCAGTCTCCCGTATCCAGGTAGTCGAAAAAGATTCCGCCGACGCCCCGGGCCTCGCCCCGGTGGGGAATAAAGAAATAGTCGTCGCACCACTTCTTGAACTTGTCGTAGTCGCCGGGGGGATGGGCATCGCAGGCCGCCTTGAAGGCGCCGTGGAAATCCCGGGTGTCCCGATCGACGGGAAAAACCGGCGTCAGATCACCGCCGCCGCCGAACCAGGATTTCGTGGTGACGATCATCCGCGTATTCATATGGGCGGCCGGCACCTTCGGGTTCATCGGGTGCGCGACCAGGGAGATGCCCGAAGCCCAGAACCGCGGGTCTTCTTCGGCGCCGGGGATCTGTTCGCGGAACTTCTCCGAAAATTCGCCGAACACGGTGGAGATGTTGACCCCCACCTTCTCGAACACCCGGCCGGTCATTACCGACATGACGCCGCCGCCGCCTTCCGGCCGGTCCCAGGGCGCCTGTTCAAATCGCCCGGGCGGCGAGGCGTCCGTGCCGTTCGGCCCTTCGGTTTCGTCCTCCAGCTTTTCGTAGCTGGCACAAATCCGGTCGCGCAGGGATGCGAACCATCGCGATGCTTCCGCTTTGCGGGTTTCCAGTTCGTCGGTCATTCGCCATCCGCCGGCAGCAGATCCGTCTGCCGCAGCGCCTCGCCTATCACCATGGCGGCGGCGACCGCAACGTTCAAGGACCGGGCGTTGCCGGCCATGGGAATTCGAATGCGGGCATCGGCGGAATGATGAACCTCCGGCGGCACGCCGGCGCTCTCCCGTCCCAGCAGCAATATGTCCGAGGTTCGGAAATTGAACCCGGTATAGGAAAGCTCGGCGGATGTCGTCAGCAGCACCAGACGCCGCCCGCTTTCCCGTGCCTGGCGCTCGAACGCCGCCCAGTTCGGGTGCCGTACCAGTTCGGCGGCATCCAAGTAGTCCATGCCGGCGCGGCGGAGCCGTTTATCGTCCAGCACAAAGCCCGCCGGTTCGATCAGATCAACGCCGATGCCGAGGCAGGCGCCGAGCCGCAATACGGCACCGGTATTGCCTGGGATATCGGGCTCAAAAAGGGCTAATCGCATGGATTTGTTCGGGTCTGCATTACGCTAGGTTTTCCGCCGATTAGCCGCAAGAAAACGGGGGGGATTATGCTTTCCACGGCGGAGAATCTGCATTATATCAGAGGCCAAGTTCCTACCATGAGGTTGGTCAGCAATTGCATGATCTTAACCCGGAATCTGACGGTACGGGGAGCGCTGCGGGAGAGGGAGCAGCATCACAATCGTCGGGGACCCAGGTGAAATTCCACGATCGAGCGCCAACATATCTCAGATAACCCCGGTTTTGGTTGAGACGATCCCGAAACGAGCCGAGAACGGACGCAAAAGGACACGAATATGGCTGATACGAGCACAACGACCGCAGAGGGTCATGAACACGAGGAGGATCGCCGCGATTTTCTTCTGACATCGACCATCGTTGTGGGCGCTGCGGGCGTCGCGCTGACGGCTTGGCCGTTCATCGATTTCATGAACCCGTCGGCCGATGTGCTGGCGCTGGCCAGTCTGGAGTTCGACATATCCACCATGGAGCCGGGCCAGGCCATTACGGTGACCTGGCGCAACAAGCCGATCTTCATCCGCCGCCGGACCGCGGCCGAAATCGATGAGGCGAAGAAAGTGCCGCTGTCCGATTTGAAAGATCCGCAGGCCGATGCCGACCGGGTCAAGGAGGGCAAGGATGAGTGGCTGGTGATGATCGGCATCTGCACCCATTTGGGCTGCATCCCGGCGGGCCAGAAAGTGACGGATTCGAAGGGCGAGTTCGGCGGCTGGTTCTGCCCGTGCCACGGCTCGCATTACGACACGTCCGGGCGCATTCGCAAGGGGCCGGCGCCCAGAAATCTGGAGATTCCGCCCTACGCCTTTACCAACGATACGACCGTTAGAATCGGTTAGGAGATCCACCCATGAGCGCAGCCCCTGAATGGAAAAATCCGGTCGTTAGGTGGATCGACCATCGTCTTCCGGTCTTCACGTTCACCCATCACAGCCTCATCGACTATCCGACGCCCAGGAACCTGAATTACTGGTGGAACTTCGGCTCGCTGGCCGGCGTCGTCCTGGTGATCCTGATCGCCACCGGACTGTTTCTGGCGATGCACTACAATCCCAACGTCGATTATGCCTTCGACTCGGTCGAGCGGATCATGCGCGACGTGAACTACGGCTGGCTGATGCGGTACATGCATGCCAACGGGGCCTCCATGTTCTTCCTGGTGGTCTACATCCATATGTTCCGGGCGCTGTATTACGGCTCATACCGGGCGCCCCGCGAGGTGCTGTGGTTCATCGGCCTGTTCATCTTCCTTGCCATGATGGCGACGGCCTTCGTCGGCTACACCCTGCCCTGGGGTCAGATGAGCTTCTGGGGCGCCACGGTGATCACCAACCTGTTCTCGGTGGTCCCGTTCTTCGGCGATGCCATCGTGCAGTGGTTGTTGGGCGGCTTCGCGGTCGACAATCCGACATTGAACCGTTTCTTCGCCTTTCACTTCCTGTTGCCCTTCGTGATCTTCGGGCTGGTGTTCCTGCACCTCTGGGCCCTGCACGTGCACAAGTCGAACAATCCGCTGGGCGTGGACATCAAGACGGACGGAGATACGATTCCCTTCCATCCCTACTACACCGCGAAGGACGCCTTCGGGCTCGGGGTGTTTCTGATCTTCTACTTTGCCTTCGCTTTCTTCGCGCCGAACTATCTGGGCCACCCGGACAATTATATCCCGGCCAATCCGCTGGTGACGCCGCCGGAGATCGTGCCCGAATGGTACTTCCTGCCGTTCTACGCGATCCTGCGCGCGGTGCCCGACAACTTCATCGATATCTGGGGCATCCTGCCGATCCTGGTGACCGCGAAGACGGCCGGCGTGATCCTGATGTTTGCCTCGATCATCGTGCTGTTCTTCCTGCCCTGGCTTGACCGGAGCCCGGTCCGGAGCGCCAGGTTCCGGCCCATCTACAAGCAGCTTTACTGGCTGTTCCTGGCCGATTGCATCGTCTTGGGCTGGGTCGGCGCCAATCCGCCGGAGGGCACCATGCTGGTCATTGGCCGCATTGCGACGCTCTATTACTTCGTCCATCTGCTGGTCTTCATGCCGTTGCTGTCCAGGTACGAGAAGACGCGGCCGCTGCCGGACAGTATCAGTGCGGCTGTGACGCCTCAGGGGTCG
Source organism: Rhodospirillales bacterium (assembly GCA_022823235.1). Classification (GTDB taxonomy): domain Bacteria; phylum Pseudomonadota; class Alphaproteobacteria; order Rhodospirillales; family UBA2165; genus JAJDXO01. Next base: position 17,014 of record JAJDXO010000014.1, read on the forward strand.
TCCCAGAGCGCCCAAGCGCAGGGAGCCTGAAGAGATGACCCGGACATTTAAGAGAATTGCCCTCGCCACAGCCCTTCTCGCCGCGTTCTCGGTTTCGGACGTTTCAACGTCCCGGGCCGCCAGTAAGGCGACCCCGCCGCCGCCGCAGGACTGGTCCTTCTCGGGCGTCTTCGGCACGTTCGACCGCGCCCAGCTTCAACGCGGTTATCTGGTATATCGCGAGGTCTGCGCGGCCTGCCATTCCATGAAGCAGGTCTATTTCCGGCATCTGGTGGACATCGGCTTGTCGGAAAACGCGATCAAGGCGATCGCGGCCGAGTTCGAGGTAGCAGGCGAGCCCGACGAGGACGGTGAGCCCACGGAACGCCCGGCCCAGCTTTTCGACCGGCTTCCAAGCCCGTACGCCAACGACAACGAGGCGCGCTCGGCCAACAACGGCGCGCTGCCGCCCGATCTGTCGCTGATTGCGAAGTCGCGCGTCGGCGGTTCCGACTACATTCATGCGCTGCTGACCGGGTATTTGGAGAAGGCGCCGGCGGGCGTCACCATGGGCGAGGGCATGAACTACAACACCTATTTCGCCGCCAATCAGATTGCCATGGCGCCGCCGTTGGCCGAGGACGGGGTCGAGTACGAAGACGGCACCAAGGCCAGCGTCGATCAGCAGGCCCGCGACGTTGCCGCCTTCATGACCTGGGCGGCGGAGCCGGAGATGGAAGAGCGCAAGCGGATGGGGATCAAGGTGCTGTTGTTCCTGATCATCCTGACCGCCATGCTCTACGCGGTGAAGCGCCGGGTGTGGTCCGACCTGCACTAAACGAAATCGGCCGCGGTGACCGCGGCCGCCAATATTCGGGAGAGGTGAGGGATGCGGTTGCTCCGTATTGTCGGCTTTCTGGTGGCTTTGTTCGCTTTCGCGGGTGCCGGTGACGCACTGGCGCAGGGAAAGCCCAAGGTCAAGTTCGTCACCAGCCTCGGCGAATTCATTGTTGAATTGGAACCGGAAAAAGCGCCCGGGACGGTGGAGAATTTTCTCGGTTACGTCCGAGGCGGCCATTATACCGGCACCATTTTTCACCGGGTGATTCCGGGCTTCGTCGTGCAAGGCGGCGGATTCAGCCGGGAATACCGGCGCCGCCGCACCGGCGCACCGATCCGGAACGAGGCGGATACGGGTCTCTCCAATGAACGCGGCACCATCGCCATGGCGCGGACCTCCGATCCACATTCGGCGACCGACCAGTTCTATATCAATATCAGGCTCAACAAGGGCCTCGACCACACCGCAAAAACCCGCAATGGCTGGGGCTATACGGCGTTTGGCCGGGTCGTCGACGGAATGCGCATCATCAGCCGGATATCCCGGGTCGAGCGGGGGCCGGGCGGCCCGTTCCGCCAGGACGTGCCTCGGACCCCGGTGGTCATCGAGAAGGCCGAGATCGTCAACTAATTTTGGCCCCGATCGGGGCGGGGGAGACAGACATGTCGGCACCGGGCACCCCTCCGGTTATCGGGATCATCGGCGGCAGCGGCCTCTATGAGATCGATGGCCTGACCAACACCAGATGGGAGAGGATCGAGAGCCCGTTCGGCGAACCGTCGGATGAATTGCTGTTCGGCGAACTGGACGGATTGCAGCTGGTATTTCTGCCGCGCCATGGCCGCGGCCACCGCATTCCCCCCTCCGAGCTCAATTTTCGCGCCAACATCGATGCGCTGAAGCGGGCCGGCGTCACTGAAATTCTGTCCCTGTCGGCCTGCGGGTCGTTCAAGGAGGAGCTGCCGCCCGGCACTTTCGTTATCGTCGATCAGTTCATCGACCGCACCTTCGCGCGGGTGAAATCCTTCTTCGGCACCGGAATGGTCGCCCATGTGGAGTTCGGCCATCCGGCCTGCGCCCGGCTGGGTGACGCGCTGGAAGAAAGCTGCAGGGCGCTGGACATCCCGATGCAACGGGGCGGCACCTATCTCATCATGGAGGGTCCGCAATTCTCGACTCTCGCCGAGAGCGAGCTTTACCGGTCGTGGGGCTGCGACGTCATCGGCATGACCAATATGCCGGAGGCCAAGCTCGCCCGGGAGGCCGAACTCTGCTACGCCACCGTCGCCATGGTCACCGATTACGATTGCTGGCATCCGGACCACGACAACGTGACCGTCGACGGGATCATCGCGGTATTGCTGGACAACGCCGACAAGGCCAAGTCGCTGGTCAGGGACGTGGCGCCCCGGCTCGGAGGCCGGACCGAGAGCTGTCCCCACGGGCATCACACCGCCCTGGAGAACGCACTCATTACCGCGCCCGAGGCCCGCGATCCCGCGGTGCTCGCCAAGCTCGACGCGGTGGCGGGCCGGGTGCTGGGTGGGTAGGCGATGAAAGTCTCCGGCACCCCGTATCGCACCATCTGGCTGGCCGACGACGCCGAAGACGGGGTCGGCGCGGCCGAGATCATCGATCAGACCAAGCTGCCCCACCAATTCGTGACCGCACGGCTGGAAACCGTCGGGGAAGCCGCGACGGCCATCCGCGACATGCGGGTGCGGGGCGCGCCGCTGATCGGCGCGACCGCGGCCTACGGGATGGCGCTGGCCATGCGGGCCGATCCCTCGGACGAGAGCTTGGGCGCCGCCTACGATCTGCTGATGGCCGCCCGGCCGACGGCGGTCAATCTTCGCTGGGCCTGCGATGATCTGCGCCAAGTGCTGACCAACCTGCCCGCCGAACGGCGCATTGAGGCGGCCTACCGCCGGGCCGCCGAGATCTGCGATGAAGACGTGGAAATCTGTTCCTCCATCGGCGACCACGGCATGCCGCTGATCCGCGAGGCCTGGGAGAGCCGCGGCAAGCCGGACCAGGTGAACGTGCTCACCCACTGCAATGCCGGTTGGCTGGCGACGGTGGACTGGGGCACCGCGCTCGCCCCCATCTACAAGGCCCACGATGCGGGCATTCCGGTCCACGTCTGGGTCGACGAGACCCGGCCCCGCAACCAGGGTGCCAGCCTGACCGCATGGGAGTTGGGCCAGCACGGCGTGCCCCACACGGTGATCGTCGACAATGTGGGCGGCCACCTGATGCAGCACGGAATGGTCGATCTCTGCATTACCGGCACCGACCGGACCACCCGCACCGGCGACGTGTGCAACAAGATCGGCACCTACCTGAAGGCGCTGGCGGCGCACGACAACGGCGTGCCGTTTTATGTCGGCCTGCCGGGCCCGACCATCGACTGGACCGTCAGCGACGGGGTTGCGCAAATCCCCATCGAGGAGCGGGATGGAGCCGAGGTCACGGTGATGACCGGCAAGACCGCCGCCGGGGAGATCATGGATATCACCCTCACGCCCGACGGCTCCTCGGCCGCCAACTTTGCATTCGATGTCACCCCCCGGCGGCTGGTAACCGGCCTGATCACCGAGCGCGGGGTGTCGGCGGCATCCGAGGAGGGGCTGTCGGCGCTTTACCCGGAACAAGTTTAAACTACAGTGTGTTTTTGCTGGGATGTTCGAGAGGCTAAAGATAGATGATGGCTGTTGAGTCCAGAGCTCTGTTTGCGCTAGTCGGTTTGGTGCTTCTGGCCGGTTGCGTAACGCATGGTTCGACCAATGCAGACACCTTTACCGAGAGTGGCATTTTGGGTGGCAGTAAAGCCACCGTTGCGGCCTGCAACAAAGTAGAAACGAGCGTGTGGATCGAAGTGGATGGGCGCGGGGAGTGTATCCGGTACTACCCCGCCGGCACCAAAGCAGCCGCCAAGCACGCGATGATCTATTTTCATGGCGATGTTGCGGCCCGAGATGGGTCGGGAATCTTGCGTTATGTTGAACCAGAGGTTCTGAAAATCAATGAGGTGGGGCTGCTGAACCGGTCAGAAAGTATCTTCAACATATTTGGCGAGCCCTACATTTTCTTTGCCCGCCCCGGTACGCTTGGCTCCAGCGGCTATCACGGCAACCGCATGTTACCCCGCAACCTCGAAATTATCGATTCGGCGGTCGACGCGATTAAGGCCAAATATGATTTGACCGAGTTAACTCTGGTTGGCCAATCCGGGGGAGGCTCGGTGGTTGGTGCGCTGCTTGCCATGCGGGACGACATCCGGTGCGGTGTAGTCGCTTCTGCTTCGGTAGCGCTTGATGATCTGGCGCAATCTCTTGGCGCAGACCTCCCTTCGGACCTGACCGCCGGTCAGATTGATCCCATTGATCTTGTCCATGAAATCCCCGTTGACCCGAAGAGGACCATCTTTGTTGTCGGCGACCCGGGCGATGAAATTGTGAATTTCGGGAGCCAGCTCAAATATTTCAAGGCCGTCCAGAAAGCGGGACACCGCGTCCAGCTCGTTACCGCCGAAGGCCGTGGCTCCCAACGGCATGGTCTGTCGACATTAGGGATTACGATCGGCTACGCCTGTGCCTTTGGTGATTCAAAGGAAAGGATCGCTGACGATACGACGACGTTTTATCCCGAGAAGTGGCAAGATTGGTGGCTTCACATCAGGGAACGCGGGGCCTCACGGCACCCGTAAAGCCAACTGAACGCGCCCACTTCTTCATTTAAATCTACTCTCCAAGGCGTCGGCTACGGGTGCCTGTCGACGACGCTGGGCGGCATGACCGTGGCACTCACCCGCTTCATCATCGAGGATACCGACCCCTTCTCGTTGGCGAGTTCGCGCTATTTCGTCGGTGCGGTGGTGCTTCTCGGCCTGATGGTCTGGCGTATGGGCCTGCCGCCGATCCTTCGCACGGACTGGCCGGCGTTCTTCGTACTCGGTGTCGTCATGTTCGCCGTGTTTCCGTATTTCATGGCCCGGGCGTTGGAGGACACGACGTCCGCCCGCGGCGGCATCATCTTCGGGTCCATGCCGCTGCTGACCATGCTGATCGCCGTCACGTTCCGGGTTGAAAGGTTCGGCTGGTACAAGGCGCTGGGCATCCTGGTCGGATTCGCCGGTGCGGCCATCGTCCTGTCGGAGAAAGTGGACGCCATCGCGCCCGAAGCCTTGCGGGGTGATATGTTCATGATCGCCGGGATGATCTGCGCGTCGTCGTTCAATGTGTTCTCGAAGAAGTACCTGATGCGTTACGGCTCCATGCCGGTGAACGTCTACGCCATGCTGATCGGCTCCGTGACCTTGTTTGTCGCCGCCCTGTTCCTGGGAAATCCGTTCGGCGGGTCGCTCGCCTTCGATGCGACGGGGTGGTTCGTCTTCTTCATGCTCGCCATTCCAGGCGGCACCATCATGATGGTCAGCTGGGGGAAAGCCATTCAGTTGATTTCGCCGACCCAGGCGGCGGTGACGGTCAGTCTCAATCCCGTGGCGGCGATCGCCATTGCCGCGGTCATCCTGGCGGAGCCCGTGACGACCAACGTGATCATCGGGTTTCCGTTGGTGGTATTGGCTATTTTCATCGCGAACTACCGTCCCGAAACGGCCGGCGGGCCCGGCAAGGCGTGAAACCGCCCGCCGCCGGTTAAATCAACATCCGGCCTAGCCCCCCAAGTGGAGGGTGGTCCGGCGCACAACGGGCTTTTGCCCGGTGGCGGAATCGTGAACAATCGGGCTTCGTGGCCGGGCGCCGCCCGCGAATGAGCCAAGGGGAGGAAGAAGATGAATGAAATGGGACCACGGGGCCTGAGCGCCAATCGCGCCGGCCCGCCCGAGATCGCCGCCCAGGTCGCGGCGCTCGGCAAGGTATTCACCGACGATACGCCGCCGACCACCACCGCGATCTATGTTCCCTCGCTCAAGGCGGTGAATTGGGCCGGGATCGACGTCGCCTCGGACCTGGCCTACGGACCGGACGCCGAGCGTCATTTGCTCGATGTCCATACACCGACCGATAAAGGCGAGGCGGGCCTGCCGACGGTGATCTTCTTTCATGGCGGTGGATTTGTCCGCGGCCACAAGAACCAGCCCAACGGCGTCATGTATGCCAATATCGCCAATACCTTCGCCGCCCAGGGCATCGTCGGCGTCAACGCGACCTACCGATTGGCGCCGGACGTCCACTGGCCCGAAGGCGCGCGGGATGTGGGCGCGGCACTAGCCTGGGTGCAGGAAAATATCGCCGATTACGGCGGCGATCCCGATAAGATCTTTATCATGGGTCAGTCGGCCGGCGCGTCCCATGTGGCCACCTATGCCTTCCGGAAGGAATTGCATCCGGACTCGGGGCCCGGCTTCGCCGGCGTCATTCTCATGTCCGGGGTCTACGGCCTCAGCGCCGGAAACGCCTCGCCGGGACGGGATGCCTATTACGGCACCGATGAATCCAAGTTCGAGGAAATGCAGGTCCTGGGCAACGTCACCTTCTCGGACTGCCCCGTCTTTTGCACCATCGGCGAGTTCGACACGGTGCCGTTCGAGAAATCGACGTTGGCGTTGATCAGCGAACTGACCGAAAAGAACGGCTGTTCGCCTCGCTTCAAGCAGCTCATCGGCCATAATCATATCTCTCAGGTGTGCTGCTTCGGCACCGAGGACACCTCGGTCAGCGCCGATATGGTGGATTTCGTGCTGACCAACGCATGATCGCCGCGTGACTCATTCTTCGCCGCTCGGCGCCCGGTTGCGCGAGTCGGGTATTTTCCGCTCCCTTCGGCATCGGGACTACGCCGTCTTCTCGGCCGGGTCCTGGGTGTCCGCCGCCGGCATGTGGGTGCAGCGGGTCGGCATCGGGGTGCTGACCTGGGATCTGACCCATTCACCGGCGTGGCTCGGCGGTATCGCGCTCGCCCAGGCGATTCCGTCCATGGTGCTGGTCCCCTTTGCCGGCGCCGTTGCCGACCGGACCGACCGCGTGCGTATGCTGCGCGCGACCCAGATCTTCAGTGCCCTGGTGGGCGGGGTGCTCGCCTGGATGGTCATATCGGGCGCCATCACCATCTACTGGCTGACGGCGCTGGTCATCGTCCTCGGCGTTGCCAACACCATCGGCCTCCCGGCCCGAATGACCATCGCGCCGACCCTGGTGCCGCGCGAGGATTTGTCGGCGGCGCTGGCGACCAACTCCGTGCTGTTTCATTCCACGGCCTTCATCGGTCCCGCCATGGGCGGGGTGCTGATCGCGCAAGCCGGAATCGGCTCGGCATTCGTGGTCAATGCGGCTTCCTACCTGGTCATGTGGGCGTCCCTTTTCTCCGTCACGCCGCTTCGTCAGGAGCACAAGGCGGGCGGCGGCGGGCTGATGTCGGACGTGTTGGAGGGCATTCACTACACGGCAACCCACCGCGGGATCGGCCCGGTGCTGCTGCTCACCGTCTTCATCGCCTTTCTGGGCCGGCCCGTGACCGAACTCCTGCCCGGATTCGTCGACGTCGTGTTTGGCCGGGGCTCGGTGGAGGAGGGGGTCGCAACGCTGTTTTCCGCGTTCGGTCTCGGCGGAATTCTCGCCAGTCTATGGCTCGCCAACCGGGGCCGGATCGAAGGAATGACGACCATATTCCTCGTCTCTTCCCTGTTGATTGCCGTGGCCACCGCGGCCTTTGCCCTTGCCCCCCTCTACGCCGTCGCCGTCGTCATGATGGTGGTGATCGGCGCATCCGGGACGGTCGGCCAAAGCGGCGCCCAGATTTTGGTCCAGAACGCGGTCGACGGGTCCATGCGGGCGCGCGTCCTCAGTCTCTATACCCTCAACTACCGGGCCGCACCGGCGCTGGGCGCCCTGCTCATGGGCTGGTTGTCGGCCCTGTTGGGCCTGCAGACGCCGGTGGTGCTGGGCGCATGTCTCTGTGCGGTGGCGACCTTATGGCTTATGCGACGCCGCCACGAACTTCGGGACATGTTGGAGGCCGGCGACGGGGATCCGCAGCCGGGCCGGGCGGCAGAGGCCAAACCCAGCGCGGCGCAATAGCCGTTGGCAGGCTGCTAGGCCAAAAGGTTCTTGCCGCCGAACCGCTCAAGCCAGCGCGGGATGACTTCCTCGTTGAATACGTGATTGGGCAACTCCCCGCGCAGCGCCTTCAGGATCGCGTCCGTTGCCCAGGGGATGGCCGGGCCCAGCCCGCCGCCCTTGGTGTAGGCGATCATGTGGGGCGAGAGCAGCACCTTGTCGCCGAGCCCGATCAGCGGCAGTTGCGGGTCCGGCGGCTCCTCTGGCAGCACATCCAGGCCGGCGGCGGCGATCCGGTCGCGATCGAGGGCGTCGAACAGGGCATCTACATCCACGATGGCGCCCCGGGCCGCGTTGATCAGCACCGCTTCGGGCTTCATCAACGCGAACTGGGCGGCCCCGATGAGGTTGGCGGTCTCTTCGGTCAGATTGGTGTGGAGGGTTACCACGTCCGATTCCGTCAGCAATGTCTCCAGATCCACATCCTCACAGCCGTGATGGACGAAGACGGAATCGTCGATATAGGGATCGCAGGCCAGCAGCCGCACCCGCCAAGGCGCCAGCAGGTCGGCGACCCGCCGTCCGATCCGCCCCAACCCGACGATGCCGACGGTGATGCCGGGATAATCGTCCTGCATCCGCCGGCCGAGGAAGGTGGTGACCAGGGAGGGGTCCCGCCAGCCGCCGTTCTTGACATGGCGGTCCTTTTCGCGCGTCCGCTTGAGGAGGGTGAGCATGATCGCCATGGTGCCCTCGGCGACGGCGCCCCAGTTGCTCTCGGTCGGTGAATGGGTGACCAGAATGCCGAGCTCGGTCGCGGCGTCCACGTCCACGTTGTCCACGCCGACGGTGTATTTGGCGACGATGCGGAAATCCGGGTTGGCGGCCAGCGCGTCGCGGGTGACGAAGAACAGCCGGTTGGCGACCCCCATGGCGCCGACGGTGCCGGGTTCGAACTCGACGTTCACCACTTCGGTGTCGTTGGCCGAATCTCCCCAGAGGCCGGAATTAACCTTGAGATCGATCCCGGCGGCGCTGAGCCGGTCGTGGGACGCGCCGTCCTCGTCGACGACGTTGTAGATGAAAACCTTAGGTTTGGACATATCGGGTTGGACCTTGTCGACGATCGCGATGGCGTCGGTCAGTCAATGACCGTGATGGCGTCGGTCAGTCAATGACCGCGATGGCATTGATTTCGATTTTGCAGCGGGGGTCGGTGGCCATCCGCACCACCTGAACCGTCGTCGTCGCCGGTTTGGACTCGCCGAAATATTCGGCCCACACCTTGTTGAGGTCGTCCTGCTCCTCCATGTCGGTGAGGAACCGGTCAGCGGAGATGACATCGTCGAACGTCGCGCCGGCGGCCTCCAGGCCCTTCTTCAGGTTTTCCAGCGCGGCGCGCGCCTGGCCGTCCATGTCGTCCGGCATGGATTCAAACTCCTCGGGAATGTGAGGGTGGCTGTGATAGACCGGTGCCGCGGTGACGCCGGCGCAGAACAGCATGGAGCCGCCGGTGACCTTGATCGCCGGTGCGTACGGCATCCAAATATCCGGCGCATCCGGCCAGTGAAGGTGTTCGATATTCTTTGTCATGGTCGGGTCCTCCCACCCCTGTCATTCAATTGGCCTCATCTTAGAGAGCGCCGCCGTTGGGGCAATACGCAGCCGTCATTTGTCCGGATATTTCACGTCGGGCGGATTTGCCCTAAAAGGTATGCGTAGACGTGCAAGGGGGGCTCATGGGTCTCGACGCAACACTGGAAAACGGGGTGCAGCTCCATTGGGCGACGCCCATCTTCACCCGAAAATTCGATGACACCGAGGAGCTCAACGCCCGCCTGGCCAGGATCATCCTCGAGCGCGAGCAGCAGGACCCGGGGGTGCCGAAGAGCGTGGTGCACGGATGGCACTCGAAGGAAGACTTCTTCGAGTGGCCCAACCCGGAGGTCGCGCCGGTCCGCGACTTCGTCCGCCGCGCCATGATCGAGCTGACGTCCGCGACGACGGGCCACAAGGAAGGCGAGTTCGGCGGCGAAGCGGAGTTCATCGCCTGGGCGACCATTCTCCGCAAGGGGGGCTACAACTCCGTACACACCCATCCCGGCTGCGCCTGGTCGGGGGTTTACTACGTCGATACGGGCGGTGCGGCGGCAAGCGGCGGCGGCGACGGCTGCATCGAGTTCATCGACCCGCGCACCGCGGTGGAAATGGTGCCTCTGCCCGGCGAACCGTTCGGCCAACGCCGGCGGTTCGAGCCGGAAGCCGGGCGCATGTATGCGTTTCCCGCCTGGCTGAGACACGGCGTGACGCCCTATATGGGCGATGACGCGCGCATCTCGATTGCGTTCAACATCCGGATGAAGGATTTTCAGGTGTTTGGGGTCGGCGGCAAGCCGGCCTAGGCCTTGGCTTGCCGTTGCGCCTTTGCCCAGCTGTCCCGGAGGCCGATGGTCCGGTTGAAAATCAACCGATCCCCCTCCGACCCGTCCCGGCAGAAGTAGCCCAGCCGTTCGAATTGAACGGTTTCGCCGACCGGCGCCTCGCCGAGCGCCGGCTCCAGTTTGCACCCCGAGAGGGTTTCGACCGAGTTCGGGTTGATGTCGTCGAGGAAATCGCCGTCCGAACCCGGAATTTCGGTTTCGAAAAGCCGGCCGTAGAGCCGGACCTCGGCCTCGGCCGCATGGGCCGCCGAGACCCAATGCAGGGTCGCCTTCACCTTGCGTCCGTCAGGGGAATTGCCGCCCCGGGTTGCTGGGTCATAGGTGCAGCGAAGCTCGATGATTTCTCCCTGATCGTTTTTAACCACGTCGGTGCAAGTGACGTAGTAGCCGTAGCGCAGCCGCACCTCCCGGTTCGGCGCAAGACGGAAGAACTTCTTCGGCGGGTCTTCCATGAAATCGTCCCGCTCGATGTAGATCTCCCGGGAAAACGGAACCTGCCGGCTGCCCGCCGCCTCGTCTTCGGGATTATTGACGGCGTCCAGCAGCTCTTCCCCGCCTTCGGGGTAATTGTCGATCACCACTTTCAGCGGCTTCAAAACCGCCATCCGCCGGAGCGCATGCTTGTTGAGGTATTCCCGGGTGCAGTGATCCAGATAGGCCATCTCCACCGTCGCATTGGACTTGGAAATCCCGAGCCGGCCGATGAAATCGCGGATCGCGGCGGCCGGTACGCCGCGCCGCCTGAGACCCGCCAACGTCGGCATCCGGGGATCATCCCAGCCCGTCACGCGACCCTCATCGACAAGCCGGGTGAGGCGGCGCTTGCTGAGTACGGTGTTTGTGAGATTGAGCCGCGCGAATTCATACTGGCGGGGCCGGGCCGGCACCGGCAGGTGCTCCACCAGCCAGTCGTAGAGCGGCCGGTGGTCTTCGAATTCCAAAGTGCAAAGCGAGTGGGTGATGTGCTCGACGGCGTCCGACTGCCCGTGCGCGAAGTCATAGGTCGGGTAAATCTTCCAGGCATCGCCGGTCCGGGGGTGCTCGGCATGGAGGATGCGGTAGAGCACCGGATCGCGCATGTTGATGTTGCCGGACGCCATATCGATCCTGGCGCGCAGCACCTTGGCGCCTTCGTCGAATTCGCCTGCCTTCATGCGGCGCAACAGATCGAGATTTTCCGCTGGGGGCCGGTCCCGATAGGGACTGTTCCTGCCCGGCTCCGTCAGCGTGCCCCGGTACTCGCGCATCTCGTCCGCCGACAAATCGTCCACATACGCATCGCCGTTCTCAACCAGGTGTTCGGCCCACGCATAGAGTTGCCCGAAATTGTCCGAGGCGTGATAGAGGTGCCCGCCCCAATCGTAGCCCAGCCAGCGCACGTCCTCTTCGATGGCGTCGATATAAACCTGCTCTTCTTTTGCCGGGTTGGTGTCGTCGAACCGCAGATGGCAGCGGCCGCCGAATTCCCCGGCGATCCCGAAATTGAGGATGATCGACTTGGCATGCCCGATATGGAGGAAGCCGTTCGGTTCGGGCGGAAACCGGGTGACGACCGCCTTGTGTTTGCCGGTCGCCAGATCATCCGAAATGATCTCACGGATGAAATCCCGGCTCTCGGCGGTTTCTGAATCGGTCTCGGTGTCGGGGGCGTGTTCGGTCATCGGAGCCTCAAATTGGCGGCCCCTGTTTGCCAAAAAAACCGCCCGAGGCCAAGGCTGGGCTGCCTATTGCTACCCGCCGGCAATCGCCCGACGCAGCCGGTCGGCCGCCGGATTTCGAACGGCGTGCTCCAGGAGGATCTGGGCCGGGGTCGGGTTGCCGCCGTAATAGGCCCGGTTGTAGTCGTTGCGGCGGATCAGCGCCGAACCTTCCAGCGATGCGCCGGCAAAGAAGCCCGCATTGCTCGAGAAAGCGACGATATCGAGGTTGATGTTGGTGGTGACCGCCCCTTCATAGCCGACGCCCCGTGATCCGGCCGCGGCACTGATGTCGGCGCCCAGCTTGCCCTGGTGCTTGACGATGGCCTCGATGGCCTTCTTCTTGCGGATGACCAAAACCATCTCCGCCGTCTGCGCGCCCGCCTGGAAGCCGAAACTGCCGGCAGCGAGGGTGTAGAAGGCAGGGTATCCCCAACTGCCGTCAGTCTTGCGGCTCAGTACCACACCGGAGCCGCCCTCCGCGCCGATCAGGAAGCCGCCCTTGATCAAGGCCGGGAAGACGGCCACGCCTTGCGCTTCGGCAAGCATCCTGTTGAAGCCGCGGATATTCGGGTTGCGCTTCATCGCCTGGACGGTGTCCTGCGCCGCGGTGATCAAATTGGCTGTTTTGGTCGCGTCGGTGACCTGAGCGCAGCCGGCCATCACGACGCTCGCGGCGGCGACACCGATCGTCCGAAACCATATTTTCATCTTGTTATCCCCAATGCAGTTTATTCACCTTGCTGTAGCAGCAATCCCCGTTTTCGGGCAACGCCAGTCCAAGCATAAACGCCCCAAAATCAGGGCAGGGGAATACCCTCTAGTCGGGAACCTTTAACCAATCATAAATTCCCCGGCATAAACCCTCCGGGTTTCGGGCGAAATGCCGATCCGCACGGTACGGCCGGTTGGGTGCGGCCCAGGGTCTCGGCGGCCTCGGTCACCTGACCGAAATCGTAGATCGCCTTGAACACGGCCAGGAGATTGAGGTCGACGGTCCGTAAATTAATTTCATTCATGGAAAAGAATTATGAGAATGAATTGGATTTATGAAATTGGTTTGCCGTAAGTTTATGTGAGGAAGCAGGGGAGGACTCCCATGGACAAGCTGGTTGAGCAAAACACGTCGAGCCCGATCACGGTGAAAAAGACCGGGGTCAATCTCAGCGCGGAGATCAGCGATATCGATCTCACCCAGCCGATGGACGATGCGACCTTCGAGGCCGTCAATGCGGCGCTCGTGGAGCACGAGGTGATCGTCTTCCGGGACCAGGAAATTTCATCCGAGAACCTGATCGACTTCGGGCGCCGCTTCGGCGAGTTGACGGTTCATCCGTTTTCGCCCAACGACGGCGATCGGCCTTATCTGATTCTCTTTAAGAATGACGAAAACAATCCGCCCTTCGGCACCGACTGCTGGCACTCGGACGAAACCTTCCGCGAGTGCCCGCCCATGGCCACGGTCCTTTGCGCCAAGGACGTGCCCGAGGTCGGCGGCGATACGATGTATGCCAGCATGACCGCGGCATTCGACGGCCTCTCCGACCGGATGCAGCAGTTCATCTCCGGACTGGAGGCGGTTCACGATTTCAAGGTGTTCAAGAATCTGTTCGGCGAATCCGAGGAGGACCGGAAAAATCTGATTGAATACGAGCTTCGCTATCCGCCGCAGGTCCAGCCGGTGGTCCGGGTTCACCCGGTTTCCGGCAAGAAGACTTTATGGGTCAACCCCCAGTTCACGATCGCCATCAAGGGCATGGACGAGCGCGAAAGCCGTTCCCTCCTCGACACGCTGTTCCACCAGGCGCTGATTCCGGAATATCAATACCGTCACAAATGGCGGAACCACACCATCGTCATGTGGGACAATCGCTCGGTCCAGCACTATGCGGTGCACGACTACTACCCCAGCCGCCGGTTTATGGAGCGGGTGACCATCGAGGGCGACAAGCCGGTCGGCGTCCCCGTCGCGGATCCGGACAGCCTCCGCAAGTTCAAGTTCCACGCCAAGACCGGCTCGGACTCCCACGGCGGCCACACGGCGCCGAAGCGGCAGTTTCAGCGGGAACTCGACGCCGGATAGACCGGGGCTTTTCACGTCGCGCGAACCGCCTTCCCGGCGCTAAGATGCCGGCATGTTAGCTGAACCCGATACGTATGCCGGCCCTCCCTTTCGCGTGCCCGCGGACACGCGGGTCTATGCCATCGGCGATATTCACGGCCGGATCGACCTGCTGGGCGAGCTGCACGACCGGATTCTGAATGACAGCGAGGGATATCCGGGCCGCCGGGTGATCGTGTATTTAGGCGATTACATTGATCGCGGCCCGCACTCGCCGGCGGTTCTGGACGCGGTGCGCCGGGAACCGCTGAATGGTTTCGAGCATGTTTGCCTCAAGGGCAATCACGAGGATCATCTGTTGAAGTTCCTCGACGATCCCGGCGACGAAATCGGCATCTGGCTCCGCAACGGCGGCGGTGAGACCATGGTGTCCTATGGCGTCGATGCCGGAGCCGGCAGGCCGGCGGAGGTTGTCCGGGATGATCTCGTTCGGGCCCTGCCGCCCGAGCACCTGTCATTCATGCGGACGCTGCCCGTCTATCACGACGAGGGCGGCTACCGGTTCGTTCACGCCGGGCTTAGACCGGGCGTGCCGTTGAGCGAACAGTCGGACCACGACATGATCTGGATTCGGGATGAGTTCCTGGACCATCCCGAGCCGTTCGAAAAGCGGGTGGTTCACGGCCATACGATCCGCCTCGCGCCGGAGGTGTCGGCCGTACGGATCGGGATTGATACGGGGGCCTACATGACGGGCGTACTGACCTCGGTGGTCCTCGAGGGCGCCGACGTACGGTTCCTGGCCACCGCCGCCAATTTCGATAGCGTTATCTGATACTTAGCCGTTGACTGGCGGCCAAATGTGGCGGCCCGCCACAAAATCGCCAAACTCCGAACATTTACGGAACACACTTTCGCCAAATTCGAATGGTGAATCGAGGTGTTTGACGGCGCCGATCCGTGGCTGGAACCCGCTGAATTGCGGGATTTTGGTTTCTCGCCCTTCCATCGGCCGCGGAAAGGCTTTGTTAACCCATCCGGGACCAATGTGGCCCATTGACGCCCATAAAATCCCATGATATCCCAAATTGTCCCAAATGGCGGAGGACTGCGGGGTCTGGGACATGGGTAAGGGTTTCCGGAGTCGCGCAACCATCCGGGTCACGGGGGGTGCGATCTCCGGGCGGTAGTCATAGGCGGAGATGGCTGTGTTTATCGGCCGGCACATCAATAGGATCGACAAGAAGGGACGCATTTCCGTTCCAAAGCCGTTTCGCTCGGCGGTCAAGGACCAGAGCTTCAAGGGCATCTATGTCTTTCCATCGTTCAAGGCCGAGGCCTTGGAGGCCTGCGACGAAGACTTCATGAACCGGTTCGCGACCAGCGTTGACGATCTGGACGTGTTCTCCGACGAGCAGGACGACCTCGCCGCCACCGTTCTCGAAATCACCCAGGCCCTGCCGTTCGACACCGAGGGGCGGGTCATCCTGCCGAAGGATTTCCTCGATTACGCCCGCATCACCACCGATGCCGCCTTCGTCGGCCGGGGCACCCGGTTCCAGATTTGGGAGCCCGGATCTTACGAAACCCATCGTGCCCGCGCCGTCGACCGTGCCCGGTCCCGCGGCGCCACCCTCAAACTCCGCCCCAAGGGAGACGACGACTAGTGCCCGGACACGTCCCCGTCATGCTCGAGGAGGTCGTCGACGCCCTGGCGCCTCGAGACGGCGGGGTGTACGTCGACGGCACGTTCGGCGAGGGGGGCTATTCCCAGGCCATACTCGATGCTGCCGCCACGACCGTTCTCGGCATCGACCGGGATCCCCGGGCCGTCACCATCGGCGCCGAACTGGGACGCCGCCATTTCGGCCGCCTGACCATGCTTCACGGCCGCTTCGGTGACATGGAATCCCTGATGAAGGACGCCGGCGTTGCGCAAGTCGACGGGGTGACCCTTGATCTCGGCGTTTCCTCGCCGCAGCTCGACGATGCCGCACGCGGTTTCTCGTTCCGCGCCGACGGGCCGCTTGATATGCGGATGGGCGGCGATGACGGAACGGCTACCGCCGCCGAATTCATCAATGCCGCGCCGGAAGCCGAACTCGCGGATGTCCTCCACCACTACGGCGAGGAGCGTCAGGCCCGCCGGATTGCCCGCGCCATCGTCACCGCCCGGGCCGAACGCCCCATCCTGCGCACCGGCGAACTGGCTGAAATCGTCCGCGGCATCGTCAAGACCTCGGGCAAGGACCAGGCAATCGACCCCGCCACCCGGACTTTTCTTGCGCTGCGCATTCACGTCAACGACGAGTTGGGCGAGGTTCGCCGCGGCCTGGTCGCCGCGGAGCACATCCTGGCGCCGGGGGGCCGCCTCGCCGTGGTGTCGTTCCACTCGCTCGAGGACCGCATTGTGAAGCAATTCCTGGCGGCACGTTCCGGTCGTGCCGGCCGCGGGTCCCGCCATTTGCCCGAGACCAGTATCCCGGACCCGAGCTTCCAGTTGATCGCCCGCCGCGCCCTCAAACCCTCGGCGGCCGAAATCGAACGCAACCCCCGCGGCCGATCCGCCCGGCTGCGCGTTGCCGAACGCACCGCCGCACCCTCGTGGCCTCGGATGGCGGCGGCCTGAGGAAAGCCCATGCGCCGGACAACTCTGATCACACTTCTCTCCGTCGGCGTCATGACCGTCGCGCTGTTCTATCTCGAACACGAGGTGTCGACCCTCGAAAAGGAGCTTGAGGTGTTGAACAAGACCATCGTCGGCGACCAGGAAGCCATTCGCGTCCTTCGGGCGGAATGGAGCCACCTCAATGAAACCGATCGCCTGAGGGAACTCGCCGCGAAATATCTTGCGCTGGAGCCGGCCCGCCCCGCCCAGATTACCTCCGTGCCCATCCCCGCGGCCGCGACCGAGGTGGTCCGATGACGGACAGCTCTCACTCGCGTCAGGTCCACCTGGAAGGCGCACGAAAGGAAGCGCTCGAGACCAGTCGCAGCCGGTTGGTGGTCACGAGTGTGCTGTTCGCCGTCGCCTTCGCCGTCATTTCGGGCCGGCTGGTGGAACTGGCGGTGTTCGAAGACCCGCAAGCCCGCGCCACCGCAACGGCGTCCAGAACAGTAGTGCAGTCCAAATCCCGCGCCGACATTCTTGACCGCAACGGGATTCTCCTCGCCACCAGCGTACCGACCGCCTCGGTTTACGCTAATCCCCGCCATCTCCTGGACGCCCGCGATGCCGCCCGGCGCATCGTTACCGTCCTTCCGGAGGTGAATGAGGAGAGGCTGTTCGGGTGGCTGAACTCGGAACGGACTTTCGTCTGGATCCGGCGCAACATCACGCCCAATCAGCAGTTCGCCATCAATGCCTTGGGCCTGCCTGGCATTTACTTCCGCCGCACCGAGCGCCGGGTCTACCCGCACGGCAGCCTGACCAGCCACGTTGTCGGCACCACCGATATCGACGCCAAGGGCCTCAACGGCATTGAGCGTAGCTTCGACGCACGGCTGCAGGATTCCGAGCGTGCACTGGCGCTGTCCCTTGATGTCCGGGTCCAGTCGGTGGTCCGCCGGGCCCTCAATACGGCCATCGAAAAGTTTTCCGCCGTCGGGGGCGCGGGCATCGTTGTCGACGTTGCCAACGGCGAAATTCTCGCCCTGGTTTCGCTCCCCGATTTCGAGCCCCATTTCGGCGGCGACGTCACCGCCGAGGCCCGGTTCAATCGGGTCACCAAGGGCGTCTACGAGATGGGCTCGACGTTCAAGCTGTTCACGACGGCGATGGCGCTCGACAGCAAGACGGTCGGCTTGAACGGAGGTTTCGACGCCACCAAGCCGCTCCGCGTGGCGCGCTTCGTCATCAACGACTACCACGCCAAGAAGCGCTGGCTGAGCGTGCCCGAGATCCTTGTCCATTCGTCCAACATCGGTGCCGCCAAAATGGCGCTGGCTGTCGGGACCAAAACCCAACAGGCCTATCTCCGCGCGCTCGGATTGACCCGCAAGGCTAAGCTGGAATTGCCTGAGATCGGCGTCCCGCTGATCCCGTCGCCGTGGCGCAGAATCAGCACCATGACCATTTCCTACGGTCACGGCATCGCCGTCTCGCCCTTGCAGATGGCGAACGGGGTCGCCGCGCTGGTCAATGGCGGAATTCTACGCGATGCCACCTTGGCGCTAAGCGCGCCGGACGCGGTGCCGGCAGGCGTCCAGGTCATCAAGACCGGCACATCGATCAAGATGCGCAGGCTCATGCGTCTGGTGGTCCGCCGCGGCACCGGCAGGAACGCCGAGGTGGAGGGGTATCTGGTGGGCGGCAAGACCGGCACCGCCGACAAGCCCACCGCCGGCGGCTATGCCGCCAGCCGGCGGGTGATCTCCTCTTTCGTCGGCGCGTTTCCCATCGACCGGCCGCGCTACGTGGTGCTGGCCATGTTGGATGAGCCGAAAGGAACCGCCGAGACGTTCGGTTACGCGACCGGCGGCTGGGTCGCCGCCCCGGTGGTGCGGGAAATCGTCGCCGCACTGGGTCCGATGACGGGCATGGCGCCGAGCAGGGAAACCGAGCGGCTGCCCAGGCCGGGCGACCCGCTCTATTTCGCCGCCGACAAACCGAGCCAAACGGCGCGAAACCAGAGAGTCCGAGGCCAATCCGTACGAGGACCGGCTCGTGCAACTAACTGATCTCTTGGAAGGGGAAGACGAACAGGACATGCAGGCGGCGGGCGAAGAAACAAGACAAATTACGGGACTGACGGCGGATTCCCGTCTGGTCAAGCCGGGTTATCTGTTCGCCGCCTTGCCCGGCTCCCGGGCCGACGGCCGGGACTTCATCGCCGACGCCGTCACGCGCGGCGCATCGGCGGTCCTGGCGCCGGTGGACTCGGCGTTCCGGGTTCCGAAGGACATCGGCGTCGTCACCGCCAAAAACCCCCGGCGCCTCTACGCCCGGATGGCAGCTAGGTTCCACGGCCGGCAGCCGGCTCACATGGCCGCCGTGACCGGCACCAACGGCAAGACCTCGGTTGCCGATTTCGCCCGCCAGATCTGGTCTCATCAGGGACGCCGCGCCGCCAGCGTCGGAACCCTCGGAATCATCACTTCCAGCGGGTGGCGGCGGGGCAGCCTGACGACGCCCGATCCCGCCGACCTCCATGCCTCGCTGAAGGCATTGGCCGAAACCCATGTCACTCACGCCGCCCTCGAAGCCAGCAGTCACGGTCTCGACCAGCATCGTCTCGACGGGGTGCGCATCGGCGTGGCCGCCTTCACCAATCTGTCGCGGGACCACCTCGATTACCACGGCGACATGGAAAACTACCTTGCCGCGAAACTGCGCCTGTTCACCGAGGTGCTGACGCCCGGCGGCGCGGTGGTCATGAATTCCGACGATCCGGTTTCCCGGAAGGTATGGGATGCGGCGACCGGTGTCGGGGCGATGGTCACGACGGTCGGGCTCGCCGGCGACGACATCGGCCTCGGTGCGGTGTCGCCGGCCGCCGGGGGCTTGGACATGACATTCATCCTCGCCGGATCGCGGCACCATGTGCGATTGCCGCTCGCCGGCGGGTTCCAGGCAATGAACGCCTTGATCGCGCTTGGGATCGTTATCGCCGATGGCGGTGATGCGGGAACAGCCATCGAGGCCCTCCCGCATCTCAAGGGCGTGCCCGGACGTCTCGAGAAGATCAGCGATTACCGGGATGGCGCGGTCTACGTGGATTACGCCCACACACCGGATGCGGTGACCGCCGCGCTCGATGCCATCCGGCCCCACACCCGGGGAAAATTGATTGCGATTATCGGCTGCGGCGGCGACCGCGATCCGGGCAAGCGCGCTTCCATGGGTGCGGCCGCGGTCAGCGGTGCGGATGAAGTGATCGTCACCGACGACAATCCCCGCACCGAGGACCCCGCCTCGATTCGCGCCGCGGTTCTCGAAGGCGCGCCCGCGGCAACGGAGATAGGCGATCGGCGCGACGCCATTCGGCGGGCCGTTCGAATGATCGGCCCCGGCGATGTCGTTCTGGTCGCCGGCAAGGGACACGAGGAGGGTCAGATCGTCGGTGACGACATTCTGCCCTTCAACGACGCCGACGTGATCCGCGACGTTATCGCGGAGCTGGGCGGATGATGGCGGCGGCGCCTCCTCTTTGGACCGCGGCCGACGCCGCGGCGGCCACCGGCGGGACCGCGGGCGGGTCCTGGACCGCCGCCGGCGTGTCCATTGACAGCCGCTCGGTACAGCCCGGCGATCTGTTCACCGCTGTCAAGGGCCCGAACTTCGATGGACATGATTTTGTCCGCCAGGCCCTGCAGGGTGGCGCGGTTGCGGCGCTGGTATCCCGCGTCCCGGCGGAACCGGTTAACCGGGATTGCCTGCTGACCGTCGGCGACACCCTCCGGGCACTGGGGGATCTGGGCCAAGCGGGGCGGAAACGCAGCGAGGGGACCATCATCGCCGTCACCGGCAGCGTCGGCAAAACCGGCGTCAAGGAGGCGTTGGCGTATCTGCTCGGCCGCCAAAAGGAAACCCATTTCTCGGCCGGCAGCTTCAACAACCGGTTCGGCGTCCCCCTGAGCCTCGCCCGGCTGTCCCCCTCCGCCGCCTACGGCGTGTTCGAGTTGGGCATGAACCACGCCGGCGAGTTGACCGAACTGTCCAATTTGGTCCGGCCGAACGTCGCCGTCATCACCACCGTCGAAGTGGCGCATTTGGAGTTCTTCGCCTCACTCGCCGACATCGCGCGGGCCAAGTCGGAGATTTTCGCCGGCCTCGAGCCGGGCGGCGTTGCCGTGCTCAACCGGGACAATCCGTATTTTGACCTTATGGCCGAGGCGGCGCGGGCGGCGGACGCCGAGATCGTCACCTTCGGCCGTCATGACGACGCCCGTTTCAGGGTGGTTCAGTCGGAGGCCGCCGGCACCGGCTCCGACGTCGAAGCCATGGCGGACGGCAAGCGAATCTCCTTCCATCTGCCGTTACCCGGCGATCACTGGGTCGCCAACGCGCTGGCCGTGCTCGCGGTTTTGGCGGCGGCGGGCGGCGATCTCAAACAGGCCGCCGATGACATCAGTGGATTGAAGCCCGCCAAGCGCCGGGGCGAGCGCCATCAGGTGCGTTTCGCCGGCATGTGTTTCGAGATCATCGACGACAGTTACAACGCCAGCCCGGCGGCCGTGGCGGCTGCCTTGTCGGTGCTCGGCCAATCGGCGCCGGGCCCGTCCGGCCGCCGCATTGCGGTTTTGGGGGACATGCTCGAACTGGGCGGCGACTCGCCGGCCCTTCACCAGGCGTTGAAGGACGATGTGGATGCATCGGCGATCGATCTGGTGTTCGCCGTCGGGACCCAAATGAAGTTTCTGTTCGACGCGGTCGCGCCCGAAAAGCGGGGCGGCTGGGCGGAGACGGCTCAGGAGTTGGCGCCGGTCGTTTTGGCGTCCGTCCATTCCGGTGACGTGGTTCTGGTCAAGGGCTCGGCCGGTATGCGGACGGGCCAAATCGTCGACGCGCTGCGGAACCTGGATTCCAACTCGGTGCGAATGGCCGGCGGGCGGTAGGGAGAAATCATGCTGAACTCTCTCTCTGCCTTCGCCGATCAGATCCCGATCCTCAACCTGTTCCGCTACATCACCTTCCGGACCGGCGGCGCCATGATCACCGCGCTGGTCATCAGCTTCATTCTCGGCCCGATCCTGATCGAATGGCTGAAGAGGCACCAGCAAGGCGGTCAGCCGATCCGCGATGACGGGCCCGAATCCCATATCCTGACCAAGGCCGGCACCCCGACCATGGGCGGCTTTCTGATCTTGATCGCGCTGATCCTGTCGACGGCGCTTTGGGCGGACCTGGGCAACGGCTACATCTGGGCGGCGCTCGGGGTGACCATCGGCTACGGGATCATCGGCTTCATCGATGACTACCTGAAGGTGACCAAGCGCAATCACAAGGGCTTGTCGGGCAAACTCAAGCTGTCCCTTCAGATCATCATCGCCTTGGCGGCGGCGCAGTGGATCATGACGCTGACCCGTGATCCGCTCTCCACCTCACTCGCCATTCCGTTCTTCAAGGACGTGCTGCTCGATCTCGGCTGGTTCTTTATACCGTTCGCCGCGTTCGTGATGGTCGGCGCCTCCAACGCGGTCAACCTTACCGACGGGTTGGACGGCTTGGCCATCGGGCCGGTGCTGATTGCGGCCGCCGTCTTCGGCATGATCGCCTACCTGATCGGCAACTCGGTGTTTTCCAACTACCTGCAGGTTCACTACGTGCCGGGCGCCGGAGAGCTGTCCATATTTCTCGGCGCCCTGATGGGCGCCAGCCTCGGATTCCTCTGGTACAACGCGCCGCCGGCCATGGTGTTCATGGGCGATACGGGATCGCTCTCCTTGGGCGGCGCGCTCGGGACCGTGAGTGTCATCACCAAGCACGAACTGGTCCTGGCGCTGGTCGGCGGCCTGTTCGTTCTCGAGACCGTGTCGGTCATCGTCCAGGTGATTTCCTACAAGCTTACCGGCAGGCGGGTGTTTCAGATGGCGCCGCTCCACCATCATTTCGAAAAGAAGGGGTGGGCGGAGCCGACCATCGTCATCCGCTTCTGGATCATCGCGACCATCCTGGCGCTGGCCGGACTGGCAACGCTCAAACTGAGATGACGGGGGCGCGGGGGTGATCCGGATCGATACATTCAAGGGACAGCCGGTCGCGGTCATGGGCCTGAGCCGCACCGGGCTCACGGCCGCCCGCGCGCTCGCCGCCGGCGGCGCCGAGGTGTGGGCCTGGGACGATGACGATGGGCGGCGCGAGGCCGCCGCCGGCGAAGGTATCTCTCTGGTGGATTTGGCCGCACAGGATTTGGGTGACGCCGGCGCCCTGGTGCTGAGCCCCGGCATCCCCCATTTGCACCCCGAGCCTCACCCGGTTGCGGCGAAGGCGCGGGACGCCGGATGCGAGATCATCTGCGATGTCGACCTGCTGGCCCGCCAGATCACCGAGCCCGGCTATGTGGGGGTCACCGGCACCAACGGCAAGTCGACCACCACCGCGCTGATCGGGCACGTTCTGGCCCGCGCCGGCAATGAAGTGGCGGTCGGCGGCAATATCGGCGAGCCGGTTCTCGACTTGAACAGACTGGGGCCGTCCGGGACCTACGTGCTCGAACTGTCCTCCTATCAGCTCGAACGGGTGCCGCGGCTGGCGCTCGATGTCGCCATCCTGCTCAATATCTCCCCCGATCATCTCGACCGCCACGGCGGGATGGACGGCTATGTCGCCGCCAAGACGCGAATATTCGACCGGACCGCCGACGGCGGTCACGCCATCGTCGGCATGGACGACCGCCATGGCCGCGGCCTGCGCCTCGACCTGACGATGCGCGGCGGTCTGAAAGTCGTTCCGATCTCGGGAAATCAACGGGTGCCGGGCGGCGTCTACGCCGACGAGACCGGCATGTTGATTGACGATCTGGATAACGGCCGGGCGGGGGTGCTCGACCTGAGGGCGGTCGGCACCCTTCCCGGCCGGCACAATTGGCAGAACGCGGCCGCGGCTTACGCCGCGGCGCGGCTGGTGGGGGTTGCCGCCGCGTCCGCCGCCGCGGCCATCCGTTCCTTTGCCGGCCTGGCCCATCGCCAGGAAGTGATCCGCCGGATCGGGCGGGTGACCTACGTCAATGATTCCAAGGCGACCAACCTCGATGCCGCCGCCAAGGCGCTTGCGTCGTACGGCAATATCCACTGGATCGCCGGAGGACGCTCCAAGGAAGACGACCTCTCGGCGCTCGAGGCCTTGTATCCGCAAATTCGCCGGGCCTATCTGATCGGTGAGGCGGCGTCCCAATTCGAGGCGGCCCTTGCGGGGATCGTGCCCGCCGAGCGGGCGGACTCCCTCGAAGCCGCGGTGGGCAGTGCCCATGCCGCCGCCCGGGAAAGCGGCGAAGCTGCGGTGGTGCTCCTGTCGCCGGGCTGCGCGTCGTTCGACCAGTTCACCGACTTCGAGGCGCGGGGCCGGGCATTCCGGGTTGCGGTGGAGGCCCTGTCATGACCGCGCTCCCCCGGACGGATATCAGCATCTTTGGCCGCTGGTGGTGGACCGTCGACCGTTGGACCCTGTCGGCACTGGTCGCCGTGTCGGCCATCGGCATCGTCCTGACCATGGCGGCGAGTCCGGCCGTCGCCGACCGGCTGGACCTGGATGCGTTCCACTTCATCCGCCGGCAGTTCCTTTTCATTCCGCTGTCGTTTGCCATCCTGATCGGCGTCTCCCTGTTGAATCCCGCCGGCGTCCGCCGCCTGGCGGCGCTCGGCTTCGTCATTTCGGTCATCGGTCTGGGATTGACGTTGTTCATCGGCCAGGAGATCAGGGGCGCCGCCCGCTGGATCAGCCTGCCCGGTTTCTCCGTGCAGCCGTCGGAGTTCGTCAAGCCCTGCTTTGCCGTTGTGGCGGCCTGGATGTTCTCCCAGTGGCGGATCAAGGGGGACATACCGGGCCACGCCGTGGCCACCGCCCTCTACGCGCTGGTGGTGGGGCTGTTGCTGCTGCAGCCGGATGTGGGGATGTCGATCCTCATTTCGGTGGTTTGGGGGGTGCAGTTCTTCCTCGCCGGATTGCCCATGCTGCTGGTGTTCGGCATCGGCATTCTGTTCATCGCCGGGGGCATCGGCGCTTACTTCAACTTTGCCCACGTCCAGACCCGGGTCGACCGGTTTCTCGATCCCGCGGGCGGCGAGGCGTATCAGGTGGCGCGGTCCCTGGAGGCAGTGGTCGCCGGCGGCATATTCGGCCGCGGTCCCGGCGAGGGCGAGGTCAAATCCATCCTTCCCGACGCCCATGCGGATTTCATATTCGCCGTCGCGGCGGAGGAATTCGGCCTGGTTACGGGTCTGCTCATCGTCGCCCTGTTTGCTTTCATCGTGCTCCGCGGATTCGTCCTGGTGATGCGCGACACCGACCTGTTCGTGCAGCTCGCCGTTGCCGGACTCTTGGTGCAGTTCGGCCTTCAGGCGCTCATCAACATGGCGTCGACCATCAACCTGATGCCCACCAAGGGCATGACGCTGCCGTTCATATCCTACGGCGGCTCGTCGATGGCGGCGATGGCGCTGGGCATGGGCATGGTGCTGGCGCTCACGCGCGAGCGGCCCCGGGCGAATGATTTGAGCCGGTTCGCCGGACGGGGGGCGCCATGACCGGGCCGCTGATCGTCCTTGCCGCCGGAGGCACCGGCGGACATGTATTCCCCGCCGAAGCGCTTGCCGCCGAACTGGCGGCCCGCGGCTGCTGGCTGGCGTTGTTCACCGACCGCCGGGGCGGCGCGTTGGGCGGCCGGCTGGACGAAATCGATACCTACCGCATTCGGGCAGGCGGCATCGCCGGCAAGAGTTCGGTGGACCGGCTGATGTCCACCGCCGAAATCGGTCTCGGGACCATGCAGGCGTGGCAATTGCTGAAACAACTGGGCCCCGCCGCGGTCGTTGGCTTCGGCGGCTATGCATCGGTGCCGACGATGATGGCGGCAACCTTCGCCGGCACGCAGACCGCCATCCATGAACAGAATGCCGTGCTCGGGCGCGCCAACCGGCTTCTGGCCGGCCGGGTCGACCGCATCGCGACCGCATTTGAGGAGGTGAGGCCGGTGCCCGCCGGCGCCGAGGCCAAGGTCGTGCGCACGGGCATGCCGGTGCGGCCGATGATCGGCGCCGCTCGCGACCGCGTCTACCCGCCCCTTGACGGAGACTCACCCCTCAACCTCCTGGTTTTCGGCGGCTCTCAGGGAGCCCATGTGTTCTCGCAGGTGGTGCCGCAGGCCCTGGGCATGCTTGATCCGCGCTTCAAGGACCGGCTTCGCGTCGTGCAACAGTGCCGCGAAGAAGACATCGCGGTGGTTCGCGGGCAATATGGTTCCCTCGGGATCAACGCCGACCTCGGGCCTTTCTTCGACGATATCCCCGAGCGCTATGCCGCCGCGCATCTGGTCATTTGCCGGTCCGGCGCATCGACCATCGCCGAGCTGACCGCCATCGGCCGCCCGGCGATCATGGTGCCCTATCCGCACGCCGTCGACGATCATCAGGCGTTCAACGCCCACGCCTTGGATGACGTCGGCGGCGGCTGGCTGATGCCCGAAACATCCTTTGCCGCCGATGCGCTTGCCGCCCGCCTCGATTCCCTGTTCTCCCTGCCCAAGCTGCTCGAGAAGGCCGCCGCCGCCGCCAAGGCCGCCGGGTCGCCCGACGCGGTCGCGGCGCTCGCCGATATGGTGATGGGTATGGTGCCGGGCAACGGCGATGCCGAGCCGAGGAGGGCGGCCGCATGAGAGCGCTTCCCTTGGACATCGGCACCGTGCACTTCGTCGGCATCGGCGGCATCGGGATGAGTGGCATCGCCGAAGTGCTGCATAATTTGGGGTATTCGGTGCGCGGCTCGGATATTGCGGACGGCGCCAATGTCCGGCGCTTGCGCGCCATGGGCATTCCGATCGAGATCGGACACCGGCCCGGGAACCTGGACGACGGGCAGGTGATCGTCATTTCGTCGGCGGTCAAAGCCGGCAACCCCGAAGTTGAAGAGGCCCGGCGGCGTCTGCTGCCGGTCGTCCGGCGGGCCGAGATGCTGGGTGAGCTTATGCGCCTCAAATGGTCGGTCGCCGTCGGCGGCACTCATGGCAAGACCACCACCACCTCGATGATCGCCGCGCTGCTGGATGCCGCCGAACTGGATCCGACGGTGATCAACGGCGGCATCATCAATGCCTGGGGCTCCAACGCCCGCTTGGGCGGCGGCGATTGGATGGTGGTCGAGGCCGATGAGTCCGATGGCACGTTCGTCAAGTTGCCGGCGACCATCGCCGTGGTGACCAACATCGATTCCGAGCACATGGATCATTACGGCGGGTTCGAAGCGCTGAGGCGGGCCTTCGATACCTTCGTGGAGAACATTCCGTTCTACGGCTTCGCGGCCCTGTGCATCGACGACGCCGAAGTGCAGGCCATGATCCCCCGGGTCTCGGACCGGCGCATCATTACTTACGGACGGAGCCCGCAAGCGGAGGTTCGGGTCACGGCCATCGAATCCACGGACGACGGCTCCAAATTCGATGTCACCATTTCGGACCGGACCGGCGGGCCGTCGAGAACCCTCGAAAATCTCCCGCTGCCCATGTTCGGCGCCCATAACGTCCAAAATGCACTGGCGGCGATTGCCGTGGCCGCCGAGATGAACATCGAAGATGAGGTCATCCGCCGCGGCCTGGCCGGTTTCGAAGGCGTGAAGCGCCGCTTCACCAAGACCGGCGAGGTCGACGGGATCACGGTGATCGACGATTACGGGCACCATCCCGTGGAGATTTCCGCGGTGCTCGATGCCGCCCGAAGCTCCACCTCGGGCCGGATTATCGCCGTCGTCCAGCCCCACCGCTACACCCGGCTTCGCGACCTGTTCGAGGAATTCTGCACCTGCTTCAACGATGCCGACACGGTGATCGTTGCCGACGTCTATCCGGCCGGAGAAGAGCCTATCGAGGGAATAGACCGCGACGCCCTCGTGGACGGGCTCCGTTCCCGCGGTCACCGTCAGGTGCTGGCGCTGCCGGGACCCGAGCGTTTGGCGGGCCTGATCGACGGGGTTGCGCAGCCGGGGGACCTGGTGGTGTGCCTGGGCGCCGGAAACATCACCGCATGGGCCAACGCACTGCCCGGCGAACTCGGAGAGCTTCGGGGTACGGTCGAGGAGGCGCGAGCATGATGACGGCGCCCAAGTTCCCGCAAGGTTTGATCGACCGGCTGCCCCCCGTGAAGGGCGACTACGCGGCTAATGCGCCGCTCGCCAAATCCACCTGGTTCCGGGTCGGCGGGCCCGCGGAAATATTGTATCGGCCGAAGGACATCGACGATCTGACCGCTTTTCTCGCGGCCAAGCCCGGTGATGTTCCGGTGACGGTCATCGGCGTTGCGTCAAATCTGTTGGTCCGCGACGGCGGGGTCCCGGGTGTGGTGATCCGTCTCGCGGACGGCTTCAGCGATATCGCCGTGGACGGCAATGATCTCAGAGCCGGCGGCGGCGCGTCCAACCTCAAGGTGGCCAACGCGGCTCGGGATGCGGGGCTTGCGGGCCTCGAGTTCCTGAGCGGCATCCCGGGATCGATCGGCGGATCGGCGCGGATGAATGCCGGCGCGTTCGGCGGCGAGGTGAGCGGCGTGTTCGTTTCGGCGACGGCGCTCGACGGCCACGGCGACCTGCACCATGCCGACCCCGCCGCAATGGGATACGCCTACCGTCATTCGACAGCGCCCGAGGATTGGATATTCGTCGACGTGGTGCTGAGGGGACGGGCCGGTGACCGCGGCGCGATTGCGGCCCGCATGGATGAGATCAAGTCCATCCGTGATGCCGGCCAGCCGTCCAAGACGCCCACCGGCGGCAGTACGTTTATCAACCCGCCGGGGCACAAGGCGTGGGAGCTGATCGACAAGGCGGGATGCCGTGGGCTGACTCGCGGCGCCGCCCGGGTGTCCGAGAAGCATTGCAATTTCCTGATCAACACCGGCGGCGCGATGGCTGCCGACATCGAGGGTCTCGGGGAAGAGGTTCGGCGGCGGGTGTTCGACAGCACCGGCATCTCGCTGGACTGGGAAATCCGGCGCATCGGCGTGCCGGCGACCCCGATCGTGAAGGAGGCGGGCGAATGAGCCGTCATGTCGCCGTCCTGATGGGTGGGTGGTCCGCCGAGCGGGAGGTTTCCCTGGTTTCGGGCGCCGCGGTTTCCAACGCGCTGACCGGGGCCGGTTACCGCGTCACCTCGATCGATGTGCAACGGGACGCGGGCGCGCTGCTGACCCGGCTCCATCCCAAACCCGACGCCGTATTCAACGCGCTGCACGGCCGTTGGGGCGAGGACGGCTGCATTCAGGGCCTGCTGAACGTCATCGAGGTTCCCTACACCCATTCGGGCCTTCTGGCCTCGGCGCTGGCCATGGACAAGCCTGCCGCCAAGACGCTGTTCGCCGCCAGCGGCATCAAGGTTTCCAAGCATGTCGTCACCACCCGCGACGAGCTCGTGAAGGGCGACGTGCTGCCGAGGCCCTATGTGGTGAAACCGGTGAACGAGGGATCCAGTGTCGGCGTCACCATCGTCCGCGACGGCGACAATTTCAAACCCGGCGATGATTGCGGGTGGCGCTGGGGCCGCCGGGTGATGGTGGAAGAGTTCATTCCGGGCCGGGAACTGACCGTCGCGGTGATGGGCGATCGCGCACTCGCGGTCACCGAAATCCTGACCGACCGGGAGTTCTACGACTACGACGCCAAGTACGCACACCAGGGATCCCGGCACACGGTTCCGGCGGATATCGGCTCGGACGTCTATGACGAAGCCTGCCGGATTTCGCTGCTGGGCCATCAGGCCCTGGGATGCCGCGGCGTCAGCCGCGCCGACCTGCGGTTCGACGGCGAGGACCTCTACATGCTGGAGATCAACACCCAGCCGGGGATGACCCCGACCTCGCTGGTCCCCGAACAGGCCGCCTACGCAAACATTTCCTTCCAGGACCTGGTGACCTGGATGGTGGAGAACGCCGCATGGGACGACTGATGGACAAGGTGGTTAGGGGCTCGGCCCCGCGGACCTCCCGGACGCCAAAGAAGCGGCCCCGGGTGAAGCCCCTGTGGCGGACGCCGCAATTGATCGCCGCCGGGACCCTGACCGTGGTCATGTTGACGGGTCTTGGCGGCTGGTGGATCTGGAACGAAGGCTTCGTCCAGCGTTCCCTGGAGCGCGCCAAATGGACCACCATCGGCATCACGGCGAAGGCCGGCTTTACCGTTTCCGAAATAATCGTCGAAGGACGTCATCGCACCTCTCCCGAGGCACTGCGCAAGGCCCTCCGGCTGGAGCGCGGCGCCCCGATCCTGGCGTTCGATCCCGACGCGGCGCGCATCCGTGTCGAGGCGCTGCCCTGGGTCCGTCAGGCGGCGGTGGAGCGGCAGCTTCCCGACGTGGTGCTCTTGAAAATCGTCGAACGCCGGCCCCTGGCCCTGTGGCAGCGGGATGGGGTGTTCTCGCTGGTCGATTCCGATGGGGCGGTCATCCCCATCGGCGCCCTCGAAGTGTTCAAGAATTTGATCGTCATCGTCGGCGGGGACGCGCCCCGGCATGCCGGCGCCCTGATGGATGTCATCGCCCAGTCGCCCGAACTCGCGAGTCACGTGAAGGCGGCGGTCCGGGTCTCCGGCCGGCGCTGGGATTTGCATCTGCTGGATGGCGTCGTGGTCCGGCTGCCCGAGGAAAATCCCGGCGGCGCCTGGCGGCGTCTTGCCGTTTTGCAGCGGGATCGCGGGCTTCTGAGCGGCAGCCTCTCCGGCATAGACCTTCGTTATCCGGACCGGGTGGTGATCCGGCCGGCACCCCGGCGTCCTGGCATCAAGCCGACGCCACAGCAGAAAGAGACCTGACGGTAGACCAACGGATGAAACGGAACCCGAAACAGAATGGCAGCGGCCGCGGATTGCTCACCGCCTTGGATGTGGGGTCGACCAAGGTTGCTTGCTTTATCGCCCGGACGACCGCAACCGGCGAACCGGAGATCGTCGGCATCGGCCATCAGCTGGCGGCCGGTATGCGGTCCGGCAACATTGTAGATCTGGAGGCGGTGGAATCGTCCATCCGGGCGGCAGTCGAGGCGGCGGAACAGATGGCGGGTGAAAACGTCAAGGACGTCGCCGCCTGCATCTCCGGCGCGTCACCCTCCTCGAAACTGATTTCCTTTGACGTTTCCATCGCGGGTCACGAAATCGGTGATGCCGATCTCCGCCCCGCCCTCGATCCGGCATGGCTCAAGACCCAGGTGGAGGAGGACCGGCAGGTCATACACACCATTCCGGTCGCATTCTCCATCGACGGTAACCGCGGCGTGCGTGACCCCCGGGGCATGTTCGCCGAGAAACTGGGCGTCAACATGGTGGTGATGAGCGCGGCGTCCGGCCCGCTTCGCAATCTCGAGACCGCGGTCAGCCGGTGCCATCTGGCGGTCGCCGATCATGCCATCGCTTCCTATGCCTCCGGGCTGGCATGTCTGGTCGATGACGAAACCGAGCTCGGCGCCACCTGTATCGACATGGGCGGCGGCACGACGACGGTCTCGGTGTTTTTCGACGGCGAAGTCGTCCACGCCGAGAGCATTCCGGTCGGCGGCGGCCATGTCACCAATGACATCGCGCGCGGGCTGTCGACCCCGGTGGCATTCGCGGAACGCATGAAGACGCTCTACGGCAGCTGTGTTGCGTCGCCCTCCGACGACACCGAGAGCATCAGCGTGCCGCTGGTCGGCGAGGATGAGAACGAGGCGGCCCACGTGCCGCGCTCCATGCTGGTCGGAATCATCCGGCCCCGGGTCGAGGAAATTCTGGAATTGGTCCACGAACGGCTGGAGACGACCGGCTTCGACAAGGTGGGGGGACGCCGCGTGGTTCTGACCGGCGGCGCCAGCCAACTCACCGGTATCCGGGAACTGGCCGCCGAGATGCTCGATAAGAACGTGCGCATCGGCCGTCCCACGGGTTTCAAGGGCCTGGCGGAGGCAACCAACGGCCCCGCCTTCTCGGCCGCCGCGGGCCTGATCAAGTTCATCATCAATTCACAATCGGAGACCGCGCATGCCGCGCTCCGCGCAATGGAGGTCCCGACAAGCCGCTTCGGCCGGCTCGGGATGTGGATCCGTGAAAACATGTAGCTCGCATCAACCCCTCATCGCTCCGGTCGACCGGGGCATTTCATCCGTCCCATCAAAGCGGGACTTCCATACTCGCCCGCCGGAGAATCCGGTGCTCCCGGCGGGTCGTACACTCTAAAACTGGAGGCCAACATGAGTATAAACCTGACAGTGCCGAGCAATAACGAGACTCCCGAACTGAAACCCAGGATCACCGTCATCGGCGTCGGGGGCGCCGGTGGCAACGCCGTAGACAACATGATCCAGTCTGGACTGGAAGGGGTCGACTTCATGGTCGCCAATTCCGATGCCCAGGCTCTGGCCCATTCTCATTCGGATCTGCGAATCCAGATAGGAACCCAGATCACCCGCGGACTGGGTGCCGGGTCAAATCCGGATGTCGGTCGCGCGGCGGCCGAAGAATCCCTCGAAGACATTCTCGCCAATCTGCAGGATGCCAATATGGTGTTCATCACCGCCGGTCTCGGCGGTGGAACCGGTACCGGCGCCGCTCCGGTCATCGCTCGTGCCGCTCGGGAGCGCGACATCCTGACGGTGGGCGTGGTCACCAAACCATTCCAGTTCGAAGGCGCCAACCGGATGAAGATCGCCGAGGCGGGCCTTGAAGAGTTGCATCAGTTCGTCGATACGCTGCTGATCATTCCGAACCAGAACCTGTTCCGGGTCGCCAATGAGCAGACGACCTTTGCCGAGGCTTTCAAGATGGCGGACGACGTCCTCCATTCGGGCGTTCGCGGGGTCACCGATCTGATGGTGATGCCGGGCCTGATCAACCTCGACTTCGCCGACATCCGCTCGGTGATGAGCGAGATGGGCAAGGCGATGATGGGAACCGGCGAAGCCGAGGGTGAACGCCGCGCGGTCGAGGCCGCGGAGGCGGCGATCGCCAATCCGCTGCTCGACGATACCTCCATGCGCGGCGCCAAGGGCGTGCTGATCAATATCACCGCCGGCAACGACATCACCCTGTTCGAGGTCGACGAGGCCGCCAACCGGATCCGCGACGAAGTGGACGAGGATGCGAACATCATCTTCGGCTCGACCTTCGATGAGGGTCTCGAGGGGCGGATCAGGGTGTCCGTGGTTGCCACGGGGATCGAAGCCGAGGCTGGCGTCCGGCCACAGCCCATCGTGCGTCAGGTGACCGAGGCCTATCGGCCGGCACAGATCGAAACCCCCGAGGAAGAGGCCGCGCCCGCCGCTCCGGCGGAGGTAGCCCGGCTCCCCGAACCCATGGCCGGGCAGGAAGAGGCTTCCGAGCCGGACCCGGTGGGTGACGAAACCGACAACGCCGCCGGCGGCGACAGCCCGGCGCCGTTCATTCCGGATGCGCCGGTCGAGGCTGGGCCCGCGGCTGCCGAAGCAGCTAGGCCCGATCCTATCGCCGTCGCGGACATAATGAACGCGCGTTCGGCGGAGGACGCCCCGGCACCCAAGAAGAAGGGCCCGAGCCTGTTTGAACGGGTCACCGGCGTTGGCCGTCAGGAGCGCCGCGAGCCGCAACCACCGGCGGTCGCCACGGCGCCTCAGGCGCCCGAACCAATTCCGTCTCCGGCATCCGCGCCGGAGCCGGAGGCCGCGCCTCAACCGGCACCCCAACCGGCGCATGCGACCCAGCCGGTTGAATCGGCGCCCGAGTCGCCCCCTGAAACCCAACATGAAATCCAACATGAAACCCATCATGACACGCCGATTCCGGCGCCGGAGCCGCCTGCCGAGCAACCGGCGGAGAGTGCGTCGCCGGCCAACATGCTGCTTGGCGCCCTCGATACCGATGATGGCGGCAAGAACACGGGCGACGATGACGATCTCCTTGATATTCCTGCGTTTTTGCGGCGTCAGGCGAACTAGGGAGAAACTCGGGAAAACCGCAACATTTGGAAACATTTGTTGATTTGTGTGTCTCCGAGGGGGTTGTTACACCATCCTTGGAGCCACACAAAAGGGTGCAATTTCAACGAATTGACCCAACGGTTCCGGGGTAAGAATTCAATCGGGCCGGGTAACGGTCCCGGACGGCCTGATAAGGCAAGAAATGAATCACTTGGATAAAGTGCCGATTAACGAAGGCCCTGCGGGTGACGCCGTGGCGCCGGGAACTCCCGGTTTTACAGCTTCCCAAAAGACCATCGCTCAGGCGGTCGATTGTTCCGGGGTCGCATTGCACTCGGGCGCCGAGACGGCATTGACCCTGCGTCCGGCGCCGGCCGGTACCGGGATCATCTTCCGCCGCACGGATTTGGACGGCAGCCCCGAAATTCCCGCCCGTTGGGACCACGTGGTCGATACCACCCTCTGCACCACCCTCGGCACCGAGGGCGGTGTGCGCATTTCGACGGTTGAGCACCTGATGGCGGCTCTGGCCGGCTGTCACATCGACAATCTCTATGTCGAGGTCGATGGCCCCGAAGTGCCGATCATGGACGGCAGTTCCCAGCCCTTCGTCTGTCTGGTCGAGTGCGCGGGCGTGGTGGAGCAGGCCGAGGCCCGCCGGGTGATTGAAATCCTCAAGCCGGTGACCGTCGAAGACGGTGACCGGCTGGTTGAACTGACCCCGAGCCCGTCTTTCTCGGTCGGGTTCGAGATCGATTTTGCCAATCGGGCGGTGGCCCGCCAGGAATTGGTGGTGACGCTGATCAACGGCTCATTCAAGACGGAAATCGCCCGCGCCCGGACCTTCGGGTTCGCGGAAGAGGTCGCGCAGATGCGGGCCGCCGGCTTGGCCCGCGGCGGTTCGCTCGATAACGCGGTTGTGGTCTCCGAGGACCGGGTCCTCAATGAAGACGGACTGCGCTACGACGACGAGTTCGTCCGCCACAAGGTGCTGGACGCGGTCGGCGACTTGTATCTCGCCGGCGCACCGGTTCGCGGTCATTTCCGCGGCGTACGCTCGGGCCACCGGCTCAACAACCAGCTGCTCCGGGCGCTGTTTGCCGATGACGCCGCCTGGCGGGAAACCACCCTTGATCCGGCGATCGCCGTTCACGGGATGGGATTCGCCGCGGCTTAGAGCAGTATCCGAGGATTGCCGGCCTTGCCGCTCCTTTGGGGCGGCATTTTTTGTCGGCGGCACTGTCGTGGCATCGTGATCGCCGCGGGGCAGACAGGGGCCAAAAAAATGCTATATTTGCGCTGGTCCCCAGCGAGGAAACCGGGAACTCACGAATTCCATGGCTGAAATGCGATCCTCAATTTTCAAGCGGATCAGACTCCCGTCGTCGCGGCTCGTGGCGCTTGGCCTTGCGGCATTCGCGCTGGCCGCCTGTTCATCGTCGGACGATGAAAACGCATACGTCGAACGGCCGGTGGCGGCGCTCTACAATACGGCGCTCAACCAGCTCAATGCCGGCGAGTTCCAGCAGGCGGCTGCCGCCTTCGATGAGGTGGAACGCCAGCATCCCTATTCGGTATGGGCGATCAAGGCTCAGCTGATGTCGGCCTACGCCTACTATCAAAACAACGACTACGATGAAGCCATCATTGTCCTCGATCGGTTCATCCAGCTCCATCCGGGGAACAAGGACATCGCCTATGCCCACTATTTGAGGGGGCTGAGCCACTACGAGCAGATCGTCGATGTGGGCCGGGACCAAAAGATGACCCAGTTGGCGCTGCAGAACCTTTCCGATCTCGTAAACCGGTTTCCCGACAGCAAATATACCCGCGATGCACAGTTGAAGATCGATCTCACCCGCGATCACCTCGCCGGCAAGGAGATGGAAATCGGCCGCTATTATCAGGGTCAGCGCCAGCACCTGGCGGCCATCAACCGGTTCAAACTCGTCATCGACCGTTATCAGACCACGACCCACGTGCCGGAAGCGCTCCACCGTTTGACCGAATCCTATCTTGAGCTGGGGCTTACCGATCAGGCGACCAAGACCGCCGCGACGTTGGGCCACAACTTCCCCGGCAGCGAGTGGTACATCGATTCCTACCAGATCGTCGAAGGCAAGCAGATCCGGCCCAAGGAAGAAAAGAAGGCCCCTTGGTATTGGCCATTCGGCAACTAGGCCGGGATCGCTTCGACGTCCATGCTCCGGTCGCTTTCAATCAAGAATGTGGTGCTGATCGAACGGCTGGCTCTCGAATTCGAGGGCGGTCTCGGCGTGCTGACCGGAGAAACCGGTTCCGGAAAATCGATTCTTCTCGATGCGCTGGGCCTTGCGTGCGGCAACCGGGCCGATGCGGGGCTGGTCCGGTCGGGTGAAGAGCAGGCGACGGTCAGCGCCGAATTCGAGGGAGAGCTGTCCACGCCCATCGCCGAGCTGCTGGATGAACACGGCCTCGAGCGGGAGGAGGTCCTGGTCCTGCGCCGGGTGCTGTCGGCGGACGGCGGGTCCCGGGCATTTGTCAACGACCAGCCGGTCAGCGTCGGGCTGCTGCGCCGGCTCGGCGAAAATCTCGTCGAGGTGCACGGGCAGATGGAGACCCATGGCCTGCTGGATCCGGCCAATCATCGCCGATTGCTGGATGCGTTCGGCGGCTATTCGGCCGAACTGACCGGGACCGCGGACACCTACCGGGCCTGGCGGGCGGCCGAGCAGGCGCGCGAGCAGGCGGAGATGGACCTCCGGCGGGCCAAGGAGGATGAAGAGTACCTGCGCCATGTGGTCGCCGAGTTGACCGACCTGGACCCCCGGGAGGATGAGGAAACCGCGCTCGCCGGCCGCCGCGCCCTCTTGATGCACGGTGAACGGATCATCGAAGCGGCCAACGCGGCGGCGGCCGACCTGAGCGACGGGCAAGGCGTCGAAGGGGCGCTCAGGTCCGCTCTCTCGGCGGTCGAGCGGGTCGCCGGCAAGGCCGAAGGCGCCCTCGACGCCGCCCGGGCGGCGCTCGAGCGGGCGTTGAACGAGGCGGTGGATGCGGCGTCCGAAATCGAACGGGCGAGCCGCGCGGTGGAGCTGGACCCGGCGGAACAGGAACGGGTGGAGGAACGCCTGTTCGCGCTGCGCTCGCTGGCCCGGAAGCACAACTGCGCGGTCGCCGAACTGCCGGCGGTCAGGGAGAGGCTGGCGGGTCAATTGGCGACAGTGGAAGAGGGGTCCGATGCTCTCGATCGTCTGCGTGCCGGGGAAGATGCCGCCAAGGCCGAATACGAAGCCGCCGCCGAAGCCTTGACGGAGAAGCGCGAAACGGCGGCCGGCAGGCTTGACAAGGCGGTGAAGAAGGAACTGCCGCCCCTGAAGCTCGGGGATGCGGCGTTCTCGACCGGTCTCGAGCCCCTGGACCCGGGGGATTGGGGCGCCGCCGGCCGGGAGCGGGTCCGGTTCATCGTCCGGACCAACCCCAACACGCCCGCGGGCCCGCTGCATCGCATCGCGTCGGGCGGCGAATTGGCGCGACTGATGCTGGCGATAAAGGTGGTGCTGGCCGATGCGGACGCGGTCCCGACGCTGATCTTCGACGAGGTGGATGCGGGGATCGGCGGCGCGGCCGCGGCGGCGGTCGGCGAACGCCTGGCCCGGCTTGCGGGCAGCGCGCAGGTGCTGGTCGTCACCCATTCGCCGCAGGTGGCGGCGCGCGGGACCAGCCACTGGCGGATATCGAAATCCGGCGCCCGCGAGGGTAACCGGACCGATGTCGAGGGGCTCGGCGCCGAGGCCCGGACCGACGAGATCGCCCGCATGCTGTCCGGCGCCAAGGTGACCGACGAGGCCCGCGCCGCCGCGCTCAGCCTGCTGGCCGGCGACGCCCGGGCGGCGGAGTAGGGCGATGGCGGATATCGATCCCGGCAATCTGACCGAGATGGAGGCGGCCGCCGAGCTGGAGCGTCTGGCCGCCGAGATCGCCGCCCACGACAAGGCGTATCACGCGGACGATGCGCCGGTGATCCCGGATGCCGAGTACGATGCGCTGCGGCGGCTGAATGACGCCATCGAGGCCAGGTTCCCGGATCTGGTGCGTGACGACAGCCCCTCCAGGCAGGTCGGCGCCGCGCCCGCCGGCGGCTTCGCCAAGGTCACCCACGCCCGGCCCATGCTGAGCCTCGGCAACGTGTTCTCGGAAGAGGAGCTCCGGGATTTCGTCGACGGGCTTCGCCGGTTCCTCAAGGAACTCCGCGACGATCCGACCATCGCCATCGAGTTCGTCGCCGAGCCCAAGATCGACGGGCTCTCCATTTCGCTGCGTTACGAAAACGGCAGGTTCGTTACCGGCGCCACCCGGGGCGACGGGGCGGTAGGCGAGGACGTCACGGAAAATCTCCGCACCCTCGACGAGATTCCGAAGACCCTCGAGGATGCGCCCGAAATCCTCGAAGTCAGGGGCGAGGTCTATATGACCAGGCCCGACTTCCTCGAAATGAACAAACGGCAGGAAGCGGCGGGCGACAAGGTGTTCGCCAATCCGCGCAACGCCGCCGCCGGGTCGCTGCGCCAGCTCGACAGCGCCATTACGGCGGCCCGGCCCCTGAAGCTGTTCGCTTACGCCTGGGGCGAACTGTCGGAACCGGTGGGCGAGACCCAATGGGATTTCCTCGCCGCCCTCAAGAAGTGGGGGTTTCCGGTCAACCCATTGGCCAGGGTCTGCGGCAGCGTCGAGGAAATTCTGGAGAATTACGAAAAGCTCTCGGCGGCGCGGGCCGGCCTCGACTACGACATCGACGGGATCGTCTACAAGGTCAACCGGCTGGACTGGCAGGAGCGCCTGGGCATGGTCAGCCGCGCGCCGCGCTGGGCCGCGGCCCACAAGTTTCCGGCGGAGAAAGCCGAGACCGTGCTCAACGGCATCACCATCCAGGTGGGACGGACGGGCACGCTGACGCCGGTGGCCGAGTTGGAGCCCATCACCGTCGGCGGGGTGGTGGTGAGCCGCGCGACGCTGCACAACGAGGACGAGATCAGGCGCAAGGACATCCGCATCGGCGATACGGTGGTGATCCAGCGGGCCGGCGACGTGATCCCCCAGGTGGTCGAGGTGGTGACCGCCAAGCGGCCCAAGGAATCGACAGCCTTTGAGTTCCCGGATGTGTGTCCCGAATGCGGCTCCCACGCGGTTCGGCCCGAAGGCGAAGCGGCCCGGCGCTGCACCGGCGGGCTGGTCTGTCCGGCCCAGGCGCTGGAGCGGATGAAGCACTTCGTCTCCCGCGACGCCTTCGACATTGAGGGTCTCGGCGCCAAGCACATCGAGGCCTTCATGGCCGACCATATCCTCAAAACCCCGGCGGATATCTTCCGGCTCGGAGATCACCGGAACGGCATTGCCGGCCGCGAGGGCTGGGGCGACAGGTCCGCCGACAACCTGATCGCCGCCATCGGCGACCGCCGCGCCATCGATCTCGACCGGCTGATCTACGCCCTCGGCATCCCGCAGGTGGGATCGGCGACGGCGCGGCTGCTGGCCAAGCAGTACGGCGCCCTCGACGACTGGCGGGACGCCATGGGGGCGGCGGAGAACCGGGAGTCGGAGGCCTATGCGGAGCTGACCGGCATCGACGGCATCGGCCCCTCGGTCGCCGAGGACATCCTCGAATTCTTCGGCGAAGCCCACAACCGGGCCGTCCTGGATGACCTCGGAGAGTTGCTGGACGTCCAAAATTTCGAGGCGCCCGACACCGGCGGCTCGCCCATCGCCGGCAAGACGGTGGTGTTCACCGGCACGCTCGAGACCGTGACCCGGTCCGAGGCCAAGGTGCGCGCCGAAAGCCTCGGCGCCAAGGTGGCGGGCAGCGTTTCCACGAAGACCGACTACGTGGTCGCCGGTCCCGGCGCCGGGTCCAAGGCCAAGAAGGCCGCCGAACTCGGCATCGCCACCCTCACCGAGGATGAATGGCTGAAGCTGATCGGCGACGCCTGAGCCAAGGCAACCTCATCCCGACCCTCTCCCGTTCCAGCCTTCGTAGCCGAAGGCTACTTCGGCGGAGTAGGCCAGGGGGGGAGAGGGAGTACTCGCATTGCCGCATCGAGTTCCCTCTCCACCTTCTTCAGGGGGAGAGGGCCAGGGTGAGGGGGTAAGGCATAAAATAATTACGTCATGGCCGGGCCCGGACCCGGCCATCCACATGTGCGCCGCCCCCCGAAACGTGGATGCCCGGATCAAGTCCGGGCATGACGGGTTTGGCATGGTAAGGAAAATCACCCTCACCCCGACCCTCTCCCTCCCTGAGGAAGAGGGAGTAGCCGCGTTGCCGCATCGAGTTCCCTCTCCCCCTTCTTCAGGGGGAGAGGGCCAGGGTGAGGGGGTGCGCAAAAAACGTGAATCACCTAATCGAGTCCAGACCCTAGTTCGACGATCGCTTTACGGGGCCGTATTTCTCAATCAGCTTCGCCCGGCGTGGATCGGACTTCGGATAAAAACCCGCACGCTCGGAATCCCGACGCTTCACGATAAGCGGTTGGTCGGAGTTTATTGGAACATGATTAATAGAGGAGAGGCGTCGCCATCCATTTGCGTCATGTTCCAACACTGCTCCGGAACAGCCCGCCGACCCGCAGGTGTATGATTGAGTGATGATGACGAACAATTCGTCCTTGCCGTCCTCATCCAGATCGAACCAGGCGGTCCATGTCAACTTTTCGCGAATCATTCGTTCGATCTTTGAGACGGTGGTGTCATGCACTTTTGCGATGACTTGCACCCCCTCATCACCATAAAACGCCTCCAGAATGGCCGGCCAGATCTCGCCGTTCGGTATAGTCTTTTCAAACACAATCTGGTGAGACCGGTCGGCCGCGCGGGCGGGTCCAGCCGTCACAAGCGCCAGCCCCATGGCACAGGCCAGGAGAATTGCCGGACGGTAATCGAGGCGCATGGATCGATCTCTCCGTTCCCTGTTTCTTCAATCGGGGTCCATACCCAACCGATCATACTACCCGGCATTGTGGCAACAATATGTCGATCAACGAAAGCGCCGGACATCCTGGAATTCCCGAAGGCGCGTTTCAATCGCCGTGAAGATGGGGACATCTTTTCCGATTGTTGTAGAGCTTAGTTCGTCGATTGCTGTGGGGGACCGTATTTCTCAATCAGCTTCGCCCAGCGTGGATCGGACTTCCGATAAAAATCCGCACGCTCGGAATCCCGAAGCTTCAGGATAAAAGGTCGTGGAACAATGCCAAGAGAGGAGAGGCGTCGCCATCCATTTGCGTCATGTTCCAACACTATTCCGGAACAGCCCGCCGTCCCGCAGGAGTATGACTGACCGATGACGACGAACAATTCGTCCTTGCCGTCCTCATCCAGATCGAACCGGGCGGTCCATGTCAACTTTTCGCGAATCATCCGTTCGATCCGCGAGACGGTGGTGTCGTTCACATTTGCGATGACTTGCAGCTCGTCATCATCATAATACGTCTCCCGAATGTCCGGCCAGATCTTGCCGTCCGGTATAGTCTTTTTGAACACAATCTGGTGAGACCGGTCGGCCGCGCGGGCGGGTCCAGCCGTCACAAGCGCCAGCCCCATGGCGCAGGCCAGGAGAATTGCCGGATGGTAATCGAGGCCCATGGATCGATCTCTCCGTTCCCTGTTTCTTCAATCGGGGCTCATGCCCCAACCGGATCATACTACCCGGCATTGTGGCGACAATATGTCGATCAACGAAAGCGCCGGACATCCTGGAATTCCCGAAGGCGCGTTTCAATCGCCGTGAAGAAAGGGACATCTTTTTTGTCCGCCGTATCGGTGACGTCAGCCGACCAACCGTGGGCGGCTTTATGCTCCAGGTATCTCTTGACATGCCGCGCGCCCATACGATGGGCGGCAGCCAATAGACCGTCCTCGGTTACGGTAATTGCGCCCTTGATGCCTTGGAACGTTTGGCCGACATGCCTGGTTGCGCCGTTGTCGCGCAGAGATTTCTCCGTTCTCTCAAGGTAGACCTCGATCGCTTTTTCCTGGGCTTCGGGATTGTTGAGGAAATCTTCGCGGCTATGGACACCATACCTGCCGGTCCAATTCTTCTCGGCGTCCATCATTCCGGCATCTATCAGGGCTTTCTCCGTAAGCTGGTATCGGCCATGCGCCTTGCCCGACTCGTTGTAGGCGCGATAGCCCTGCCGGGCGGACTCTTTTTCATGGATGGCATTCAAGAACGCATCGGAATATTTGCCGCCCTCCAGAGGAACTCGTGTCAGAACATCGCTGGCACGGGAATTGTCGGGAGACGAGGTCGCCTGGGAAAGCGAACCATCCATGATTCCCGGCGCCTCATCGTCCGGCTCCGGTTCCTTGGGCCGCCGCGGCGGTTCCCGGTCTTCGGGCGGGATTTTGGCCGCGTCGTCCAGGCGGCGCATGGAGGCCTCGTCCATGACGCCGGCCAGTTCGGCGCGGGCCTTGCGGCCCATGTCGGGGTTCCTGGCGTAGATCTGGCCCAACAGGTCGGCGACCTCGGGCGCCGCCGCCTCGCCGTTTTTGGACAACAGGGTCTGGGCCATGAGGACGGGGAAGTCGCCGGGATCGGTGCGCCTGCCCAGCACCCGGATGTCCCGCTCGTTCTTGTGCCGCACGGCGGCGTCCGCGGCCGGGATGGGCCGGGCGATCAGCGGCTTCGCCGGTTCGCCGGCGCTTGAAGCCGTGAGCGCCCGGTTCATGGCCTGGTGGGTGGGGCCGTCCGGATTGGCAATGCCGTCCACCTCGAGATCGTTGGTCTTCTGGAAGTCCTCCATGGCCCCGAACAGCCGGTCGGAATCCGTCGACACATAGATGTCGTCGGCCCGGGGCTCCATGAAGCCGAGTTGCTCCAGGCCCATCTGGACCTTGAGGGTGTCCATGGGCTTGTTGTGGTAGGCCCAGCGCTGCCGGGACACGGGGTTCGAGAGTGAAAAGGGAAGGTGCATGAGAGTGCTCCCTGCATATAAAAAACCCCCGGGGCCGGGGGCACAAAAAAACCGCCGGCAACGGCGGTTTGGACTCCGGTCTCATCCATCAAAAAAGGACCGGGCGCAAAGCTCCCGATCCTAAGAATAAACCATACCATATCGGTCGCACATGTCGCAAGTGTTTTTTTGAATTATTTTCTTGAACTCAGGGAATTTCCACCCAACTAAGGATAACCGGGCCGGACAACAGGGAGAAACGCACCGCGAGGTATGGCCAAAAATGTCCAGGAATGTCCATAAATGTCCATTGCCGCGCAACCGGAGAAATATGGAATTAAATATCCAGGACAAGTTGATTCAGCGGGGTGACGGACGAACCCGGCCCCTGGGACGAACGCACGGAAAATCCTCCGGTCCGGCGTCGCCGGGCGGGTTTTCGGGCGCCTCGACCGGGCCGCTAATTCAGTTTGTCGGGAAGCTCGTCGATGGCGTCGTCGATGAGCTGGTCGGCCTTGTCGCCCCGGACCGTGTCCTCGAGGATGGTACGGGTCGCGGTGAGCGCGACGTCGGAGGCCATGGCCCGGACCTCCTGGGTCGCCTCGGTCTCGGCCTGGGCGATGCGGTCCATGGCCAGCTTCTCCCTGCGCTGCAGCGAGTGCTCCAGATCCTCGGTCATCTTGGCGCGCAGGCGCTCGGCCTCCTCCCGCGCCTCGCCGATGATGGCTTCCGCTTCCCGCTCGGCCTCGGCGATCTTGCGCTTGTAGGAGGCCAGCAGTTCCTG
This sequence comes from Rhodospirillales bacterium, assembly GCA_022823235.1. Taxonomy (GTDB): domain Bacteria; phylum Pseudomonadota; class Alphaproteobacteria; order Rhodospirillales; family UBA2165; genus JAJDXO01. The sequence goes on from JAJDXO010000014.1 coordinate 60,318, forward strand.
CGCCTCCTCGCGAAGCCGGGTCGCCTCGTCGAGCTGCCGGCGGATGCTCTCGATCTTGTCGTCCATCATCCGGGTGACGATGCCCCAGGCCGGCTTGGCGGCGAGCACGATAAACAGGATGAACGACACCGCCACCCAGAAGGTGGGATCGGTGTAGAAGGCGGCGCCGTCGGTTGTGGCGGCGTGGGCCGGAGAGACGAACATCAGGCCTTCTCCCGCAGGGCGGCTTCGACCGCGGCGGCCACCGCCCGGGGCGACGGGCTCTCGTCGATCAGGTGCCGCACCGTCGAGGCCGCGACCTCGGAGGCCGCTTCCTGGATGCCGGCGATGGCCTCGTCCTTGGCCTGGGCGATGCGGGCCTCCGCGGCCTTGATCTCGGCCGCCAGCCGCTCGCCGAGGGTGTCGTGACGCCGCGCGCCTTCGGCCGACATGTCGGCGGTGGCCTCCTGGATGACCTGGCGCGCCCGGGCGCGGGCCGCGGAAAGGGAGGTCTCGTACCTGGCTTCCTCCTCCTTGGCCTCGGCGTTAAGCTGCTCCGCCGTCGACAGATTGTCGTCCAGCCGCTTCTGACGCTCCTCCAGCACCTGCTCCACCCGGGGCAGCGCGATGCGCGACATCAGGAAATAGAGCGCCACGAAACAAATCGTCAGCCAGACGATCTGGGTCGGAAAGGCGGTGATATCAAACTGCGGCATGGAAAAATCCCGATTGCTTCCGGACCGGGCCGCCGGATGCGGCCCGGACGGGGAAGCCGTTTAGCCGAACAGGATGATCAGCGCGATAACCAGCGCGAAGATGGCCAGCGCCTCGACCAGCGCGAAGGACACCCACGCGGTGGTGGTGATCGCGCCGGCGGCGGCCGGGTTGCGGCCGACGGAGTTGATCAGCGCCGCCCAGATAAGGCCGATGCCGATACCCGGGCCGACGAAGCCGAGGGTCGCGAGACCGGCGCCGATGAGCTTTGCAGCTTCTACGTCCATGATGAGGTTTCCTTTCTTGTCCTAGGAAATTTCGTTGGATCAATGGAGATGAACCGCATCCGAAATGTAGATGCAGGTCAGAATGGTGAAGATGTAGGCCTGGAGGAACGAGATCAGCAGTTCCAGGGCGGTGACGGCGACGAGGCCGGCGACCGGCGCCACGCCGAAGATCCCGAGGGGCACGACGAAACCGGCGACCACCTTGAGGAGCGTATGGCCGGCCATCATGTTGGCGAACAGCCGGACGCTCAGGCTCACGGGGCGCGACAGGTACGAGATGATCTC
>JAJDXO010000027.1 GCA_022823235.1 Rhodospirillales bacterium
CGCCGGGGCCTCAACGGGGACGACCCGCAGGCCGTGATCGACAGCGCCGGGTGGATCGGACGCCTCCGGGACGAGATGCCGGAGATAGTGCCGGACCTCGAGGCCTGGCTGCCGCGAAGCGAGTACGACCGGGCCGTCGCCATCGCCGACGCCATCGACGCCGGCTACCCGGCCGCGAAGATCATCGAGGAACTGCCGCGGCCCCGTATCACGAACAAGTACCGGGACCGCGATCCATTGGAGGGCGGCGGGCCGGAGCTGACGCTCTTCAACAGCGGGGGCGGCGGTGAAATCGGCGGCGACATCGGCGACGGCCCGGGCGGAGAGGCGGAAGGCGCCGGAGCCGGCGCGGTCGACGAGACTGAAATTCTCGTCGGTCAGGCTGCCAAAGACAATCTAGGTCCCGAACGACGATTGCCTGAGGAGATGCGCCGGACACTCGGACCTCATCTGTCAGGCGGGATCGAGAACTTGGCGGAGCTTGGGCGGGCTGCTGCGGAGTTGGCCGGGCCCGGTGCCGACATCAAGGAATACACCGAGCTCAGCCAAAAAGCCTGGGCGGCGTTCCAGAAAGGCGATGTCGCGGAAGGGCTCGAAAAATACGGCTTAGCCATTGCGACGCTGCCCGCATTATTTGTTCCCGGCAGCAAGGCCATGCGTGAGATAGGTAAGAAGGTAGGAGAGGCTGCCGACAAGGGAATTGACAAATTCAGAGAACTGAATGAGTCCCGTCAGCTTGGCAAACTCCACGATGATGTTCTGGAGCCGCGTGCCGGCGACATCATTGGCGGAACCGGAAAAGCGGTCGAGGTCCGGCTCAAAGGTATCGAAAAAGAGCTTTCAAAGATCCAGGTCGACGAGGGGAAGGGTACGCTTCGGCCTGACGGAAGTGTGAAGTTCGAAGACAATTTCGGCATGGTCAAAATCGTTTGGAAGCATGGCGTCAAGTCGGCTGAGCAACCGCAACTACAGGTGACGAAGAGAGACGTCCAAGCGTTTCCGAAGGTGGTAAGAAATTTCAAACAGGTCGACCCAGAAGCCGCAAAGAAAGCTGGTGCGGAAATGGCGCCAGGCAGCCACGCTTGGGCAGTAACCCGCCCAGGTGCGGACGGTGTCAAACGCCAAGTTCTGTACGTTGTTAGGAACTTCACCCACGGAGACAAACGTGACCATGTAGTTACTGTCTACGCGCCCATAGCGGAGAATAGATTTCCAAACTCTGTTCGGAAAAAATAACAGTTCGATTGGATGGGAAGTTGTGCCCCGATGAATTCGGAGAGGGGTGTGACTCAACCGAACCTACGCACGAAGGGCCTACACTTGTCGTCCAGCCGTGGGAGCGAGGCAGAAGAAATATATCAAAGGTGCCACCAAATTTCAATTGAGAGTCTGCTTAGTCAACACGTATGGCGCGCGGATCGGAACCGCCGCTCCCAATCGTTTGGATGGGCGGCGGATTGTAGTTTGAGTTGCTCGATGAATTGCGTCGGTTATGGTTTGGAAAGCCAGCGGAAATCGGTCGGAGTGATGATTGATGGTCGATATCGAAGAGGGCGCGAGAGAGGCGATGTTCGGCGGCAGCCTGGTAAGGTTTGAACAGCCGGCGGTTGAGCATATAGAAACGGATGGCCGGATTGTCGTCCTGTTCAACTCTGATTTCTACGAGATGGGCGACATGATGGTCGGCCGCAACATCGTGGCGTTTGACGAAGACGGCAATGAACTGTGGCGAGTCGAAGACCACGGTCTTCGCCGCCCGGGAGCGCCTGAGGTGCCCGACGCCTTCTTTGACATCCATGTGGACGAAGAGGGGCGTCTTTGGGGCGGCACGCCGGGAATCTATCTGGGGATCGATCTCGAGACCGGGAAGATCATCGGCGACAAGGGACGGTATTAGCCGCAAAGTTCGTGACGCCCGTGAAACCCGGCCCCGGCCCCGGCGGCGACGCGCGTATCGGAACTGCCGCTGCTGGTCAGTTTGGATCGGGAAAAAGGTGGAATAGTGCCCAGCGGTAAAATGCTATTCCCAAAGGAATCCCTTTCACCTAACGTCCGAAACGCGCCGGGCAAACTGAATTTAGTGAAAGGCCGCGACCACTTCAACTGAAATTCAGGTGAATTTACAATCACTGAGAGCAATCAAGAATGGTGCCCGGCAGCCAATGCCCTCAGGCCCCGACTCGAAAAACGTCCGAAACAGACCGGGCAATTTCAGTATATCCGGCCAGCCCGATTTCATACAAGCGCCGTTGGCCAACGTCGGGGATCCGGCTAAGGGCTAGATCGTTGTCGGGGGACTTCGGCCGCTTCGGAGGAACGGCCAGTCCCCACATGCGACGGTCCACCATTTAACGGAGCGCCCCCTCACCCAGCTTCGGCTAAGGCTCGCAGGCTCGCCAAGCCTTCGCATCCCTCTCCCCCTTCAGGGGGAGAGGGTTAGGGTGAGGGGGTGCGGCCGGGCGCGGCGGCTGATGCCCGCCCGGTCCAACTCCTCGAACCCAGGGATTACCATCATGAATGCGCTGGTTGTGTTTCACGGCCACGGCCATGGGCCGTGGGCGCGGCTGTTCGGCTCGCCCGGGCTCCGTCACTGCTTCGTCTGCGTCAAGCGCGCCGGCTACTGGGTGCGCATCGACAGCCGGGACGGCACGCCCCTGATCGAGACCGTGTGCGCCGATACCTTCGATCTCGCCCGGTTCTACGAGAAGCAGCGCCTGACGGTGGTCGCCGCCGGCGTGACGCGCGCGGACCTCCGCGCCTGGCCCCTGATGATCGCCAGCTGCGTCGGCGTCGCCAAACGGGTCATCGGCCTTCGGGGCTGGCGCGCCGCCTTCATTCTGACTCCTAAGCAATTGTTCCGGCACCTCTCGGCCCGGCCGGTCCGGAAGCATTCCATTCGCAACGCTAGAGCGGTTTCCGGCCAGATTGGATCAATTTGATGGCGCTCATCGGTTATCCGGGCAGGCGCGGGCCGAAGTGCGATGTGTGTGCATCGGACGAGGCCCGCAACGCACCCGGGGGACCGGGGAGCGCCACCGAAGGCCGGGTTCCTTCGCGCCGTGGCGGCGTTGCGCCGCTCCGCC
>JAJDXO010000038.1 GCA_022823235.1 Rhodospirillales bacterium
ATTTGATGGCGCTCATCGGTTAGCCGGGCAGGCGCGGGCCGAAGGGCGATGTGTGTGCATCGGACGAGGCCCGCAACGCACCCGGGGGACCGGGGAGCGCCACCGAAGGCCGGGTTCCTTCGCGCCGTGGCGGCGTTGCGCCGCTCCGCCGATGGCCGCCGATGGGCCGGCATCGCCGTTCGCGGCGCGCCTGGCCACGACGCGAATTAATCCCGGTCAAATGGTTCAATTTGGCCGGATACTGCTCTAGATCAGGCCAAGCTCCCGGAGGTCCGCGGCCATCTCCGGCGGCAACTCCCCGGATTGCTCCCGGGAAATCCGGACATCGGGGGGCGAATCCTCGGGCCGCAGGTACCGCCAGCCCTGAAACGGCTTCTGAGTGCGCATTTCGACCGGTGTCAGTTCGGGATCCAGGGTTATGAAGCACCGGCGCTTGCCTTCGTCGTTGCGAAATTCGTCGACGCCGAGAATCCGCTGGCGGACCCGGATGAAGCGCTTGATAACCCAATAGATGGAGCCCCCGTCGATCAGTTCGCCGGCGCGCCTCGGCACGTTGCGCGTAAAGGTGCGGAGAACCGCCTCGCCGTGCTCCTGCCGGTAGGCTTCCAGCCGCTCCGCCTGCCGCCGGCGGAGATGCTCGGTGCTCTCGATCCCGACAGCCATTCGGAGAAGATTGACGGACATTTGGGCTATTCGTCCCTGTCGGGGTACCAGGCGGCGGTCCGTTTATCCAAAAACGCCTGAAAGCCCTCGATTCCTTCGGAAGTCGCTCGTCCCGAAGCGCTGATTTCGGCCATTTGTTCGGCCATCGCGTCGGAAATCCACGTGCCGGAGATTTCCCCGATCAGGCGCTTCGTCCGCCCCACCGCCACCGGGCCGCTCCGCAGATATCCGTCGATGACCGGCGCCGCCGCTTCATCCAGGCCGCCGACCGGGCAAATTTCGTGCACCAGACCGATCTCCTTCGCCCGGTGGACGTCGAATGTCTCCCCCGAAACCGCATATCGTTTCGCCTGACGGACACCGAGCGCGGCAATCAACTGTGGGAGTATGGGCGTCGGCGTAATGCCGACGCGCACCTCGGTAATGGCGAATTTGGCGTCCTCGGAGGCGATGACAACGTCGCAGCCGGCCGCATAGCCGGTAGCGCCGCCGAAACACGCATTGTGAATGAGAGCGATGGCGGGTTTAGGGAATTCGTACAGGCCGCGCATGGCGGCCAGCGACAGCGCCGCGCCCTGCTTCTGGACGTCCGGCGTCGCTTCCGCCAGTTCCTTGAACCAATTGACGTCGGCGCCCGCGGAAAAATGCTTGCCGGCGCCGCGCAGCACCAACAGCCTCACCGCATCATCCCCGGCCAGGGCCCGAAGCCCGTCAACCAGCGCGGTGAGCAACTCCGGGTTCCAGGTATTGAACTTGTCCGGACGGTTGAGCGTGACCGTGGCGACCCCACGGTTATCAATATCGGTCAGGATGACGGGTTCGGACATCGGCTTCTCCTACCAGCCGCCCCGTTCGAGCCACTGATCCATCATCTCCATCCGGTCGCAGCCCCAGAACGGCTCGCCGTCGACGATGAAATAGGGCGAGCCGAAGGCCCCGCGGTCCATTGCCGTCTGGGTTTCGTCGCGGAGCCGGTCCTTGTAGGACTGGTCGTTGGTTGCGTCGATGCAGGCCTGAACGTCGGCCCCCAGCCCGCCGGCAATTTCGGCGACGGTTTCCCGGGGCCGGATATCGATCCCGTCGGCGAAAAACGCGGTCATCGCGGCCTTGGCGAAATCCCGCGCCAATTGCTCGTCCTGGTCATGCAGGAAGTAGAACACCCGCCCCGCCGCCACCGTGGGGATCGGAAAGGGTTCCGGCATCTTGAACGCAACGCCATAGAGCCGGGCCGACCGCTCGAGATCGTGAAGCGAATACTCGCCTTTCAACGGCTGCTCCACGAGGGAGCGCTGACCGTTGTGCTGAAAGACCGCACCCAGCAGGTAGGGCCGCCAATTGACGGACCGTTCGTGCTTCCCGGCGATGGCGTCGATCCGGAACAACGCCAAATAGCCGTAGGGAGAAGCAAAATCGAAATACATATCTATGGGATCACCCACGCGCGTCTCCTCCGCCGGTCGCCTACCAGCCGTGCTGTCCGCCGTCATATCCCCAGAACGTACCCGTGTCGTCAATACCCAGCCGATCGATGATCCGCCGCATTCCAGATACGCTGTCGGAAACCCGGACCGCGGCGCCGGCGCCTCCCATGTCGGTCTGCGCCCATCCCGGGTGAAATACGGCGACGGTAATGCCGCGCCCGGCGAGGTCGACGGACAGGCTCTTCATCACCATGTTGAGCGCCGCCTTGGATGACCGATAGGGATAATAGCCGCCGCCGCCCCCGGAAATGCTCCCCATGGCCGAGGTGATGGCGACGATCTTCTTTTGCCCGGACGCGGCGACATTCTCCACCAGCCCCTCGGCCAGCCTGAGGGGCGCCATGGCGTTGACCCGGAACAGTTCCTCCCAGCCTTCGGGATCGGTGGCGCCGAACCCGGCCGTGGAGCCGAGCAGCCCGGCATTGTTGATCAAAAGGTCGATGGGCCGTCCGGCCTGCGACGCCGCAACCGCGTCAACGGCGTCGAAGTCGGAGACGTCGAGCGCATGGACATCGATGTCGCCTGCGATCCCGCGCAGCCCGGCCGCGCCGTCCGGATTCCTGCAGGTGGCGATGACCGACCAGCCATCGGCCGCGTACTGGGACGCGAACTCGAGGCCCAGCCCCCGATTGGCGCCGGTGATGAATACCGTTGGCATGCCGCTGAAACCCTCCCGGAAAATATCCTAGAGCAGTATCCGGCCAAATTGGATCAATTTGATGGCGCTCATCGGTTAGCCGGGCAGGCGCGGGCCGAAGTGCGATGTGTGTGCATCGGACGAGGCCCGCAACGCACCCGGGGGACCGGGGAGCGCCACCGGAGGCCGGGTTCCTTCGCGCCGTGGCGGCGTTGCGTCACTCCGTCCATGGCCGCCGATGGGCCGGCATCGCCGTTCGCGGCGCG
>JAJDXO010000013.1 GCA_022823235.1 Rhodospirillales bacterium
GTTTGCCGCACATGTTTTGGTATATTTCCCGGCTCCGGAGATAGACGGCGTGCATGTCACCGCCGGCGAAATCCCGCTCTATGCCCGCTTCTCCCTCGTACTCGACGCCCATATGGTTTCGCACGATGCTTCGGGCGCCGTCGCAGCCGACGAGGTACCGGGCGGTAAACGCCATCTCGCGCCCCTGGTGAACGGCCGTCGCCGAGACATGATCGCCGTGGTCGGCGACCGACGTTACCGCGTGTTCATAACGCAGCCGGACCGACGGCAGTTTTTCCGCCTGATCATGGAGAACCCGTTCGACATACATCTGCGATACCCTGTGAGGCAGCTCCGCCGCGCTCCAGGACCCCGAGAGTTGCTTAACGAGCTTCGCCGCTTCCTGGGCGGACGGGAGTTGAAACCGCGCCAGTTCGTGCCCCGAGAACGTCGTGTAGTAGGCGATATCGGTGGGGTAATCCCGGGGCAGACCCATTGCCCGCACCTCGTCGGCAAATCCCAACCGGCGGTAATGCTCCATCGTCCGGGCCTGAGTGGCATTGGCCTGCGGGTTGATGGCCGTGGAGAGATCGTCATCCAGCAGCACGGCAGCGACGCCGCGCCGGCCAAGCTCGTTGGCGAGCATCAGCCCGGCCGGACCGCCGCCGACGATGATAACGTCCGATACCGCCTCGTTCGGGGAATTCACTCTCGCCGTCCCTTCCCGCCCGATGTGTCGATGTCCGAGCCCGGTCCCATCAAAGCGCGACCGATCCCAACCGAATGCGCGGCCGGTTATTCCGCGGCCTCGCTCCGCGGCCGGCGCAGCCGGCCCCGGAAGTGGGGCATGACCTTGGTGGCGAACAGCTCCATGTTTTTCCTGGTCAGCTCGTGGGGCAGGGTTCCGAACTGCAGGATGGTGCACATCCGCCCGAGACCGATCCGGTCCTGGAATTCCTCCAGGCGGGTCCGCACCGTATCGGCGCTGCCGCATATGAACATGCCGAGATCGTTCATTCGTTCCATGCTCTTGCCGCCGCCCAGCATTTCCCGCTTGGCCAGCGCGATGGCCTTCAGGGAACTGATGGAGGTATAGCCCGGCGGCAACAGGAGTTCGTTGGGAATCCGCAGAAACTTGTTGAAGAACGCCTCGATGTGGGGCCTGGCTTCCTTGGCGGCGATCTCGTCGGTCTCGCCGACATATATGGGGACCGCGAGGCCAAGCTGCCGGTCCTCCGCCTCGTAGCCGTAGTCTTCCTCGCATACCCGGCGGTACATGCCCATGAACTGCTCCACCGCCGAGAACGGCGAATAGACGTTCAGATAGGTGTACCTGCGGTCGGGATGAGCCGCCCAGCGGATGGTTTCCTCCGAGCCTTGGGAAGGAATCCACACCTCGGGATGAGGCTTGGAATAGGGCCGCGGCCACAGATTGACGTATTGCAGATGGTAGTGCTTGCCCTCGAAAGCGAAGGGCCCGATCTCGGTCCAGGCGCGAACCACCAGATCGTGGGCCTCGTGAAAACGCTCCAGGGAGAACGCCGGGTTGATCCCCATCGCGTGGTACTCGACGCCGAGGCCGCGGACGAAGCCCGCCACGAACCGCCCCTTGGTGATGTTGTCGAGCATCGAGAACTCTTCGGCGATCATCAGCGGATTGTTGACCAGCGGCAGCGCCCGGCCGAGGACGCAGACTTTTGCCTGCCTGGTATTTCGGGCCAGCGCGCCGGCGATAACGCCGGGCGTCGGCATCAAGCCATAGGCGGTCTGATGATGTTCATTGACGCAGACCCCGTCGAAGCCCAGCTCGTCGGCGTATTCCAATTCGTCCATGTACCGGGTGTAGAGCTTGTGGCCCTCCTCGGGGTCGTAGTAGCTGTTGGGCAGCAGCAGGTTCGCCGACGCGTATTTCTTGTCGTACTCCAGATCCAGCGCGCCGTAGGGCATGAGGTTGAAGAAGTAGAAATCCATCAGGCGGCTCCCCCGGTAAACGTCAACAGGCGCGAGAGAAAGGCGTCCCTCGCTTCGGCCATGGGCACGTGGCCGCAGTTTTCGTAGATCTCAAGCTCCGAACCCGGAATCAGTTCGTGATAGGCATGCGCGTAGGGCTCGGGGAATATGCCGTCGCTATCGCCCCAAATGATCAGTGTCGGCAGCTTGAGGCGATGCAGCCACTTCCTGAGGTCGGGGTTGTGGAGCCGCGGCGACCAGCACAGCCGGGCCGCCATCTGCCTGTTCTTCAGCATCACCCCGATCTCTTCCTCGGACGGTTCGTAGGCGAGCATTTCGTCGATGAAGGATTGCCGGGCGAACGCCCGGCGAACGGTTTCCTGCGGCGACCAGGAGAACAAATCGCCCATCGGCGTGCCGTTCACCCAGATTCCGGCCGATGAAACGAGGGTCAGCGACTTGATGCGATGGCGATCCCGGACGGCGATCTCGGCGGCGATCCAGCCGCCCATGGAATGGCCCGCCAGGTGGAAGCTCTCCAGGCCGAGGGCCTCGATCACGTCGAGGTAGAAGTAGGCCATGTCGAAGATGCTGTCCATCCAGCCCGGCGCATCCGTGTCCCCGAATCCCGGGTGATCCGGCAGGATGACGTCGTACCTGGCCGACAGGGACTCGATTATGGGAAGCCAGGACGCATTGCCGTTGGCGCCGTGCAGGAGCAACAAGGTTTCGCCCTCGCCGGCGCGGCGGACGGTCAACGCGACGCCTGAAACGTTCAGGGTCTCTGTTCTGATACCGGTCATGGTTATCCCTGTCCCTTGGGGCCCGAGACTGCCCGTTCGCCCTTAGATTAACCGGGACACCGGGAAACGCCAGACCCGGTTTCCGCCCCCTGGAGACCGCCGTTCGGCTTCAAAATAAGGACCATGAAGGCCCCGGGAACATCAACCCGTGGCAGGACGGGCATGACGATGTCGTTGGAGCCGGCGCTGCGGGCCCGCCGAGAGACAGGCGACGACGACGGGGCGACAGGCTGTTCGAGCTCATCACAAGCCAATCCGAACGAAAAATCGGGATGCGAGAAACTCGGTATTTCGGACGTGTTTGGACAAGCAATTCAGAGGGGTTTTATGAAAATGTTTTGACGCTGATTTTTGTGTAGAGTTTACCCATTGAACCTATGCGGAAAAATACCGTGAACAAATACTTTCTGTCTCTACTGCTCCTATTGTGCCTGTCGTTTCCAAGCTGGAGTGCCGACTTCAATAGGGGACTGACCGCCGCACAAAACGGAGACTTTGCGACTGCGTTGAGGGAATGGACACCTGTTGCGGAACAGGGACATGCCGATGCGCAATCAAATCTTGGGGTGATGTATCACACTGGGAAAGGTGTTCCACAGGATTACAAGACCGCGGTGAAGTGGTTCACCCTCGCGGCGAAACAGGGACATGCCGATGCGCAATCAAATCTTGGGCTGATGTATGTCAAAGGAGAAGGCGTTCCACGGGATTACAAGACAGCGGCGACGTGGTTGACCCTCGCGGCGGAACAGGGATATGCCAAAGCGCAATACAATCTTGGGGTGATGTATGACACCGGAAAAGGTGTTCCACAGGATTACAAGACTGCAGTGAAGTGGTTCACCCTCGCGGCGGAACAGGGGGATGCTGATACGCAATCAAATCTTGGGCTGATGTATGTCAAAGGAGAAGGCGTTCCACAGGATTACGAGACCGCGGTGAAGTGGTTCACCCTCGCGGCGGAACAGGGACATGCCGGTGCGCAATCAAATCTTGGGGCGACGTATGCCAAGGGAGCTGGTGTTCCACGGGATTACAAGACCGCTGTGAAGTGGTCCACCCTTGCGGCGGAACAGGACGTTGCGAAAGCGCAATCAAATCTTGGGCTGATGTATGCCAATGGAAATGGTGTTTCACAGGATTACAAGATAGCGGTGAAGTGGTTCGCCCTTGCGGCGGAACAGGGAGATGCCGGCGCGCAATTTAATCTTGGGGTGATGTATGCCAATGGAAACGGTGTTTCACAGGACGTTATCTACGCACATATGTGGTTCGATATTGCGGCATCGTCCGGGAACGAGAATGCAACCGAAGGCAGGGATATAGTTGCGAAAAGCATGACCCGCCAACAAATCGGCGAAGCACGGAAACTTACCCGTGAATGTGTTGCGAAAAACTACAAAGACTGCTGACACGCAATGAAGGGCCGCCGACCCAAACTCACCCTCCGTCGGAAATATCCCGACATAGATAGCCATCGGCGCCCAATCAGGAATAGTGATCTGACCCCCGACAATGCAGGTGTGCGAAGCGGGAAGATCGCTTGGTTTATCCGCCCAAATAATTAATCCCACGATCACCAAGCGGCCCGCCCCCATTGAGCGGTCCATGGGTCTAAGTTGGAGATTGGCGCCGGTTAAGTTGATGGGCCGGCGCGGATGCCGCCCGGGAAACAGCCTTCCATTTCCGGCCATCGAACAATTACGCATCGGTGCTTGTACAAACCGTCGAGATGCGGTCAAACCGGATGATGAGCGGATCAGCGGGGTACAGGTGATGGCGGAGCTCGTCGGCGGATTCGGCACCTCGCACAGTCTGATACTGGTGATGGAGCCGGAAGACTGGTCCGCCCGCGCCGAATTCGACCGCACCATCAGCCATCCGTTCCGCGGCGAAACATTGAGCTTTGCGGAGCTGGCCGAACGGCGGACGGAGAAGGATTATGCGGCCCTTGCCGAACTGCCCGCCCGCCGGGCCCATGCACAGCGCAACCAAACCGCCATCGACGCGCTCGGAGACGCGATCCGCGAGCTCGATCCGGATGTCTTGGTGGTCATCGGCGACGATCAGGAGGAATGGTACAGCGCCGCCATGCAGCCGGCGATCACCATCTATCATGGCGATAAGCTGCTGAATTCCGCCTACGACCCCGAAGATCACAAGCACAAGCATCCGTCCATACAGATGGTGGAGAGCAAGCGTCACACGCCCAAAGACACCTATTATCCGGTGGCCGCGAAGCTGGCGACGCACATGGCGGAAACCGCGACCGCGAACGGTTTCGAGATCACCGCGTCCCGCGACATCCCGTTCGACCGCGGGGGAAAACCGATCAGTATCGGCCACGCGTTCACCTTCATCTACCGCCGGGTGCTCAAGGACCGGCCCATCCCCCTCGTGCCCATCCTGGTCAATACGTTCTATCCGCCGAACCGACCGCTGCCGTCCAGGTGTTTTCAATTCGGGCGGATCCTCGGCGACGCGATCCGAAGCTGGGATTCGGATCAACGGGTAGCGGTGGTGGGCTCCGGCGGGCTCAGTCATTTCGTCATCGACGAGGAATGGGACCGGCAAATGCTCCACGCCATGGCCGACGGAAATTACGCGCCGCTGATCGAGGAAGACGACGGGATTTTCCGGTCCGGCACGTCCGAGGTGAAGAACTGGATCATCATGCTTGGGGCGATCTCCCGATCCGATTTTGAAATGGAGTTGATCGACTACGTGCCCTGCTATCGCTCCGAGGCCGGGACCGGAACGGCGATGGGGTTTGCGGTCTGGCGTTAGACCCGCCGCCCCATGTGAATAGGCGCAACCGATGCAGGCTGTCGAACAGCCCTAGCCGGCAGGGAGCCATCCGCACACGGCTATTTGCCGACCAGGCAATCCTTCTAATGAGCGGCCCTAATCTACATAACTATGGGAAGGAGACATGATGTCGTCACAAACCGATGGGTTGATCGGCACACTCCGATTTGAACCGCCTCTGTGCGAGTCGGAAGAAATACGGAATTCGCGGCTGGCGGTTCTCCTGGCAACCGGAACTAGTGAGGATGCTAACGAGATCGCCACATTTGCCAGGAATTTGCGCGAGGATGGGTATTCCGTCTGTTGGACCGACGCCTCGGTGACAGATGAAGTCGATGCAGCCGAAGTTAAAAGACTATATTCGAAGATAGCTGCCGTGGGGTTTCACGAAGGCGCCGCACGTATCTTCGCAAATTGGATCGACGTGCTGGACGCCGTCGCGGTCTACGACCCAATTGCAGGAGATCTGCCGACTGAGATTAAACCGCCCGTGGTAATTCATACAAGTGGTCTATACGACGCTTCATCGGCGGATGCCGGTAGGGCCATCGACCGGACCCAGTCGTTTCCTCACGCGCGCCATTACTCCTATGAGAAGTGTAAAACGCGCTTTTGGTTGGCAAAAAATCAAGCCCACGACAAATGGGCTTCGAGAGTAGCGTACTCGCGGACGCTTGACCTGTTGCGTGGCGCAATTGGACCAAAATTCGATCTAGCCGGTTTGTTCGCCGAGCATCTCCGGTTTGAGTTCGAGGAGAAAGATCCGGACGCCACAATGGACACAATGGTCGACCAACCCTACGTCAATCATATCCCCACACGGACCGGCGGCGTGGGACATGAACTTCTCAAACGGTTCTACAAATATCACTTTATTCCTCAGCAACCGGAGGACCGGGAGAACATCCTGATATCCGAGACGGTAGGCGCGGACACCGTGGTGCTGGAGATCATGTCTCGATTTACGCATGACCGGGTTATCGATCACATGTTGCCGGGGGTCGCGCCAACGGGGAAGCGCATTGAGCTGCCGGTTGTGGTGATTGCAACATTTCGGGGTGACAGGCTGTACAACGAACATATCTATTGGGATCAAGCCTGCCTGCTGACCCAACTTGGCATACTTGATCGTCCGGATTTGCCGATTTCCGGTGTGGAAGCGACACATAAACTGCTGGATTCTTCGCTACCCTCAAACGAGCTTATGTCCGCTTGGCGGGATAGCGAAGGAAAACCATTGTAAGGGCTCGCCGGGAATCAAGATCGGGAACCGAGCAAGCCGCTAGCCGGCTATCTCGCGAAAGTCTTCCAGGCGCTCCGCCACGGGAGGCGCCACCAGTCCGGGTTCGCCGGGAAGCGCGACGCGCCCGCTATCGATGTTCAGAACATCACCGCACAGATCCGTCCTGAGCGGGTTCTCGTTCACGTCCATCTCGCAGGTTGTGGACTCGCCGACGGCCGCGGCGATGGACAGTGCGGCCATCTGGCCGACCGCGGTTCCCATGAAGTGAGGCCAAAGCGCCACCCCGTCGGGAAGCCGATCGGACAGCTTCAGCGCGCCCGACACGCCCCCCCATTTGGCGACATCGGGCTGGACATATTTCAAACCGGCCCCCGCCATTCGCAGGAACTCGTCGACCCCATAGATGTTCTCGCCGCCCGCCAGCGGGATCGACGTCGCCTTCGCAAGCTGCTCCCATTCGCCCAATCCCGAGTTGGCCGGTATGGGTTCCTCGGAGAACAATGGATCGAATTCCTCCAGCGACTTGAGCATGGTTTCGGCATGCGGCCGGTCCCACGTCTGGTTGTTGTCCAGCATGATGCTCGTGCCGGCCGGCCGGATGGAGGAGGCCTTTTCGACGAAGTCCCGATCGGCATCGTCATCGAACCCGATCTTCAACTTGAACAGGGATTGGCCCCAGTCGGCATGCAGCAGCATCAACCGTTCGAGATCCGGCGGATTGATCGAACTCGCGTAGCAGGCGGCGCTCGCGTTATCCAATCCCATATGCGCGGCGAAGGTTGAACCGGCGCTCCGCAGCGCAAGGTCCCACAGCGCAATATCGATGCCCGCCAACAGATGCTCGAAAACCTGAAGCTGACCGACATGAAGGAAGTACGTCGACAGCTTCGAACGAAGGAACCCGTCAGCCTCCCCGGGCTCGGTGAAGGTGAAGCCCTCGAGGCGCGGCGCGATCACATCTTCTATCAGATGGGTTTTGTGGAGGTTCGCCCGGGGCGGGAAATTTGCCCAGACCTCGCCCCAACCACAACAGCCCTGATCGTCGTCTATCCGGACCAACAACGCCGGGCGGGTCGGCATCAACCCGAGCGCCATGTTGGGGCTCACCCCGCCGCTGGCTCGAATGGGCAGCGCTTCGACTTTTATTATCTTGATGGGCCGGTTGAAGCTCATGGACTCGAATTTCCCCGTCAGGGAACCCGAATGGCGCGGGGAACCAGCTCGTCCATGTACTTCCTGCCCTCGGCCTGGGTCAGGTAGTTCTCCGGCGGGAAATCCAGGCAGAGGTCCCAGTCGTCGCCGGTCTCCTCCATGTGCGTCTTGATGCGTTCATCGAAATCGTCCATCAGCCCGGTCAGTGAACCGTCATCGGCAAGGTTCTTGATCTCGTCTGGATCGTTTTGGAGATCAAACAGCATCTTGCGGCGCTCGGGTTGACGGACATAGAGCCAGTCCTTAGTCCGAATCCCGCGCTCGGGCATGCAGGTAAACTCCGAAATGTCGCCGTCCGGCATCTTCATCGACTGATACATGACCGCATCACGAATCTCCTCCGCTGTCCCGTCCAGGAGAGGCAGATAACTCGTCCCGTGCACGGAGTTCGGGATGGGAATGCCGCACAGCTCAAGCAGGGTGGGCATGGTATCGACGGCGACATCGATCAGCGCGTCGACCTTTTTGCCGGCCGGAAACCTGCCGGGATAACGAACGATGAACGGGACCTGCATGGCCGCCCGGTACGCCGTCTTCTTGATGCCGCAGTAGTATCCATGCTGACCAAGCATGTCGCCGTGATCGCTGAGGAAGATCACGATGGTGTCCTCGACGATGTCCAGCCGGTCCAGAGCATTCAGGACACGGCCCACATTGTGGTCGACGCCGGTGATCATGCCGTAATACTCGGCAATGAATTTTCGGGTCTCCTCCTCGGTCTCCCGTTCGCCCTGCGGCTTGTGTCCGTCGCCGGCATGGCTGTGATCTTCGGATTTCGGGTTCCCCGCGTAGTCGTATTTGAGGCGTAACTGCCGCTCCGCTTCGTGTTCCTCGGGGCTGAGAATGCTCGGCGGCAGGTTGATCTCCGCCGGGTCATAGAGGTTCCTGAGATGGTCGGGCATGACGTTCGGGAAGTGAGGCGGCCCGTAACAGACAAACCCGAAGAAGGGATTGCCGTCATCCTTCCCAACCGATTGCTCGATGAAATCGATCAGATGCTCGGTTTGGTACTCGGGCTCCCAACGCGGGCAGTGGTAGGGCCGGTCATCATCCTTGTAGAAGATGGACTTGAGATAGAAGTGTCCGCGGTTGAAGCCGATGAAATAATCGAACCCGAACCGCCTCTCTCCCGGCGGGACGAACCCGGGCCGCGGGCCGCCCTCAAGGTGCCACTTGCCGACATACCCGGTGCGATACCCCGCGTCCTTCAGGAGTTGCGCCAGGAATATCTGATCGGCGCGGAGCGGGAAGTGGTTCTGGTACAGGCCGTGCCCCTGCGCGTACTTGCCGGTAAACAAAGATGCACGAAACGGGCAGCAGACCGGATAGGAAACATAAGCATCCGTAAAGTGGACGCCCTCGTTGGCCAACCGGTCGATGTATGGTGTCTTGACGATCGGGTTGCCGGCGCACCCCATGGAGTCGGCCCGCATCTGGTCGGGATAGAAGATCAGAATATTGAGCCTATTTTCATTGCCGCTCATCATGCATCCTCCGCCCGCGGGAACATTTTTTGCTTCGCCCAGCCGGCCAGCGGCCCGCCGAAGATCGTCAGCGCCAGCGCGGCATATATACCGAGACCGATCGGCGTGTTGAAGAATTCACCGATGCTTCCGTCCGCGATGACCAGGGACTGGCGAAGCGAGTTCTCCAGGATCGGTCCAAGCACGAATCCAATGCTGAGCGGCGCGATGGAGTAACCCAGCTTCCGCACGACATAACCGAGAATGCCGGCGCCCAGCAGCACGCCGACGTTGAAGAAGCTATGGGAGACGCTGAAGATTCCGACGAAGCTCAGAAGCAGAACCGTGGGCACGATGAACGTCGTGGGCACCTGGATCAGCTTGGCCGCGAAGCGGATCGCCATCAGCCCAATTACCATCATCAGAATGTTGATGACGAAAAGGCCGATGAAGATGGCGTACATCATGTCCGGCCGCTCGGCGAAGAGTTTGGGTCCGGGCGCCAAACCGTGAATGAGGAACGCCCCCAGCAGCACGGCAGCGGCGGGGCTGCCCGGAACCCCGAGGGTCAGCGTCGGCACCAGCGCCCCACCGACTGTGGCGTTGTTGGCGGTTTCGGGGGCAACGATGCCCTCTTCGTGCCCGGTGCCGAATTTCTCCGGCGTCTTGGACCGCCGCTTGGCTTCCGAATATGCGAAAAACGCGGCGACGGCCGCGCCCTCGCCCGGGATGATTCCGATGACGGTTCCCAAAGCGGACGACCGGAACAGGATGTCCTTCATCTTCATCAGCTTACCCCAGCCCGGCAGTTTCACGGTCAGACTGGTCTGATCGAAGTCGAGTTTCTGAAGGGCGCGCTCAGCGCCGATCAAAACCTCGGACACGGCAAACACCCCGACGAGAAACGGAACCAACGGGATGCCTTCGTACAGGTGGTAGCTGCCGAACGTGTAGCGTTCGGTTCCGTTCAGCTCATCAAGGCCCCAGGTCGTCAGGAAGATGCCGAGTGCCCCGACCAGCAGCCCCTTCGACAGGCTTTCGCCCGCCACCCGAACGACGACAACGAGACCGAACACACTGATGGCCAGGAACTCACGCGGTCCGAATTTGATCGCAACGGTCGCCAGGATGGGCGCGATAAAGGCGAGGCAGATGACGCTGAACAAACCACCGATGATCGACCCGGTCAGCGAGAGGCCGAGCGCCTCACCGCCCTTGCCGGCCTTGAACATCTTATTGCCGTCCTGGACGGTGGCGATGGCGGCGCCGGTTCCCGGAATACCGACGGCGATCGCCGAGATGGACCCGCCGTAGATGGCGGCGGAATAGATCCCAAGAAGAAGAATGATTGCCGCGATCGGTTCCAGGTGGAAGGTAAACGGCAGCGCCAGGGCAATCGCGATGGGCGGACCGAGACCCGGCAACACGCCGATGATGAGGCCGAGAACGATGCCGCCGACGAGCAGCGCAAGCGTTATCGGTTCGGCAAGCTGGCCGATGGACTGGGCGACAACGTCAAATCCGGCGAACATCGTTCCCGCCCGCTATGTAAGTTGAACGTTCAAGAGTTGGGTGAAGACGAGATAGACGATGCCCGACATCACCAGCAACGATACGTACATCCACGGCGACCTCACGCCCATGGCCAGCGCGCAAGCCGGGCCGATGAGGATCAACATGGGAATGAAGCTCCAGAGGGACCAAACGAGGTAACAGGCGACCGCCACGACCAGGACGAGAAGGCCGCGCCGCGCCGCACCGCCGTCTTCGAAGACCGAAGCTCCTTTATCCGTCCCGGCGTATCCCCTGAAGAGATAAGCCCCGATCACGATTATCGAGCAGAGGCCGATGAACGCCAGCATGAGCTGGGGAAAGAATTTGGAAGGCAAGCCTGTACTGGCGAGCAATCCGGACGTTTGAAACGTCTCCGCTTCCAGCGCGAAGAAAACGGCCGCCACGATCACCAGGATATTGAACGCTATATTTGCGGCGCGCTGCGTAATCATGTCCGCACCCGTGTCAGGTCGGTGCGCCGGGGATCCGGGAACAGCACCCCGGCGCACCAACTTATTGCTAGTTCTTCACCAACAGGCCAAGACTTGCCAGGAGCGGCGAATAGAGATCGATACCGGCCTGAATTTTCTTGCGGGTGGCCTCGGTCCCGTGAACCCAGTCATAGCTCACGCTCTTGGGAACCTTCGCGATGAACGCCGGCTTTCCCATCACCTTGCTGGCTTCGAGCAGCCGGTCGACGATGTGCTGGGGTGTGCCCGCTTTCACCGCCAGGCCGCCATGGACCCACGTACCGGCATTCTTGCCCGGGAACACTTCACCGACCGTGCGCACGCCCGGCAGGTCCTTGGCGTAGAAGGCCTTGCGGTCGTTGTCCAAGATGACCAACGGACGAACCTTTTCGCCATACTTGTGGATTGAGGCTACCTGCCCGACCGCGACGTCGACCTGGCCGCCGAGCAAGCCGGTCATGGTTGCCGGAACGGTCTTCAGGGCAAGCGTCTTGAACTCCAGCCCGAACTCCTTGGCCATCTGCACGGCCGAAAGGTTGGGCGGCGCACCCAGGTTATTGACGCCGATGGTGAGTTTCTTGGCCTTGGCGCCCTTAACGAACTCCTTAAATGTCTTGTATGGGGAATCGGCGCGCACATAGAGAGCGTTCGACGCGGAGATCCCCGCGAACAACGGAATGAAGTCCCGCAGCGGCTTGTAGGGGACCTTGCGCGTCAACGGCACGACCATGAAGCTCGGCGGCGACCAGTTGAACAATGTATAGCCGTCCGCCGGCGCTTTGAGGACGAACATGGTGGCCGGGATGTGAGCGCCGCCAGGCTTGTTCAGAACGTTGACCGGCACGCCCAGCTCTTTACTGAGCGCGTCAGCATTCATCCGCGCGACGATATCGGCGTTTCCGCCGGCCTTGAACGAGACAACGATGTTTATCGGCTTTGTCGGCCATTTGTCTTGAGCGATTGCCTTCTCGCCAATTCCCGTCGTCAGGAGAAAGGCGAGCGCAATCGTGGTTACTGCTGATTTGAGGAGTTTCATGAAGCCCTCCTTGCTTCGAATTTCGATAAATCGGGCTGTATAAAGTGCTATACGTCTATACCTTTATAAAATGACGGCAGAATGTCAACGGATTTCTTTACGTCCAGCTCACAGCGGACGCCGGGCGAGCGAGTATGTCTGACCCGTGGGGCCGCCGAGAGGACGGGTTGCCAGGTAAAGCGCAAACTCCCCTATTTCGTCCGGATGCTTCAGACGCTCAGACGGCGGGAAGTTGGGCGGCGTCTCGGCGCCGAAACGTTCCAGGACTTCATCGGGCGTCGCGGCCCCGGGTGCTTCGCGGGTGAAGTTGGTTGTCGCGACCGGACCCGGGATAAGATTGTTTACATCGATCCGGCGCGGCCAAAGTTCGTTGGCCAGCGACTCGGTAAACATATGCAGCCCGGACTTGGCGACATGGTACGAGCTGTTCCGGTTGCCGGCGCTCAGGCCCACGCCGGAGGAGAGATTGATGATCTTCGCTCCATCCGCGAGACCCGGAAGGAGAAACCGGGTAACCAGATAGGGGCCGCGCACATTCACCTCGACCGTCTTCCACCACCGGTCCGGATCGGACTCCGCAACCGGACCGGTCTCGAGCTGCGCGCCGGCATTGTTGACCAACACATGGACCTCCCTAAACTCGGCGAGAATTTCGTTGCAGACGGATTCCGTCGCCTTCGGATCGGAAAGATCGGCGACACCGATGAAGCAACGGACACCGAGGTCCGCGACGGCCTCCTGCGTCGCTTCGAGCTCAGCGCGCGTGCGGGAGCAAATGGCCAAGTCCGCTCCGGCCCCGGCAAGCGCCAGGGCGATTGACCGGCCAATTCCGCGTCCGGCCCCGGTAACCACCGCCGCTTTGCCGGTTAGCGGCCTGTTTTCCGCCCAATCACTGCTCATCGTTAAATCCTCGCTGTTTTCTAATTCACGCCTCGCCGGTCAATGCCGCGACCTTCGCATCGATTTCCGCCAGTCCCGCCTCCCAGTCCGCGGCGTTTTGCGCGACGTAGTGCGCCATGGGCAGCGCTTCCCGCAGGCAGTCGATTCCGACGAAGATTCGGGTATCGCAAACCATGACATAAGGTTTGCCGGCAACGCTTTTGGCCTCCTCGAACGCATCGAGCACTTCGGTGACGCTGTTTCCGTCGACCCGTCGGGCAAAGAACCCGAACGCCTCGAATTTCTCCGGAACCGGCTCGACGCTCATCACGTTTGTCGTCGCGCCCGAGGCCTGAAGGTCGTTGTTGTCGATGATGTAGACCAGATTGGAGAGCTTTTGGTGAGCGGCGAACATGGCCGCCTCCCAGACATTGCCCTCCTGAAGCTCGCCATCGGAGAACAGGCAATAGATTCGCTTGTCGGTTCCCCTCTGCCGCTCCGCCCAGGCGATACCGGCCGCCTGCGACGGCCCCTGCCCCAGCGAACCGGCGGTGATTTCAAACCCCAACTGCCCCTCGATGGGACTCTGATCGATCTTCGTGCCGTCGGCGTTGTAGGTCCGCAACTCCTCAAGCGTGTAGGAGCCGTGTTCCGCCAACGCCGCATAGGTCATGATCGCGTCGTGCCCGTTCGACAGCACAAACCGGTCATGAAACCAGCCCTTGCCGTCGGTACGCAGCTCGTCGAAGTAGAGGCACGCCGCGATATCGGCCAAGGCGACGCCCTGCCCCGCATAGCCGCCGCGCTGCATGCAGATGTCCAGGGTATTGCGCCTGATTTTGGCCGCAAGAATCTCCAAATCCGGAACGCGGCTGTTGGAACCGGTGCTCATCGGCCGGCCTCCCGGATACGATCCGCAAGTCCCGCGGCATCCAGTCCAAGCTGTTCCCGGATATACGGCAGCGTGCCGCCGGGCGCCCAACTGCCGGGCACCCCGAGACGTGTGATGCGAGGCCCGCCGCCGACATCGGAAACCACCTCGGCGACGAGGCTCCCGAGACCGGTGACGATCTGGTGGTTCTCAATGGTGACGATCCGGTCGTGGGCGAAGCAGAAGTCCGCCAACCCGGTCTCGTCGACCGGCTTGATCGTCGGGACATGAAGAAGCGAATGATCGATCCCGCGATCCTCGAGTATTCCGGAGGCTTCCAATGCCCATTGGGTGGCGTGGCCCGTGGCGATGATGCCGGTCCCGCTCCCGGAGCGGAGGCGATAGGTCCTGCCCAGTTCAAACTTGAACTTTTGCGGATCGAGAAGCCGCGGGGTATTGCCGCGATGACCCCGCATATAAACCAGGCCG
Source organism: Rhodospirillales bacterium (assembly GCA_022823235.1). Classification (GTDB taxonomy): domain Bacteria; phylum Pseudomonadota; class Alphaproteobacteria; order Rhodospirillales; family UBA2165; genus JAJDXO01. Next base: position 14,758 of record JAJDXO010000013.1, read on the forward strand.
GGCAGATCGACGGCGACGTCGAGCGCCTGCTTGAAGTCGGTGACATCCATGGGGTCGATGACGGTCGCGTTCGGGACCGACCGGAGCATGCCCAAATCCTCCGCCGCCTGGTGATGAATCCGCGCCGGATTGGCGATGCCCGGCGTAAATCCGACGACAATACTCGTATGCGGACTGGTCCCCATGCAGATCACCATCTGATCATAGGCGCGCCGGGTCGCGTAGACGGCGAACGTGGTCGCCACCGGGACAAAACCCGCCTTGGCGACGCCGGCCGCGACGGAGATCAGGTTTTGTTCCGCCATCCCGACGTCGAGGTGCTGATCCGGCAGCTCTTCCTTTACCCGGATGATTTGGGTGTACTTGCTCAAATCCGCACTCACCATGACGACATCCTTGCGGCGCGAGCAAAGATCGAAGCTGATCCCGTCGAACGGGGCGCCGTCGAACGTCGTCTCTCCCTCAAGCAGCATATGCCGTCCTCCTTCGGATATTCCGTCGGCTCCGGTCAGCCATTGATAACCCCGCCATCGATGTTGATGACCTGTCCCGTCACGTAAGAGGCGTCGTCCGAGATCAGAAATGCGATCACGCCCGCGACCTCCTCCGGCCGGCCGAACCGGCCGAGGGGAATCGAGGACATGAGCGCTTCCCGCCCGCGTTCTTTGATCAATTCGCGCGGCATGGACGTATCGATGATGCCGGGCGCCACGGCGTTGACGTTGATGCCCCGGTCGCCGACCCGGCGCGACAGTGCGCGGGTCAGACCGACGATGGCGCCCTTGGCCATCGAGTACGCGATGCGATCGGGCGCTCCCCGGTTAAATCCCAACGACGAGGTGAAGACGATGCTGGCGCCATCCCGCATATGCGGCAGCGCCGCGCCGGCCAGGTCCAATGCGTTCGTCGCGTTGGCCTGCATGGTCCGGTCGTAGATATCCCGGCTCTCCGGCTCGAGGTCGTCGGCGACGAATATGCCGGCCAGGTGGACCAGAGCGTCGATCTCTTCGCCGTCCGGGAGTGCGTCAACGCAGGCCTCCCGGTCATCGAGCCGGCTCTCCTTATAGGTCGCGCCGCCCGGCAGTTCGCCACAGAGTTGGTCAAGCCGGCCCCGATCGATATCCACCAGGTGAAGGCGCCAACCGTCATTTGCGAGCCGATGTGCGAGGGCCGTCCCGATCCCTCCGGCGGCACCCGTAACCATGGCAAGCGGTGCTCGGTCGGCCATTGACCGGTCCTCAGCCCTTTTTCCCGAAAACGTCCCGGGCGGCTTTGATGATCGCCGTGCTGTCCAATCCGTACTTTTTCATGAGATACGGGGTGGAGCCCCCTTCGGCGAACCGGTCGGCCAAGCCCACCCGCTTGAAGGGCAGCCCGATCCCGGCGTCGCACAAAACCTCCGCTACGGCGGACCCCAGGCCGCCGATCACCGAGTGATTTTCCGCGGTTACGATGGCGCCCGTCGCCTTGGCGCGGTCGATGACAAGACCGGCGTCCAGCGGTTTGATCGAGGCCATATCGACGACGGAGGCTTCAATTCCATCGGCGGCCAGCCGGTCCGCGGCGGCGAGGGCCTCCGTGACGGACAGACCCGCCGCGATGATCGTGAGGTCGCCGCCCTCCCGGGCCAGAATGCCCTCGCCCTTCCTGAGTTCCTTGGGAACGATATCGTTCTCCGGCGGGGTCTCGGGCCGTTTCAGACGAATGTACACCGGCCCGTCATGGGCCAGCGCCGCGTCAACGGCCGAGGCGTGATATTCCGGACCGGACGGATCGAGGACCACCAGGTTGGGGATGGCCCGCATGATCGCCACGTCCTCGATGGCCTGATGCGAAACACCGAGCAGGGTCGCCACCCCGGGCAGGAATCCCACGATTTTGATCGGCAGGTTGGGATAGGCGGCCTGCATGGTGATCTGGTCGTAGCATCGCTTCGTGGCGAACGAGCAGAAGGTGTGCACGAACGGGATCTCGCCCGCCCGCGCCATGCCGCTTGCCAGCCCGATCATGTTGGCTTCCGCGATGCCGACGTTGTGGTAGCGTTCCGGCAGTTCGTCGCGAAAGATGTCGGTTTCCGTCGGCGTGGCCAGGTCGGCCGTCAGGGCGACGATGCGCTCATCCTTTTTGGCCGCTGCCAGAAGCGCGTCGCCGTATGACCGGGGGATGGGCTTGTGGGTCCGGTTGATGAAATCGGCGGCCTCGAACTTATCGAGTTGATGGGCTTGGCTCATGAGAGGTTTTCCTTCAGAACGGCGATGGCGTTCTCCGCCACCTCCGGCGGGAACATGAGCTGATGCGCCATGAAGCCTTCCAGGGCGGGAACTCCTTTTCCAACCAGCGTCTTCGCATTGATGAACGTGGGTTTGCCCTTGGTTTCCCGGGCTGCATCGAGGGCGTTCAGGATCGAGGCCATGTCATTGCCGTCGATGTCGTGCACCGCAAAGCCGAAGCTCTCGAGTTTGTCCGCAACCGGGCGGAGGGAGACCACATTGTCCATGTGTCCCTCACACTGCATCTCGTTGAAGTCGAGAATGACGCAGAGATTGTCGAGGCCCCACGCGCCGGCGGACATGAGGGCTTCCCAAACTTGTCCCTCCTGCATCTCGCCATCGCCCAAAACCACATAGCACCTGGTCGGACGGCCCTGACGCTTGGCCGCCAGTGCCGCTCCGACGGCGACCGAGAGGCCCTGGCCAAGCGAGCCGCAGGTCGCTTCGACAAACCGGCCCATGCGCTCCGACGCATTGATCTCCAATGGAGATCCGTCTTCGCAGTAGGTCGACAGCCGCCCGGTTTCGAAAAAGCCGCGCTCGGCCAACGCGGCGTAGAAGATGGCCGTATTATGTGCGGTGGTCAGGAAGACACGGTCGCGGTCTTCCCAATCCGGGTTCCCGGGATCGACGCGCGCCTCGGCGAAATACAAGGCCGTGAATATGTCGGCCGAACCCAAGCCCTGTTGAACATAGCCCTGGCCCGTCGGCGCAACCATCTCTGCCACCCGCAGGCGCAACTTCGCGGCAATGCTCTCCAACTCGGCAATGTTGCGCTTTGGATTATCGGCTTGCGACAACTCGACCCCCTTCGATCCGGAGGTTTGGGATCGGCAAATCCCTTGCAAACAAAACCCGAATCGTGTATATAAAGTGCTAGACCTTTGTACCTTTAATCACTGAAGATTCGAGAGTCAACATGAATCTCCCCGCGATGAAGCGAGAAGCCGTCCCTCTGCACGCCGAGGTGGCTTCGCTTCTTCGCAATCAAATCATGTCCGGTACGCTGGCCCCGGGCGAGCAGCTGCCGCCCCTCAGCGAACTCACCAGCAAACTTGGCGTGGCACGGATGACCATTCGCCAGGCGATGGATGCCCTGGAGGCCGAGGGCCTCATCGAACGCCACGCCGGCCGCGGAACATTTGTCAAAAAGATCAAGCTGCCCACACGCCAGACTTTGAATATGCAGGCACAGCTGTCTCAATTGTCCTCCATGATCTCGCAGCTTGAGGTTTCGGTCCTTGTGGAAGACTCCCAGGATGAGCAGCCGGATGAAAACGGCATCGCTTATCACCGCATGAAGCGAATCCACTCCCTGGACGGCAAGCCGTTCTGTCATGTGGATCTGCGAGTGGACAGCGCGCTCTATGAAAAGGCGCCGGAACGGTTTGCTTCCGAGATCGTCATCAGCGTATTGGAAGATATGGGGGTCAAGTTCAAGTCCGCCCGGCAGTCGGTCCGCATCTCCTACGCCGACTTCGAACTCTCGCAGGCTCTAAGAATCAAGGTGAACTCCCCGATCTTCAGGGTGAAACGCGAGATGTACGACGAAGACGATCGGCTGATTTACTCCTCGACCCTCCTCTATCCGGGTGATGCGCTCCAGTTCGAGATGGAGTTCACCGTGGACGGAACCGACTAGACGTTCCGGGGATCGGTCCCCACCTCCAATCGGAAAATTCATCGGCCTATGAAAGCGGTGACGTAAAAATTTTCGGCGTCTCGTTATAAAGGTCTAGACTTCTATACCTTTCGTGTGTTATCCCCTCGCCCCGAGATGGTCCTGCCCAGGGCCCGGTTCGAAACAGCGAGGACGATTCCCATGACCAGTTCCGGCGCCGACACCAACTTCTCCAACGAGCAAATGCTTGGCTTCTACCGCGACATGCTGCGCATCCGCCGTGTGGAGGAGCAGCTCGGAAAAGACAGCTTGGCCGGCAACTTGCCCGGTGCCGTCCATCTCTACATCGGACAGGAAGCGGTGGGCGTCGGTATCTGCAGCCAGCTTCGGGACGACGACTGGATTGCCTCCAACCACCGCGGTCACGGACATTTTCTCGCCAAAGGGGGCGATACCAGGCTTCTCGTGGCGGAGGTCTATGGGCGCAGGACCGGCATCTGCCGGGGACACGGCGGGTCCATGCACGTCGCGGACTTCTCGAAGGGCATCATTGGCGCAAACGGCATTGTCGGCGCCGGAATCTCCATCACCACGGGCGCAGCGTGGGCGGCTCAGCTCGATGGCAACGGCGCCGTGGGGGTAGCCTTCTTTGGAGATGGCGCGGCCAACCAGGGCGTGCTGTGCGAGGCATTGAACGTCTCGACCCTATGGAAACTCCCCGTGATTTTCGTCTGTGAGAACAATGGGTTCTCGGAGTTCTCTCCATACTCAACCGTCACGTCGGGCAGCATCGCCGATCGGGCGAAACCATATGGTGCGGCGCATGAGACCATCGACGGCAACGATCTGATCGAGGTTTGGCAGTGCGCCGCCAGGGCCATCAAGCGGGCCAGGGACGGAGAAGGTCCGACATTGATCGAAGCCCGCACCTATCGTCACAGCGGTCATGTCGTCGGGGAACATACGTTCCTCAGCGGCACCTACCGGTCGGAGGAAGAAGTGGAGCAAAAGAAGGCCGGCGACCCCATCCCCGCATTCGCCAAACGGATCCTGGAAGCCGGTCAGGCCAGCCAGGCGGACCTCGACCGGATTGATGCGGAAATCACGGCGGAGGTGGCCGAAGCCGTCGCCTTCGCCGAGGAATCACCCTATCCGGACCCTGCCGACCAGGGCGCCGGCTACATGTTCGCCTGAGGGGAGGCAAGACCATGGCAAAGAAACGCATGATCCAGGCCATCAACGAAACGCTCGACAGCGAGATGGCCAAAGATCCGAAGATCGTCCTGTTCGGCGAGGATGTGGAAATCAGCCTTTTCGGCGATACCGTCGGTCTAAAGGACAGGCACGGCGCGCATCGCGTGAGGAACATGCCCATCTCGGAGACGGTGATGAGCGGCATGGCGGTCGGCGCGGCGGCGGCGGGCTACAAGGTCGTCTGCCACATGATGTTTGGAAACTTCATGTATACCGGCTTCGACAGCATCGCCAATCAGGCCAGCAAACTTCGCTACATGACAGCCGGCCAGATCAGCCTGCCGATCGTCTATATGAGCGTCTTCGGGGGCGGCCGATCCGCCGCGGCGCAACACTCCGACGCCATGCACCCCATGTTCATGAACCTGGGCGGAATCAAGGTTGCGCTACCGGCGACGCCCGCCGACGCTGCGGGTCTCCTCCGCGCGTCGATTCACGATCCCAACCCGGTGGTCTTCCTGCAGGCGGCCGGCCGGGGCGGCGAGTCCGGCGACGTGCCGGACGGTGAAGTGATCTTCGAACTGGGCAAGGCCTCCACCGTGCACGACGGGGATGATATCACCATGGTCGCCATTGGGGCCATGGTTCGCCCTGCCCTTCGCGCCGCGAAACAGCTTGCCGAAGACGGCATCGGCGTCGACCTCATAGATCCGCGCACGATGGTCCCGTTGGACACGGATGCGATCCTCTCATCGGTTCGCCGCACCGGCCGGCTGGTGGTGGTCGATGAAGCACGAGACCTGTGTTCGGCCGCGTCTCACGTGGCCGCCGTCTGCGCCGATCAGTGCTTTGAAGCGCTAAAGGCGCCGATCAAGCGGGTTACCGTTCCCGATGTGGCGATACCGTATTCGCCGCCGCTGGAGAAAGCCTTGCTCCCCAACGAAGGCAGCATCTCGGCCACCGTGCGGGACCTGTTGAAGAAACCGGCCGGGGCGGAGGCGTGAACCATGAAAGTTGCACTGAAAATGCCGCGGATCGGCATGAACATGGAAGAAGGCACGCTGGTCGCCTGGCGTGTCCAGCCGGGAGAGACGTTCAAGGAAGGCGATATCCTCTATGAGATGGAGACCGAGAAAGTCACCAACGAATATGAAGCCCCGTGCGGCGGGACGATGCTCGAACATCTCGTCGAGGAAGGCGCCGACGTGCCCGTCGGAGACAACGTCTGCCGGATCGACAAGGTGGATTGAGGTCCGGAGCGCGCCCGGTCACCGGGGCATTGCCGCGCCTCATGGACCGGATTCCCGCCGTAAACTCCCGGAAGGATCGTGAGTCGCCCTCGTCAGGCTTCCCGCCGCCCTGCGACAAGCATGAAGATCGCGGGAAGCACGAACAGGGTAAATGCGGTTGAGGCAACCAGGCCGCCAAGCATGCTGACGGCGAACGGCACGATGAACAGCAACTCGTCGCTTCGTTCATAGAGCAGCGGAGACAGGCCGAGAACCGTGGTGAGCGACGTCAGGAACACCGCGCGGAAGCGGTCACGGGCCGCGCCGGAAATTGCGGCGATGGCGGGCAGCATTTCGTCTTCGTCCCGGAGCGTGCGGTAACGGTGCAGAAGGACCAAGCCGTCATTCACGATGACCCCGGACGCGCCGACAATGCCGAATATGGATACCGCGGTAAGATGCCATCCAAGAATCCAATGGCCGAACACCGCTCCGGCGGCGGCAATCGGAATGCCGATGACGATTACGAACGGCTTCCAGTAGCTGCGAAGGAAGGACGCTATCAGGCCGTACATCGCGAGCAGCACGATCGGGACGACGACGGCAAGCGTCCGCAGCATTTCCCGTTCATCCCGAGCGCCGGCATCGCGGGAAATGACTAGGCCGGGATACTTGGCGACGAGCCCGGGAAGCGCTTCCTTAGAAATCTTTCGTCTTGCCTGGACGGGTGTAGTGGTGGTCAGGTCCGCATGGGCATTTACGAGAGCAGCCGGTCGGCCGTCGATGCGTATCAGCTTGGCGGGTTCGCGCTTTTCGGTCAGGATCGCGGCGGAGGACAGTGGAATTTCGTTCCCGCCCGGAATGTTGATCCGTTCCTTGGTGAGTTCCCGGATGCTCCGTCTCCGTTCGGGCGGGTATCGAACCACGACCTTTATTTCGTCGCGGCCGCGCTGGATTCGCTGGACTTCCAGGCCGTGAAAACTCGCCCGCAACTCCTTGCTGACTATCGCCGAGGTCAGCCCGGCGGCTTCCGCAACCGGAGTCAGTTCCGTATCAAAGTGCCGTTTGCCGGGCGACAGGCTGTCCGACAGCGCGTAGAGGCCCGGCATCTGATCCATGAAGGACTTCAGTTCCTTCGCCGCTTCGTTCAGGGTCTCCGGATCGTCGTGAACCAACGCATATGCGACCGACGGCTTGCCCCGGAAGCGGGCCGTATGGATGGAGGCTTCTTCCAGTTCCGGCGTAGGTCCGACATTCTGCCGCCAGGCGCGTTCAATTTCATCATGAGATGCCTGCCTAGCCGGCCGGTCATGCAGCCTGAGGGCGACCGTGGCAACATTGTCCCGTATCGCGCGGTCCTGACCCGTTCTCGATGCACCGGTGTCGCTCAGTTCGCCAACCCTTACGCCGATCGACTCGATCGAGGTGCCTTCCAACTGCTCGTTGATGAGTTGCGCCGCCGCCGCAAATCGCCACGCCGCGTCGGCACTTGCGCCGAAAGGGGCGCCGACCGGCAGGCGCAGATCCGCATGTATCGTCTTGCTGATGCTGGTTGACTTGTCAAACACGACCACGTTAACGGCCTCGAACCGAACCAGGGCGAGGGCGGCAATAAGAAATGCCGCGGCAATGGCAAAGGTCAGCGATATGTGGCGTACCGACCATGACACGCCTCGCACGACGACGGCATCCCGAACCTCGTCAATCCACTCGCAAACCCGATCCTTGACGCCCCGCAACGGAGACAGGCTCCAGGGCCTGTCATGTGACAGGTGGGCTGGCAGGATGCAGAACGCCTCGATCAGTGAAATGACAAGCACGAACAGCGCGACGTGGAAGAACACCTGAATGATCTGGTAGTTCTCGACCGTGACGAAGAGAAACGGCACGAATGCCAGAACCGTCGTTATCACTCCCACCGTAACCGGCGCCGCGACGGCACGCGCGCCTGAAACAGCCGCGTCAAGTCCGCTTTTGCCGCTTTCCCGTTCTGTCGCAATGCTCTCGCCGACAACAAGCGCATCGTCGACAACGATGCCGATCAGGACAAACAGCGCCAGCATGGTTCCCATATTCAATGTGAGGCCGGCGACATCGAAGAACAGGAGCGAACCGATAAAGGACAAGGGTATTCCAACGGTGATCCAGACCGCGATCCGCAGGTCAAAGACCAGGACAAGGCAGGCAAAGACAAGGATAATGCCGATGACTGCATTCTGAATGATGTCCGCAAACCTGTCAGCGAGCGGGGCCGCCGCATCGTTCCAGATCGACACTTTCACCGCGGATGGAGGCGTGTAACTCTCCAGCCAGTGTTTCACCACCTCTGCGGTCCTGGTGAAGGACTGCCCTTCCGCAACCTCGATCCGGAGAAAGACGGTCGGTACGCCGTCAACCTCCGACAGGATGTTGTTGCTGACGAAGCCGTCCCGAACCCTTGCCACATCGCCGAGCCTGAGCTTTGTGCCATCCGTCCGAGTGATTAGCGGAATGTCCTCGAATTCTTCCCCGAATCGTTTCTTGCTTTGCACGTTGAGCACGACATCGCCGGCATCCGTGGCCAGTTCACCGAACGACAGGTTGAAGGATTCCCGCCGCACCGCCCTGGCCAGTTCGGCGATGGTGAGACTGTGACGACGCAGCCCTTCCTCGTCGATCTCGATCGCGATTTCACGGTCCCGGGTGCCGCGAAACCGGATCTGGGACACCGAAGGCAGCGTCAGCAGTTCATTGAAGATGCCATCGGCGGCAACCCGAAGGGCGTCTTCCGAGAGGATCTCCGATGACACCGCAATGGTCATGACCTCGTAGTGGCGCCTCTTGATCTCAATCCGCGGCCGCTCCGCGTTCGCCGGCGGAAAGTTCTCGATGCTGTCAACCGCGCTGCTGACGTCGTCATATACCGTGTCGATGTCTGCAAACGTATCGAGTTCAACCTCGATTCTGCCCACCCCTTCCTTTGCCTCGCTGACCACGCGCGCCACGCCCTCGAGCCCGACGATGGCCTCCTCGACGCGGCGGTTGACATCCTCCTCCATTTCCCGGAGCGAAGCCTGCGGGGACTCGACCGTCACGACGACCTTGCGCAGGTCGATGGCCGGGAGAGGCCTGACAGCGAGATTCAAACTGGCAATGATGCCGCCGAAGATCACGAATATCATCAGCAGGTTGGCGGCGGTTGGATTTCCCGTGAAATAGGAGATTGGTCCTTTGTTCACGATATCCCCCTAATGGTGTGGCAGGTCCAGGGCATGCTTCGAACTCGCGGACCGCGGCATCCTATCGCCCGGACGACACAGGATCGGGAGAAACCCTCAGTCCCTCGCTGGCGCCGGCGAGGACGCCGACAACCACGCCTTCGCCGGGCTCGAACGCTTCCACGACCCACCCATCGCTCGAACGTCCGATGGTTGCCGGTTTCAGGGCTCGCAGGGCGCCGTCCCGAACGATCCAGATGCCGTCCTGCGCCCTCGCTGCCGCTTCGGGAAGCACGAAGACATCGTCGCGCGACGGCCCGAGGATCGTGACCTCGGCGAAGGTCCCGGGAACCGGCAGCTCGGTTCGCGGAATTTCGCCGGAAAACTTGAGAAACACATGTGCGAGACGGCTCTCAGGGGCAACCACCGAAGAAATCCGTACCACGCGGGCCTCGTATGTCCCGTTGACCGTACGCACCCGCGCCGGTCGGCCAACCGCGGGTTCCAGTGAATCAAGGTCCCCGACTCTGATCGGCACCCGCACCTGAAGCGCGTCGGGCCGGTACACGATTCCGAGAACGGACAGCTTTCCGACGGCGTCCGGCGGTCCGACCAGATCACCGACTTCCAGTTCCGAGGACATCACGCGGGCGTCGAAGGGAAGGCTGATTTCGGTGCGCTCCAGTTGCAGTTTGGCAAGGGCGAGTTTCGCCTCGGCCTGTCCGAGCCCGGCTTCCGCCTCGGCAACCGTCAGACCGGCGGTGCGCCGCGCCAGCCGCACCTGCGACTCGGCCTTTGCAACCGCCATCTCCGCGAACCTGACCTCAAGCTGGTACTCGCGGGGATCGATCCGGACAAAGACCTCGTTCGCCGGAATCCTCCCTCCGTTGACGAAATCGGCCGACACCCAGACAACCCGGCCTTCGGCCTCGGAGACCACCGCCAGCTTCCTGTCAAGGGTCACCGTCCCGGTGAGGTCAAGCTTCAGAACATGTTCCGCCGGCGACGGGACGATCACCTTAACCAGCGGCGCCGCGTCCGCGGGAGCGGATACAGGGCCCAACTCGGCCCGCTGCGGGGCCCTGGCCAGTTACAGGGCGGCCGCGATGACAAGGATGATCAGGCCCGCCTGGGCGTAGCCGCGCCAACGTCCTTTGTCAGACGGAGTCTCCGGGTTCGTCGATTGTTCTGCCATGTGTCAGCCTGTCCGTGAGCGCCCATGTCCCAGCCGTTGCCGCAATTTGCCGACCAAAAAACCGTCACGGATACACGATTCCGTGAAGGCCAGCGTGGACCGTTCGCCCTGTTTGCCTGTCTCCGAAATCCAAACCTGATAAAATGTGTGCACGATTCTCCGCGCCATGTCCAGTCCGGCGCGCGGGAGGCAGGCCGTGCGGTGCCGACAATCGGATTGACAGTTCAGGCAATGTTCATTTTGTATTGGATGCAGGGGTTCACGCGATTCCTGAGTTGCGTTTCCTTAGCGAACCAAATGATACTTCCCGGTTGCCTGTTGCCGCCGATCACTGCTTTCGGCCAACAGTTCGTGCGCAGCCCAGGCTCTGATCTCGGGGTCCGCACATGTATCTCGCCGAAAGTCCCCAAATGCCCGATGGCGGCACCGCCATCACGGCCGCCTGGATGGGACGGGCGCTGGCCGCAGGCGGCGTCACGGGAAGAGTGGCCGTCGAGTCACTCGAGGCTGCTGAAATCGGCCACGGGAGAGGATTTGTGACGGCGACTCTTCGTTGCGAATTGACCTATGCGGACGGCGGCGCCGGACCGCGATCCGTGATCGCAAAGCTCCCAAGCGCGGAACCGAAGAGCCTTCGGATGGGCAAGAGACTGGCGCTTCATCGGCGGGAGTGGGAGTTTTATCGTCACCTCGCCCATGATGCTCCAGTACATTCGCCGACCATGCTGTATGGAGATTTTGAGCCCGGGAGCCATCGCTTTGTCCTGATCCTGGAGGACTTGCGTCATATGGAGGCAGGAGACCAACTCGCGGGCGCCACTGCGGAACAAGCCAAGCGCGTGATTAGGGAGATCGCGCAACTGCATGGGCGTTACTGGAACAAGACCGATCAACCTCCCTTGTCCCGCATGTTCGTTGTGGCCGATCCAAGATGTCGGCCCGCCGTGCAGTTGTTCTATCTCGCCAATCTTGTGACCGCGCTCAGGAACTTCGGTCACGACTTTCCAGACGAATTGCGTGATCTGGCCGAAGTCTACGGGACCAGGGTCGCCGATCACATCGGGGAACTCGCAGGCGAGGCTAGGACGTTCATTCACGGAGACCTGCGTCTTGACAATGTCTTTTTCGGTGCTGACGGCGATAGCAGGAGTGTCGCGCTGATCGACTGGCAGGTGAGCGGAATTTCCTGCGGCCTGTCGGACGTGGCGTCATTCCTCACGGGAAGCGTCCCAACGAAGGTGCGCCGGGAAATTGAGCGCCCGGCGATCGAGGAATATGCCGAGATCGTGCGCGGCATGGGGGCTGTGGATGTGACCTTCGATTACTGCTGGCGGCTTTATCGCCATCACCTGCTGGTTAGACTTCTTTATGCCGTAGGAATTTGTGGCGGACTGAACATTACCGATGAACGAGGACGACGTCTCATCAAGGTCGGCCTGAATCGGCTGCTGTCGGCCATCAAGGATCTCGATGCCGCGGAGTGCCTGCCGGCGCGGCGGCCACTCCTCAGCCGTTCAGGGTTGTTCCGGATGTTCTCACGCGGCGTTTATGAGGTTCTCAAACGCGTACGATGATCTCTCGCCTTGCTCTTTGTCCGGTTTCGGTCAGCGGCTTGTCCCGCTTTGTCGCGATCACCGAATGCTGCGGGAGGCGATGAAGTCCAGGTAGGGGGCGAATGCGTCGTCCACCGTTTCCGGTATGAGCCCGAAATCCTCAATTTGGTAGCTGTGCCGAATCTCCGCCCTGCGCTTGCCCGCCTGCTTCAGTTGCCAGCTCAGCATGGACTTCATTGCCGTCTCCTCCAGGCAGCGCTTCCTCCTCCACGCAGCGCTTCAGGTAATTTTCGAGCGCGGGATCTTAGAGGGTGGCGGTCACCCGCATGTATCCCTCGATCAGGGTCTCTCGGTCCATTTCCGTCTTGAAATTGAGTATCGTGGCGCTGATTGACGCACGAGCGTCGGCCGCCAAGAAACCCGGACCCAAACCCGGGACCGGCGGACGGCCCAAAAAGTCAAAGTGAGACACTACCCTCGATCCGGGTTGTTGAATCGTCCCCCGCGCGCGTCTACACTCACCCCCGAACCGTGACTTTGGACGGGGAGCGGGTCAAAAAATGTTCCTGTACGCGGCACCGGCTTCGTGGTCGGCGAATCGCGTTCGCGCTAGAATACGCACATACTTGCCTCTTCGGATTATGCTTGTTTATGCGGACGGTAAGGAGACCTAGTTTTTCTTATGTTATGGCAAATTACAGACGATCGGCCGACGGTTGCAGAACGGTTGTCTCCCTATCGATTCACCGAATAACAGCATGAATTTGCCGAGCCCGGACAACGGAGTTGCCATCGTCGGGTACAGCCATCGCATGCCCGGCGGCATTCAGTCGGATTCCGATTTCTGGACCCTGCTGGCCGAGCGCGAGATCGTCCAGGAGCCGGTCACCGACCGCTACGGAACGGGTCACCTGCCCATCGGGGGATTTTCGGGGCCGGGGCGGCTTGCGAGCCCTTACGAGGGCCTGATTCGCGACGACGACGAGCTGCTTTTCGACCGCGCGTTCTTCGGCATGTCCCACAACGAATTGAGGCAGACCGAACCGCAGGTAAGGATGCTGCTCAATTGCGCTTGGGAGGCCATCGAACATGTCGGTTGGGACCTCCACTCGCTGCGCAACAGCCCCACCGGGGTTTTCATCGGCGCGCAGGTTCCGGCCGTGTCCAACTGGCGGCCGCAGCACGGCGTCACCGAATATTCCGTGTCCGGCATCAGCCTTGCCATGCTGGCCAATCGGGTCTCCTACCACTTCAACCTCATGGGGTCGTCAGCCACGTACTGCACGGCCTGCTCCGCCGGACTGAGCGCCCTGCACGCGGCGATGAACGCGCTCGCGTGCGGCGATTGCGACCAAGCGCTGGTGGGTGCCGTCACCTATCTCGGCAGCGGCAGGTTGAGCAGCAGCTTCAACCTCATGGGGGTGATCAGTCCGGAGGGCAAGTGCCATTCCTTCGATGCAGAGGCCAACGGCTACATGCGCTCGGAGGGATCGTTCGTTTTCGCCGTCAAGCCCCTGGCGGCGGCCGAGCGGGACGGAGATCCCATCTACGCGGTGATCGAAGCGACAGCGGTGAACGCGGCGGGTACGGCGGACGGAAGCGGGGGTCTGGCACCGGGCCGCTTTATCAGCGCGCCCACCCGTCATGCGCAGATCCAGTTGATGCGCGAGGCCTCGGCTCGTGCCGGCCGGACTCCCTCTGACTTCGATTACATCGAGGCTCATGCAACCGGAACCGCGGTCGGCGATCCCATCGAAGGCAACGCCATCGCGGAGGCCTATGGCGGGCCCGACCGCGCGGTTCCGCTGCGGGTTTCCAGCGTCAAGAGCAATGTGGGGCACATGGAGGCCGCCGCCTTTCACTGCGCC
>JAJDXO010000060.1 GCA_022823235.1 Rhodospirillales bacterium
ATGTGTGTGCATCGGACGAGGCCCGCAACGCACCCGGGGGACCGGGGAGCGCCACCGGAGGCCGGGTTCCTTCGCGCCGTGGCGGCGTTGCGTCACTCCGTCCATGGCCGCCGATGGGCCGGCATCGCCGTTCGCGGCGCGCCTGGCCACGACACGAATTAACCCCGGTCAAATGGGTCAATCTGGCCGGATACTGCTCTAAACCACGCCGAATAACCGGACCACGGCCAAGACGAAGCTCAGAACCAGGGTCGTCCGCGCGGCAATGCCCCACCAGCGCCAATTGCTGTTGGGCGCGCAGCGCCAGATGACCACCGCGGCGTACAGGGCATAGACGAAGGACAGGGCAATTCCCAGCTGCCAGGGCAAAAACCCGGCATTGATCATCAGGAGGGCGAGTGTCGATACCGCCCAACTGCCGAAGACGCCGACCACCCAATAGGCCCGCCACAGCCGCTCCTCTCCGCGCCAGAAGCTGACCAGGAAATGCCGGCGGCGGTTCGGGGCGCCGGTCTGTTGGGGAATGTCGGCATTCATGACCAAATTCAATCCCGTGAACGGGCGTCAAAGCAGCAAAAGCGCCGCCAAACCAAGGAATACATAAAACCCCACCACATCCGTGATCGACGTCAACAGCGCGCTGCCGGCGACCGCCGGATCGAATCCCATGCGCTGCAGCACCACCGGCAAGGCGCTGCCCGCGAGCCCGGCGACCACCAGATTGATGATGATCGCCAACCCGATGACCCCGCCAAGCTCGAGACTGCCGAACCACGCCCAGGTCGCAAGTCCGATCATAACGGCGAACAGAATACCGTTGGCGAAACCGACCATGATTTCCTTGCCCACGGTGCGAAACGCGTTGGCGGGGGTAAGCTCGCGCATGGCAATGGCGCGCACGGCGACGGTCAGCGTTTGAACGCTGGCGGTGCCGCCCATGGCGGCCACCACCGGCATCAGGATCGCCAGAGCGACCATCTGCTCGATGGTGCCCTGAAAGATGCCGACCACGGCGGCCGCCGCGCCGGCGGCGATCAGATGAATAAACAGCCAGGTCGAGCGTGAACGCACCGTTGCCCAGATGGCGGCATAGAGGTCGTCCTCCTCGCCGACGCCGGCCAGGCGCATGATGTCCTCCTCGTGCTCCTCGTGGATGACGTCGACCACGTCGTCGACGGTAATCACGCCGACCAGCCGGTTGGACTCATCGATCACCGGCGCGGAAATCAGGTCGCGCTGCCGGAACAGGAAAGCGACTTCCTCCTGGTCCATGGTCACCGGGATTTTCCGGAGCTCCGCCGACATGATGGCGTTCAGGGCGACGTGCCGCTGGGTCCGCAGCACCCGGCTCAGGGGAATGGTTCCCACCGGCTGGTGCCGGGGATCGACCAGATAGAGATCGAAGAAATGCGTGGTGAGGTCCTCGGTCTCGCGCATGTAGTCGATGGCCTGGCCGACGGTCCAATGGCTGGGCACGGCAACGGTCTCGCGCTGCATCAGGCGGCCGGCGCTGTCCTCCGGATAGGACAGGCCTTCCTCGATCAGCGTCCGGTCGGCTTCGGACAGCGCATCCAGCACTTCGCGCTGTTCGTGGTCCTCCAGTTCCTCGACGACGTCGACGGCATCATCGGAGTCCATGCCGGCGACCACCTGCGCCACCTGGTCGAGGCCCAATTGATCGACCACGCCGTCGAGGACGGTTTCGTCGAGTTCGGCCATGACGTTGGGGTCGAAGTCGTCCGAGAGCAGCCGGACGAGCCGGTCGCGCTTGTCGCCCGGCAACCGCTCGATCAGATCGGCGACTTCGGCATGGTGGAGGAATTCGATGTATTCCCGCACCTCATCGATGTGGTTTTCGTCCAAAGCCTCGCTGACGGCGTGGACCGCGGCGTCCGGCAGGTGTCCCGCGGCCGACCCGGAGAGTCCGGTTTCGGGCTTTTCCTCGGTCTCCGTCGGCGAGTCGGCCATGACGCGGTTCCTAGATCAGCGTGCCCGCCTGCTGGGCTTCGACGACGGACAGCGCCGTCATGTTGACGATGCCCCGGACAGTAACCGATTCCTGCATCACGTGCGCGGTCTGTTTCATGCCCAGCAGCATGGGCCCGACGGCAACGCCGTCATTGAGCATGCGCAGCATGTTGTAGGCGATATTCGCCGCATCCAGCGACGGCATGATCAACAGGTTGGCCGACCCGCGAAGGGTGGAATCGGGCACCAGCCGGTCGCGGATCTCCTGCGACAGGGCGGCGTCGGCGTGCATCTCCCCGTCGATCTGCAAATCGGGCGCCATCCTGCGCACCAGCTTCAATGCCTCGCGCATCTTGGCCGCCGTCTCCCGTTGGGAGCTGCCGAAATTCGAATGAGACAGCAGCGCCGCCCTGGGTTCGATGCCGAACCGGCGAACCTCCTCCGCGGCCATGATCGTATAGTCCGCGATCTGCTCGGCGGTCGGTCCCGGATTGACGAACGGATCGCAGAGAAAGAACGTGCCCTTCGGCAGGAGCAGCATGGACAATGCCGCGGCCCGCTTCACGCCGTCGCGGACGCCGATGATCGAGAACAGCGGCGGCAGGTGCTGCGGGAAGCGGCCGGTCGCGCCGCACAGCAGGGCATCCGCCTCGCCCCGCTTGACCATCAGCGCCGCGATCACCGTCGTGTTGGTGCGGACGATGCGCCGGGCCTCGTTCCGGGAGCGCCCGTGACGGGCCGTGATGGAGTGGTACAGCTCCCAATATTCCCGGTATCGGGGGTCGCCCTCGGGGTCGACCAGCTCGAAGTGCTCGCCGATCTTCATTCTCAGCCCCAGCCGTTCGAGACGCATGGCCACCACGTCCCGCCGCCCGATGAGGATCGGCTCGACCAGCGCTTCGTCGAGGGCCTGCTGAACCGCCCGCAGGACCCGCGTCGACTCGCCTTCGGCATAAACCACCCGCTTGGGCGCCAGTTTGGCCTGGTCCAGCAGCGGCTTCATGACCAGGCCGGAGCGGAAAACGAACTCGTTGAGCCGCTGGTAATAGGCGTCGAAATCCTCGATCGGCCGGGTTGCGACGCCCGACTCCATGGCCGCCCTGGCGACCGCCGGCGCCAGCTTGCCGAGCAGGCGCGGATCGAAGGGCTTGGGAATCAGGTATTCGGGCCCGAAGTTGAGCTCCTGCCCGCCATAGGCCTGGGCGACGATTTCATCGGCCTCGGCGCGGGCCAGTTCGGCCAGCGCCTTCACGCACGCCGCCTTCATTTCCTCGTTGATGGCGGTCGCGCCCGCATCCATGGCGCCCCGGAACAGGTAGGGGAAGCACAGGACGTTGTTGACCTGGTTCGGGTAGTCGCTGCGCCCGGTGGCGATAATCGCGTCGGGACGCGCCTTCCTGGCCGCCTCGGGACGGATTTCCGGCTCCGGATTGGCCAGCGCCATGATCACCGGTTTCTCGGCCATCTTCTTTACCATCGCCGGCTTCAGAACGCCGGGGGCCGACAGCCCCAGAAACACATCGGCGCCGTCGATGGCCTCGGAGAGTTTCCTCTGTTCGGTCCTGCGCGCGTACCGGGCGTTGTACTCGTTCATCTCCTTCTCGCGGCCTTCGTGGATGACGCCCGCGATGTCGGTAACGATGACGTTGTTTTTCCTGAGCCCCATGTGGCAGAGGAGATCGAGGCATGCGAGGGCGGCGGCGCCGGCGCCGGACGTGACCAGCTTCACGCGGCTCAATTTCTTGCCGACGATTTCGAGACCGTTGAGGATCGCGGCGGCGACGATGATGGCCGTGCCGTGCTGGTCGTCGTGCATCACCGGAATGTTCATCCGCTCCTTCAGCGCCTGCTCGACGATGAAGCAGTCCGGCGCCTTGATGTCCTCCAGATTGATGCCGCCGAAGGTCGGCTCCAATGCCGCGATGACGTCGACCAGCTTGTGGGGATCGCTCTCGTCGATCTCGATGTCGAAGACGTCCACGTTGGCGAACTTCTTGAACAGCCCGGCCTTGCCCTCCATCACCGGCTTGGAGGCCAGCGCGCCTATGTTGCCGAGACCCAGGACCGCGGAACCGTTGGAGACCACCGCGACCAGGTTGCCGCGCGAGGTCAGGTTGGCGGCTTCGGCCGGATCCTTGTGGATCGACATGCTCGCCGCCGCGACCCCCGGCGTATAGGCCAGCGACAGGTCGTGCTGGTTGGCCAGCGGCTTGGTGGTGGTGACGGCGATCTTCCCGGGCCGCGGATAACGGTGGTAATCCAGGGCTTCTTCGTCGAATTGGTCGGCCATGTCGTCTCCCGGCGCGTCTCGGAACGGCTCCTCGACCGCCATTCTATCCGGCGGTGTTGACGTCAGTATGACAGTCTTCAACATTCAAGAAAGCCCGCAAGCGGCGGCCGGGGCGACCGCCGGCCATGCACCGGACGCATATCGGTAAGTCGTTGAAATCATTCAAACCCCCAAAAATGACTGTTTTCGGGGGAATGGACATTTATGGACATTCATGGACATTTGATGACATCCGTTTGGGAGGTACCCCCCAAATAGTTCGTACAAAATTGCATAGCGAACCCTCCAATACACAAAACGCCGCCCCGATGAGGGGGCGGCTGTCGCCTATACATTTAGTTCGTGCGCGGGCGGGCGCAAGGGGGGAAACACAAGTCGTCATGCCCGGACTTGCTCGCGTATAGTGCGAAAGCTAGATTGCTTGCTCTTTCAGGGGGATACGCATGGCGGTGCAAAATATACATACCTTCTTGGTACATCCGAGAAAGGGCTCCGAAGATGAAGCAGATATTCAGGGGACCAATTTGGACCTCAATGGTCGCCTCTTCGATCTATTGAACGATATCTACAATCGATCCGACGCGGAGTGCGACATTGATATCAAGTTCACCCACACCCCGGATGGCGTCCAACAGAATGATTGCCGGGACCTCGTTCGCCAATACGCAGGAAGCCCAACAAAGGCCAGAGGAAGAGCCATCGCGCGACGGCTTGAGGCGAATACAGATAAGCGGTCGGGGCTAGGGTTGCTATTTCTGATCGCAGGACAAGAAGGCAACCGAAGGAAATTGTTAATCTCGCGTTTCCCCACCGATGTGGCGATCTACGTTGAGGAGGACCCGCAAGCCTTCACCGTGGAATTCCTCGAACGGGTGTTCATGAAGAATAGGGCCTCCTATAAGGCCGTAATGTACAGCGACAATTCGGTCGACGCAGGCTTTTGGAAAGGAAAAGCCACCGACAAACAGCTAAACAGCCAGTCTGGAGAACCGTCAAATTATTGGATCGCGGATTTTCTTGCCTCTGAGTTTACGGTTACGGCGGCGGCGGGCACCCGCCGTCTGGCATCAGCGTTTCGCAGCGCTATTGAGAAGGCCGACCTTGATCTAAAGCAAGAAATTATGGCTGCGGCGACCCTGAGCGCTGGACTGGCGGGGCAGAGAACGAGCATCGAGAATGTGGCCCAACGGTTTGGACTATCCCCCGCCGCCCAGCAAGCAATCGCTGGAGAGTTGAAGAACCCGCGAACGGCGCGGGAAATGTTTCAATTTGACTTAGCTGAATTCAATAGACTTGCGGCCTTCAAAACAACCGAACTCAGCAATAACGGAATTTTGACGGCTCCATCGGCAAATTTTGACGATATCTTTCACCGGGAGGTGGTGGACGAAGCTACCGGCCAGATACGAATCACCACGGAGGGCAAGGTCATAAATGAAAAGCTCAAGTCAAAACCTTGAGGCGGTGGGGGCGGAATACCGCCGTCGATACGAAGAGGTGTTGCCACGGCTAGCCGAAGGCCTAGAAGGACTGATTACCGAATATATGGAGAGCATGCCTCGAATAGACCGCATATCTGCACGACCGAAGGGTATTGATCGGTTTGTCAACAAGGCCGCCGCTACCAACGAAGACGGAAACCTCATATACACGGAACCGATAAGTCAAATTCAGGATCAGCTAGGAGCGAGGATTGTTGTCTTCTACCAGTCCGATGTTGATGCCGTTGAGGCAACGGTTCGTAAATACTTCACGGCAATTGAATACCAAAAAATTGTTCCTGACCTAGAGTCTGAGTTTGGTTACTTCGGACACCATCTGGTTTTGGTGCTACCGACCGACATCATTCAAGACGACATGGACAATGAGCTGCTACCCGACTTCTTTGAATTGCAAATCAAAACGCTATTTCAACACGCATGGTCGGAAGCGAACCATGATCTTGCCTACAAACCCGGAGAAATCCCGCTCACCTCAGAGCAGAAGCGACTTGTTGCCTTCACCTCTGCCCAGGCGTGGGGAGCAGATCATATATTTGATCGGCTATTTGAAGAGCGAACCGCCTAAGAAGTTACGGCGGGGTATGGGCTGAGGGGCTTCCTGCGTCTACCGCTTGAACAGGTCAGGCTGATTGGGATCAAATGGCCGGTCGTCGTCCCTGTCTTCTCGCCTCGACTTCCTATCAATTTCTTCTTGCGCCTTGTAGAAGCCCTCAGCGAACGCGGCCAACATCTCGACAACTTCCTCCTCCGGGATGACGGGAATTTTTGACGCATCGTGGACGACAAGCTCTCGTTCCTTTGACCCTTTCGGTGCGCTGAAATCGAGAACCTCAAACTGGGCATCTTCAAGGTCGGGGTCATCACGAAGCATCTCTTTGACGAGTGTCGTAAACAGCGCTAGCCGTTTATCCGTAAGCGGGTTTCTCTTCCAAAAGCTGAACCACGGGAAGAAAGTCTGGCCCCCGATCCCGTAGAAGATGGGCGGCCTGAAAGGAACCATAAGGCCGCGACCGGCGGAATAATATCTAGTGCTCACGGGCTGAATATAGTCTGGCCTTATGCCATCGAAGTGGTTTCGAATAAGCGGCAGCACCTCAAGAAAGTTGTCCCGTATTTTCTCCCGGCCCACGCCCCGCTTGATGCCTTCAACTATGTCGTCATAGGGCTGGCCAAAAAGCAGTAGGTCCCGAACCGCGCTGAACAAAGCCTGATAGCTGAAGGTCGGTGAGTTTTCCGCCAGCTTCACATACTCTTTGGTTATCAACTGCGGACTATCGAACCAAGTCCGGGCGAGGTGTTGCAGGGAAGGGACACTCAAACGCTTTGCCATCTCGGGTCTCATTGCATCATGAAGGGTGGTGGGCGCTTTGAGTAGAACGCCGAAATATTTTCGTTCTCCAATTTCATACCTGGGTTGACTTTGCCTTCGTGGTTCCAGGCTCGCTCCCAAGGTCCTCCCGGGACGTGGCTGAGTTTGCGCAGTTGACTTGCCGACAGCCGCCCATAAAAGGCGACCAGCCTCGTGAGAAGTTCCTGCGTCTGGTTATCAAAAGCGTACTCTGCTGTGACACGGTTACCCGTCATTTTATCAATTTTCATGGCCCGTTTCGTAATCGGACCATCCCCAAACTCCTTAAACTCACGGTACAGATATTGCAGTACCGGTCCGTGCTCCCATGCTTCAAAGTTGTGCCGCACAAGAGGACGGCGATGGTCGATCAACGACCACACATGGCAGAAGAAAACAATTTTCTGGAGGGCCATATTTGAGACGGGCTGGCCAATTTGGTCGCAGAAATCTAGGATAAAATTGGCTATTTCACGTCCATCGTGGCTCATTATCGTTCTTCTCCACACGCAAAGTATAGTGGCTTCTCGCCGACATTCAACAAGATATTGTGCCAGAAGCGCCCTATAAGCCCTTGGAATGATTGGGCAAATTTGGCCCACAAATATTGCTTATGATCATAGCTAGCCAAGCGCCATGATCCAGCTGCAAAAGCTGTATCCGATCTGACCCCAGACAAGCTGATCCTGAAAAAGGCGCTCTTTCGCCACTGGGAAACCGCCCGGCCCGCCGGGAGGATGGCTGTCTCGATTTCCGGAAAGTTGGTGCGGTCGAGAAGACTCGAACTTCCACGGGCTTATCGCCCACAGCGACCTCAACGCTGCGCGTCTACCAATTCCGCCACGACCGCATCGCGGCTACTCACCGGGAGAGTAGCTGGAATGGAGGCGCCGGGATACCAAATCGGACCGGGCTAATCAAGGATATGCGCGGCATATCCCCCGCCGCTGCGAGCCGCTACAATGGCGAACATGGATATGAAGGTTGCGGAGGCGCCGGATCGCGTCGCCGGCGTCGAATGGGTGACCGCCCCCGGCCTGGTGGCCTATGAGGATGCGCTGGCCGGGATGGAATCCCGGGTCAACGGCATCATCGCCGGCGGGATGGACGAGCGGGTATGGCTGCTGGAGCATCCGCCCCTCTATACGGCGGGCACGTCGGCCGACCCGGCGGAGCTTCTCGATGACCGCTTTCCGGTCCACGCGACGGGGCGAGGCGGGCGCTATACCTACCACGGTCCCGGCCAGCGGGTCGCCTATTTGATGCTCGATCTCCGCAGCCGTGGAACCGATGTCCGGGCCTATGTCCGCAGCCTGGAGGCCTGGGTGATCGGCGCGCTGGCGGCGTTCGGGGTAACCGGCGAGCCGCGCGACGACCGGATCGGCATCTGGGTGCCGGACGGGAACGGCGGCGAAGCGAAGATCGCCGCGGTCGGGGTGCGAATCCGCCGCTGGGTGACGTTTCACGGCATCGCAATCAACGTCGATCCCGACCTCGAGCACTTCTCCGGCATCGTTCCCTGCGGAATTTCCGATTACGGCGTCACGTCCCTCGCCCGGCTCGGCATTGACGCCTCCATGGCGGACCTGGACGCGGCTCTGGCGGCCTCCTTCGCGGAAGTGTTCTAGGGTCCGAATTCAATTGAATTGCGTCATGTAAGGTCAATTCGCTCTGAATTGACCGACCCGGTGATGACGGCTCTTGTTCCCTCGCCCCCAGTCATGGGGGAGAGGGATGCGAAGGCTTTGCGAAGCGACAGCTGAGCTTAGCCGTAGCTGGGTGAGGGGGAAATTCCGTGCGGTCCCCGCCCCTCACCCCATTCTCTCATTGACCCCCTCACCCCGGCCCTCTCCCCCTGAAGAAGGGGGAGAGGGGGCTTGCGGGAGAGCCATAAAAAGATTCGTCATGTAAGGTCAATTCGTCCGAATTGACCGAGCCGGGCCCCGACCCGGCCTTCAGTCGGCCGAAGCCGACTTTCGGACGGCATAGGCCGGCCATCCACGCGCGCGGGGCCTCTTCACCGGTCACGCCATTTGTCACGCGAGCCCGGCGACGTCGACGAGCGTGCGGCCCTCGCGCCGCTGCTCGGCGTGATGATCGTCGATGGCCGCCTGCACGTCCGGCGGCACGGCGATCTCCTTGGCGAACTCGGGACGCGCCTTGAGGCCGTCGAACCAGCCGGTGAGCGCCGGGTGGAGCACCTCCATGGGATAGCCGCAACTCCTGAGCCGATTGACGTAGATGAACCAGGCGATGTCGAGAACGGACAACTCGCCGCCCATCAGGTAGGGGGTCGCGTTCAGCGTATCGTTGAGGCCGTCCAGCGCCTCGCGGAAACGGCCCGCGGACAACCGCACCGCGTCGTCCGAGATGCCGGTGGTGTTCGCCGTATCCCAGAAGGCGATTTCCCGCGCCTTGTTGGGGTCCTCCCTGCCCAATACGGTGCCCGTCCCGCCGGTCCGGTAATTGGCCATGGCCTCGTCGCTCTTGGGCTGTTTGCCCCGCCGCTGGGTGAAGCGGAACGTAATGGTCCGGAGATCGAGGTGGAGGTCGTCCTCGTGTTCGAGCAGTTCCGCCATGCGGTCTCCGGCCCCCGCCGGGATGAGTTTGGGCTCGGGATAGCGCTCTTCCAGCAGGGTGATGATGTCGTTGCTTTCGATATGTACCTCGCCGTCGGCGACCAGCGTCGGCACGAGACCCCTGGGATTGATGCCGAGATACCAGTCGGTGAAATTTTCGCCGTCGCGGAGGGCGAGTTGGTGGGATTCCCACTCCAGGCCCTTGAGATTGAGAACGATCCGCGTCTTTTGCGAGCACGACGACGATATGAAGTGGAACAGATGCAGGCCCTTCCACGTCAGCACGTCTCTTGTCTTGATATCTTCGTCCAGGAGTTGAACCATGATCCCGCCCTAATCTGGCCTCAATTTGCTCCCCGACAGTAGCGCACCCTCGCCGAATGTCGAGCCGCAGGTCCTGACGGCCCACATATCCATCGAAGGTGTTGGAGCGCCCCGGTCTTGCCCGAAAAATTCTTGAACCTCAGTCAGAATTTGCGCGGCATCCTTTACATGCTTGCCGCCACCCTCTTCCTGACGGGCATGGCGACCATCGTCCGGATTCTGACGCCGGATATGCATCCGTTCGAGATCGCCTTCATGCGCAACGTGATTGGGTTCTTTCTGATCCTGCCGTTTCTGCTTCGGCATGGCAGTGCCTTGTTTGTGACCACCAAAGGCGATCTCTGGTTGATGGGCTGGCGCGGCGTATTCAATGCGGTGGCCATGATCCTCTATTTCCTTGGTATCGCGCTGATCCCGCTGGCCGAAGTCGCGGCGCTGGCATTCACCACCCCGTTCTTCGTCGCAATATTGGCGATATTCCTACTCAAAGATATTCCGGGATGGCGGCGAACCGCGAGCTTGATCGCCGGGTTCATCGGCGCCCTGATCGTCCTCAGGCCCGGCGTCGAGACCGTCAGCATCGGCTCGCTCTATGTTATCGGATCAGCGGCGTCCTGGGCGGCCGCCGTTATCATCATCAAGAGCCTATCTGCGCGAAACAGTTCGCTGACAATTACCTTTTACGCCCTGGTGTTTTTGACGATCCTTACGCTACCGCCGGCCCTGCTGGTCTGGCGGTGGCCCACGCCAACCGAATACATGCTGCTGGCGGCCGGCGCGGCCTGCGGGACACTGGGCCAGATTCTTTTTGCACAATCCATGAAGAGCGCGGATGTGTCACTGGTCATGCCCTTCGACTATACCAAGCTGATTTGGGCGGCCATCATCGGTATCGTGTTGTTCGCGGAAGTGCCGACGATATGGACCCTGCTCGGCGGCACCGTCATCTTCATCAGTTCTAGCTATCTGACTTATCGGGAGCGTCACGCGGCGAAGGCTAAGGCATCAGATCCAGAAGTGCCCTCGTCTCCAAGTTAGCCGCCCTCGAACACCATCAATACCTGGTTCACCTCGACGCTGTCACCCGGCGCGCAGTTGATTTCCGCGATGGTGCCGTCGCGCTCGGCGATCAGCTGGTTTTCCATTTTCATCGCCTCGATCACCGCCACCGCGTCGCCTGCTTTGACCTCCTGGCCCACCTCCACGTCAATGGACACCATCAGGCCCGGCATGGGGGAAACGATATTCCGGGCGGCGCCCGAGGCGCCCCGGTCGGGAATATCGGCTATCATCTCGGCGGCCCGCGGCGACACCATCTGGATTTCGGCCGCGTAGCCGCCGGCGGTCAGGCGGAAGCCGACCGATCCGGAATCGTACTGCGCGCAGACCGGCTCCCCGTTCACCGTCCCCTTGAAAATGTAGCGCGACGGCGTCCAGTCGCTGGAAACCACATAAGTTTGTCCGTTCCGGCGAACCTCGACCCCGTCCCCGGCCCCGGCCAGTTCAACCGGAAACGGCCGCCCGTTGGCCATCACCACCCAGTCGGTCGCCAGCGTCACCGGCCGGCCGGGGATCACCTGATCGTCCATGCTCCGGGTGACCAGCCGGCTCCCCCGGTTGATCCGCCGCCAATGGATGGCGCCGGCGACGGCGACAAGCCAGGGTTCGGGATCGCGATCGACCTCGGTGGGATCGAAGCGGGAGCCGAACTTGTCGCCGATGAAGTCGGTCGAGATATTGCCGGCGGCGAAGTCCTCGTCCGCCACCACGGCGCCCAGGAACGCCATATTGTGGTTCACGCCCCGCACATAAAATTCGTCGAGGGCCGCCCGCATTCGCGTGACCGCCTGCATACGGTCATCGCCAATGGCGATCAGCTTGGCGAGCATCGGATCGTAATGCCGGTTGATGGTGTCGCCCTCGTTCACCCCGTGATCGATGCGGATGGTCTTGGAGGTGCCGAACGCGCCGGAGACCGGCTCCCGGTACCGCGCCACCCGGCCGATGGAGGGAAGAAATCCCCGGGCCGGGTCTTCGGCATAGAGGCGCGCCTCGATGGCCCAGCCCTCGATGGTGACGTCGTCCTGGCCGAACGACAATTCTTCCCCGGCGGCGACGCGGATCATCTGTTCCACCAGGTCCGTCCCCGTCACCTCCTCGGTTACCGGATGCTCCACCTGCAGCCGGGTGTTCATTTCGAGGAAGTAGTAATTGCGGTCGGCATCGACGATGAACTCGACCGTTCCGGCGGAGAAGTAATTGACCGCCCGCGCCAGATCGACGGCGGACCCGCCCATTTGGGCGCGCATCTCCGCATCGACGAACGGGCTCGGCGCCTCTTCCAGGACCTTTTGATGGCGCCGCTGGATGGAGCATTCCCGCTCGCCCAGATAGACCGCGTTCCCGTGGGTATCGGCGAGAACCTGGATTTCGATATGGCGCGGCTTGAGGATCAGCTTTTCGAGAAACACCCGTCCATCGCCGAAGCTCGCTTCCGCTTCCGACGTACAAGCGCGGAAGGCCTCCTCCAGTTCGGAGGCTTCCATCACCCTCCGAATTCCCTTGCCGCCGCCGCCGGCCGAGGCCTTGAGCATCACCGGGTATCCGATGTCCCTGGCGAGCCGCGCCGCCTCCGCCGCATCGGCAATGGGATCGGCGTGGCCCGGGACCGTCGGTACGCCGGCGGACTCGGCCAACTGCTTGGCTTCAATCTTGTCGCCGAGCGTGCGGATGGCCGAGGACGGCGGGCCGACGAACGTCACCCCCTCGGACGCCAAACGCTCCGCGAAGGCGGCGTTCTCGGAGAGGAATCCGTATCCCGGGTGAACCGCCTCGGCGCCCGTCTCCTCGATAGCCGCCATGATCGCATCGATATTGAGATAGCTTTCTAGCGCCGGCGGCGGACCGATCAGCACGGCGTCGCTGGCCATATCCACATGGAGGGCGTCCCGGTCGGCTTCCGAATAGACGGCGACGGTTCTGATGCCCATGGCGCGGGATGACCGGATCACCCGGCACGCGATCTCGCCGCGGTTTGCAATCAGTATCGACTCGAACATGTGGACCAGGACCGTCCCAAGGTGATTGTCGGCATTTGCCGGATTAGAAGTTACCAGATCAGTACAAACCCACCGCCCCGCCTATTGCAACTTCATCCCCAAGTCATTGCAAAATAAACGAAAATGAACGGTTTCGCTTACGTCCGGCGGGCAAATGCGCTCAACTGAATATGGATTGCTCGCACATCAGGCGGTGATTCGCAATTGCGGACTCTCCCGCGGTCCGCCGCAACCTCAAAAATCCTGGTCCGGATAGATGCCGCGTTCGCGCAAACGGCGCTCGCCGATGTCGCAGCCGCCCTCGAAGGCGATATGAAGCGGACCCGAAACCGGTTCGCGGCCGGCTTGGCGTGATCCCGGCGGCGCCACGCCCGCGATCTCGAAAATCAGCTTTCGCCGGATAGCCCGGGCGAAATCGTTGAAATCCTCGGCCACCACCAGGAATGCGCCGGGTCCGCCGATCACGCAGCCGGCGTAATAGAAATCCAGGTTGGGCATTTGGCGGCGGCCGAAAATCTGCAAACGGTCGTTGACGATGGGCAGGCCGTTTATGACGATACCCCGCCTGACCGCGGCATCCCGGGCAAAGGTCACCAGGGGTCCGGAATTGTTGGGCCCGTCGCCGGAGATATCAATCACCCGGCGCGTGCCCCGGACGTTGTTTCGTTCAAACAACGGCAGCGCGAAATTGATCAGTCCGCTGATCGACGTCCACGGGCCGGCATTGACCGGCGCGGCCGCCAGCGCGTCGGCAAACCGGCCGGCGGAGGCTTTGTCCTGGATGACCGCCCAATCGATGATGGTGAACTGATGGCCCAGGCCCGCCCATTCGACATACGTCACGGCGATCCGGCCGATGATTCCGGCCTCAATCGTTTTCACCAGTTCGGGGCTCCGCAGCGCCGCCACGTAGCCTTCGCGCTGAAGGCGGGCTTCGTGGCCGTCGACACTGCCTGAAACGTCGACCGCCAAGACCAGTTCCAGGTCGACGGCGACCTGCTCTTCGGCCGAAGCGCCGGCGGACAGGAGGCAGGCAAGTCCGGCAAATAGAACGGCGGGCACGCGGCGGTATCCGATATTCAACATCGGGGAATTACACCGCGCCGCCGGCGGCGGCGCAATCGCCTTTCCGCCGGAGAAAGCGAAAGCGCTGGATTTCGGCGGGTTTTGGCTTGATCATGCGGCAAACTATGGGCCATACCGGCCTAACGGCCTCAAGCCGCCCACACGCCCAAAGACCAGGCACGCCATGACCTTTACCATTTCGGATCTATTGGCCGACAAGCCAAGCGACGCACCCGTATTCGGCGCCCCATCCCGCGACGACCTGAATTTCGGAGACCTGCGGGTTCAAGCAAGCGCAATCACCGGCGCCTTGAACGGCCTCGGTATCGGCCGCGGCGACCGGGTTGCCATCGTCCTCCCCAACGGACCCGAAATGGCGAGCGCATTCGTCTGTATCGGCGCGGGGGCGACAACCGCCCCGCTCAATCCCGCCTACCGGCAGGAGGACTTCGACTTTTACCTGTCCGACCTCAATGCCAAGGCGCTGGTTGTCGAGGCCGGCGCCGACACGCCGGCCCGGGATGCCGCCGCGGCGCGGGGGGTGCCGGTCCTGGAGCTGAGCAGCGGCGCCGGTTCGCCGGCGGGCGCCTTCACGCTCTCGGGAGAACCGGTTGGCGATCCGGCCGCGAATGGCGGCCCCGCCGGGCCCGACGACATCGCCCTGGTTCTGCACACGTCGGGCACCACGTCGCGCCCCAAGATCGTTCCCCTGTCGCAGCGCAACGTCACCGCGTCCGCGGCCAATATCGCCGAATCGCTTCGGTTGAGCCCGGACGACCGGTGCCTCAACATCATGCCCATGTTCCATATTCACGGGCTGATCGCCGCCGTGCTGTCGTCGGTCGGCGCCGGGGCCTCCATCTGGTGCTCACCCGGGTTCAATGCCCTCGGCTTCTTCAACTGGATCACCGAGGCCGGGCCGAGCTGGTACACCGCGGTGCCGACCATGCATCAGGCGATCCTGTCCCGGGCGGGCCGCAACCGGGAGATCGTCGACCGGGCGGGCCTGCGTTTCATCCGATCCTCCTCCGCCTCCCTGCCCCCGCAAGTGATGCAGGAGCTGGAAGACGTGTTCGGCTGCCCGGTCATCGAGGCCTACGGCATGACCGAGGCGTCTCACCAGATGGCCAGCAACCCGCTGCCGGACGCGCCCAGGAAACCGGGCAGCGTCGGCATTGCCGCCGGGCCCGAAGTGGCGATCATGTCCGAGGACGGGGTCATCCTGAATGCCCGGGAAACCGGCGAGATCGTTATCCGCGGGGAGAATGTGTTTTCCGGCTACGAAAGCAACCCCGCCGCCAACGCCGAAGCGTTCACCGACGGCTGGTTCCGTACCGGCGATCAGGGGATCATGGACAATGAGGGCTATATCAGCATCACCGGCCGGTTGAAGGAGATCATCAACCGGGGCGGCGAGAAGATTTCCCCGCGGGAGGTGGACGAGACGCTGATGGATCATCCGTCGGTCCAGCAGATCGTCACATTCGCCATGCCCCACGACAAGCTGGGCGAGGACGTCGCGGCGGCCGTCGTGCTGCGCGAAGACACGGAAGCGACCGAAAAGGAATTGCGGGAGTTCGCCGCCGAACATCTGGCCGACTTCAAGGTGCCGCGCCGGATTCTGTTCCTGGATGAAATCCCCAAGGGCGCCACCGGCAAACTCCAGCGCATCGGGTTGGCCGAGAAGCTGGGGCTTGGATGACGGCGAAGATCTGCATCTATGGCGCCGGCGCCATCGGCGGCCTGTTGGGCGCCGGTCTCGCCAAGGCCGGCGCCGAGGTAACGCTGATC
Source organism: Rhodospirillales bacterium (assembly GCA_022823235.1). GTDB lineage: Bacteria > Pseudomonadota > Alphaproteobacteria > Rhodospirillales > UBA2165 > JAJDXO01. Next base: position 15,927 of record JAJDXO010000060.1, read on the forward strand.
GCCCGGGGCGCGCATCTGGCGGCCATCCGGGAAAACGGCCTGACCCTGGAAATGGAGGGAGAGACCACCACGGTCCGCCCCTCGGCGGTCGAAAACCCGGCGGATACCGGACCTCAGGATTACGTCATCGTGACCCTCAAGGCCCATTCGGTTCCCGGCATCGTCGACGCCATGCAGCCGCTGCTCGGACCGGAGACGACGGTGGTCTGGGGCGCCAACGGCATTCCCTGGTGGTACTTCTTCGGCCTCGACGGCCCCCACAAGGATCACCGGATTCCGCTGCTTGACCCGGGCGGGGTGCAATGGTCCGGCATCGGGCCCGAGCGTATTCTTCACACCATCGTCTATCCGGCCGCCGAAGTTGTCGAGCCGGGCGTGGTTCGTCATCAAGAGGGAGACCGGTTTACTTTGGGCGAACCCTCGGGCGAGAAAACCGAACGGGCGGCCCTGTTGTCGGATATCCTGAAGGAGGCCGGCTTCCGGGCGCCCATCCGCCCGCGCATCCGCGACGAGATTTGGGTCAAGCTTTGGGGCAATGTCAGCTTCAACCCCATCAGCGCCCTTACCGGCGCGACGCTGGAAGAGATGTGCGCCGATTCCGCGACCCGCCGCCTGATTCGCGACATGATGCTGGAAACCCAGGCGGTCGCCGAGAGCCTGGGCGTCAAATTCTCCATCGACGTGGACAAGCGGATCGAGGGCGGCGCCGCGGTCGGGGCCCACAAGACCTCCATGCTGCAAGACCTGGAGCGGGGCCGGCCCATGGAAATCGACGCCATCGTCGGGGCGGTGCCGGAACTCGGCCGCCTGACCGGCATCGCCACGCCCAACGTCGATGCGGTGCTGGCCCTGGTCATGCAGCGGGCCCGGCTCGCCGGCTGCTACGGGAGCTAGACGCGAATGGCGCTTCTCCCGATCAAGGACGACAACCCGCTCAACCGTATTCAATTTCAGTACGTCACCGTTGCCTTGATTGCGGCTTGTATTGCGGTTTTTCTCTGGGAGGTGTCGCTGGGTGATCAGCGGGGGCGCGCGATTCTCGGGTTCGGCCATATCCCGGCGGTACTCTTCGGCACCCGGGCGCTGCCGCCGGAGCTCGAACAAATCCCCGCCTGGCTGACCCTGGTCACCTCCATGTTCCTTCACGGCGGCTGGCTTCACCTGGGTTTCAACATGCTGTTCCTGTGGGTGTTCGGCGACAACGTCGAGGACGCGCTTGGCCATCTCCGTTATCTGGTCTTCTACGTTCTCTGCGGCGTCATCGGCACGCTGCTTCACGCCCTCGCGGCTCCCGGCAGCACGGTTCCCCTGGTCGGCGCATCGGGCGCCATCTCCGGCGTGCTCGGGGCGTATTTGGTGCTCCATCCCAAGGCCCGGCTGCTGGTTTTGTTCATGAATATCATTCCGCTCCGGCTTCCCGCGGTGCTGGTCCTGTTGTTCTGGATCGGCAGCCAGTTCTTCAGCCTGTCCCAATCGGGCGTGGGCGCGGATACCGGCGGGACGGCCTGGCTGGCCCATATCGGCGGCTTCATCGCCGGCATGATCCTGGTGGTGCCGTTCCGCCGGAAATCCGTCCCACTGTTCGACGGCATCGGGCGATTCGCGCCGGTGCCCGAACTCGAACTGGTCATCGACGAGGAAGAGAACCGTCACCGCCGGTCGATCTTTCCCAACACCTACCTGCCCGAACCGGAGCGCCCCCGGTCCCGGCGTTCGGTCATTCCCGACAGCGATGCAAAATTTTAGAGCAGATCCCGGGCGGATGTAACGAAGCAGACAGGGCGTTTGCGTGGTTCCAGGCAGTTACAAAACGCTCTACGGCGCCGGGACCCCGTCTTCCCGGCGGCGGTAATCCCAACTCCGCTCACAATCGGAGCGGTCGTGGCCGGCTGCCCGGCGAAACGGCGAGCGCGCCGCCGGCGGCGGCCGTACACCGGCGATCTCGAACAGCAGCTTGCGCTTTATGGCGCGCGCGAAGTCGCCGTAATCATCGGCAATCACCAGGAAGGCGCCGCGCCCGCCGATCACGCAATCCTCGAAATAGTGGTCATAGTCGGGCATCTGGGGGAGCCCGGAGGCCTGGGTGCGGCTGTTGACGATGGGAAGACCGTTGATGGTGATCCCCTTCTCGATCACCAGGTCCCTGATCTTGTCCGGCGACGGACCGTCATTGTTGGGTCCGTCCGCCGAAATATCGATGACCCGGCGGGTCCCTTGAAATCCGTTGTCGTCGAACAGCGGCCAGGCAAAGTCCAGCGCCCCGCCGATGGACGTCCAGTGTCCCGACCCCCGGGGAGAGGCCTCGACAAAGGTTGCGAAGGCGAAGGCGCCGGCCTTGCTGTCCAATAATGTCCAGGGCGCGACTATCTTGCGCGAGCGGGACCCGGACCATTCCACGTAGGTCACGGCGATCCTGCCGAGGGTTCCGTTCTGGATGGCGCCGAGAACTTCCGGCGACTTCAAGGCATCCACGTAGCCCTTTCGCTGCAGGCGGGCTTCGACGGAATCGACGCTGGAGGAGACGTCGACGGCCAGCACCAGTTCCAGATCGACCGGCACCTCCTCGGCCGCGGCCGGCGCGCCGGCGAAGCCGACCAGGAGTGCGAGTACCCAGCCCGGGCGCACGGATCACACCTTGAAGCGGTCCGCCACCCGGCCGAACCGCCAGCCGTAAAAATTCGTCCGGGGATAGAGACCCGCGGTCCGCAGCGGCTCCGCCTCCCAGATCCGCTCCGCCGCCCCAAGATCCGGCGCATCGACGATCATCAACGTGCCCACCGGCGCCTGATCGTCATCCAGCAGCCAGCCGGACGTGATGACGTTGCCATGGTGCCGAAGCAGGTACCGGTCCCGGCCGAGGCCCATGCCTTCGGGCACCGTCTGCAGGTCCGGCGCAAAGTGCCCTTCGATCATGAACTGGACATTGCCCTCGGTCCGCGGACAGTCCCGCCAGGTGGCAGGCGTGTCCGGCGACCAGCCATAAACCTCGTAGCCGTCCTGGACGCCGCCCAGAATATAGGGCTCGTCATCGATATGGGCTTGCAGCGCCGCCCGATCGGCGAATTCGATCAGCCGGGCGGACCCCAACTCGTTTTGCAGGTCCAGGGTCAGAAACGGGCCGGAGAATATGGTCCGGTCATCGAAGCCCTTGACGTAAGAGAGATGGGCGTCGCGGTGGATATCCCGCAACGGTCCGGAATTCTCCACGTCGAATATCTTGATGACATACAGCAAGACAGCGCTCTCCCCTAAGCCGAAACAACTATCGGGGAAGAAGCGGAACCGGTCAAACTCGCGGAAACGGCCCCAAGCTGCAATTAGGCGGCTTCGGAGTCGTTGGCCGCCTTCTTCTTTTTCTTCTTTTCTTCCTGGCGCTTTTTCCAGCTTGCCCGCATGCCATCGAGGCATAGGTCGACGCTTGGACCGATCCACATGTCGTTGAAGGCGTGATCCTCGTAACCGTCGCCCGTATTGGGGTGGACCAGCATGCTCAGCCCATTGCGGTTGAGGGCCAGCCAGGGAACAAGCTCGGAGAATATTTCGTTGCGGAACGCCACCTGAAAATGACTTACCGGGTGCGGTCCCTGGGGCGCCTTGTCACGCCAGCGCCCGATCACCGCCTCGGGCCAGCGCTTGGCGATCTCGCGGCGCAGGTGGCCCGCCCACTGCTTGGACGCGCCGTTATAGTAGATATGAACGTGGTAACTCTTGATTTTTTCCTTAGGCCGAAATTCCATGACCGTCCCCGAATAAGTCTTGTTGCCGAGCACTATTTAGCACGGGAGGCCCGGCGCTCAACCCGTCTCCCGCGGGCTACAACGGAATGTTACCGTGTTTCTTCCACGGCAGTTCCTGCTTTTTGTTGCGCAGCATGCGGAGCGAGCGGCAGAGCCGGTTGCGCGTGTTGTGCGGCATGATCACGTCATCGATGTAGCCTCGGGCCCCGACCCGGAACGGATTTGCGAACTGCGCCTGATACTCCCGCTCCCGCTCGGCGATCTTTTCTTCGTCGCCGATGTCCTGGCGGAAGATGATCTCCACCGCGCCCTTTGACCCCATCACGGCGATTTCCGCGCTCGGCCAGGCGAAATTCACGTCGCCCCGCAAATGCTTGGAGCCCATGACGATATAGGCGCCGCCATAGGCCTTCCGGGTGATCACCGTGATCTTGGGGACCGTCGCCTCGGCGAAGGCATAGAGGAGCTTCGCGCCGTGACGGATCAGGCCGCCATATTCCTGGGCGGTGCCGGGCAGGAAACCGGGCACGTCCACCAACAGAATGACCGGGATATTGAAACAGTCGCAGAACCGGATGAACCGGGCCGCCTTGACCGAGGCGTCGATGTCCAGGCACCCGGCGAGGACCATCGGCTGGTTGGCGACGATGCCGACGGTCGGGCCGTCCATCCGGCCGAAGCCGATCATCATGTTCCTGGCGTAATCGGGCTGGAGTTCGAAGAAATCTCCTTCGTCGACCAGCTTTTCGATCAATTCCCGAACGTCGTAGGCCTCGTTGGGGTTGTCGGGGATCAGGGTATCCAGGGAGGGTTCCTGACGATCGGCGGGATCATCCGTTGGCCGTTCCGGCGGACGTTCCCGATTGCTGCCCGGCAGGAAGTCGACGAAGCGCCGGAGCTGTTGCAGCGCGTCCACATCCGTATCACAGGCGAGATCGGCCACCCCCGATTTGGTGGAGTGGGTCATGGCGCCGCCCAGTTCCTCTTGGGTGACTTCCTCGTGGGTCACGGTCTTCACCACATCCGGTCCGGTGACGAACATGTAGGACGTGTCCCGGACCATGAAAATGAAGTCCGTGGTCGCCGGCGAATACACCGCGCCGCCGGCACAGGGTCCCATGACCATGGAAATCTGCGGCACCACGCCGGACGCCATCACGTTGCGCTGAAAGATCTCGGCGTAACCGGCGAGGGACGAGACGCCTTCCTGAATACGGGCGCCGCCGGAATCGTTGAGCCCGATCACCGGCGCCCCGACCTTCATCGCCTGATCCATGATCTTGCAGATCTTCTCGGCATGGGTCTCGGAGACCGAACCGCCGAAAACCGTAAAATCCTGGCTGAAGACGAAGACCAGCCGCCCGTTGACGGTCCCGTAACCGGTCACCACGCCGTCGCCGGGAACCGTGTTCTTATCCATGTCGAAGTCGGTGGACCGGTGTTCCTTGAACATGTCCCACTCTTCGAACGACCCGGGGTCCAACAACAGCTCGATTCTCTCCCGCGCCGTCAGCTTGCCGCGCTCGTGCTGGGCATCGACACGCTTCTTGCCGCCGCCGGCACGCGCACGGGCGCGCTGTTCCTCGAGTTGGCGAATGATTTCGTACATGAATGCCTCGGATCGGAGGTGCGGTGAACGGCCGCCAACATAGCGCGGCGCCCTTGGCCCGTCACCTGTTAGAGCGGTTTCCGTCCAACAAGCGCATGAAACGGGCCGCGGCTTCCAGATCGCCCCGAATTCGCCGATGACGGGCCAGCGCCTCCGAATCCTGTCCCCAGCGCTCCATTTGGAATTCTTCGTCGAGCAAGGCGACATCGCCCGCCTCCCCGGCCCCGATTCGCCCGGCGGCCAGCGCCAGCGCGACGACCACCGACCCGGCGGCGGCAGCGGCGGCGGAAACGCCCGCCAGATGAAACGTATCCAGCCCGTCGACGATGTCCCGGAGGCGGTCGATGGCGGCCGCCGGCTGCGGGACCGGCAGGACGCCGGTGGTGACGGTCATGGCGGCCTCCAATTCGTCCGCCGCCCAGTCAAGAAGGGGTTGCCAGCGTTCGGTCTGCCGGGCGACCAACTCCGGGGGTTCATCGGCCCGGTAGCACAGGAGATCTGTCCCGGCGAAGGCGGTCACCGCGCCGACAACGTCCGCGCGCTTGAGCCGGATCCGGTCGATGGCGGTGGCGGCCAGTTTGGTCAGGGGCATGGTGTCCGTCTCTATGACCTCGCCCTGCGCCGCCCACTCGGCGGAAATCTCCTCGGCCAACGCCTTTCGCGCGACCTCGAGGGCCCCGCCCGCCGGCGTCCGGACCGGCTTGCCGTCCAGGACAATCCCGAAGGCGCCGTTTTGCTCCTGAAACGAAGCCACCCCATAGAACCGCTTCGGCGACGGCCAATCGGTCACTTTCCGCCTCCGAAAATGCCTTGGATCGTGCTTGCCTCAGGTGTGGGTGAATCGGCGTTCTCGAGAGCGGCCATGCAATGATTGGACCGGTCGCCGCCGGAAGCAACCGCCAATAGTATCCCCAACGGGTTGACCAGTCCGAGCGCCAGGCCCGCTACCCCCTTGGCGACCGCACCCGGAGTCGGGGCGGCGGACGGGTTCGCCAGGGTGCCCTTGATGTCGATGGGGAACGCCAGGCTGACCAGCGATTCGTGCTTTGGCTTGGGATTGATCCGCAGGTGAAGAGTTTCATCCCGGAGATTGATGGTGCCGCCGCCGCCGATGGCCACCTTGTCGGTGTCAAAGAGCAGCCCGGTACTGGTCGCGATCCCGTCCCGGATATGGAAACGGGAGACGAAACAGTTGATCCGCGCCTCTTTGGTTTCGTGAACCCACGGGACGATTTCCCGAATGAGGTCGCCCGCCAACAGGTCGACATACCTGTTGGGCACCCCGCCGCCGTGCATGACGACCTCCAGGTCGCCGTTCAGCCCGGCGGCCAGGCTTCTGAGGTCCGCCCCCCGCCCCGTAAAGGTGATTTTCGCGTCCAGCGGCCCATCCGCCAGTTCGTGGCCGGTGGCATGGGCCAGCAATGTCTCGATCCGCCCGTCCTTGAGATCCAATTCGCCGGCGATCTCCGGCGTGCCGGTATCGAAGCTTGCGCCGATCCGGCCCGACCAGGTACCGCCGCCGAACCTGGCCCGCGCCAGACCGATGTCGATGTCCCGGGATGTTGCCTTTACGGATGCAGCCAATTCCCGGATCGAAAGACCGTCGAACACCACCTCACCGACCACCAGGCGGAGCGTTGCATCAAGTGCGGGAAGCCTCGGCGGAACCACCTCGACCATCGGAATCACCCGTCCGTCCCCGGCCTTCCCGCGTTCCTGTTTCTCCTTACGCCCGGGCAGGAACGCCATCAGCCTATCGACCGGAAGCCGATCCGCCTTGAGGGCCGCGGTAATCTTCGGCGGCGCGTTTCCGGGTTCCAGCACCGCATTGCCGGCAAGGCTGGTGTCGCCCAACCGAAGCGAGACGTTGCTGAACGCCAGCTCGTCGTCGGGATTGCTCACGACCGCTTCGATGCGAATCCCGGGCTCGGACGGCAACCGGAAGCCGGCCAGGCCGGACAGGATGCTCGGGTCCGGCGCCTCGGCGCGGGCCGAAAAGCTCCATTTCGGTTTGCGCCCGGTAATCCCCAATGCACTGCCGTTCAGCGCCACCGCCAAACCACCCTTTTCGCCCGCCGAGAACCTGATGTCCTCGGCGGCGAGAGAGGCAGGTATCCCGGCCAGCCGAAAGGCCATTTGGTAGGGCTTGATAGCCGGTATCTCGAATTTCGGCAGGTTTGGGGCAAGCTCCATCGCCTGTTTGTAGGTGTCCGGCAAATCGTTCCCATGGAAGGAAACCCGGATATCCAGTTCCCGGTCGGTCAGCGGCGCTCCAATAACGCCCTTCGCTTCGCCCGATGCGCCGAGGCCGGTCACCAAAAGATCAAAGATGAAGAATCTGGGATCTTCAACGAAACGATACAGTGACGTGATGCTGCCGCCGACGGTAAAGGGGTGGCCCGCTGCGGAGCCGGCAATATCGAGGCGCATCCGTTCCGCCCCGGTTTGGTTCAACAGGTCCAGCCGGGTCAGCAGGAGCCGCCGGTCCAATTTGCGTCCCGGATCCAGATAGCGCACGGAGGCGCGCTCGACCGCCAGGCTTTCCAATACCGGCAGTCCGTAAATCCGTTCCGCCTCCTGTTCGATTTCCCGGGCCTTCCGGGCCGTCCCGGGATCAACGGAAATCCGCCAGTTGGGTGTTCCCTCGGGGCTCACTTCCAGGAGGATATCCGGACCGATCAGCGTCAACGCGGACAAGCGGATATCGCCGCTCAGCAACGGCACCAGCGCCAGGCCAACCTCCACCCCGTCCAGGCGCACCATATCCGGCCGCGAGCCCCAGGCGGCGTTGCCAAACCGCACATCGGTCGCCGAGAGGGTCGGCACCAGCGAGAGCTTCATCTCGATATCGCCGGCGATCACCAACTCCCGTCCCGTCGCCGCCTTTACGCGCTCCGAGATGACCCCGGCGATCTGCCGGGTATCGGCGGTCATAATGATGGCCGCCGCCGCGACGACGACCGCCACGACAACGGCGACCAAACCGAGCAGAAGGCGGGACAGGAGCTTCATGCCGGCGCCCCGATCAATCGGTCCAGGAGATCGGGCAGCTCGGAGAACGACGAGGCAACCTCGCCCGCCCCTGCATCCCGCAGATCGCCGGCGGGATGGTATCCCCAGGCGACGCCGACCGCGGCCACGCCCGCATTCACCGCCATTTCCATGTCATAGGTGGTATCGCCGATCATCACTGCCTCTTCCCGGCGGGTTCCGGTGGCGTCCATTGCCCGGATCAGCATATCAGGGTTCGGCTTGCCCGGTGAGGTATCCGGCGTGTGGAGGGTCACGAAACGGTCAAGCAACTCGTGTGCATGCAGGGTCTGTCTCAAACCGTGGAGCGACTTTCCCGTCGCCACGCCCAGGAGCCAGCCTCGCGATTCCAGTTGACGCAAGGCATCCGCCGCCCCCGGATATAGCGGGTCTTTGCGCGAGCCGTCCCGGCGCTGTTCATCCGAGATCTCAAGATAGCTCGCGGCAATATTTTCATGGATTTCCGGTCCCGTCCCGGGCAGCAGGCCCTTGATCGCCGCTTCAAGCTCAAGCCCGATGACGCCACGGACGTCGTCCGCCTCGGGGCCGGAGAAGCCGTGCAGGGCAAACGCCTCGTGCATGACGGCATCGATGGCCGCAAAGGAATCCACCAGCGTCCCATCGCAATCGAAGACCGCCAGGCGCAATCCGCCCACCCGGCTACACCCCCATCAACTCGTCGAACGTCTCGAACGGATGATCGTCGTCCGCCGGGCCAAATCCGAAGAATTTCCATGTTTCGGACATGTGCGGCGGCAGATCGGCACCGACCTCGAACAATCCGCCCGCCGGATGAGGAATACGGACGGCGCGGGCATGCAGATGCAGCCGCCGGCCGATGGCATCGTTGTTCAACATGGTGTCCCGGGAGCCGTACTTCCCGTCACCGACGATAGGGTGCCCGATGGCGGCGCAGTGAACCCGCAATTGATGGGTCCGCCCGGTGAGGGGTTCGAGGGCCAGCCAGCTCGCCTCCGGCGCGGCGACGTCGACCGTCCGGTAATGGGTCTCCGCGTTCCTGCCCCGGTCGACGACGTTCACCCGGTCGCCTTGGGGGCCCGGCAGCTTTTCGAGCGGCAGTTTGATGGTGCCTTCGCGAGGCCGCGCCACGCCCTCGACCAGCGCCCAGTAAAGCTTCCGCGTTTCGTGGCCGCGAAACGCCGCGGTCAGCGACGCGGCGGCCTTGGCGGTGCGGCCGATCAACAGAACGCCCGACGTGTCCTTGTCCAGCCGGTGAACCAGCTTCGGCCGCTCCTTCGAGCCGAACCGCAAGCCGTCGAGCAGCGCATCCACATGGCTGGAAATCCCGGAGCCGCCCTGGACGGCGAGGCCCGCCGGCTTATCCAAGACGATCAAATGATCATCGCGATGGATAATGCGATTCTTAAGCTCCGCGACCGCCCGGCGGTCGATAAACGGGGCTTGTCTCTTCGTCTTCGAGGCATCCGGCAACGGCGGTACGCGGACGGCCTGACCCTCTTCGAGACGCTGATTGCTCTTCGCCCGGCCGCCATCCACCCGCACCTGGCCGGTCCGCAGGAGTTTCTCCAGGCGCCCGTGGCTCAATTCCGGGTAGTGGCGCTTGAACCATCGGTCGAGCCGGATGCCGGCGTCGTTGGGCTCCACCTCGATGGTCTCGACGCCGCTCATGTGAGGACGGCCCGCAAAGTCATCATGCCGGCGACGAATCCGGCCAGCGACAAAACCACCGATCCGACCACATAGGCTCCGGCCAGTCCCAATTGGCCGCGCTCGAACAAGCTCACGGCATCCAGTGAAAAAGCGGAAAAGGTGGTGAACCCGCCCAAGACGCCGATCACGAGGAATGCCCTCATTTCCTGGCTCGGAGACCAATTCAACGCCATGAACTCGACAAGCGCGCCCAACAGCAGGCAGCCCAGAATGTTCTCGATGAACGTCGCGTAGGGAAATCCGTGACCGGCGACCCGGGTCACCAGGACGCTGACGAGATAGCGTCCGCCGGCGCCAATGGCGCCGCCCGCCGCCACGCTGAGCAACATTTTCATACTCTCATCCCTCAGTCGCCGCTGGATGAGTTACGCGATTCTCGAAGTTTTCGCCAGTACTCCAGCCGCTTGGCGATTTCCCGCTCGAAGCCGCGCTCCCCCGGCCGATAAAATTCCCGGCGCCTCATCTCATCCGGGAAGTAGTCCTGGCCCGAGAAGCCTTCGTCCGCGTCGGGGTCGTACTCATAGCCCTTCCCATAGCCGATATCCTTCATCAACCGGGTCGGCGCGTTGAGAATGTGTTTGGGCGGCATCAGGGAACCGGTTTCCCTGGCCGCCCGGTCGGCCGCGCCGAGTGCCTTATAGGCGGCGTTGGATTTGGGCGCGGTCGCCAAATACAGTACCGACTGGGCGATCGCCAGTTCCCCCTCCGGGCTGCCCAAGCGCTCATAGGCCTCCCAGGCCGCGATGCTGTGGGGCAGCGCCTGGGGATCGGCGAGCCCGATATCCTCGGAGGCGAACCGGACAAGGCGGCGGGCGATGTAACGGGGATCCTCTCCGCCGGCCAGCATCCGCGCCAGCCAATAGAGCGACGCATCGGCATCGGACCCCCTGAGCGATTTGTGCAAGGCGCTGATCAGGTTGTAGTGCGCCTCTTGCGACTTGTCGTAGAGCGGCATCCGCTTGCCGATCAGATCGGCCAGCGCCTTGGCGTCGAGCCGTGGTTCCGCGGGCAGTGATTGCAGTTCCTCCACCATGTTCAGCAGGTAGCGCCCGTCCCCGTCGGCCATGGCCCTGAGCGCCGCCCGGCCGTCTTCGGTCAGCGGGAGCGAAGCGCCCTCCTCGGTCTCGGCCCGGCTCACCAGGGTCTCCAACGCCGTATCGGCCAGCCGATTGAGAACCATGACCTGGCAGCGCGACAGCAACGCGCCGTTAAGCTCGAACGACGGGTTCTCGGTGGTCGCGCCGACCAGGATGACCGTGCCGTCCTCCACGAAGGGAAGGAAGCCGTCCTGCTGGGCCCGGTTGAACCGGTGAATCTCATCGACGAACAGGAGCGTTCCCCGTCCGACCTCCCGCCTTTCGCCCGCCGCCTCGAACACCTTGCGGAGATCGGCTACGCCTGAGAACACCGCCGACAAGGGCTCGAAGGAAAGATCGACCGCGTCGGCCAACAGCCGCGCGATGGTGGTCTTGCCGCTGCCCGGCGGTCCCCAGAGAATGATCGAGGTTAGCCGGCCGCCCGCGAGCATGCGGCCCAAGGGCGCTTCGGATCCGATGATGTGATCCTGACCGACAACCTCGGACAGGTGCGCCGGCCGCAATCGGTCCGCGAGGGGCCGCGGCGCCAGGGATTCAAACAGGGTGCTCACCGGTCGACGACCATGCGAAAGGTCTTCCCGTCCCGCTCGATGGTGATTTGCCACCGGTCGACCTGCCGCAGCAGGATGCGCTTCAATTGAGAGACGGAGTCGATCCTCGTCCCGTTGATGTCCCGGATGATGTCCCCGGGCCGGAACCGGAACCTTTGCGCCGCCGTGCCGCGGCGGATTTCCATAATGACCACCCCTTGGGCCAGCAGGCCGGTGCCGATCCGGTCAGCAAGGGCGGGTGACAGATTGGCGACGGTCGCCCCCTGCACCGGATGCACGCCGCCGATCTCGGTCATGTCGGGCGACGGGGTCTCCGGCGGGCGTTCGATCCTCAGTTTGGCCGAACGCAAACGGCCGTCGCGCCACAACCGGAGCTCCGCCCGCTCTCCCACCGGCTTGGTGGTAATCCGGAAGCGGAGTGCTTCCGGGTCCTCGACCCCTCGACCGTCGATGGACAGGATGACATCTCCGACCTTCAAGCCGGCCCGGTCGGCAGGACCGCCCTCATACACTCCGTTGATCAGCACGCCCGCCGGCCGATCGAGCTTCAGCGAGGCGGCGAGGTCCGGCGTCACCTGTTGCCCTTCGGCGCCCAGCCAGGGACGGATGACCCGTCCGCCCGACGCGACGCCCGAAATCACCGTCCGCACCATGTTGGCGGGGATGGCGAAACCGATACCGACCGATCCGCCCGAGTTGGAGAAGATGGCCGTATTGATGCCCACCAATCGCCCGTCCATGGTTACCAGGGCGCCGCCCGAATTGCCGGGATTGATGGCGGCATCGGTCTGGATGAAGAAACTGAGGTCATTGATGCCGCCATGGGTGCGGGCCAGCGCCGAGACGATGCCCGAGGTTACGGTCTGGCCGACGCCGAAGGGGTTGCCGATGGCGAGGACAAGGTCGCCTACCTCCAAATCATCGGAATCGCGGAACGGCAGAAACGGAAACCGCTGATTTCCGTTCCGGATCTTGAGCACCGCGAGATCGCTGCGTTCGTCCTTGCCCAATACCTCGGCCCGAAACTCGCGGCGGTCGGCAAGGACGACGGTGATTTCGTCGGCGCCTTCGATGACATGGAAGTTGGTGACGACGACGCCGTCGGGCCGAACGATCACGCCCGAACCGAGAGAGTTCTGTTGTCTCCGGCTGGGTCCCGGCTGGCCGAAACGCTCGCCAAAGAACTGGCGGAAAAACGGATCATCGAACAGGGGCGAGAAACGCCGCGTCTGCACCGTCTTGGTAGTGAAGATATTGACCACCGCCGGCGCCGTCCGTTTCACCAGCGGCGCGAAGGAAAGCTGGATTTCCTGCTGCGAGCCCGGCAATTGCCGCTCCGCGCCGGCGGGTGTCGCGATGGCGGCCAAGCCGCCAAGCACCAGCGCCACGGCGATTGCCCGGACGAGGTCGCGCGTCATTCCAATTCCAACCACCAAACTATCCCTCTGAACGAACAAGGGCAGCCAAACGGCTGCCCCCGAACTGTCCTCACAGCCGCGCAAGAACTTAACCCGTCTGGGCGACCTCTTCGACGTCTTCGTCCTCGAGCATGGCTTCGTGCCGCGCCCGGTCCTCGGCGCCCTTGGCATCCTCGTCCCGGTCAACAAGCTCTATGACCGCCATCGGGGCGGCGTCGCCGTAGCGGAAGCCGGCCTTCAACACCCGGGTGTAGCCGCCCGGACGGTCCTTGTAGCGGTCGGCGAGGCTGTCGAACAGCTTGGCGACCACCTCGCCGTCCTGGAGGAACGAATGGGCCTGACGCCGGGCATGGAGATCTCCCCGTTTGCCGAGGGTAATCATCTTGTCGGCAATGCTCCTGAGTTCCTTGGCCTTGGGCAGGGTCGTGCTGATCTGCTCATGGCGCAGCAGCGAGGCCGCCATGTTGGAAAACATCGCCTTGCGGTGCGATGATGTGCGGTTCAGCTTCCTGCCGCTCATACGGTGACGCATGGTCCGGTTCCCCGTGTATCCGTGTCTCCGCCCTAGAACGGTTCCTCGAGGCGCTTGGCGAGCTCCTCGATGTTCTCGGGCGGCCAGTTGGGAATTTCCATTCCCAGGTGAAGGCCCATCTGGGCCAGAACTTCCTTGATCTCGTTCAGCGACTTGCGGCCGAAGTTCGGCGTGCGGAGCATTTCCGCCTCGCTCTTGAGCACCAGATCGCCGATGTAGATGATGTTGTCGTTCTTCAGGCAGTTGGCCGAACGGACGCTGAGTTCCAGTTCGTCGACCTTGCGCAGCAGGTTCTTGTTGAACGGCAGATCGTCCCGGGTCTCCTCGGGGAGCGCGTGGGTCGGTTCCTCGAAGTTGATGAACAGCTGCAGTTGGTCCTGGAGAATGCGGGCGGCGAGCGCCACGGCATCGTCGGGCGCGACGGTGCCGTTTGTGGTCACGTCCAGGGACAGCTTGTCGTAGTCGGTAACCTGTCCGACGCGGGAGTTCTCGACCTTGTAGGCAACCTTGCGGACGGGCGAGAAAACGGCGTCGATTGGGATCAGGCCGATGGGGCTCTCTTCCGACTTGTTGGCGCCGGCCGGCACGTAGCCCTTGCCGGTCTCGACGGTCATTTCCATTTCGAGCTTGGCGCCGTCATCAAGGGTGCAGATCAACAGCTCCGGGTCCATGATCTCGATGTCGTGACCGGTGTCGATCATACCGGCCGTCACCTCGCCCGGGCCGGTGGCGGAAAGGGTGATCCGCTTGGCGCCCTCGGAGTGCATCCGGAGACCCATGGATTTGATGTTGAGCACGATATCCGTGACATCCTCATGGACGCCCGGGATCGATGAAAACTCATGCAGCACGCCGTCAATCTGGATCGCGGTCACGGCGGAACCCTGCAGCGACGACAGCAGCACGCGGCGCAGCGCGTTGCCGAGGGTCAGACCGAAGCCCCGCTCAAGCGGCTCGGCGACAATTCTCGCCTGACGCTCCGGCACGCTGCCGGGAACGACTTCAAGCTTGTTCGGTTTAATCAGTTCTTGCCAATTCTTCTGGATCACGAGTGTGCCTCACTCTCTTTCGCAGGCGACGCTTCCGGGAAACCATTTCCAGCCGCCGGCCCTGCGTTACCGGTCGGTCGGACGAGATATGCTCTGACCTAAACCCGGCGGCGCTTCCGCGGCCGGCACCCATTGTGCGGAATGGGCGTGACGTCACGGATCGACGTCACGGTGAAACCGATGGCCTGGAGGGCGCGGAGCGCGGACTCGCGTCCCGAACCGGGGCCCTTGACCTCGATTTCCAGGGTCTTCATGCCATGCTCCATGGCTTTGCGGCCCGCATCCTCCGCCGCGACCTGAGCCGCGTACGGGGTCGACTTGCGGGAGCCCTTGAAGCCTTGGCTGCCGGCCGACGACCAGGCAATCGCGTTGCCCTGGGCATCGGTAATGGTGATGACCGTGTTGTTGAACGTCGCGTTTACGTGAGCGACGCCCGAAGTGATATTTTTTCTCTCGCGGCGCCGCGGGCGCTGCGTCGTTGCTCTAGCCATGTCAGACCTTCACTCCTGAGTAAGCGGGCCCGCTTACTTGACGACTTTCTTCTTGCCCGCGATGGCCTTGGCCGGTCCCTTGCGGGTACGTGCGTTCGTATGGGTGCGCTGACCGCGGACCGGCAGACCACGCCGGTGACGCAGGCCCCGATAGCAGCCCAAATCCATCAAACGCTTGATATTCATGGAAACCTCGCGGCGAAGATCGCCCTCCACCTGATAATCCCGGTCGATCACCTCGCGGATACGGACGACCTCGTCATCGGTGAGCTCATGGACCCGGCGGTCAGCCGGCACGTTGGACTTCTCGCAGATGTCCTTCGCGAAGGTGTTCCCGATTCCGTAGATATAGGTCAGCGCCACACCAACTTGTTTCTGGGTGGGAATATTGACGCCAGCAATACGTGCCAAAGCCGGTTCTCCTCAGCTTGAAAAATCGAAAAATTGTAATGCGACCGCGGTCGGACCCAGAGCGGCGCGATTATAGGCCCCGAAGGCCTCAAGTCAACTCGCTAAACCCCTTTTATTGCAGCCTTTATCCGGCCAAATACGTCGTCGATCGAGCCCATCCCATCGACCGCCTGAAGCGATCCCTTTCCCTCGTAATAGGGGAGAATGGGCGCGGTTTGTTCCCTATACGCTTCGAGCCGCGAACGCACGGTCTCGGCATTGTCGTCGGCGCGCCGGTTGAACTCGGTGGCGCCGCAAATGTCGCAGACGCCTTCCTGTTTCGGCCGCTTGAAGATGTCATGGTAGCCGGCGCCGCATTCGGCGCACGAAAAACGCCCGGAAATCCGCTCCACCACGGCATTTTCGTCGACCGTGATCTGGACCACGTGATCCATTTTGAGCCCCTTCTCGACCAGCATGGCGTCCAGAGCCTCGGCCTGCGCGGTGGTCCGCGGAAATCCGTCGAGAATCACCCCGTCGCCGCCGTTGCCGGTATCGATCCGCCCGGCGATCATGGCGATCATCAGATCATCCGGGACCAGATCGCCCCGCTCCATGATTTCCTTGGCGGTTTGTCCAAGCTCGGAGCCGGACTTGACCTCCTCGCGCAGCATGTCGCCGGTGGAGAGCTGGATCAGGTTGAACTCGTCGCACAAACGCTCGGCCTGGGTGCCCTTGCCGGCGCCCGGCGGTCCCAAAAGGATGAGGTTCATCAGCGGCGCCCTCTCAGACGGGACTTCTTGATCAGCCCTTCATATTGGTGCGCCAGCAGGTGGGATTGGACCTGGGCAACCGTATCCATGGTCACCGTGACCACGATCAGCAGACTGGTGCCGCCGAAGAAGAACGGCACGCCTGCTTCGGCGATCAGAATCTCGGGCAGGATGCCGACCGCAACCAGGTAGGCGGCGCCGACCACGGTCAGCCGGGTCAGCACGTAGTCCAAATAGTCGCCGGTATTCTTGCCGGGCCGGATGCCGGGCACGAAGCCGCCATACTTCTTGAGGTTGTCCGCCGTCTCCTGCGGGTTGAAGACCACCGCCGTGTAGAAGAACGCGAAGAAGGCGATCAGCGACCCATAGATGAACAGGTAGGCGGGCTGGCCGCGGCCGAGCAGCGAGGTCACGGTGGTCAGCCACTCGGGACCGCCCGCGGCCGAGAACTGGGCCAAGGTGATCGGCATCAGCAGCAGCGAGCTTGCGAAGATCATCGGAATGACGCCCGAGGTGTTGAGCTTCAACGGCAGATGAGAGCTTTCACCGCCGAACATCCTGTTGCCCATTTGACGCTTGGGATACTGGATGATGATCCGCCGCTGAGCCCGCTCGATGAATACGATGAACATGATGACGGCCACCGCCATCACCAAAAGACCCATGATAAACAATGGGTTGAGGGCGCCGGTCCGGCCGAGTTCCAAGGTGCCGGCCAAGGCGCTCGGGAGTTCGGCGACAATGCCGGCGAAGATGATCAGCGAAATTCCGTTGCCGACGCCGCGGGCGGTGATCTGTTCGCCCAGCCACATCAGGAAGATGGTGCCGCCGACCAGGGTGACCACCGCGGTGAAGCGGAAGAACATGCCGGGATCGATGACCGCCGAGCCCTGCGAACCCTGCATGGATTCGAGGCCCACCGAGATGCCGTAGGCCTGCATGGCGGCGATCAGCACCGTGCCGTAGCGGGTGTACTGATTGATCTTCTTGCGGCCCTGCTCACCCTCTTTCTTGAGTTGGTTGAGGGTCGGCGAGACGGCGGTCATCAGCTGCATGATGATGGCCGCCGAGATGTAGGGCATGATGTTCAACGCAAAGATCGTCATCCGGCTCAGCGCACCGCCGGAGAACAGGTTGAACATGTCGAGAATACCGCCGGCCTGCTGGCGGAAAATGTCCTGCAGGATCACCGGATCGATGCCGGGAATCGGGATATAGGTGCCGAGCCGATAGACAATCAAAGCGCCCAGGGTAAACCAGAGGCGCTTCTTCAGTTCCGTCGCCTTCGCAAAGGCGCCGAAGTTCAGGTTGGCTGCGAGTTGTTCAGCGGCTGATGCCATGGGCGGGGTTCGCCTTTATTCCTGCTCTGATTTATCTTCCTGCTCGTCCGCACCCTGATCCGCCGCTTCTTCGGCGGACGCCTCTTTGGCCGGCGTATCCTCAGCACTCGCCTTGGCCTTGTTCTTGCCGCCCCGGTCGCGCTTGGGCTTGTCCGACGGCGGCGGCAGAATAACGCTGCCCCCCGCCTTCTCGACCGCTTCGACGGCACCCTTGGACGCGCCGGCGCACTCGATGGTCACTTTAGCCGAAATCTCGCCCTTGCCGAGCAGCCGCACGCCGTCGTGAACCGAATTGATGACACCGGCCGCCTTCAACGTTTCGGCATTGATGGTTCCCTTGGTGTCCAGCTTCTTGGCATCGATGGCCTTTTGCAGGCGGCCGACATTGACCTCGGCGTAGCGCTTGCCGAACAGGTTGTTGAAACCCCGCTTCGGCGTCCGCCGGTAGAGGGGCATCTGGCCGCCCTCGAATCCAAGCAGCGAGACGCCGCTTCGGGATTTCTGGCCCTTGACGCCGCGCCCGGCGGTCTCGCCCTTGCCCGACGCCTGGCCCCGGCCGACCCGGGTGCGCGGGGTGCGTGCGCCGGGATTATCGCGAATTTCGTTCAGCTTCATCGTTCCTGTCCTTATGGGCTATCCGGTCATTTAGCCCGTTAGGCGTTCTCTTCCACCCTTACCAGGTGGCTGACCTTATTGATCATGCCGCGAACGGAGGGCGTATCCTCGAGCGTCCGGGTGCGGTGCATCTTGTTGAGGCCGAGCCCCACCAAGGTCGCGCGCTGATCCTTCGGCCGCCCGATGGGGCTGCCGATCTGGGTCACGGTGACGGTCTTCTTCGTTTCGGCCACGAATCTACTCCTTCTCGGCCTGGGCGCCTTCACGGCGGCCGACGATATCGCCGACCTTCTTGCCCCGCTTGGCGGCGATGGAGCGCGGTGATGCCAAATTCTGCAGCGCGGCCAGGGTGGCCTTGACCATGTTGTGCGGGTTCGGGCTGCCGGTCGACTTGGCGACCACGTCCTGCACACCCAGGGTTTCGAAGACCGCGCGCATGGGACCGCCGGCGATGATACCGGTGCCCGGAGGCGCCGCGCGGACCACCACCTTGCCGGCACCGAAGCGGCCGGTGGAATCGTGATGCAGCGTCCGGCCCTCGCGGAGCGGCACGCGGATCATCTTGTTCTTGGCGGACTCGGTGGCCTTGCGAATGGCTTCCGGCACCTCGCGCGCCTTGCCCGAGCCATAGCCGACCCGGCCGCGGCCGTCACCGACCACCACCAGCGCGGCGAAGCCGAACCGGCGGCCGCCCTTTACGACCTTGGCGACGCGGTTGATGCTGACCAGCTTGTCGATAAGCTCCGGATCTTCGCGGGGACCGCCGCGTCCGCGATCGGACCCGCCGCGCTGTCCGCGCTGTCCGCGGTCTCCGCCCATCGGTGCCTGTGCCATATCCTAACTCTCCTAGAACGCGAGACCGCCCTCGCGGGCAGCCTCAGCCAGGGCCTTGACCCGGCCGTGAAAAAGATAACCGCCGCGGTCGAAAACCACGGTGTCGACTCCAGCCGACTTGGCCCGTTCGGCGATCAACTTGCCGACCTCGGCCGCGATGTCCTTGTTGGCGCCGGTCTTCCGGCTGCCCCGCACGTCACCCTCGACGCTGGACGCCGCGGCAACCGTCACGCCCTTCTCGTCGTCGATGACCTGCGCGTAGATGTGCTTGCCGGAACGGAACACCGACAGCCGCGGGCGGCCCGGGTTGGTCCGGCGGAGATGCGCCCGGTTGCGTTGCCGGCGCTTGCTGAAAAGCTCACTGGACGACTTCATGACTACTTCTTCTTACCTTCCTTGCGCAGGATCTGTTCGCCTTTGTAGCGGACGCCCTTGCCCTTGTAGGGCTCCGGCGGACGGAACGAACGGATTTTCGCCGCGACTGAACCGACCTGTTGCTTGTCCGCGCCGGTGACCGCGATCTCGGTCTGCGTTTCGCACTTGATCTCGATCCCTTCCGGCACCGGAAACTTGATCTCATGGGAATGGCCGAGTTGCAGGACCAATGTCTCGCCCTGCATCTGCGCCCGGTAGCCCACGCCCTGGATCTCCAGCTCCTTGCTGAACCCCTCGGACACGCCGGTGACGATATTGTCGGCGAGGCTGCGATAGGTACCCCACAGCTTGCGGGCCTCGATGGAATCGTCCACCGGCTTCACCCAGATCTTATCGTCTTCCAGGCTGGGCTCGACCTCGTCCACGAAGGTCAGACTAAGCTCGCCCAGCTTGCCCTTCGCTTTCAGGACCCTATCGGCCAACTCGACGGTGACCCCGTCGGGAACATTGACCGGCAATTGACCTACGCGTGACATGATGCGTCTGGCTCCTTCAGCCCTCTAGAATACCTGGCACAGCACTTCGCCGCCGACGTTGGCGGCCCGCGCCTCGGCATCGGACATCACACCGCGCGGCGTCGACAGGATGGAAATGCCGAGCCCGTTATAGACCCGCGGCAGGTCCTTGATTTTCGAATACACCCGGCGGCCCGGACGGGACACGCGGCTGATCTCCTTGATCACCGGCTCACCGTCGAAATATTTGAGCTCGATCTTGATTTCATCGATGCCCGGACGGACGTTGAGTCGGGAGTAGTCGCGGATGTAGCCCTCGCGCTTGAGAACATCCAACAGGTTCTCGCGCAAACGGGAGGCCGGGGCGTGGACGCTGTCCATGCGCGCCGATTGGCCGTTCCGAATTCGGGTCAGCAGGTCCGCGACGGGATCGCTCATTGACATGGGACGATACTTCCTCCGTTACCAACTGGATTTGACCATGCCCGGGATCTGCCCGGCCGAGGCCAAGTCTCTGAGTGCAATACGTGAAAGACGGAACTTCCGATAGTTGCCGCGCGGCCGGCCGGTCAGCTGACACCGCAGGCGGACGCGGACCGGTGACGAATTGCGGGGCAATTGCGCGAGCTTGAGGCGCGCGTTGAAGCGCTCCTCCGGTGACAGGGATTCATCCTTGGCGGCGGCTCTCAGCGCTTTCCGCTTGGCCGCATACCTGTCGGCCAAACGCTGGCGCTTCTTGTTCCGCTCGACGACGCTTCTCTTAGCCATCCTCTACTCCGTCGTTCGACTAATTCTGAAACGGCATGTCGAATCCCTTGAGGAGCGCGCGGGCTTCCTCGTCGGACCGTGCCGTGGTGCAAATGACGACATCCATGCCGCGGATCTCGTCAACCTGATCGTAGTTGATCTCGGGGAACACGATCTGTTCCTTGAGGCCAAAGGCGAAATTTCCCCGGCCATCAAAGCTCTTGCCGGAAATGCCCCGGAAATCGCGGATACGGGGCATGGCGACATTCACCAGACGGTCGAGAAACTCGTACATGCGGTCGCCGCGGAGCGTCACCTTGCAGCCGACGGGCATGCCGTCGCGCAGCTTGAAGTTGGCGATCGACTTCCGGGCCTTGGTGATTACCGGGCGCTGACCGGCGATGAGCGCCATCTCCTCGGCCGCGGCATTGACCTTCTTGGCATCGGCGACACCTTCGCCGATCCCCATGTTGAGGACGATCTTCTCCAGCTTCGGCACCTCCATATTGTTCCCGTAGGAGAACTCCTGGATCAATGCCGGCTTGACCGTCTGCTCGAAATGTTCACGTAGCCTTGCCATCATGAAAATTCCTATAAATCAATCACTTCGCCGGACTTCTTAGCATATCGGACCTTGCGGCCGTCCTCCAGAGTCCGGTAGCCGACCCGCGTCGCGGTGGAGTCCCCGGGATCCACATGGGCGAGGTTGGACAGATGAATGGACGCTTCCTTCTCGACGATGCCGCCGGGATTGGATTGGGTCGGCCGGGTGTGGCGCCTGACCATGTTCACGCCCTGGACGATCGCCCGCATATCGGCCGGCAACATCTTCAGCACGTCGCCGGTCTTGCCCTTGTCGCGGCCGGCGAGGACGATCACCTTGTCACCCTTGCGGAATTTGAGACGCTTGGTCATTTACAGCACCTCCGGCGCAAGAGAGATGATCTTCATGTAGTTCTTCTGGCGCAGTTCACGGGTCACCGGGCCGAATATG
The DNA here is from genome assembly GCA_022823235.1 of Rhodospirillales bacterium. Taxonomy (GTDB): domain Bacteria; phylum Pseudomonadota; class Alphaproteobacteria; order Rhodospirillales; family UBA2165; genus JAJDXO01. The sequence continues at coordinate 37,716 of JAJDXO010000060.1, forward strand.
CGGGTGCCGATGGGCTCGTTCTGCTGGTTGATCAGCACGGCGGCATTGTGATCGAAGCGGATCGCGCTGCCGTCGTTGCGGCGAATTTCCTTCGCCGTCCGGACGATCACCGCGCGGTGCATCTCGCCCTTCTTCACCCGGCCCCGCGGAATCGCTTCCTTGACCGAAACCACGATGACGTCGCCGACCGAAGCGGTTTTCCGCTTCGAGCCGCCGAGAACCTTGATGCACTGAACCTTCCGGGCGCCCGAGTTATCGGCGACATCAAGGTTGGTTTGCATCTGAATCATTGCACCTTGCCTTTTCGCTTATGCCGAAGCCGCGCTACTGCGCCGCCTCGACGACTTCCCATCGTTTGCGTTTGGAAAGCGGCCGGCATTCCCGGATGCTCACCACGTCACCGATCTTCTTCTCATTCGCCTCGTCGTGGGCGACATACTTCTTCGAGCGCTTGATGTACTTCTTGTACAGCGGGTGCTTGAAGCGGCGCTCCACGTTGACCACCACCGTCTTGTCCATCTTGTCGCTGACTACGACACCTTGCATGACACGCCTGGGCATTGGTCTTGTTCTCCTTAACTCTCGGCGCCGGCTTTTTGGGCCGCGATCGTCTTGATGCGCGCGATATCCCGACGGACCTGCCGGACCCGGGCCGTATTCTCGAGCTGGCCGCTGGCCTGCTGGAAACGCAGGTTGAACGCCTCCTTGGTCAACTCTTCCAGCTGCTCGTCGAGTTCATCCATCGATTTGGAACGGACGTCCTGGGCTTTCATCGTACTTTCCTCAAATTCCTCTAGGCGCCCAGCCGCTGCACGAACTTGGTCTGGTTCGGCAGTTTGGCGGCGGCCAGCTCAAAAGCGCGCCGGGCGACGGTCTCCGGCACACCGTCAACCTCAAACATGATCCGGCCCGGCTTGACCCGGGCGACCCAGTATTCGGGTGTCCCCTTACCCTTACCCTGACGGACCTCGGCGGGCTTGGTCGATACCGGCACGTCCGGAAAGATACGAATCCACACCCGGCCCGAGCGCTTCATGTGGCGGGTCAGAGTTCGCCGCGCGGCCTCGATCTGGCGCGAGGTAATCCGGCCCGGCGTCGTCGCCTTGAGGCCGAAGGAGCCGAAGTTCAGCGACGCCCCGCCCTTGGCGTGGCCGTGAATGCGGCCCTTGTGCGCCTTGCGGTATTTTGTGCGTTTCGGTTGCAGCATGGTTCTGGCTTCCTGGTCCTAGCGCGCCGGCTGTTGCTCGACGGCGCGCTTATCGACGGCCATCGGGTCGTGCTCGAGGATTTCTCCGCGATAGACCCACACCTTGACGCCGCACGCGCCGTAGGTGGTCTGCGCCGTCGCCGTGCCGTAGTCGATGTCGGCGCGGAGCGTGTGCAGCGGCACCTGGCCCTCGCGGTACCACTCGGTCCGGGCGATTTCCGCGCCGCCCAGACGGCCCGCGCAGTTGATCCGAATGCCTTCGGCGCCCAGGCGCATGGCCGATTGCACGGCGCGCTTCATGGCGCGGCGGAAGGCGATCCGGCGCTCCAGCTGCTGGGCGATGTTTTCGGCCACCAGCGTCGCATCGATCTCCGGCTTGCGGATCTCGACGATGTTGAGGTTCACATCGGCGCCGGTGTGCCGGGACAGCTCGCGGCGCAGCACTTCGATATCGGCGCCCTTCTTGCCGATCACCACGCCCGGCCGGGCCGTATGGATGGTGATCCGCGCTTTCTTGGCGGGCCGCTCGATGACCACGCGGGACAGGCCGGCCTGATGCAGACGCTTGGTCAGCATCTCCCGGAGCTCCAGATCTTCATGGAGCAACTCTGCAAAATCGCCGTCGCCGGCGAACCACCGCGAATCCCAGGTGCGGTTGATCCCCAGCCGAAAGCCGATGGGGTTGACCTTTTGACCCATTACGCCGTCTCCTCGCGTTCCCGCACAACAATGGTCAGATTGCTGAACGGTTTGAAAATTCGTCCGACCCGGCCGCGGGCGCGCGGGCGCCACCGCTTCATGACCAGATCCCGCCCGGCACTCGCCTCGGCCACATAAAGCCGGTCGATGTCGAGCTGCTGGTTGTTTTCCGCATTGGCGATCGCCGACTGCAGAACCTTCTTGACCTCACCGGCGATGCGGCGCTTGGAGAAAGTCAGCTCGCTGAGCGCCTTCTCGCAATCCATGCCGCGGATCGACTGCGCGACCAGATTGATCTTTTGCGGGCTGGTCCGGATGAGGCGGCCATAGGCGCGCGCCTCGTTCTCGGCCAGCCGGCGGGGTGCGGATTTCTTGCCCATCGTTACACCCTGCTCGCTTTCTTGTCGCCGGAGTGACCCGCATAGGTGCGGGTCGGCGAAAATTCGCCGAACTTGTGGCCGACCATGTTTTCGGTGACCAGCACCGGAATGAATTTCTGACCGTTGTAGACGCCGAAGGTCAGTCCGACGAATTGCGGCAGGATCGTCGAGCGCCGCGACCAGGTGCGGATCACATCGTTGCGCCCGGCGGCGCGTTGATTCTCCGCCTTGGTCAGCAGGTACTGATCGACGAACGGTCCCTTCCAAACAGAACGAGCCACTCTTCTACTCCTAGCGCTTGCGCCGCCGCATGATCAGGCGGTCGGTCTTCTTGTTCGAGCGGGTGCGTTTGCCCTTGGTGGGCACGCCCCACGGCGTTACGGGATGGCGGCCGCCCGACGAGCGGCCTTCGCCGCCGCCGTGGGGGTGATCCACCGGGTTCATCGCCACGCCGCGGACCGACGGGCGCTTGCCGAGCCAGCGTTTGCGGCCGGCCTTGCCGAGCTTGATGTTGGCCTGATCGGGGTTGGAGACGGCACCGATGGTGGCCATGCACTCGGCCCGGACCATGCGGATTTCGCCGGAGGTCAGGCGAAGCTGGGCATAGCCCTGGTCCTTGCCGATGAGCTGCACATAGGTTCCGGCCGATCGCGCCAACTGGCCGCCGGCGCCGGCCTTGAGCTCGACGTTGTGAATGATCGTGCCAACCGGAATGTTCTGCATGGGCAGCGCATTGCCGGGCTTGATATCGGCCTTCTCGCCGGAAACGACGGTATCGCCGACGTTCAGGCGCTGCGGCGCCAGGATGTAGGACTTTTCGCCGTCCGCGTAGGTAATCAAAGCAATGAACGCCGAGCGGTTGGGATCGTACTCGATGCGCTCGACCGTCGCCGTCACGTCCAGCTTCCGGCGCTTGAAATCGACCTTGCGGTAGCGGCGCTTGTGACCGCCGCCCCGGCGCCGCGCGGTGATGCGGCCCGCGTTGTTGCGCCCGCCCTTCCCCGACAGGCCCTCCGTCAGGGACTTTTCCGGTTTGCCCTTGTACAGGCCGCCGCGGTCAACGATGACCAGCGACCGGCGGCCCGGCGAAGTGGGTTTAAATGTTTTCAGCGCCATGGATCAAACACCCGTCGTCACATCAATGGAGTCGCCCTCGGCGAGAGTGACGATCGCTTTCTTGAAGTCGCCGCGCTTGCCGATCTGGCCCCGGAAACGCTTTAGCTTGCCCTTCTGGCGAAGGGTGTTGACCGACGTCACCTTGACGTCGAACAGCCCTTCGACGGCGGCCTTGATCTCGGGCTTGGTCGCGCTCAGGGGCACTTTGAAACTGATCTGGTTGTGCTCGGTGATCACCGTCGATTTCTCGGTGATCAACGGAGACGAGATGACCTTGTACATCTGCTCCTTGGTGAGCGTCACGTTTCGGCCGCTGTACTTGCTCATTTGAGACGCTCCACCAGATGTTCCACCGCACCCTTGGTCAGCACCAGGGTGTCGCGGCGCATGATGTCGTAGACGTTTGCGCCCTGCTGGGGCAGCACGTCGAGGCCCATGATGTTGCCCGCCGCCTTGGAGAAATTCTCATCGACGGTCTCGCCGCCGATGATCAGCGCGGAGTTCCAGCCCAACTTATCGATCTGCTTGGCAAGGTCGCTGGTCCTGGCGGTCTTCGCCGCCACGTCGTCCAGCACCACCAGCTTGCCGTCGGCCTGCTTGGCGGACAGCGCCGACTTCAACGCCAATTTGCGAACCTTCTTGGGCAGCGAAAATGCATGGCTGCGGACGACCGGGCCGAACGCCTTGCCGCCGCCCCGCATATGCGGCGCCTTCTTGGCCACACCCTGGCGGGCCCGGCCGGTTCCCTTCTGACGGAACGGCTTGGCCCGGGAGCCGACGATCTCGTTCCGGTTCTTGGTCTTGCGGGTTCCCGCCCGGCGCTTGGCCAACTGCCAATTCACCGTGCGCGCGAGAAGGTCGGGGCGCGCCTCGCCGCCGAAGACGGCATCGTCGAGCTCGATCTCGCCGACCTTCTTGTTATCTATGCTGATGACCGGGCACTTCATGGCCGCTTAGTCCTTCTTCTCTTCTTCGTCCGTGCTCGCTTCGGAAGCTTCCTCCGCGGGGGCTTCCTCCGCCGCTTCCTCCGCCGGCGCGTCGTCTTCGGCCGGCGTCTCGGCAGCCGCCGCGCCGCCGCGAATGGCGCCCGGCAGCGGGGCTTCCTCCGGCAGCGCCTTCTTGATGGCGTCGCGGATCAGCACATAGCCGCCCTTGGAGCCGGGGACGGCGCCCTTGACCAGCACCAGACCGCGATCCACGTCGGTGGAGACCACTTCCAGGTTCTGTTTGGTCACCTGGACGTCACCCAGCTGGCCGGCCATCTTCTTGCCCTTGAACACCTTGCCCGGGTCCTGGCATTGGCCGGTGGAGCCAAGCGCACGGTGGCTGACGGAGACGCCGTGCGACGCCCGCAAGCCGCCAAAGCCGTGGCGCTTCATGCCGCCGGCGAACCCCTTGCCCTTGGACGTGCCGATGGCATCGACGAACTGGCCATCGACGAAGTGATCGACGGTAAGCTCGGCGCCGACATCGATCATCGCGTCCTCGCCGACCCGGAACTCGGCCAGTTTGCGCTTGGGCTCGACCTTGGCCTTGGCGAAGTGGCCGCGCTGGGCCTTGGTGACATTCTTGACCTTGGCCGCGCCGACGCCGATCTGGACCGCGTTGTAGCCGTCCTTCTCGGTGGTGCGGTTGGCGACAACCTGGCAGTTGTCGACTTTCAGCACGGTCACGGGGATGTGCCGCCCGTCTTCGCCGAAGACAGCGCTCATGCCCAATTTCTGCGCGATCAATCCGGTTCGCATCGGTCTCGTCCTACAACTTGATCTCGACGTCCACACCGGAGGCGAGGTCGAGCTTCATCAGCGCGTCCACCGTTTCCGGGGTGGGGTCCAATATGTCCAGCACCCGCTTGTGGGTCCTGATCTCGAACTGCTCCCGCGACTTCTTGTCGATGTGCGGGGACCGCAGCACGGTGTACTTCTCGATCTTGGTGGGCAGCGGGATGGGTCCCCGGACCTGTGCACCGGTACGCTTGGCCGTGTTGACGATCTCAATGGTCGACTGATCGAGCACGCGATGATCGAATGCCTTCAACCGGATCCGGATATTTTGACTGTCCACCATAATCTTGGTCCTAAATGACCTCGGCGCCCCCGAAGAGACGCCGAGAATCTGGTTTTCCCCTATTCAATAATGCTTGCGACGACGCCGGCGCCGACGGTCCGGCCGCCCTCGCGGATGGCGAAGCGCAGGCCCTGGTCCATGGCGATCGGCTGGATCAGCTCAACCGTCATCGAGATGTTGTCGCCCGGCATCACCATCT
>JAJDXO010000021.1 GCA_022823235.1 Rhodospirillales bacterium
ATGTGTGTGCATCGGACGAGGCCCGCAACGCACCCGGGGGACCGGGGAGCGCCACCGGAGGCCGGGTTCCTTCGCGCCGTGGCGGCGTTGCGTCACTCCGTCCATGGCCGCCGATGGGCCGGCATCGCCGTTCGCGGCGCGTCTGGCCACGACGCGAATTAATCCCGGTCAAATGGTTCAATCTGGCCGGATACTGCTCTATTACCCGTCACAAGAAAAAGCCCCGCCGAAGTCCAGCTCCAGCGGGGCAATGCAGGCTAAGTGACTGATATCAAGTAATTATTTACTCGGCAGCGGCCTCGGGCACCGCTTCTTCCGCGCCGCTCGCGTCCTCGATCGCCTCGGGCTCGGTGTCCTGCGCGGCTTCAAGCTCGCGGTCGCGGTCGGCGGCCACCTCGCGGAACCGGTTCATCACCGAACCGGTGCCGGCCGGGATCAGCCGTCCGACGATGACGTTTTCCTTGAGACCGATCAGGTTGTCGCGCTTGCCGGAAACCGCGGCCTCGGTCAGCACCCGGGTGGTCTCCTGGAATGATGCCGCCGAGATGAACGACGTGGTTTGCAGGGACGCCTTGGTGATGCCCTGGAGCATCGGATCGCCGGTCGCTGGCTTGCCGCCGTCGGCGACCGCACGCTCATTGACGTCCTCGAATTCGAGACGGTCGACCAGCTCGCCGGTGAGGAACGTGGTATCGCCGCCGTCGACGATCTCCACTTTCTGCAGCATCTGACGGACGATGACCTCGATATGCTTATCATCGATGCGCACGCCCTGCAGGCGGTAGACGTCCTGGATCTCGTTGATCAGGTACTCAGCCAGCGCCTCGACGCCCATCACGCGGAGAATGTCGTGAGGCACCGGGTTGCCGTCCATCAACGGATCGCCCTTCACCACGTAGTCGCCTTCCTGGACGCTGATGTGCTTGCCCTTGGGAATGAGATATTCCTTGGGCTCGCCCTTCTTGTCCTCGGGCACCACGACGATCCGCCGCTTGTTCTTGTAGTCCTTGCCGAACTCGATGCGGCCGGGACCTTCGGCAATGATGGCGTGATCCTTGGGTTTCCGGGCTTCGAAGAGCTCGGCGACCCGGGGAAGACCACCGGTAATGTCGCGGGTCTTGGACGATTCCCGCGGGATGCGGGCGAGCACGTCGCCGGCATGGACCTTCTGGCCGTTCTCGACCGACAGGATCGCATCCACCGACATGAAGTAGCGCGCCTCCATGCCATTGGGCAGGGTGACGACCTTGTTCCTTCCGTCCCTGAGCGTGATCCGCGGACGGAGGTCCGCCGCTTTGGGCTGCTGCTTCCAGTCGACAACCACCTTGGACGAGATGCCCGTTGCTTCGTCGAGCACTTCGCGCATGGTGACGCCTTCCTGAAGGTCGACGTAGTTGGCCACGCCTTCCTTCTCGGTGATGATCGGCAGGGTGTAAGGATCCCACTCGGCCATCTTGTCGCCGCGCTTCACCTTCGCCTTGTCCGACACCAATAGCTTGGCGCCATACGGAATCCGGTGGCGGGCCCGCTCGCGGTCCTTGTCGTCCATCAGCATCAGCTCGGCGTTACGGCTCATCACCACCGGCACGCCCTCGGAGTTCTTGACGACGCTGGTGTTGTTGAGCTCGACCCTCGAATCGAAGGCCGCCTCGATGTTGGACTGCTCGGCGCCCCGCTGGGCGGCGCCGCCAATGTGGAAGGTCCGCATGGTCAGCTGGGTACCCGGCTCACCGATGGACTGGGCGGCAATGACGCCGACCGCCTCGCCGGCGTTCACCGGCGTGCCGCGGGCCAGATCACGGCCGTAACAGGCGGCGCAGACGCCGCCCTTGGTCTCACAGGTCAGCGGCGAGCGCACCTTGACGCTCGGCACGTCGGCGGCCTCGAGAGCCTCCACCGCTTCCTCGTCCAGCGTCGAGTTGCGCTTGAACATCACCTCACCCGATTCCGGATCATGGACCGTATCGGCGAGCGTCCTGCCAAGAACCCGGTCACCGAGGGAGACGATGGTCTCACCGCCCTCGACCACCGCCGAGACGGTGATACCCGTCTGGGTGCCGCAATCCGGCTCGACGATGATGCAGTCCTGCGCCACATCGACCAGACGACGGGTCAGATAACCGGAGTTCGCCGTCTTCAAGGCGGTGTCGGCGAGACCCTTCCGGGCGCCGTGGGTGGAGTTGAAGTACTCCAGCACGGTGAGGCCTTCCTTGAAGTTGGAGATGATCGGGGTTTCGATGATCTCGCCCGACGGCTTGGCCATCAGGCCCCGCATGCCGGCAAGCTGCTTCATCTGCGCCGCCGAACCGCGGGCGCCGGAATCGGCCATCATGTAGATGGAGTTGAGCGGCACGCCCGGTTCGACCTTGGAGATTTCCTTCATCATCTCGTCGGCGACCTGATCGGTGCAGTGCGACCACGCGTCCACGGCCTTGTTGTACTTCTCACCCTGGGTGATCAGGCCTTCCTGGTATTGACGCTCATAGGTCTCGACCATGCTCTCGGTGTCGTCGACCAGCTTTTTCTTGGCGTCCGGAACGACGAGATCGTCCTTGCCGAACGAGATGCCGGCCTGGCAGGCATAGTTGAAGCCGAGCGCCATCACCCGGTCGGCGAAGATCACCGTCTCCTTCTGACCGCAGTGGCGATACACCTCGTCGATGACGGTGGTGATGTCCTTCTTGGTCAGCAGGCGGTTGATCAGATCGAACGAAATGTTCGGATGACGCGGCAGCAGGTCCGCCAGCAGCATCCGGCCGGCGGTGGTTTCCACCCGCATGGTGACCGGGTTGTTCTTCTCATCCACCGTGTGATGGCGGGCATGGATTTTGGCGTGCAGGCTCACCGCGCCGATGTTCAGCGCCTGGTGAATCTCGGCGGTGTCGACAAAGGCCATGCCCTCGCCCGTTTCACCTTCGCGCTCCAGCGTCAGGTAGTAGATGCCAAGCACGATATCCTGCGACGGCACGATGATCGGCTTGCCGTTGGCCGGGCTGAGGATGTTGTTGGTCGACATCATCAGGACCCGCGCCTCCAACTGCGCCTCCAGGGAAAGCGGCACGTGGACCGCCATCTGGTCGCCGTCGAAGTCGGCGTTGAAGGCGGTGCAGACCAGCGGATGAAGCTGGATCGCCTTGCCTTCGATGAGCACCGGCTCGAACGCCTGGATGCCCAGACGGTGCAGGGTCGGCGCCCGGTTGAGCAGCACCGGGTGTTCACGGATCACCTCTTCGAGGATGTCCCAGACCTCGGGCCGTTCCTTCTCGACCATGCGTTTTGCGGCCTTGATGGTGGTCGCCATGCCGTACTTCTCGAGCCGCGAATAAACGAAGGGCTTGAACAGTTCGAGGGCCATCTTCTTGGGCAGGCCGCACTGGTGGAGCAGCAGCTCCGGACCCACCACGATGACCGACCGGCCGGAATAGTCGACCCGCTTGCCGAGCAGGTTCTGACGGAACCGGCCCTGCTTGCCCTTGAGCATATCGGACAGGGACTTCAGCGGCCGCTTGTTGGCGCCGGTGATGGCGCGGCCGCGGCGGCCATTGTCGAACAGCGCATCCACCGCTTCCTGCAGCATCCGCTTCTCGTTGCGGACGATGATCTCCGGCGCGCGGAGCTCGATCAGGCGCTTCAGCCGGTTGTTCCGGTTGATCACCCGGCGGTACAGGTCGTTGAGATCGGAGGTCGCGAACCGGCCGCCATCGAGCGGCACCAGGGGACGCAGCTCCGGCGGGATGACCGGAATGACCTCGAGGATCATCCACTCCGGACGGGCGCCGGAATCGATGAACGATTCGACCAGCTTCAGGCGCTTCACGTACTTCTTGCGCTTGGCCTCGGAGTTGGTCTCGGCGAGCTCCTCGCGGAGGGTATCCCGCTCCTGCTCCAGGTCGATCTTGACCAGCATGTCGCGGATGGCTTCGGCGCCGATTCCGGCCTGGAACGCATCCTCGCCGTACTCGTCGATGGCCGCCTGGAACTCCTCTTCGCCGAGCAGCTCCTTCTCCGTGAGCGCGGTCATGCCCGGCTCGGAGACGACATAGCTTTCGAAGTAGAGCACCCGCTCCAGATCCTTCAGCGTCATGTCGAGCAGCAGGCCGACGCGGGACGGCAGCGACTTCATGAACCAGATATGGGCGACGGGCGCGGCCAGTTCGATGTGGCCCATACGGTCGCGGCGAACCTTCGTCAGGGTCACCTCGACGCCGCACTTCTCGCAGACGATGCCCTTGTACTTCATCCGCTTGTACTTGCCGCACAAGCATTCGTAGTCCTTGATCGGACCGAAAATTCGGGCGCAGAACAGGCCGTCGCGCTCCGGCTTGAAGGTCCGGTAGTTGATGGTTTCGGGCTTCTTGATCTCACCGAAGGACCAGGACCGGATGCGCTCCGGGCTGGCGATGCTGATCTGAATTTGGTCGAACCGCTGGGTACCGGTGGCGGGCTCGAAAATTCGCATCAATTCATTCATGAGTGTCTCCTATATGAACCGCGTCCGCTATCTGAAGTGATGCGGCTCAGAAACTGCGCTGCTTGAGTTCAACGTTGAGGCCAAGGGAGTGAAGCTCCTTGACCAGAACGTTGAACGATTCGGGAATGCCGGCCTCGAACGTGTCGTCGCCGCGGACCACCGCCTCGTAGACCTTGGTCCGGCCGGAGACGTCGTCCGATTTGACGGTCAGCATTTCCTGCAACGTGTAGGCGGCGCCGTAGGCTTCGAGCGCCCAAACTTCCATCTCACCGAAGCGCTGGCCGCCGAACTGGGCCTTGCCGCCCAGCGGCTGCTGGGTGACGAGGCTGTACGGGCCGATGGACCGTGCGTGGATCTTGTCGTCCACCAGGTGGTGCAGCTTCAACATATAGATATAGCCGACGGTCACCGGCCGCTCGAAGGTCTCGCCGGTACGGGCGTCGAACAGCTTCACCTGACCCGAGATATCGACGCCGGCTTTCTCCAGCATCGCGGTGATGTCGCCCTCATGGGCGCCGTCGAAAACCGGCGTGGCGATGGGCACGCCATTCTTGAGGTTTTCGCCGAGTTCCATGATCTCGTTGTCGTCGAGCGAAGCGACATCCGCCTTGTAGGTATCGTCGCCGTAAGCGAACTTCAGAACATCCTTGACGTCCTTCGGTTTCGCTTCGTCGCGCTTCACCTTGTCAACCACGTCGCCGATCTGCAGGCCCAGGCCGTGACAGGCCCATCCCAAGTGGGTCTCAAGAATTTGCCCGACGTTCATCCGCGAGGGCACACCCAGGGGATTGAGCACGATGTCGACCGGCGTGCCATCCTCCAGGGCGGGCATGTCCTCGGCGGGCACGATCTTCGAGATCACACCCTTGTTGCCGTGGCGGCCGGCCATCTTGTCACCGGGCGAAAGTTTCCGCTTCACCGCGACGAACACCTTGACCAGCTTCATCACGCCCGGCGGCAGTTCGTCACCGCGCTCCAGCTTCTCGACCTTGTCGTCGAAGCGCGCCTGGAATTCGCCGATGCCTTCCTCGAGCTGTTTCTTCAGCGCCTCGATCTCGGTCATCACCTTGTCGTTGGCGATGACGATCTGCTGCATCTGACCCAAGGTCAGCTTGTCGAGCAGTTCCTCGGTCACCGTCGAGCCCGGAGTGACGCCCTTGGGGCCGGAGACCACCTTGCGCTTGACCAGGCGGTCGCGGATGCGTCCCCGGAAGCTGCGCTCCAGGATGGCGATCTCGTCGTCCCTGTCCTTGGCAAGACGCTCGATCTCGGCACGCTCGATGGCGAGCGCCCGCTCGTCCTTGTCGACGCCGCGGCGCGAGAACACGCGCACCTCGACGACGGTGCCGGTCACGCCGGGCGGCAGACGGAGCGAGGTGTCCCGGACGTCCGATGCCTTCTCGCCGAAGATGGCGCGCAGCAGCTTCTCTTCCGGGGTCATCGGGCTTTCGCCCTTCGGCGTTACCTTGCCGACCAGGATGTCGTTGGGGTTCACCTCGGCGCCGATGTAAACGATGCCCGCTTCGTCCAGGTTCTTGAGGGCTTCCTCACCGACGTTCGGAATATCGCGGGTGATTTCCTCCTGGCCCAGCTTCGTATCGCGGGCCATGACCTCGAACTCCTCGATGTGGATCGAGGTGAAGACGTCCTCGCGGACGATGCGCTCGGAGATCAGGATCGAGTCCTCGAAGTTGTAGCCGTTCCAAGGCATGAACGCGACCAGGACGTTCCGGCCCAGGGCCAGTTCGCCCAGCTGGGTGGACGGGCCGTCGGCGATGATGTCGCCGACCTCGATACGGTCACCCACCTTCACCAGCGGACGCTGATTGATGCAGGTGTTCTGGTTGGACCGCTGGAACTTCTGCAACGAGTAGATGTCGACGCCCGGCCGCGTATGCGAGCCGTCATCTTCATCCGCGTGCACCACGATCCGCGTGCCGTCGATCTGGTCGACGACGCCGGGGCGCCGGGCAACGATGGCCGCGCCCGAATCCCGGGCCACGGTTTCTTCCATTCCCGTGCCGACCAGCGGCGCCTCGGCGCGGATCAGCGGCACCGCCTGACGCTGCATGTTCGAGCCCATCAACGCGCGGTTGGCGTCATCGTTCTCAAGGAACGGAATCAGCGCCGCGGCGACGGATACCAGCTGCTTGGGCGAAACGTCGATCAGGTCGATGTCCGCCCGGTTGGCCATGACGAAGTCGCCGGCCTTCCTGCAGCTGACCAGCTCATGCTCGAATTTGCCGTTCCTGTCCAGTTCGGAGTTCGCCTGGGCGATGGTGTACTTGCCCTCTTCCATGGCCGAGAGATAGATCACCTCCTCGGTCACCTTGCCGCCCTCGACCCTCCGGTACGGACTTTCGATGAAGCCGTACTGGTTGACCCGGGCATAGGTGGCGAGCGAGTTGATCAGGCCGATATTCGGCCCCTCCGGGGTTTCGATCGGGCAGATCCGGCCGTAGTGGGTCGGATGCACGTCGCGCACCTCGAAGCCCGCGCGCTCGCGGGTCAAACCGCCCGGACCAAGGGCCGAAAGGCGGCGCTTGTGGGTGATCTCGGACAGCGGGTTGGTTTGGTCCATGAACTGCGAAAGCTGGGACGAACCGAAGAATTCACGCACCGCCGCCGCCGCCGGCTTGGCGTTGATCAGGTCGTGCGGCATGACGGTATCGATATCGACGGAGCTCATGCGCTCGCGGATGGCGCGCTCCATTCGGAGCAGGCCGACCCGGTACTGGTTCTCCATAAGCTCGCCGACCGACCGGACCCGGCGGTTGCCCAAGTGGTCGATGTCGTCGATTTCGCCCCGGCCGTCCTTCAGTTCGACCAGGATCTTGACCACTTCCAGCATGTCCTCCCGGCGCAGCACGCGAAGCTGATCGTCGGTCTCGAAACCCAACCGGGCGTTCATCTTCACCCGGCCGACCGCCGACAGGTCGTAGCGGTCATGGTCGAAGAACAGACCACGGAACAGCGCGTCCGCCGTCTCGAGGATCGGCGGCTCTCCCGGGCGCATGACCCGGTAGATGTCGACCAGCGCTTCTTCGCGGTTCGAGTTCTTGTCCGCGGCAAGCGTGTTCCGGATATAGGGGCCGACATTGGCATGATCGATGAACAGGGTCGGGACTTCCTCGATACCGCCTTTGTCGAGCGCCTCGAGGATTTCCTCGGTGATCTCGTCGCCGGCTTCCAGGAATACTTCGCCCGTCTCGGGGTTGATGACGTCGTCGGCGGCATAGCGTCCGATAATGTCCTCGTTGGGCACCACGTGATCCTCGATGCCTTTCTTCTCGACCTCGCGGATGACCCGCGGCGTGATCTTGGTGCCTTCCTCGAGCACCACCCGGCCGGACTTGGCGTTGATCAGATCATGGGTCAGCTTGATGCCCCGCATCCGTTCCAGATCCAGCGGCGTCTGCCAGCCGCGCTTGTGCCTGGTGAAGGCCACGGTTTCATAGAAGTAATCGAGAATGTCAGCCGCCGACATGCCTTCAACCTCATCCGCCGCCACTTCCTTGTCGTCGGCGGCGCGCTTGCCGCGCAGTTTCGCGGTGGCGTCGTTATCGAGGCACATCAGCAGCGTCGAGACCGGCAGCTTCCGGCGCCGGTCGATACGCACGTAAACCAGGTCCTTCGCGTCGAACTCGAAGTCGAGCCACGAGCCGCGATAGGGGATCACCCGGGCGGCAAACAGGAATTTGCCGGACGAGTGGGTCTTGCCCTTGTCGTGGTCGAAAAACACGCCGGGCGAGCGGTGCATCTGGGAAACGATAACCCGCTCGGTGCCATTCACGACAAAGGTGCCGTTGTCGGTCATCAGCGGCATTTCGCCCATGTAGACGACCTGCTCCTTGATGTCGCGAACCGAACGGGAGCCTGTTTCCTCGTCCACATCCCAGACCACCAGACGAAGGGTGACCTTCAGGGGCGCGGCATAGGTCATGCCCCGCTGCCGGCATTCCTCGACGTCGTATTTGGGATCGTCGAACTCGTAGTCGACGAATTCGAGCGTGCCCCGGCCGGAAAAATCCTGGATCGGGAAGACCGAGCGGAACACCTCCTGGAGACCGCTCTCGGAGCGTTCCTCCTTGGTGGCTTCGCGCTGCAGGAAACTCTCGTAGGAATTCTTCTGAACCTCGATGAGGTTCGGCATCGGAGCGACCGACGGGATGCGCCCGAAGCTTTTGCGTACTCTTTTACGACCGGTAAAGGACCGAACAGCCATTGCAGCTCCTCACGTTGCGTTGCGCCGCGCCCCTCCCGTCAGATGCCGCTTCTGATCGGTCGGACACGGTCCGGCTCCCCATGGGAAAGCCGATTTAAGCGCGAAGCCCGCCCCTGAACGCCTCCAGCCTCAGGGTCGGTTTCGCTGGAACTGCACATTCGCTGTCCCGGCCACGGCAAGGCCAATTCGGGCGAATGCGGTCTATGTCTCCGATGGGTTGGACGGGGAATTTAAAGCCCTGTCATCCCACCTTCGTATAAGTGAGTGAGCGGGACGCCGCCGGCATGGAACCGGGACGTCCCGCAAACACTCGGACTACTTGAGCTCGACGGTCGCGCCGGCTTCCTCGAGCTTCGCCTTGATCTCGTCAGCCTCTTCCTTCGTCGCGTCTTCCTTGACGGACTTCGGAGCGCCCTCGACCAAATCCTTGGCTTCCTTGAGGCCAAGGCCGGTGATGGCACGGACTTCCTTGATCACGTTGATCTTCTTCTCGCCGATCGCGGCAAGGACGACCTCGAAGCTGGTCTTCTCCTCGGCCGCCGCCTCGCCGCCGTCCGCACCCGGTGCAGCCGCCGCGACGGCAACCGGCGCGGCCGCCGAAACGCCCCACTTCTCTTCGAGAAGCTTGGACAGCTCTGCCGCCTCGAGGACGGTGAGGCTTGAAAGGTCTTCGGCAATCTTTTCGATATCTGCAGCCATTTCTATATCTCCTAGGCTTGAACTGTTGTGTCGGCAACGGCCCTAAGCGGCCTCCTCGCTCGCCCCATAGGCGCCAACGACCCGCGCAAGCTGTCCGCCGGGTGCCTGAAGCACACCGGCAATGCGCGTCGCCGGGGTATTGAGCATGCCGACCAGCGTGCCCCTCAACTCATCGAGGGACGGCAGTCTGGCAAGCGCGGTAACCCCTTCGACGTCCAGCATTTGCGAGCCGAACGCGCCCCCCAGAACCACCAGGTTGTCGTTCTCCTTGGCGAAGTTCACCGCGATCTTGGGGGCCGCGACGGGGTCTTCGCTGTAAGCGATCGCCGTGGGACCGGCGAACAGAGAACTCAACTCGTCATATTGGGTTCCTTCGAGGGCGAGACGGGTAAGGCGATTCTTAGTGACCTTGAAGCTGGCGCCCGCTTCCCGCATCCGTCCGCGGAGGTCGGTCATCTGCGCCACCGTCAGCCCGGAATAGTGGGTGACGACGACGACGGCCGCGTCCTCGAACACATGCTTCAACGACGCGACCCATTCTTCTTTTTCAGTACGGTCCACGAATCGTCTCCGATGTTGCACCAGACCCGCCGGCTCTCTGAGCCGAGGTTGGCCGGCCCGGTGCGGTTACACCAAATCCCCGTCTCCCGGACATCCGGAATGCGGGGATCGCTTCGCCCCATCCAAGCCGTCAGTTCAAGCCGTCTTCGGGACCCGCCATCGGGCAGCCCGGAAACAACTCTTCACCGTCTATGCAGGCGCCCACTCCCGTGGCCGTTATGCGGCTCGCACCGCTGCCTGCAGTCTCGGACAGGTCGGGAAAGCTTGCTTTCGCGCCCCTTCCCTCAACCGGACGCCCCGGCTATCGCCGGGACCTCCAATTGTCCCTTTGGGCTAGCCCGGCGTTTGTTCGCCGAGGCTGGCCACACTGATCTTCACGCCCGGGCCCATCGTCGAGGACAGGCTCACGCGCTTGACATAGGTTCCCTTGGCGCCGCTGGGCTTGGCCTTCATGATGGCGTCGTAGAACGCCCGCACGTTGTCCACCAGCGCGTCCTCGGAAAAACTCGCCTTGCCGATGCCGGCGTGGATCAGCCCCGCCTTCTCGACCCGGAATTCGATATCGCCGGCCTTGGCCGACTTCACCGCCGCCGTCACATCGGGCGTCACCGTGCCCAGTTTCGGGTTCGGCATCAGGCCGCGGGGGCCCAGAACCTTGCCCAGCTTGCCGACCACCGACATCATGTCCGGAGTGGCGACGCACCGGTCGAAATCGATCACGCCGTTCTGAACCTTCTCGGCCAGATCCTCCGCGCCGACGATGTCGGCCCCGGCGGCTTTCGCCTCCTCGGCCTTGTCGCCCTTGGCAAAGACGGCCACGGTCGCATCCTTGCCGGAGCCGTGGGGCAACGCCACCACGCCGCGGACCATCTGATCGGCGTGACGCGGATCGACGCCGAGGTTCATGGCGATCTCGATGGTCTCGTCGAACTTGGCCTTCTTGGCATCCTTGACCAGTTTGACCGCCTCGACGACCTCGTAATCGGCCTCGCGGTCGATGGCTTCGTAGGCGCCGCTGAGGCGTTTTCCATGCCTGCCCATCGATCAGCCCTCCACCGTCACGCCCATGGAACGGGCGGTGCCGGCCAAAATTTTGCACGCCGCATCGACGTCATTGGCATTCAGATCGACCTTTTTCAATTCGGCGATCTCCCGCAGCTGGTCCATGGTCACCGAGCCGACAACCTCGCTGCCGGGCATCTCGGCGCCTTTGCCGAGCCGGGCCGCTTTCTTGATGTAGTAGCTGGCCGGCGGCGTTTTTCTTTCATAGGTGAAGCTCTTGTCCTGATAGACCGTGATCTTCACCGGAATGGGCACCCCTTGTTCCATGTTCTGCGTGTCGGCGTTGAACGTCTTGCAGAACTCCATGATGTTCAGGCCCGCCTGACCCAGGGCGGGACCGACCGGCGGCGAGGGGTTGGCCTGCCCCGCCGGAATTTGCAGCTTGATGAAGCCGTCGACTTTCTTTGCCATTTCACATCCTCAGTTGGCTTACCGGGCGCGTGGTACGGCCATGGCGGACCTCCCACACCTTTGTGCGGCGGATGCCGCGGTTGAAACCTCTAGGTCTTCTCGACCTGCGAATACTCCAATTCGACCGGCGTCGACCGGCCGAAGATGGACACGGCGACCTTGAGCCGCGCCTTTTCCTCGTCCACTTCCTCGACCAGGCCGTTGAACGACGTGAACGGGCCGTCGCAAACCGTGACCTGTTCACCGATATCGAACGACACCGAGGGCTTCGGACGTTCGATACCCTCCTGGACCTGATGAATGATCCGGTCGGCCTCGGCCTGGCTGATGGGCGTGGGCCGTCCCTTGCCGCCCAGGAAACCGGTGACCTTCGGTGTATCCTGCACCAGGTGCCAGGTTTCGTCGGTCATCTCCATCTTCACCAGGACATAACCCGGAAAGAACTTGCGTTCCGCATTGACCTTGGAGCCGCGGCGCATCTCGACCACTTCCTCGGTCGGCACCAGGACGCTCTCGATCAAGTCGGACAGATGCGATTGCTTGGCCTGCTCCTCGATGGATTCGGCGACCTTCTTTTCGAAGCCGGAATAGACGTGCACCACGTACCAATTCATCGCCACGACCTACCCTCCGAGCCCGAAAACGGTTCTGATGCCGAAGGACAGCACCTGATCGACCAGAAAGAAGAACAATGCGGCAAGGATCACGAAGACGAAGACCATACCGGTCGAGACCAACGTTTCCTTGCGGGTCGGCCAGGTCACCTTCGAGGTTTCCTGACGAACCTGCCGCATGAATTCCAACGGGTTGGGTTTTGCCATTCGCTTATCCGTTGCTCTCTAAGAGCGGTCCTGCAGCCGTTGCGGCGCTCTTGCCTGGTCTTCTTTGTCGCCGATGGCAGGGGCAGCAGGGCTCGAACCCGCGACCTGCGGTTTTGGAGACCGCCGCTCTACCAACTGAGCTATACCCCTATCGCCCTCGGTCCCTACTCGATGATGCCTATTCAATAATGCTTGCGACGACGCCGGCGCCGACGGTCCGGCCGCCCTCGCGGATGGCGAAGCGCAGGCCCTGGTCCATGGCGATCGGCTGGATCAGCTCAACCGTCATCGAGATGTTGTCGCCCGGCATCACCATCT
>JAJDXO010000023.1 GCA_022823235.1 Rhodospirillales bacterium
CGCGATACGGGCGAGGACGGCGACATCCTGTCCGACCGCATCGGCTTGTTGCCGCGCCGCCAGGCGGCGAGCCGCAAGAACCCGTTCGCCGAGCCGGTCCGCGAGGTGCGGATCAAAACCGACACCGGCAAGGTGCTGCGCATCCTCTCCAACGACCTCGACGCCCCGGCCCGGGAGATCGCCGATCTCTACAAGCGGCGGTGGGCCATCGAACTGTTCTTCCGCTGGATCAAGCAAAACCTCAAGATCAAACACTTCATCGGCAACAGCGAAAACGCCGTGCGCATCCAGATCGCCGTCGCCCTGATTGCCTATCTGCTGCTCAGGCTCGCTCAAGCCGCCCAGAAGGCCATCGACAGCCCGCGCGCCTTCGCCCGCCTGGTCCGAGCCAACCTCATGCATCGAAAGCGCATCGACCGCCTCCTCGAACCCAAAACACCGCCGCCCGGAAATGCAAACCAAATGGAAATACAATGGTCGTGAAAGTTAAACCGGACAGTGGTGGGCTTGACCCGGTGATCCACGTCTGGCGGCCGGCGATACACGTGGATGGCCGGGTCCGGGCCCGGCCATGACGCAATTATTTTTACCTCGCCGCCGCAACATTCGTAGCGCTGCTCAATCGAGTCCTTACCCTACCCCGCCAGGAACGTCCGCAAGAGGTCGATGGTCTCTTCGGGCTTGTCCGCGTGCACCCAGTGACCGGCGCCCTTGACCAGCGCGTATTCGGCATTCGGGAACAGGGAGCCGATCAGCTCCTTGTGCTCTTCCCCGATGAAGTCCGAGGTCTCGCCGGCGACGAACAGGGTGCGGCCCTCATATTGCGCACCGTCCATGTCCGGGAAACCGTGGATCACGTCGACCCCGTCCAGCAGGCCGTCCAGATTGATCCGCCAGACATAGCCGTCTTCTTCGCGGGCGAGATTGGAGAGCAGCAGCGCCCGAACCGCCGGATCGTCCACCCCGGCGGCCAGCATCCCGTCGGCGCTCTCGCGGCTGGTCACCTTATCGAGGGGCAATGCCCGCATCGCCTCCATGTGATGCCGGATGCCGTGGGCGTAGGGGACCGGCGCGATATCGACCACCACCAGCCCGCCGACCAGATCGGGCCGGGCCAGGGCCAGCGCCATGGCCACCTTGCCGCCCATGGAGTGGCCGACCACGGCCGCCCCCTCGAGCCTGTGTCCCGTCATGAACTCGGCGACGTTGGCGGCCACCGAGGGATAGCTCACATCCCCGGTCCAGGGCGAGCGGCCGTGATTGGGGAGATCGACGCTGACGAGCCGGTAGTCTTCCGCGAGGCCCTTGGTGACGGCGGCCCAGTTCCGCGCCTGACCGAACAGCCCGTGGAGGATGAGGACCCCGGGCCCCCCGCCGGCCTCCAGGTAGTGAAGCCGCACTAGTTGAGCCCGCGTTTCAGCTCATCCAGCATACGTTCGGCGTCCCGGTCGTTGAGCGCCGCACCGCCCAGCGCGAGATAGTCCTCGAGCACCATTATCGCCGACTTGAGATTTCCCTGACCGGCCTCGAGGGCGGCGAGTTCGATGTTGGTCTCGCCGTGGCCCGGGGCGATCAGGGCCATGCGCCGCAGCACCTCGACGGCGCGGGGCGTATCGCTCTGCTGCAGGGCCCGGGTCTTTATGTTGTTCTGCAAGCGCAGGAGAATGTCCCGGTTGCCCACCGAGCGGACGAAATCGGGCTTCATCGGCAGGTCTTTCCCGTAGACGCCCTTCAGCAGCCGCTTGAGTTCGCTCATCTGCAGCATCCGGGCGCCGTCAAAGGGATCGATGATCGCCGACTCGCCTTCCGCCTGCAGCCGAAGCAGGAAATGACCGGGGAAATTGATCCCGGCGATGTCCCACCGCAGCGAGCGGGCGACATGAACGAGGATGATCCCCAGCGACACGGGAATGCCGCGGCGGCGGTCGATCACCCGCATGAGGTTGGCGTTGTCCGTGTCGTCATAGGTCTCGGTGTCCCCCAGGTAGCCGCCGTCGGCGAACACGACGTCATGGAGCACCTGGGCCCGGTCGTGGATGTCGGCCGCCTGCGCCTTCACCGCATGGGCGTGGCCCGCCAGTTCGGCCAGATGGTCCCGGTACTGTTCGACCCGCTTGTCCGGGTGATCGAGCGCTCCCAGCATCAGCGCCGCGTCGGCGAGATCGATCTCGCCGTCCTCCAGGGAGCCGACGATGTTGAGGTTTACCAGGACGTCGGTCAGATCCGACAAGTTGGTCTCCGAAAACGTGATTGGAACGACCTAGAATGGCCTAGAACGGAATGTCGTCGTCGAGGTCGTCGGCACCACCGCCGCCGGGCGCCGCATAGTCGGGCTCGGCTCCGGAACCGCCGCCGCCCTGGCCGCCACCGCCATAGTCGCCGCCCCCGCCGCCGCCACCACTGCCGCGGGTATCCAGCATGGTGAGCTGGCTCCGGAAACGGCCCAGCACGACCTCGGTGGTGTACTTGTCCTGACCGTCCTGGCCCTGCCATTTGCGGGTCTGGAGCTGACCCTCGAGATACACCTTGGAGCCCTTTTTCAGGTACTTCTCGGCCACGTCGGCGATACGGTCGTCGAACACCACCACCCGGTGCCACTCGGTCCTTTCCCGGCGCTCGCCGGAGGCACGGTCGTTCCAGGTCTCGGACGTGGCCACCGACATGTTGACGATCTTGTTGCCGTCCTGGGAGAAGCGGACCTCGGGATCACGGCCCAGGTTTCCAATCAAAATGACTTTGTTAACGCTGCCGGCCATGCTCTCCGTCCCCTTCAGATTGTCGTGGAAATTCGGTCATCGGTTTCTCCTGGGATATGTACCCCGATTCCCCCGGGGGTTCACCCCTATTCTGGCAACCGGCCTCTCGTCACTCGGGCATTGATGCCGCCGGAATGTTCATGTAATGTTCTTATAGCAGAATTCATTATGTCAAGGGAAGGGATTTCATGATCCAGGGGAGTTGTCTGTGCGGCGCGGTCAAATTCGAACTGTCGTCGGAGCCGGCGGTGATGGGCACCTGTCATTGCTCGCGGTGCCGGAAGGCCGGCGCAAGCACCGTGGTCTTCGTCAAGAAGGAAACCCTGGAATGGGTCCGGGGGAAGGAGCACGTGGCCACCCACCGGCCGCCGGCGCCGTACAAGTACGGTCGATGCTTCTGCAAAATCTGCGGCACGTCCTTGGGGGAGATCACCGCCGATGCGGACACGTTTCCCATCGCGGCGAACGCGCTCGACGGCGGGTTCGGCCTCGCCAACCAGTTTCACGAGTTCGTTTCCGAGAAACCCCATTGGTACGAGATCTGCGACGACGCGCCCCGATCCGAGGGGCATCCCCCGGAAGCGGAATGAGCCTTCGGGCAAGAGCGGTTTCCGGCCGAATTGGATCAATTTAGCCGGATACTGCTCTACCTCCCGATGAACAGGTCGGGCTGGACCGACAGGTGGCGGATGGCGAGGCCGCACGCCTCGAGGGTTTCGGCGATCATGTTGCGGTGGCAGCTCCTGGGGTCCCGTTCCAGACACATAAGGCACGGCAGACCTTCGGCGGCGAGCGCCGTCACCTCGGCCAGCGCCGCCTCCGCCGGCCCGCTTGCAAGCTGGCCGGCGTAGATGGAGCGGTAGAGGTCCGCGTCGCCCGACTTGGCCGCGTCCCGCCCCTCTTCCGGATTGCCCAAAGCCTGCAGGTGCCTATACGCGATCCCCGCGTCGCTGAGCGCGGCGCTCAAGGGGAATTTGCAGAAGTCGGGCTTGCGGGACCAGGGCACGTCCCTGACATCCACCAGCACGTTCACCCCGTCCCGCTTAAGGGCGGCGACAAATTCGGAGATGCTCGCGCCTTCGTAGCCGATGGTGGCGACAGTGGTCATGGATGACCCCTCAGGGAAAGATTCCGTGCCTGGATGTCCCAATGCCGGTGCCGGTACCGATGCCCGTGGCGGGGACATCCGCGACGATGCCCGAGCCCGGCCCGTAGACCGACGCGCCCGGCAGGACGTCCAGCCCGCCATAGACGAACGCCGCCTTCAGGAACAGCGCGATCACCAGCAGCACGAAGGCGATTGTCGCCGCCTGTTTGGCGAACCAGTAATAGGTCTCCCGGAGCGCGACCCCGATGACCTGCTGGGCGATTTCGGCGGGCGGGCGGAACTCCTTCTTGAGGATCAGCCACGCCTCGGTCTTCTTGTAGGGACGGGTGCGGGCGCGAAGCGCGCACCACACCAGAATGAAGGCGAAGATCAGGCTGGCCATGCCGCCCGCCTGGGCGGCGAAGGCCGGATCGAACGAGAGCCCGAACATCAGGCAGAAGATGGCGAGACCGGTAAACCCGCTGGCCCGGCCGACGGACACGTAGGCGGCGTTCTCGATCTCGTTCATCCGCTAACCCTTCAAATGGGCCCCAATGGCCTCGGCGAACTCGTCGGGCCTGAAGTCCCTCGGTCCCTCGCCGCCCACATAGGCAAGCCTGCCCTCGGCGTCGACAAGGAACAGCCGCATGGGGATGGCGATGTAGCGCTCTTCCACCGTGTTGCCGATGTCGTCGATCAGCATGGGCATCTTGAGGTCGAGCATGTGCTGGCAGGCGCTCGCCACCTCGGTGCGTTCGTCGTCGGTGGTCGGTTCCTTGTAGACGATGCCCTCCTGCAGGTTCTTCGGCGAGCGCCAGCCGTCATCGGCATGGGCCTCGCGGATGTAAATGGACAGGAACCGCACATCGTCCTTGTACCGGTCGTAAATCTCGTTGAGGCGCACGGCCCAACCGCGATAGGGCGGTCACGTATAGGAGCCGAAGATCAGCGCCACCGGCTTGCCGCGCAGGGCCTTGAGGCTCACCCGCTCGCCGGTGCGGCCCTTTTCGGGATCGAGCACGTCGAGGGTGAAGAGAGGCGCCTCGTCGCCGACGCCGGGCACGTTCTCGCGGCGCGCCTTCTGCCACGCCATCCTGGCGTCGAATTCCTCTTCGGTGAGATCGGAAATCTCGATCCACACCCTGCGTTTCTCCGGATAGGGCAGATCGGCGAAAACCTTCACCAACTCGCCCGGATCCATCGATCTGAAATCGCCGTCGGCCATTAGCTTGTCCCCCAACCAATGATTTCGCCGTGAAGCCGCCCATGTTCGCGCCGGGCGGCCCGGGGGTCAAGACGGGCGCCATGGTCCGGGACAATCAACTCCGGCAACCTGCTACACAAAAACGCCAAACATAGTTGGTCTCCCCCCGAAAGGAGGCGAGGAAACTCGATGCGGCAAACCCCCGCTCCTCACTTACCCGCAAGTCGTTATTATCATGCCAAACCCGTCATCACCGGGCTTGACCCGGTGATCCACGTGGATGGCCGGGTCTGGGCCCGGCCATGACGCAATTATTTCATACCTCATCGCCGCAACACTCCTATGGCGGCTCAATCGAGTCCGGACCCGAGCGACATAAACTGCTTGTGAGACCGCGCCCAGCCGCTATGCAGAGGGCATGCGGGGGAAACTGCCGAACACCTGGAACCGGTACTTCGCGCTGATTATCGGCTCGACCCTGATGATGCAGCTCGGCATGCCGATCATCACCCCGTCCCTGCCGGCCGTGCAGCAGGCGCTCGGCGTGGCGGATGCGGACATCGGCTTGATCATGGCGGTCTATTCCCTGCCGGCTCTGGTCTTCGTACCGCTGCTCGGCCTGGTCGCCGACCGGTTCTCCAAGAAATGGGTCGTGGTGCCGAGCCTCGTGCTGTTCGCCGCCGGCGGCTTCGCCTTCACGGCGGAGAATTTCGAAACCCTGTTGTGGCTGCGCTTCATCCAGGGGGTCGGGGCCAGCGGCCTGTCCGGCATCGCCCTCGGCCTGGTCGGCGACTACTTCCGGGGCGAAGACCGGACCCGGGTGCTGGCCAATGCCAGCTTCGCGCAGAATGTCGGCGCCGGCGTGCTGCCGGTGATCGGCGGCGCCCTGGTGGTCATCGCGTGGGACGTGCCCTACCTGGCGGGCTTCCTGGCCATCCCGCTGGCGCTGTTCGGGCTGGCCGTCATGAAGCCCGGCGACAACATTCCGGCGCGCGGCGGCAGGGCGCTGCTCGGTCATGCCTGGCGCAACATTACCGACCGGCGGGCACTCGAGCTCATGGGCATGACCGGCGGCTTCATCTTCGTCGGTTTCGGGGTATTCGTGACCTACATCCCGACCTTCCTCGCCAACAACTTCGCCACCGGCTCGTTGATCATCGGTCTCATCGTCGGCGCGCGGTCGGTCTCCGGCGCACTCATGTCCTCCCGGATCACCTGGCTGATGCGCACCGTCCCGCCCCGCTGGCTGATCTTTAGCGCCTTCCTGGTCCAGTCGGCGGGCCTCGCCGTCGTCCCGGTGCTGCCCAACGACTGGTCGGTAATGATCGCCGCCCTGTGTTACGGCGGGGCGTTCGGGGTCGTCCGCCCGGCGCTGCAGATCATGATGCTGGAGAACGCGCCCGAGGATCTGCGCGCCACCTTCGGCGGCGGCATCGCGGTCTCCCTGCGCTTCGCCCAGACCATCGGCCCGTTCTTCGCCGGGCTGGTGATCGGCGCCTGGGGGTTCGGCCCGCTGTTTTTCGGCGCCGCCGCGGTGCCCCTGCTCCTCGCCCTCTACGCCCTCAGGGCGGAGGCGCTGAAGCCGGCAGCGAATTAACCATCGACCACCGCCGTCACGTCGATCTCAACCAGCGCGCCCTCCACCAGCAGCGCTTCAACGCCGACACAGGTGGATGCGGCGGAGCCGTCGTCCCCGTAAAAGTCCGTCATGGCCTTCATGATGACCGGCCGGTGATCGAGTTGCAGCCCGACGATGAAGATGCGCTGACGGACCACGTCGGCGGGCGCCGCGCCGACCAGCGCGAGCGAATCCCTGATGGTGCCGTAGATGTAAGCCATCTGCGCCGCCAGATCGCCGGCGCCGACCAGTTCGCCGTCCCTGGTGGAGGCGACGAGGCCCGACAGGTGAACGGTCGTGCCCCCCTTGGAGGTCACCAGATTAGTGAAGTGGGGCTTGTTGTGCAGGAATTCGGGCCGGTGGCGTTCTATGGTGACGGACATGTGATTTTTCCTCCCCAAAAGGCGGCGAATCCGGGATCAAGACTCGCCATCCCCCGCCTCGGCGGCTTATATAACCGCCATGCCGAAAGACAGCGCACCGGAGGAGGCCAACGAGCGGGATTCGCGCACCATCGTGGTGCGCGGCGCCCGGGAACACAACCTCGCAAACGTGGATGTGACCATCCCCCGGGATGCCCTGACCGTGATTACCGGGCTGTCCGGCTCCGGCAAATCGTCCCTCGCCTTCGATACGGTCTATGCCGAGGGACAGCGCCGCTATGTCGAGAGCCTGTCGGCCTATGCGCGCCAGTTCCTGGAACTGATGCAGAAGCCGGATGTGGATTCCATCGAGGGCCTGTCGCCCGCCATTTCCATCGAGCAGAAGACCACGTCCCGGAATCCCCGCTCCACCGTCGGCACGGTAACCGAGATCTACGACTACATGCGGCTGATGTTCGCCCGCATCGGCGTCCCCTATTCGCCGGCCACCGGCCTCCCCATCGAGGCGCAGACCGTTTCCCAGATGGTCGACCGGGTGATGGAAATGGAGGAAGGGACGCGGCTGTATCTGCTGGCGCCCATCGTCCGGGGCCGCAAGGGCGAGTACCGGAAGGAAATCCGGGAACTCGCCAAGAAGGGCTTCCAGCGGGTGAAGATCGACGGCGAACATTATGAGATCGACGAAGCGCCCGCCCTCGAAAAAAACTTCAAGCACGATATCGAGGCGGTGGTCGACCGGGTGGTGGTCCGCGAGGGCCTCGAGCAACGCCTGGCCGACAGCTTCGAGACCGCCCTGGAACTGGCCGACGGGCTGGCGTTCGCCGAGGACGCGGCCTCGGGCGGGCGCACCACCTTCTCCGCCAAGTTCGCCTGCCCGGTGTCGGGATTCACCATCGACGAGATCGAGCCCCGGCTGTTTTCGTTCAACAACCCCTTCGGGGCGTGTCCGGCCTGCGACGGGCTCGGCACGGAGATGTATTTCGACCCCGACCTGGTGGTGCCCGACGAGCGCCTGAGCCTGGAAGAAGGCGCCATCGCGCCGTGGTCCCGCTCCTCGTCGCCCTACTACCGCCAGACCCTGGAGAGCCTCGCCGGGCACTACAAGGTGCGGATGACCGCCTCGTTCGCCAAACTGCCCAAGAAGGTGCGCGACGCCCTGCTGTACGGGTCGGGCAAGACCGCCATCCCCATGACCTACGATGACGGCAAGAACGCCTATGAAATAAAAAAGCCCTTCGAGGGCGTGATCCCCAACATGGAGCGGCGCTGGCGGGAGACGGATTCGTCGTGGATCCGCGAGGAACTCTCCAAGTTCCAGACCGTCACGGGTTGCGAGGCCTGCGGCGGGTTCCGGCTCAAGCCCGAGGCGCTGGCGGTGAAAGTCGCCGGCAAGCACATCGGCGAAGTCTCCCGCATGTCCATCGACGAGGCCGAAGCCTGGTTCGCCGGGCTGCACCGGCGCCTGACCAGGACGCAGAACGAGATCGCCCGGCGGATATTGCGGGAAATCAACGAGCGGCTGGGATTCCTCAGGAACGTGGGTCTCGAATACCTGACCCTGTCGCGGTCCTCCCGCACCCTGTCGGGCGGCGAAAGCCAGCGCATCCGCCTGGCTTCCCAGATCGGCTCCGGCCTCACGGGCGTGCTCTACGTGCTGGACGAACCGTCCATCGGCCTCCACCAGCGGGACAACAACCGGCTGTTGGAGACGCTCCGGCGGCTTCGCGACCTCGGCAACTCGGTGATCGTCGTCGAACACGACGAGGATGCCATCCGCGCCGCCGACCACATCGTCGACATGGGCCCGGGCGCCGGCATCCACGGCGGCGAGGTGGTGGCGCAAGGGACGCCCGACGATGTCATGTCGAGCACCGAAAGCCTCACCGGCCAGTACCTCACCGGCTTCCGCCAGATCGAGGTGCCGAAGGAGCGCCGCCCAGCCAAGAAGGGCCACAAGATCACCGTCCGCGGCGCCACGGAAAACAACCTGCGGAATATCGACGCCACCTTTCCGTTGGGCACCTTCACCTGCGTCACCGGGGTCTCGGGCGGCGGCAAATCGACCCTGGTGGTGGAGACCCTCTACAAGGCGCTGGCCCGGCGGGTGAACGGCAGCCGGGTCCATCCCGGCGCCCACGACGACATCAAGGGCGTCGAATTCATCGACAAGGTGGTCGATATCGACCAATCGCCCATCGGCCGGACGCCGCGCTCCAACCCGGCGACCTATACCGGCGCCTTCACGCCGATCCGCGACTGGTTCGCCGGGCTGCCCGAGGCCAAGGAGCGGGGCTACAAGCCCGGTCGCTTCTCGTTCAACGTCAAGGGCGGGCGCTGTGAGGCGTGTCAGGGCGACGGCGTCATCAAGATCGAGATGCACTTCCTGCCCGACGTCTACGTCCAGTGCGATCAGTGCAAGGGCAAGCGCTACAACCGGGAGACCCTGGAGATCGCCTTCCGCGGCAAGTCCATCGCCGACGTCCTGGATATGACCGTCGAGGAAGGACTGGAGTTCTTCAGGGCCGTCCCCGCCATCCGCGACAAGATGGATACCCTGAACCGGGTGGGACTGGGGTACATCCATATCGGCCAGCAGGCGACGACGCTGTCGGGCGGCGAGGCCCAGCGGGTCAAGCTCGCCAAGGAACTGTCGCGCCGCGCCACCGGCAAGACGGTCTATATCCTCGACGAGCCGACCACCGGTCTCCACTTCGAGGACGTGAAGAAGCTGATCGAGGTCCTGCAGGCGCTCGTCGATCAGGGGAACACGGTGATCGTCATCGAACACAATATGGAGGTCATCAAGACCGCCGACTGGATCATCGATCTCGGCCCGGAAGGGGGCGACAAGGGCGGCCAGATCGTCGCCGCCGGCACGCCCGAGGACGTCGCCGGGACCAAGGGCTCGTTCACCGGCAACTACCTGGGGCCGCACCTGAAGAAAAGACGGAAAAAAGCGCCGAAGAAAAAGGTGGCCTGAGCCCGGTCAGGAAATTCCGGATGCCCCGCACGATGCCGAGTTTGGCGTAGGCCCGCTGGGCATCCCGCTCGGCGATGACGGGGATGAAGCCGGCGCGACTACGCCCCGGCAACCGGCCGGCGCAGGCCGGCCTCCTCCAGCAGAGGCAGCACGCGGTCGACGAAGAACGGAAGCTCGTTCCTGAAATCGAAGAAGCTTACCGTGGTGCCGGCAAAGCCGGCTTTGTGCAATTCAACGAGATCCGCCGCGACCTTGTCCGGTGTACCGATCAACGGCACGGACCCATGTCCCCCCGCCACCCGGCGGCGCTGCTGATACACCTCCTCAGGGACCGAAGCGGAGGTTGCCTGCTTTGCGCCAACCCAATAGTCGAGCGCCTCGTTATCGGCCATCTCCACGGCATAGTAGTCGTAGAATTCCTCGGCCTCTTCCTGGGTTTCCCGGCAGACGACATGGGATATGCCAAAGATGCCGGCGTGCCGGTCGGCCTGGGAGGACGTTTCCTCGATTTCCGAAACCAGTTGACGGGCATGATCCAGATCTCTGGGCACGGCAAACAGGAAATCCGCGGCTTTGGCGGCGAAGGCGCGGCCTGCCGTAGAACCGCCGGCCGACATGGTCACCGGCCGCGGCCGCTGAACGGTGACGGGAGACGTATAGGCGTCCTTGACCGAGTAAAACTCGCCCTCGTGATCGAAACGCTCGCCCGCGAGCAAGCGCGCAAATATGTCATACCACTCGAATCCCTGGTCGTAGCGCCGGTCATGGTCGATCAGTTCGGTGCCGAACATGTCGAACTCTGCCTGATTCCAGCCACACACGATGTTGAGACCGGCACGCCCGCCGCTGACGTGATCAATCGTTGCGACGGCCTTGGCCGCAAAGACAGGGTGCACGAGGGCCACATGCACGGTGACGAATATGGACGTGTTTTCGGTGATGGCCGCGAGGGCGGCGCCCTGGGTCAGGGTCTCGTAGGACAGAGCGGCATTGTCGATCGACCCGCCATATCCCCGCCACCGGGCGAGCGGCAGAATGAGTTCGAAGCCCGCGGCATCGGCCATCTTCGCAACCGCTTCGATATCCTCCCATTTGGCTTGCCAGCGCTCGGGCGCCTTGGTGATGGCGAGGCCGCCTTCGCAGTTCATCCGCCAGATGCCGAGTTTAAAGTCGTTCGCGCCGAACATGGGATTGTTGCCGGTCATGACGGTGTCCTCTCTTCCAGCTCAGGCCATGGGCGCCGTGGGGTCCGAACCGAAAAGAACTTGTGTCCCCCGATCAAGTCGGGGCATGACGAATTCTACCCGGTGATGAATTCCTACGCCCAGAACCGGTCCGCCGCTTTGTAGCCCTTCCACGCCTTGAGGGCGTGTTTCTCCCGCTTGATGGCCGCGTGGGCGTGCCAGCCGATGACAAGGCCGCCGGCATAGCGGAGCCGCCGCGCCTTGTCGTCGCCGCCGCCGTCGGCGAGGCTCGCGACCAATCCCTGCGCGACCTCGATGTCGTTCTGAACGCCGAGATCGTCCTGCAGCACCTTCAACGACGCGAGGAACGGCTTCACCTTCGCCTCGTCATAAAGCGGCGCGAAGAATTCGGCCGCGTACCGCACCTTCTTGGCGTCGATCCGCAGCTCGTGACGCTCGGCCGCGCTCATCCCGTCGAAGTTCTTGCCCCGCTTGAGCAGCTTGCCGTGGGCCTTGTTCAAAGCCTCAGCGGCGAAATCGCGGCCGTCGGTGAACAGCCGGACACCCGCCTCGCCTTCGACGCTCATCCGCCACGGGCGGGCGTAGAGGAAATCCACCAGATCGATCTTGAGCCCGGTATATTCCGGCGACGACAGCATGGCGCCGGCCCGCGCGTAGGCCAAATCCTGCCGATGGACGACCTCCTTGGCCAGCAGCGCAAGGTCGGGGTCCTCGGGCATGGTCCGGGCGACCGGCCCCAGCACTTCTATCCCGAATACGTCCCAGTCCCGGGCCGGACCGAATTCATCGGCCGCCCATTTGAGCCGGCCGCCGAACTCGCGGCGGAGGTGACCGGGCAGCAGCGGCTTGTAGATGGAGAACGCGGCGCGCATCCGCCGCAACGCCACCCGCGCCTGATGGACGCCCTCCTCATGGGACCGGGCGAGGACGCAATCCTCGTTGGCGCCCAGATGCTCGAGGCATTTGTCGAGCGAACCCACCAGCACCTCCTCGCCGGTTGCGCCTTCGGCCAGTACCACCGGCATCTGTCTGCACCAACGGGGCTTGCCGCCATCGATCAACTGGTAGCCCTGCTCGGACTTGGAGCGCTTCACCAGCCGCACCGGGAAACTCTCGTTCAGCCGCCGGGCGATTTCGAACAGCACCGCCGGGTCGCCCGACTTCAGCTCCAGTTCAAGTTCGGTGATCGGAACGCTGCCGTCCCGGCCGGCGATTTCGCCGACATCGAGATCGCAGGAAATCTCGGTGCCTTCATCGCTCACCAGATTGCGGGTCGTGCGTCGAATCCGGGTTTCGAACATGGGCTCGAAACGCTCGGCGGCCCGGTCCCCCAACTGGGCCCGGAACTCGGGATTGCCGTGGATGAACGCCCGGTCCGGCACCGGCCGGTTGATCTTCAGGTCCCATTCGTTGCGGGTGAACGCCTTCCCGGCGCTCGCCTTGATGGTCTGGGTATAGCCGCCCCGCTCCTTGCGCACCCGGAGGCTCAGGCCATGCCTGAACAAAGCCTTGTCCGGGGTATCGAAATAGGTGGCGTTGACCGCCCGGGTCGACGCCCGGCCGGTCTGCAACGCGCGCAGCCAGGCGGCGTTGCGAAGCCGGTTGGCGAACGACTGGTCGAACTCGAATTTCAGCTCGAGTTCCTTGTTCGGGGCGGCCAAATCCTCGGTCTTCGACGCCGCCTCATCCGGCGATGTTTTCATCGCGATCCTGTTCCACCCGGGCAGCGCAAATGCCCGTTCTGCCTAGAGCAGCTTCCAGCCAAATTGAACCATTTGACCGGGATTAATTCGCGTCGTGGCCAGGCGCGCCGCGAACGGCGATGCCGGACCATCGGCGGCCATCGACGGAGTGACGCAACGCCGCCACGGCGCGAAGGAACCCGGCCTTCGGTGGCGCTCCCCGGTCCCCCGGGTTCGTTGCGGGCCTCGTCCGATGCACACACATCGCACTTCGGCCCGCGCCTGCCCGGATAACCGATGAGCGCCATCAAATTGATCCAATTCGGCTGGAAACTGCTCTACCACACCGGCCACATCGTGGCGATTACTTTTGAGCTTTTATGACGGTCGCCGGCACATTCCGTCCGAAGCGCGTTACCCGGCGGCCACGGCTTCCACTTCGATGAGAAAGGCCGGGCTCGCCAACCGGCTGATATAGACCAGGGTATTGGGCGGCGCGACGGCGCCGAAGACCTCGGTCCGCACCGCCCGCATGGCTTCCGAGTCATCCGGGTCGGTCATGAACGTGGTCAGCTTGACTAGGTTTTCCGGCCCCATCCCCGCATCCTCGAGAATGCCGAAAATGTGCCGATAGACCAGGCGGGCCTGCGCCTCGATGCCCTCCGGCACATTGCCGTCGGCATCCGCGCCGACCTGACCGGCGATGTAGAGCAGGCGCTCACCCGGGCCGACCTCCGCCGCATGGCTGTAGGACGGGGCCTGGGGCGGCGGCACGTTGGACGGGTTGTAGATTTTGGGCATGGAATTTTCCTCCTGATCGGACCGCGCGGCGCCCGGTAACGGGCCCCGCAAAGAGAAGGACGCCGGGCAAACGCCGGCGTCCCCGTCGACTCACGGCCGGAAACCGCTCTAGCTGCCGGCCCCCAATCCTTTCCACACATCCTTGGTGGTTTTCATCAGCACTTCGCCGTGACGGAGGCCGATGCAGCCCTTGGTCCCCCAGACCGCCCGGTTCGGCGTATCCGAGGTGCATTCGCGGATCACCGCCTGGACCCGCCGGCGGGCCGCCGGCGCGGTTTGCGCTTCGGCATCGTCTTTCACCCGGGCCCAGATCTCCGATTCATCGGACATATAGACCGAATCGTTATGCTCAACCGCGTTGAGGACCCTGTTCAGCAATTTCGCCACCGGCAGGTCGGGATCGGCCCGCAGGAAGGTCTCGGCTGCCGAGCGAAGCGGCCCGGTGAATTGGGCGATTTCATGGGCGGTCAGCGGGCTGATGTCGCCGGGCACGGCTTCGGGCACCAGGGACGCCAGCCGGGGCACCGAAATCCCGGCGGCGGACCCGCCCATGGACCGGATCAGGTCCTCCGGAACGCTGATCATCACCGAGGTGAATTCCCGGTGAGCGGTAATCCGGGCCCTGTCGCCCAGCGGAACGGTCACTTCACCGCCGCCGGCCCTGGTGACCGTCATTTCGAGCCGGGTCGCCGCGGCCTGATGATAGACGGTGCCGGCAACCGGCGAGACGCGATGCTTCTGCAGGCAGATGGTCGAGAACTCGGCTTGGCAGACCCCGTTTTCGCAGATCAGCCTGGTGGGCTCGGCGGTGGCGACCATGCCCAGAATCTGCGGCGCGGCGCTCGCATGCTGCGCGCCGGCAATGGCGCCCGCGGCGACCACGGCTCCCAGCAATTTCCTCATTGCATAACTCCTAATAAAAAAACTCAGCTGCCGGTCTTCTGCTGTTTCCAGATCCGGCGGGTCAGATCATCGGAAAGTTCATCGTGCAAAGCCGCCAGACAGCCGCGGAAACTCAATTCCAGGTTCGGTTGGCCGGCGGCCCAGTCGTTCATCTGGGCGCAGAACTGAAATTCCTTGGCCACCCTCTTGAGGCCATCCTGCGCGTCTTCGCCCGGCAATGCCTCCCCCGTCGCCGCGCGCCAGGTGTCCTCCACCTCGTGGGTCAACGGCGTCGCGTCCACGGGAAGATTGTTGAAAATTTTCGTCACCGTCCGCATGGACACGGCGTCATCGGACATTGGGTCGAGCGCGGCGGCGGCCTGGGTGCGGACCGCGCCGGTAAAGTGCGCGATCTCCGCCTCGCTGAGCGGCTCCTTGTCGCCGGCCTCGGGTTCGGGGATCAGCGACACGTACTCGCCCACCTCGATGGCGGCGGAAACGGCGCCGGTCTCATCCAGGACCGCCTGGGAGATACCCATGGACACGGATGAGAAGCCGCGTGTCGAGTTGACCAGCTTGATAATCGAGCCCGGCAGCCTGATCTCGGAACCGTCGGACCTGGTCAGGATCACCGCAAGGTCGGCGTTGCGCGCCGTCCGGTACGGATGATTGTTGGGCGGCGCATACCGATGCTCCTGCAAACAGAATGCGGTGAATTCGGCCCGGCACTCCCCGTCCGCGCAGTTCAACGGAGTCGGCTCGCTGGTGGCGACCAGACCCAAAATCTGCGGTGCGGCATGGGATGTGAGCGGGAACGCCAAAGCCCCGAGAAGGAGGCTTCCGAAAATCGACGTGATTTGCTTTGCGCGCATGTCGACTCCTTTTCAGCGATGTCCTACCGCCAAAAGGGTCTCATGCCGGGCGCCACTCTGTCAAATGGACAGCTTCGATGGGCCTCGGTCCTTCGGGAAACCCGGCTGCCGCTTGCGTCCATCCCCGTCAGCCTATATCAGGGCCGGGTCATGACCGACACCACCTCGATCGATAGCGCGGAGGCGACGGCGCCGAAGTCCTTCGCCGCACTCCGGCATCGAGGCTTCGCCATCTATTTCGTCGGCACCATGTTGGCGATGATGGCCGACTCCATCGAGCACGTAATCAGCTACTGGGTGATCTTCGCCAAATTCGCCTCACCCGGCCTGCAGG
Organism: Rhodospirillales bacterium; assembly: GCA_022823235.1. GTDB lineage: Bacteria > Pseudomonadota > Alphaproteobacteria > Rhodospirillales > UBA2165 > JAJDXO01. The sequence goes on from JAJDXO010000023.1 coordinate 15,805, forward strand.
GATTCGCGGTGATCTCCCACTGGGTGCCGTTCCTGCTGTTCTCCATCTCCGCGGGCGCGCTCTGCGACCGGTTTGATCCCCGCCGCATCATTCAGATCGGCATGGGGATGTTCATCTTCGTCTCCCTCGGGTGGGGGTTCCTGTTCTTCTACGACGGCCTGGAGCAATGGCATGCGGTCGTGCTGCTGATCATCCACGGGCTCGCAGGCGTGCTCTGGGGACCGGCGGCGCAACTCTTGATTCACGACATTGTCGGCGCCGCCCACCTGCAGAGCGGCGTCCGCCTGCTCGCCGGCGCCCGGACCCTCGGCTTCCTGTTGGGGCCCGTGGTCGGCGGCGCATTGATGCTGTGGCTCGGCCCGGCCTTGGGTATCCTGGTCAATGCGGCCATCTATTTGCCGCTGACGCTGTGGCTGTGGAAGGCGCCCTACGGGCCGAGATTCCGCTCCGCAGACGAAGCGCCTCGGCAGCCCATCCGGGGCCTGATGGATATCGTCGAGACCATCAAGCACGTTCAGACCCTGCCCCGGATCATGTACATGACCCTGTTGGGCGGCGTGGCGGCACTATTGGTCGGCATTGCCTTCCAGGCCCTGCTGCCGGCGTTTGCCATAGCACTGGGCGCGGAGCGGGCCGAGAACCAGTATTTCATGCTGCTGACCGCCAATGCGGCCGGGGCCCTCGCGGCAGTGGTGATTCTGGAGGGCGGCGGCTTCCTCCAGGCCCGGGTGCGAACCGCCTTCGTGCTAGTGTTCCTGTGGGGCTGCTTCATGACCGCCTTTGCACTGTCGCGGGATATCGTCCTGTCGACGGCGCTGCTGTTCCTTGCCGGATTTTTCCACTTCTCCTACGGGGCCATGCTCCAGACGCTGGTTCAATTGGAAGCGCCGGTGGAGGCCCGCGGCCGGTTTATCGGCCTCTACAACATGTCGGCGCTGGGGCTGATGTCCTTCTCCGGCCTGACAATCGGCGTGTTCGGCGAGTTCGTCGGCATCCGCTGGTCGTTGGGCCTTAGCTCCGGGCTATTGGTCGCCGCCGTGCTGATCCTCTACGCCATGATCAGGCGCCGGGGCGCGGTCTCCGGACTGATGTCGTGAGCCGGGCGGCGAAAGGCTATTTCGCCCGCGCCTATGCGGGCGAGGAGAACCCGGGTCCGCTCTATTGGTGGTACGGGTTCTGGCCCGCCTTCGGGGCCAGCGCATTCCTGAACCTCGCCTTTTCGGTCTCGCCCTATGAACCCGGGGCCGGGATAATGAACTTGCTGGTGTGGAAACCGCTGTTTGTTGTGCCGACGGTGGGCGCGTTCGGCGTGACCCTGGTTTGGCTGTTTCGCAGCGTCTGGCGCTGCGCGCCCAATGCGGCGACCCCCGCGCTCGGACGGGCCGCGCGGATTTCCCTGTTTTTCGGCGGCCCCGTCTGGCTGCCGTTCATTCTCGCCCAGGCCGCCTGGCAGGCTTTCGTCCGCTTCGTGTAGTCCCTCAGCCGCGAATCTTTAGGCGCCGGGCGAGGTCGGACTGAAACCGGCCGTTCGGATCGAACCGCTCCAGGGCGGCGCGGAACGCCGGCAAATTCGGGAACATCCGCGCGAACCCGTCGGGCGACATCAGGGCATCCTTGGCCACATAAAGCCGTCCGCCGTGGTCCAGCACCAGCGCCTCGAGCCGGTCGTGAAGACCGGGCGTGTCCCGCCGGCGCGGCAAATCCGCGGCCAGTACCATTCCTTCGATGGGGAACGACATCAGTCCCCGCCCGGGGCCGCGCATGGGCTTGACCACCGCGGTGATCGAGCCTGCCTGGGCGGCGGAGATTTCCTCCAGCATGGCCCGAATGCCGGCGCGCTCGGCGGCCGGCGGAAACCCGGCATGGATGGAGTAGAAGCCGGACCGGCCATAGAGCTTGTTGACCCCCTTGACGTGATCGAGGGGAAACAGGAACGAAAACAGGTCCTTGCGCACCTCGGCGCCGCGCGGCGGCAATTTTTCATGGCGCCGGCGCGCCGCCCGCCGCATGGCCGGGGCAAGAAACGGACCCGTGGGCGGCGCAAAGGGGATTGACCGAGGCCTGGGCGGCGGAACGCATCCCTCGTCGGCGGCGGCCAGCCGTCCGCTTTCGAGGATGCCGCGGCCGAGCGCCGATCCGCGCGCGAACACGTCGATCCAGCCGAACAGAAATTCCTCGGTCTCCCGGCCGCGGTTGACGGCGTCGAGCATGGCGTCGAGATCCGGATAGGGAACGTAGCGGGCATCGACGCTGCCGGACGGGATGGGCATCAACCGGATGCACACCCGAAGAACGGCGCCGGTCAGCCCCATGCCGCCGAGGCTGGCGAAATACAGATCGGCGTTCTCCGACGGCGACGCGCGGACCACCTCGCCATCGGCCAGCGCCAAATCGACCCACTTGGTATGGTCGCCGAAACCGCCGAGGACATGGTGGTTCTTGGAATGAATGTCGTTGGCGAACGCGCCGCCCATGGTGACCGCGGCGGTGGCCGACGACACCGGGTAGCACCAGCCATAAGGAAAGATCGCCGGCGAGAGTTCCTCGAACGTCACGCCGGCTTCGCAGACCACCTCGCCGGCGGCCGGGTCGAATTCGACGATCCGGTTGAGGGATCGGGTGAGGATGGCCTGCCCGCCGGTATCCAGCGACGCATCGCCGTAACACCGGCCGCCGCCGTGGATCACCACGCCGAGATCGTCTTCGCCGCGCACCAGAGCCGGGACGGCGTCGCTCTCCAGCGGCCGGGCCGCCCGAAGCCGGGAACGGTGGACCCGCCCCCAGGTGCCGAGGGTGGTCTCGGCCCAGACCGCCATGCCGTTCGCGCCTATGGAATCCGGTGGGGGATCACGTGCAGGGTCAGGCCGCCGACTTTATCTCGCCCGCCGCGTTGTCGACGATCACCGGGGTCTCGAACCAAGCCAAGTCCGGCACCACGCCGTAAAGGTCTTGCAGCGACTGCCGCCAGGGTCCGCCCTCGGCATAGACCGCCTCGGCCGCTTCGCGGGTCTCCCAGGTATACACGCCGCCGCCCAGGCCCCGCCCGGCGTCGAACAGGAAGGTTTTGCGGATCAGCCCCGGCATGTTTTCGAATCTTGCCGCGGCCTTGTTCATGTTCTCGAACGCCTTTTCGCGGGTGGTGCCGTCCGGCAGCTTGAAATTCACGACGACCGTAATCATGGGTTGCCTCCCCTGGAAATGTCCAACCGCCATTTTGGGGCATGACATGGAGCGCGGCAAGCCCGGCACCGGGAGTTGCGGGAGCCGGGCCCGGGGTCCGGGGTCCGTAATCGATTGAATTACGTCATGGGCGGGCTTTGACCCGGCCATCCACGTGGATCACCGGGTCCAGGCCCGGTGATGACGATTCGCGGGGGAGGGGGATTCTCTTTGTTCCCCCCCCCTTGCCGCCGCCCGCGCACGGGCTAAATGAATAGACGAGTGCCGTCCCGCCGCCGGGGCGGCGTTCTGCGTCCGGAGGGGAGCTATGCAAATTTGTACGAACTATTTGGGGGGTACCTCCCAAACGGGTGTCATCAAATGTCCATGAATGTCCATAAATGTCCATTCCGCCGAAAACGCAGCTATGCGCCCCGCGCATGGCTGCGCTCCTCACCGTCTCACCGTCTCCGTGGTTCAATTCGGCCGGAAACTGCTCTAGATAGAGGCTCATGAGTTCCAGCCCGCACCCCGTTCACGTCGTCGGCGGCGGCCTCGCCGGTTCCGAGGCCGCGTGGCAGTTGAGCCGCCTGGGCGTGCCCGTGGTGCTGCACGAAATGCGCCCGGTGAAGAAGACCGATGCCCACCGGACCGGCGGGCTGGCGGAACTGGTCTGCTCCAACTCGTTCCGGTCCGACGATGCCGAGCACAATGCGGTCGGCCTTCTGCACGAGGAGATGCGCCGCTGCGGATCCTTGATCATGCGCGAGGCGGACCGCCACAAGCTGCCCGCCGGCGGCGCCCTGGCGGTCGACCGCGGCCATTTCAGCGAGGCGGTGGGGGCCGCGCTGGAGGCCGAGCGACTGGTCGAGATTCGGCGCCACGAGATCGACGGGCTGCCGCCGGCGGATTGGGGACGGACCATCATCGCGACGGGCCCGCTGACCTCGGAGCCTCTCGCCCAAGCCATCGCCGGGATCACCGGTGCCGAGGAACTGGCGTTCTTCGACGCCATCGCGCCCATCGTCTACAAGGACACCATCGATTTCGGCAAGGCGTGGTTTCAGTCCCGTTACGACAAGGGAGCCGGCGCGGACTACATCAATTGCGCGCTCGACGACGCCCGGTATGAGGGCTTCATCGACGCCCTGCTCGACGGAGAAAAGCACGCCTTCAAGGAGTGGGAGGAAAACACCCCTTATTTCGAGGGCTGCCTGCCCATCGAGGTGATGGCGGAGCGGGGCCGGGAAACGCTCGCATACGGTCCGCTGAAGCCGGTGGGCCTGACCGATCCGCGCGAGCCGGACCGCAGGCCGCGGGCCGTGGTCCAGCTCCGCCAGGACAATGCGCTGGGCACCCTTTACAACATGGTCGGCTTCCAGACCAAGCTCACCCACGGCGAGCAAAAGCGGATCTTCCGGACCATTCCCGGTCTCGAAAACGCCGAATTCGCCCGCCTCGGCGGGCTTCATCGCAACACCTTCATCAACGGACCGAGGCTGCTGGACCGGCGCCTCCGGCTCAAAACACACCCCCATCTGCGCTTCGCCGGCCAGATCACCGGCTGCGAGGGGTATGTGGAAAGCGCGGCGGTCGGACTGCTGGCGGGCCGATTCGCCGGCTTCGAGAGCCTCGGAGAGACGAGCGCCCCGCCGCCGGGTGAAACCGCCCTCGGCGCGCTGCTCAATCACATCACCGGTGGCGGAGACCCCGATACATACCAGCCCATGAATGTAAATTTCGGCCTTTTTCCCCCGATTTCAGCCAAAAACGAGCAAGGAAAACGGCTCAAGGGGCGGGACCGGAAGGCCGCCCTCAGCGCCCGCGCGCTGGCCGCGCTCGATCGATGGTTGGAAAGCCGCCGCGCGGCCTAGCGGCTCCCGGACCCGCCCGGCTATGGCATCGGGCGGGCCGCGGGCTAATTGCCGGCCTGGTCCTGGCGCTCATGCTGGGACCTGCTTCCCATGTTCATGCCCAGCAGGCGCCTGCCGGCCGGTTTCAGGCGTCCGTGGCGCCCCTGTTGTTCGAAGCGGTGCGCGGCAACGATTTGACCGGCGTGAAATCGGCGGTGACGGCCGGGGCCGACGTGACCCTCAAAGACGACGACGGCCGGACGGCCCTCGACATCGCGCTGCAACACGGCTTCTTCGACATCGCTCAGTTTCTGATCAAGGCGCGGGAGGAACAGTTGAACGGGTCCATCGGCGGAGCGCGCGCGGCCGGGCCCGCATCCACCGCGAGCCAAATGGCCGAAAGGGGCAACGCGCCGCAACCGGAGCCCCAAATCCAGCCCCAAACGCGTAACGCAGCGCCGAAGGTCGAAACACCAACGGAGGAGGCCAAGGCGACCCCCAACTCACCGCCGCCCGAACGCGCCCAGCCCGTCAAGCGGCTCCGGGCGCCGCTTCGGGACGCCTTGTTCGCCTTGGGCCAGTCGGCGGCCATCGGCCAGCCGCGGCCGACACCGGGCATCGGCGAGCCCGACGCCTGCGTCTCCAAGCCGGGCCGGCGCGCCTTTTGCGTCGTGCCCGTCGACTGGCCGGGCGAGGTCGAAGACGCGTTCCGGGTCGATACCATCCTTTATCGGGGCGCCCGGGCGCTGGCCCGCTACGACCGGGGCGCGGCCAGCCACTTTCACGCCCTGTTCCGTTCGGACGATCAGGAGAAGGTGCTGGCGTTCCTCGAGAAACGCTATGGCAGTCCGACCGATGAATGGAAACGGGAGATCGCGCCGGTCGGCGAACCGCGCCGGGCCAACCCGACCTTTGCCTGGCGCAGCCGCAACACCGAGACCGGGCTGATGACGATCCTGGAAGTGCGCAAGTTCGACGACGCCCGCAATGTATTCCCCGACACCGGGCATGGCGTGGTGCGGCTTTACGTCGCCGGCGGACCGCCGGTATTTCCCGCCGTGTCGGCGCTGGACATCATGTCCATCGACTGGGCGGCCCGATCCGGCCACGACGATGCACCGCCTAATAGCCGCCGAAGAGGGCGCTGAAGGCGAGGCGCATCTGACGGCTCGCCCGGCCGCCCTCGAAATCCGGCCCGAATACGTCATAGCGAAGCCGGCGCAGCCGGCCGATGTACATGCCGGCGAGGCTGACCTGCATGAACAGGCTGCGAACCGCACGGTTCCGGGGGGTTGGGTTTGCCCGGAAAGCACTGGCCCGCACCCGGATCGCGTCCGCCATCTCGCCGAGGCCGGCCCGCAGGCCGGGCGACATATGCCCGCCGAACAGATCGTGCGGATCCACGCCGTGGCGCTGAAACAGGCTGGTCGGCAGCAGAATGCGCCCCCGGCGCGCATCGAATCCGACCCGCCGGAGTATGCCCGTCATCCCCCAGATGACGCCGGCCTCGGTCACCTGAGCAATCAGACCGGGATCGGCATGGGGGGCCGCCACAGCCGCCAACAGCCGGTTAAGCGCCCCGGCGGTGCCGTCGGCGTAGGCTTCCAAACCCGCCTCGTCCGCAACCGGCTCTTCGGACAAGTCGGCGCCCCGGCCATCGATCAGAGCCTGGATCAGGCTTTCCGGCAGCCGGGCCCGGCGGATCAATTCGGTCAACGGATCGAGCACCTGGTGGCCGGTGGTCCGGACGTCGTCGGCATATGCCGCGGTTACCGCGTCCCGCCACCATTGAAGCCGCATCTCGCCGAGGAGCGGCTCGCTCACCACCTCGCGGGTCCGGGCGATTTCCAGATTGAAGGCGAGAACCGTGCAATAATCCTCCCGCGCCGCGCCGGGGGCGAACAGGGTGGTGAGAAACCGGTCCCGGTCGTGCCGGCGGACTTCCTCGGCGCAGTAGCTGAGACCTTTGGCCATTTGCCTCTCGTACAGGGGTATCGCTGGCTTGCGCCCCTGACAATGGGATATAGAGACCAAATGGTTCCGGGGGCAAGTGTCGGAATGAACGATCAGGGGATATCCGCGGACGAACGCGCGCTTCATGTGGTGGGCGCGGGCGTGGCCGGCCTCGCCGCGGCGGTCGCCGGCGTCCGGGCCGGACTCGGCGTCGCGCTCTATGAAGCGGCTGGGCAGGCGGGCGGGCGCTGCCGCTCATTCCACGACGCCACCCTCGACCGGCTGATCGATAACGGCAACCATCTGATCGTCGGCGCAAATCAAAGCGTCTTCGGGTATCTGGCCGACATCGGCGCGCCCGATGCGCTGTCCCCGCTGGACCCGCCGCGGTTCGACTTTCTCGACGTGGCGGACGGGGAGACGTGGACCCTCCAGCCGAAGGACGGGTTTCTGCCGTTCTGGCTGCTGGGAAAACGGGGGCGTGTGCCGGGCGGCGGCGTTGGCGACCTGATCGATGCGGGCCGGCTGGCGTTTGCCGGCCCGGATGCGACGATTGCCGACAGTGTCGATACGGACGGGCCGCTATTCGAACGCTTCTGGCAGCCCCTTAGCCGGGCGGTCCTCAACACCGACGCCACCGAGGGTTCGGCCCGGCTCTTGTGGCGGATGGTCCGCAAGACCTTCGCCAAGGGAGCCGCGGGGAGCCGGCCGTACTTGGCCGATAAGGGCCTGTCCGCGGCGCTGGTCGACCCGGCGCTCACCTATCTCGGCGGCCGCGGGGTGACGGCCGTATTCAACGAGCGGCTGCGCGGTCTGCGGATTTCGGACGCCCGGGTGACGGGGCTCGAGTTCGGCGACCGCACCGTCGGCACCGGCGACGCCCAGGTGGTGCTGGCCCTGCCGCCGTCCGAGATCGCCCGGCTGCTGCCGGACGTCGGCGTGCCCGAGGAAACCCGTCCCATCGTCAACCTGCATTACCGCCTGGACGGTGAAGCCGTCCTGCCGGGCGGGGGCGCGTTTCTGGGACTGGTGGGGACCGAGGCCCAATGGATTTTTCGCCGGGGCGATATTCTTTCGGTGACCATCAGCGCCGCCACCGGAATGGCCGCAAAACCGGCCGATGCCGTCGCCGAAACGATCTGGCGGGAATTGGCGCCCATCCTCGACCGGCCCGGTGCCCCCGTTCCGCCCTGCCGGGTCATCAAGGAGCAGCGGGCGACCATCGCGCAGACCCCCGCCCAGGCCGCCCTGCGGCCCGGCCCGGCGACGGGAATCGCCAATCTCTGGCTGGCCGGCGACTGGACCGACACGGGCCTGCCGGCCACCATCGACGGCGCCATTCAATCGGGCCGGGAGGCCGTGAAACGCGCGCTCAGCGCGGGATTCGAGGCAGTTCCGGATTAACCGGCCATTAACCACAAAGATGTTTGGGTATACTTCCGCCGGAGCATGGCATTACAATGGCTGCGGAACCCGCCTTTAGATTCGTGGCATCAAGGAGCAAATAGGGGGAGTTTGATGGGAAATCCACTCGACTCACTTACCGGTACTATCATTCTAGGTCTGGTCATCACCGTCGTGATGATCTTGGTTGTCAACGGCATTGGTGGCGCTTAGGGCGCGGATAGGAGGCAACCATGGAATTCGGATTTGAATTTTGGACTTTCTTCGTTCGCTGGCTGCACGTCCTCTCGGGCGTCATGTGGATCGGCCTGCTCTGGTACTTCAATTTCGTCCAGACGCCGACCGTTCCGACCATCCCCGAGGAGCTTCGCCCGGCGATCCCGAAACACATCATGCCCGTGGCCCTGTTCTGGTTCCGCTGGGCGGCCCTGTCGACGGTCGTCTGGGGCCTGATCCTGGCGTGGATGAACGGCTATCTGGTCGACGCGCTGGCTATCGGCCTGACCGACAACGTGGGCAAGCATGCGATGATCGGCATCGGCATGTGGTTCGGACTGATCATGGCGTTCAACGTCTGGTTCATTATCTGGCCGAACCAGCAGAAGGTCATCGGCCTGGTGGAAGCCAGCGATGAAGAGAAGCCGAAGGCGGCGCGCGCCGCGGCGCTCGCGTCCCGGACCAACACCATGCTGTCGATCCCCATGCTTTACGCCATGGTGGCGGCGCAGAACATCTTCTAGGGCTCAGCGCCCTGACACGGAAAACGGGGCCTTCGGGCCCCGTTTTTTGTGGGTGCATCCCGTATTCCCGACTACTACCATCTACCGAAATGAACGCCGTGCGCTCATATACGCAGACCACCAGTTCGGGCTTCCTAATTCTCTACGGTCTGTTCGTGCTGCCCTGGATCGAGGCGACCTACGCCGCGATTTTACCGGTTCTGATCGCCGTTCTTCTCCTTCTGTTTGTCGGCCGGCCTTACGCCACGGGCCAACCGGCCGCCACGCGGCGGCCTGCCCTCATTGCCGACCTGCTCTTCCTGACCATTGGGATCGGGGTCCTGCTCCGGCTGTACTTGTGGACCGGCCCGATGGACCAGGGACTCACGCCGCTTGCCGCCGGCGGGGATCCCTATTTCCTAGCCGTGATCGTCGGCGGAATTGCCGTACTCCTGGAACTCACGAGACGAACATTTGGATGGGCCGGTCTGGGCGTGGCTGTTGCGGCGGCTGCTGTCGTGGCGCTGATATGGCTCCAATCGGAAAGGGAAATCCGCGTCGATGTCGTTCAGGCCGGTATTGCCGGTCTGTTTGATTCGGAGCTGACGCGCCCATCGCTGGTGGTCATTCCAATGATGATGATCGCTGCCGTGATAACCGTTCAGCTCGTCATATGGTCGACGCTGCCGAAACATTTGGGCGTGGCCGCCAACTGGCTGTTCAGGTGCAGCCGTTTCAGCCCCGTCTATCTGTCCCTGCTCATTGCCGTGATTGTCGGAAGCATCTTGGGACACGCGTTCATGGGCGCCATGATGGCCGCCGTCATGATCATTCCATTATTCAGATTGCTGAATTGGCCGGATGTATGTGCCGCCGCGTTGCTATTGGTTGCCGCATACATCGCCCAGGTCATGCCGCCGGTTCTGGGCCCATCGGGTTTCACGCTCGCCGACATCACCGGCATTTCATATCTATCGATCATCGCCGCGATGTTCTTACCGGTACTATCACTATGCATTGGGTTTTTGTTTATATTGCGGCGTGATGAACACATCATCCTAGCCAGTTCAGCCTCCCCCTTGGAACAGGCGCCGTTGCCGGCCGGACTCAAATCAACTGCATTGGTTGCCGGATTTCTTTTGTTGGTTTTCGCAACCGCGATTTCATCAGCATTCCTGCTCGGCATGGGCATTTTTCCCGGTTTCGGCGCCGCGGCTATTTTGGCGCTTGTACTGGGAGCATGGCGGAGGGTCGACCGTCAGGGACAATCCTTGTTGAAACTCTCCTCCGACCTCGGGACGAAAGTCGCGTCCCTGCTTGTCCTGGTGCTCGTTTTTGGAGCGTTCATCGCCTCCATGCAATCACCGGGGATCACCCTCACCGAAAATTCGTTCCTCGGCATTCAGCCGGCGACAGAGGTCGATCACGGAATTGCGTTCATATTATTGACGATGCTGTCCACACTCGCCGCCGGCCTTGCCTGGGTCGACAGCGTTCCCGGCCTGACAGCGGGGATGGCAACCCTGATTCCGGCGGCGCAAACATTCGGCTTCACATTAGGTCAATTCGGCATTTTCCTGCTGTTTCTTACTTCCTACTCGGCAGTCCTGTTGCCCGCCGCACTGGTTCCGGTTGCCGCAGCCAAAATGGCGGACACCAAGATTTTTGGATCGGCGATCAAGGCCTACCGCTGGCTGCTGCCGACCCTCATGGTGCCGGTTGCTCTGGCGGTCGAACCAAGCTTGCTTTCCCTATTGTCCGGAACTGGTTCTGCGGGACCGGAGTTCCTGTGGGCACTCGCCCGGCTGCTATTTTCACTTTGGCTTCTAGCCACCGTCGTCAGCGGCCGCGACACCGATGCCCTCGGTTTCACGGACCGCCTTGTTCGATTCGGACTCGCCTGCGCACTATTTGCGCCGGACCCGGGAGCGCAGATCAGCACTCTTGCATTTGGGATAACCTGGGGCCTCTATCACCGGAGACACAGCCGTTTGTCGGCTCCGTCGCGCTCGGTCTAGTCCCTTCTTTACATCACCGCCTTGGCGCGGGCTTCTTCGGCGGGGATTTTGCGGGTGGCCATGAACGGAACGGGACGTCCGAGACGGGCGCAGGCGTCATCGGCCGAAGCCTTCACCCCCTTTGCCGAACGGACCATTTCCCAAACGGACATTTTTTGTGGATGCATCCCGTATTCCCGACTACTACCATCCAACGAAATGAACGCGGCGCGATCTTTCGTTCTCATTGCCGGCTCAGGCTTCCTGATCGGCTATGGCCTGTTCGTGCTGCCCTGGATCGAGGCGACCTATGCCGCAATCCTGCCGGTACTAGTCTCGGTTTTGTTAATTCTGCTCGTCGGCCAATCGCGCCCCGGGCGGCACTCGGCATCCTTGCGATGGCTTACCGGCCTTTATGACCTGCTTCTACTGACAATAGGGATTTTGGTCCTAGCCAGGTTGGGACGTTGGGCCAACCCCACGGATGAGGGACTGACGCCGCTCGCTTTCGATGGGGACCCCTATTTCGTGCCGGCAATCGCCGGGGGCATCATCGTCCTGCTGGAGCTCACCCGGCGGGCTTTCGGTTGGATCGGGCTCGGTATCGCCGCCATTGCCGCAATGACCGTCACGTTTTTCTGGTTCGTGCTGCAATGGGAAATCCGGGCAGATGCCGCGAACCGTCTCGATGCTAATCTTGGCCCTTCGATTCTCGCATTGGTCCCCGGTCTCCTGATTGCCGCGTTGGTGGCCATCAAAGTGATTTCATGGTCGACATTGCCAAATCACTTCGGCATCGCCGCCGCCTGGATATTTCGCGGCAGCCGGCTTGGCCCCGTTTACCTCGCCCTGTTTTTGGCTGTGATCATCGGAGGGACGGCAGGCGGCGCGTACACCGGCGCCATCGTGGCCGCCATTATCTTCGTACCATTGTTAAAATGGTTCAACCTGCCGGACGAGTGTGCTGCCGCATTGGCGTTACTTGCAGCCTATTCCTGGCAAGTCATGCCACCAATTCTGAGTACCTCGGCATTAACGGTCGCCGACGCCACCGGCATCTCCTACCTCACCATTATCGCCGCGGTATTCTTTCCCGCCGTCGCGGTGTTCGTCGGATTTGTTTTTGTCGTCGGGCGAGACCGGCAACTCGCCCGGGCGAGTTTACGTATTGAATCCGAAAGAGTGCCATGGCCGGCAGGCGTTAAATCCGCAAGCGTGGTTGCGGTGTTCGTTTCGATGTTCTTCGCTCCTACAATTTTATTGTCCGAATTTGTCCACCGGATTGGTTTTCTGGGGACGATTGGCGCCGTGGTTGCCCTGGCCGTTGTCATGGGCGGATGGCGAGAGTTCGGACGTGAAAAGGCCTCACTCAAGGACCTGAGCGCCGATATCGGAATAAAGGTGTGTTCCGTCATGGTCGCCGTACTCGTACTGGGCGCATTTATGGTCGCCGTCCCGGCACCGGATATCGAGTTTTCGGACTCACCGGAATTATCGATCATGAATCCATTCCCGATCGCCGATACCGAAGAAAAGTCCCTGTTCATCCTTTTGTCGGTGGCGGCGGCTATTGCCGCCGGGTTGGTCTGGAGGGTCAGTCTTCTCGCCCTTTTGTGGGGAGGTCTGAGTCTGGGTCCGACGGCGCTGACACTAGGATTTACACCCGCTCAGTTCTGGGTGTTTCTGCTGTTCCTCACCTCGTACGCGCCGATCCTGTTGCCGGCCGCGTTGGCGCCCATTGCCGCCGCCAAATTGGCGGACGCAAGAATTTTCGCATCGGCGGTCACTGCTTATCGCTGGCTGTTGCCAACCCTGATCGTCCCGGTCGCCATTGCGTTCGAGCCGAGCCTGCTTGTGGTGCGGGAGGCGACGAGCACTTCGGGGCCGGAGTTCCTATGGGCTGCCGTCCGGTTGGTCCTGGCGCTCTGGCTGCTGGCGACCGTGGTTGGTGGACGCGATAGGGACGATCTGGGCTTTTGGGACCGCCTTGCACGTTTTGTCCTGGCTTGCGCCGTATTTGCGCCGGACCCGGGAGCGCAGATCAGCGCGTTTGCGATCGCAACTGCGTGGAGCCTATACCACCGGAGAAACAGCCGGCTGTCGGCCCTGCCCGGTTAGACCCGTCGCGTTTTTTCGCCGGATGACCGCCTTGGCGCGGAACAACGGCCATGCCGGGAATCAGGACCTCGAAATCACTCGCCCCAGATTTCATGCGCGACCTCGACGCAAAGGGCCAATTTGGCTTCCTGCTCGGCCTGGCTCATCTTGTTGCCGTGGTGGGTGCTGGCAAAGCCGCACTGGGGGCTGATGCAAAGCTGGTCGATATCCACATATTTGGTTGCGTCTTCGACCCGGGCCTTGAGGTCATCCTTGGACTCCAGTTCGGGAAACTTGGAAGTCACCAGGCCGAGAACCACCATTTTGTCCTTGGGCACGAAACGGAGCGGCTCGAAATCCCCTGCCCGGTCGCTGTCGAATTCCATGAAGAAACCGTCCACATCGGTCTCGTTGAACATCTTCTCGGCCACCGGCTCGTAGCCGCCCTCGGCCATCCACGAGCTTTGGAAATTGCCGCGGCACATGTGGGTGGTGACGATGACGTCGTCCGGCCGCCCGGCGATGGAGGCGTTGTTGACCTTGATGTAGGTGTCGAGAAGGTCCTCGGGATCGTCACCCCTCGCCGCGACCCGTTCACGCTGCTCCCGGTCGCAGAGGTAGCAGAAATTGACGTCGTCGATCTGCAGATAGGTCGCGCCGTTGGCGATGAAATCCATCACCGCATCGTTGTAGGCCTTTCCGATATCCTCCCAGAATTCCCCGAGATCCGGATAGGCCTCTTCGCTGACGCCGTCGCGGCCCGGCCGGAAGTGATACATGCCGGCCGTCGGAAAACAGAACTTGGCGGTCTCGTGGACCTCCGAATCCAGGTACCTGAAATGGTCCAGCATGTTGCCGCCCTCGGGATAGGAGACCTTGCCGCCGACGTAGGTCGTCGCGACCGAGATACCGGCATTGAATTTCATGCCGTAGGTTTCCTGGCTGAGTTCGACGCCGTTGAAGCCGCACATGAAATCCAGGTGCCAGTAATCGCGGCGCATTTCCCCGTCCGTGATGCCCTTGAGCCCGACCCGTTCCTGCAGGCCGATGGCGTCGAGGACGGCGGCATCCTCCATGCGGCGCAGATCCTCGTCCGACGCCTCGCCCGCCCGATGTTTCTCGCGGGTCTCGGCCAGGGCGGCGGGGCGCAGAAGGCTGCCCACGTGGTCGGCCCTGAACGGGGGTTTGTCTCTCAATGCCATGTCGTCCTCCCGGTGCGGCAGTTGGACCAGCCTATCACGCGCCGGCGACCGTCCGAAACAGGGCGCGCGCATCATCGGGGATTTCATTCGCGCACCACGCAATGAAGTGGTCGGGCCGGACCAAGATAAAGCGCCGCCCGTAATCCGCCCGCTCGTCCGCCGCGGTATCGCGAACGATGCTCAAGGGCAGCGCCATTTCAGCGGCCGCATCGGTAAATGCCCGAATTTCATCATCCGACGCATCCAGCGCGATCAGCGCAAATCCGCCGCCGAGTTCGTCGTAGACGTTGGCGCCCGTCGACAGACCGCGCGGCGCCAGGTGATGTCCGGCGCGGGCCTCGAACCTATGCTCGCCGATGGCCGTCGACTTCGCGCCCTCGGGCGCGACGACGACCGGCGAGCCGCCGTAGCTGGGCTCGTAGCGCCGGATGAATCCGCCGGCGCGGCCCGCTTCCTTTTCCCACGCCTCCTCGAAGGCGGCCCGGTCCTTTTCCGGATTGAATTCGTCGAAGAATGCCGCGTCGTCCCTGATCCGGCCGCCGATCAATTTCTCTCCGATATCCCGGAACACGGGCTGACGCTCCAGGCCATAGGAATCGAGCAGGGTCTCGCCGCCCCAGCCCTCAAATCGCGCGGCCAGCTTCCACCCCAGATTTCGAATATCCTCCAGCCCGTTATTGAGGCCGAACCCGCCATAGGGCGGGTGCGAATGGGCCGCGTCGCCGGCGATGAATATCCGGCCCTTGCGGTATTCCTCGGCCACCAGAACCCGCAGGTCCCAGAAACCCAGATGATCGAATTCCGCGTCGAATTCGAAGCCCGCGGCGTCATGAAGCAGCCCGAGAAAATCGTAATTCTCGCGCGTGGTGTCCGCGGGTACGGGCGCGTGAAAAAAGAACCCTTCACCGACGTCGATCCGGCCGAAAAACTGCCAATAGCCGTTGAGCTCCGGCTTCATCACCCGGTAGGTGGACCGCTCCGGGTAGCGGGACAGGCCGTCGTGAAACTCCTTGGAGCGGAAGACGGCGAGAACCATCAACTGGTCGTAATCGTCGCCGGACCGCCGGATGCCGACCTGGTCGCGCACCGTCGATTGAGCGCCGTCACAGCCGACCAGATAGTCCGCCGTCAATTCAATGCGCTCACCGGACGATTCCCCGGTCATGGTCAGCGTGACGCCGTCGCCATGATCGGCGACGCTTTCGGCCGCCCAACCGAGGCGGAGCTCGACGCCCGGGATGGTCCCGGCCTTGGCGCGCAGCACCTTCTCCATCTCGTACTGAGGCAGCCGGTCGTTCTTCTGGAAGTAGTACGGGTTGACGATTTCGCGCATCGGCGGCGCATACCAGTACTCGCCGCGCAAGTTGCCGTAGGCAACCAGGCCGCTCTCCGGAAATCCGGCCGGCATGACCCGGGCGGCGCGAATTTCATCGATGATTCCCCAGTTGAAGAAATGCTCCAGCGTCCGGGCGGTAAGATTCTGCCCCTTGGGGATATTGTGCATGCCCGTCCGGCGCTCGACGACGATGCAGGAAACGCCGCGCAGGCCCAGTTCCACCGCGAGGCCGACGCCGACCGGTCCGCCGCCGACGATAATGACCTGTGTATCGTCGCTCATCGTCATACACCCCATCAGTCGACCGGAATGAGCGCCGCGGCAACCCTTCGTTCTTCGGCCAGCAGGACATTGAAGGTCCGGCAGGCCGCGCCCGTGTCCATCACTTCGGCGACGATGCCGGCGTCTTTCAATCCGTCACGGATCGGCCGGTCGATGAGTTGGGCGCCGGCGCCGCAGCCGATCAGCAGGATTTCCGTCCCCAGGTCCTCGTCGATGACCGGGGCCAGGTTTTCGAGACTGATATCGGAGACGGCGGCGACATCCCATGAAACGGTGCTTTCGATCAGCACCAGCACGGCGCCCGAATACGCCTCCTCGCCGATGCGGAAGCCGCCATTGCCGTACCCGTGAATCAACTGGCGTCCCGCCGGGACCATCGGCGTGATGTCGAGCGACATGATTACTCGCCGGGCTCGGCCTCGGCTTGGGGAGTGCCGCCCGGGGTGTTGTCGGCGGCCTTTTCGGTGCCGCGGTCGACGTTGAGGTAGAGCAGCAGCGGCACGGCGAGGCAGATCGAGGAATAGGTGCCGATAAGCACGCCCCAGATCAAGGCGAACGAGAAGCCGCGGATCACCTCGCCGCCGAGAATGTAGAGCGACAGCAGCGCCAGCAGCGTGGTCACCGAGGTCATGACCGTCCGGGACAAGGTCTCGTTGACGCTCATATTGAGGAGTTCCACGAGCGACATGGTCTTGTACTTGCGCAAATTCTCGCGCACCCGGTCATAAACCACCACCGTATCGTTGATGGAATAACCCGCGATGGTCAGGATCGCCGCCACGGTGGCCAGGTTGAACTCGATCCCGGTGACGGAAAACACGCCGATGGTGGTGATGACGTCGTGAGCCAGCGCAATGATGGCACCGACGCCGAACTGCCATTCGAACCGGAACCAGATGTAAATGAGAATGCCGGTCATGGCGAACAGCACCGCCAGCACGCCGTCCCGGAACAGTTCCTCGGATACCTGCGGCCCGACGAATTCCGTCCGCCGGTACTCCACATTGGGCCCGAGAGTGCCTTTCACCTTGTCGATGGCGACCTGTTGAGCCCGCTCGCCGCCCTCCTGTCTCTGCACCCGGATAAGGATGTCGGTGGGAGAGCCGAATTCCTGGAGCGTCACTTCGCCCAAGCCGAGATTGCCGAGCTGGGAGCGCATCTCGCCGAGCCTTCCGGCCTCGGGCATCCGCACCTCGATCATGATGCCGCCTTCGAAATCGATGCCGAAGTTGAGGCCGCGGGTCATGCCGAGGGCCAGCGAGGCGGCAACGAGAAGCGCCGAAAACATGAAAAACAGTTTCCGCCGGCCGACGAATTTGATCTTGGTGTTGGCGGGGACGAGGCTGAGTTTTTTCATCCGTCCTCTCCCCTACACGACCGGCAGCGCGGCCGGACGCCGCCGCCTGAGCCAGGTAACGATCAACAGCCGGGTCAGCATGATCGCCGTGAACATGGAGGTGACGATTCCGATGGACAGCGTCACCGCGAACCCCTTGATCGGCCCGGAGCCGAAGAAGAACAGGATCAGCGCCGCGATAAGCGTCGTCAGGTTGGCATCGATGATCGTGGTGATGGCGCGGCTGTAACCCGCATCGATGGCCGAGATGGGCGTTCGCCCGGCGCGGACCTCTTCCTTGATGCGCTCGAAGATCAGCACGTTGGCGTCCACCGCCATGCCGATGGTGAGCACGATCCCGGCGATACCGGGCAGCGTCAGGGTCGCCTGGAAGAGGGACAGCGCGGCGAGGATCAGAATCATATTCACCGCCAGCGCCACATTGGCGAATACGCCGAACAACCCATAGACCAGGATCATGAAGACGATCACCGCGATCAGGCCGATGACCGAGGCGACCTTGCCGGCGGCGATCGAGTCCGCGCCCAGGCCGGGACCGACGGTTCGCTCCTCGAGGATGTTGAGCGGCGCCGGCAGAGCGCCGGCCCGCAGCAGCAGCGCCAGATCGTTGGCCTCGGTGACGGTGAAGTTGCCGCTGATCTGTCCGTTGCCGCCGAGAATGGGCTCCCGGATCACCGGCGCCGAGATCACCTTGCCGTCGAGGACGATGGCGAACGGACGGCCCACATTGTCCCGGGTGATGTCGCCGAAACGCTTGCCGCCCAGCGTATCGAAACGGAAAGTCACCACCGGCTCGTTGGTCTGGGCCGAGAATGAGGCCTGGGCATCCACCAGCCGGTCGCCGCTGACGGCGACCCGGCGGCGCACCAGATACGTGCCGCCGGAATTGGGATTGGCGGTGTCCGCGTCGGGCAGTTCCATGCAGCCCGGCGGCACCCGGCCCTGGCCGGCGGTCTGAGTTTCGCACAGCAGATGGAACGTCATCTTGGCGGTCCGGCCCAACAGCCGTTTCACCCGTTCCGGGTCTTCGACGCCCGGCAACTGCAATAGAATCCGGCTGGCGCCCTGGCGCTGAATCGTCGGCTCCCGGGTACCGGTTTCGTCGACCCGGCGGCGGACGATTTCGATGGATTGGGCGAGCGCGTTGTTCCGCCGCTCGGTGATCGCGTCGTCGGTGAGGTTGAGAATGATCCGGTTGCCTTGGGTGTCGATCTCGATGCCGCTGTCGATGTCCCGGATCAGCTGCACCGCCTTTTCGAGGTCGGCCGGATTACGCACCGTCACGCCGACGCCGAGGCCGCGGACGCCGAGACCCGTATAGCGGATCCGGTCGCGGCGGAGCGCCACCCGGACGCCGTCGACGATGGACTCCAGCTGCTCCTTGATGACCACATCGGTCTCCACCTCCAGAAGCAGGTGCGAGCCGCCCTGCAGATCGAGGCCCAGATTGACCTGCTTGTGGGGCAGCCACGTCGGGATGCTCTCGGCGGTGGATTTCTCCATGACGTTGGGCGTGGCGAAGACGAAGCCCAGCGCCACGACGGCAAGAACAAGAATGATCTTCCACTTGGAGAAATAGACCATGGGGTCTTGCGGTCTCTACTTGATGCAGTCGTCGGCGCGGCGGGTCAGCGGCGGCCGCCGAACAATCCGCCCAGGAGTCCGCCGCCGCCCTGCTGGCCGCCGGGCGCACCCGGCGCCGCGGCCTGCCCGCCCTGCGGATCGGTCTTGGACACCACGCCGGCGACCATGCCGCGCTGCACCTTCACCTTGATGCCCTCGGCGATCTCCACGGCGATTTCGTGATCGTTCACCACCTTGGTGACGGTCCCCATGATGCCGCCCCCGGTGATCACTTTGTCGCCCCGGCGGATGGCGCCCAGCATCTCCCGATGCGTCTTGGCTTTCTTTTGCTGCGGCCGGATCAACAGGAAATAAAAGACCGCGAAAATCAAAATCAGCGGGATCAGGGTCGTAAACGTGTCGCCACCGCCGGCGCCCTGCGCATATGCGGGTGAAATGAACATGAAGAAATCTCCCTAGCCCTTTGCGTGCACGGGCGAAATATAGTCCGCATCGCCGCCGTTGCAAACGCTAAGCGCCTGATTTCCAGGCTCCCCGGCATGCCGTCCCGGCCCCGCCGGATCGCGGCCGCGGCATTGGCCGGACAAGGGCTCTTGGGTCGCGACTACGACTCTAGAACGGCAAAATTTGGCAGATAGCGATAGAGTCGCTCAAACGCGCGCGCTTCATTAGCGGGTATCGATCCACGATTCAGTATTCCCCCCGATTCACGGGGTAGCTGCTGTTCAAGAGACCGGATTTCCCTCATTGTCAATTTTGGCACCTCGATACGGATCGGTCGTCGCCGAGCTCGTAAGAAATCTAGGCGGGTGAAGTCACACTGCGCCACCAACTCTTTATCAGCTGCGCGGCATATGAGCCCGACGATTGTCACCATCTTAGTACCGTCGTCATATTCCAGTTCGCAGATTGGTCGAAATTTTAGTTTGTTGTCCGCAGTTACGCGGGCATTTCGAGTTGCGAGATGGGTGTCGACCTCCAGCTTTACCATTTGACGTGTGAGTTTGCCGAATGGCCATCCTTCTAGCTCAATCTCAGTTACAGTTGGCGATACCCTAGCGCGACCGAATGTACTGGAAAATCGTTCCAATGCTGATGGACCATTTGGGTCATCTTGTGCGTCAGCCACCTCCTGCGCACGACGACACGGCACGGATACCGCGAGAACGGTGCCCGATTGGGCATGTCCGGCTACGGTTGCGACATCGCGTAGTATTTCAAGATCGAGCGGATCCTCATAGTCTAGCCAGAGGAAGTGTCGATTTTTCCAATGAAGTTTCGGAAGTACAACTGACGCCTTCTTGTACACGACCGAAATATTCTTAAATGGTTTGTTGGCTTCTATTCTCTTTCTTACGCGAGTCTCCCGCTCGATAGATATCATCTGCCGGATTCCAAGCGCTCGGTGCAACAGAATGAAGTCCTCGAACCATACCGAGCCAAATCCAACATAAGTGTAGTCCTTGACCGGCTGGAATGGGCCAAGACACGCAAATATCTCGCATAACATCCGTCGAGCCGCGTGCTTTCCAGGTCGCAGCGCGTAATTGATTTTCTCGAAACTCGACGTCATTTGCTGCGATGCGTCTTTAGCGCGATATCAAAAGTTCGTTCGCCGACCGCTTTAGCGGAATTGACGCTCAGAACGTCCCCAAGAAACTCCACATCCTTTACCGGTCGCGAATAGAGAATATTTACAGTACGTACAGTTTTCTTGATTGAGCCTCGAGCGGGCGCCTTGAACTCGGCCTTTCGTTTGATCGTGTCGGCTTTTCGCTGCTCAGCTTTGCTAACGTGTTTCAATAATGGACTCTCGTCCCTTGTGAATTCTTCTACGTCGCGGTCAAGGTCGTTTAGCCAGTCGATCACCGGTCTCATCATTTCGGTCATTCGTTGGAACGTCTCTTTCCAAATGGGGTTGTCGCGATCCACGTCTGTCTTGGTGGTGTTCCATGGCAATCGGGAAGCGTCACGACACTCAAAAGAGACAATGCCCCGAAATCTGGCAAATTGATTGTGATAGCTAGGAATTATTAGCCGGTTTTGCTCCTCTTCTGCCAGCCCCCAGCCAGTAACCGAGCGACGATCCCTCTCCAAAATAACCCGACCATTACAAACCACGTACCAGCCGGCTTCCCGAGGGGATGAACTCCCCACACCAGCGATGATTCGTGCCGTAACCTGGTTGGCCTTACTGTCTTCAAACTTGAGAATGTCAACGCCAGGCCGTAACGCCCCGGTTATCAGAAAATAAAGGTCAGTGGCGTCCAAATGGATACCGTTGAATTCAATATCTAGCCCTCCGGCAATAAACTGCCGATGTTTAGACTTAATCAGGCCAGCAATCTCGTTTTGAAAATGGACGGTACCAAATCTTTCCGCTACCTCCTGCCGAAGATCATCAACAACTACCTCCGTGCCCGGGTTTTTCTTCGAGATACCGCCATTCCGCTCGAAGTCCGACCAATCAAAATGCCAATCGTCTTCGTCGTTCTCCCATTCGTTGACATCCACATCGACGGCCCACTCCTCCTTTGGCGTCGCTGACCGGACGACAAAATGGCTGCCAAATTTAAAGAGTGCGCGCTTCATGCCGACGCCAAACTGACCAATCGAATTGGGTGTCTTTGGGGTTCCTGACGGCCTGCCAAATCGGAAAGCATAATCTCTCGCCAGCGCTTTGCTGAAGCCACCACAATTGTCCAGAATGCGAAACTCTTCGGAATCAATCGTGATATCGATCTTGCGCCCGCCAAAATCATCCGCGTTCAATCGTTTTGCGCCGTCGATACAATTGTCGATAAGGTCGAGCACCGCCTGTTCGAGGGCAATGTCCCTTACCAGCATTTCAACGAAGAACGCTTTGGTTGGGGCGGTGTTTATCCGCTGCCCACCTGTGGCATCCTCCGCCTTGGGAATATCCGCCATGACTGCTCCCTCGTTGGCATCAATTTTCGCGTGTAATGATCAATTCAATCAGCGCAAGTAAATCACATCAACAGAAAAGCAAAATTCTGGTAAGTTGGTGTCAGATCAACCAACTTTCGGACTAGCTGCGTGATGGCCCGAATTCTGGATTTATTTTGTGGTTGTGGTGGCCTCTCCCTTGGCGCCAAAAATGCTGGATTCGAGACGGCATTGGCAATCGACAATGACCCTGACCTGTCCAGCGCGTTCGTTCTGAATTTTCCGGACTCGCCCTTCCTCTTGGCGAACGTGCAGGAATTGGATGAACCGACCCTTCGGAACCTTCTGCCGCATGGCGTTGATGGGATAGTTGGGGGTCCGCCCTGTCAGGCATTCAGCGAAATTGGTCGGAGGTCCAGATTCGATCCAAGGCGGAACCTCATTTATTCCTTCTTTGACATCGTCGCCATGCTTCAACCAAGGTTTTTTATGATGGAGAATGTGCGCGGATTAGCGTTCACTGAAAACCGTCAATTGTTGGATGAGGCCTTGGCTCGGTGTGGCGATAATTGGAGCATCGTCGGGCCGATAATCCTGGATGCCGCGGATTTTGGGGCGGCAACAAAGCGTCCACGTTTGTTTGTCTTTGGTTTTGATACAAATCGGATGGACGTGCCGTCTATCAGTCAGCTGAGCCCGACAGGAGTACTGAAACCGCTCACTGTTCGAGACGCCATCGCTGACTTATCTGGCTCAAGACAGTTGGCCGACGCACCTGACGGCTTTGATCGATGGAGGTATGGCGCAAATACGACAATTTCGACATACGCCGCAGGTATGCGTACAAATTCCGGAATCTTCACAGGCCATCGTCGGACCAAGCATTCGCCAGAAACAATTGCTCGTTTCTCAACCGTGAAGAAAGGCGCGAACGACAGGGTGGGCAAGCATAAGCGACTATCATGGGATCAACAATGTCCCACCCTTCGTGCGGGTACTGGTAGGGACCGAGGTAGTTATCAGTCAGTCCGGCCGCTACACCCAACCCGAAATCGAGTGATAACGGTTCGGGAAGCCGCGCGGCTCCAAGGGTTTCCGGATGATTTCGCTTTTCATCCAACGATTTGGCACAGTTTTAGAATGATCGGTAACAGCGTTTCCCCGATTATTGCGGAGGGTCTTTTGTCCCGCATTGCGTCGATGCTAAACGAAGTGTCACACGGCGTTGCGGCTGAGTAATACATGACCGACCGATTAAGTCCTGAACGCAGATCATGGTTGATGTCTCGCGTGCGTTCACAGGACACAATCCCTGAATTGGTAGTCCGCCGTATGCTCCATGCAAATGGTTACAGATACCGATTGCACCGGAAGGACCTGCCTGGAAATCCAGATATCGTGTTTGTTCGGCAACGAGCGGTCATATTCATTCACGGCTGTTTCTGGCATCGTCACCGTGGCTGTAAGAAAGCTTCAACACCTTCTACCCGAGTTGATTACTGGCAGAATAAATTCGAGCGAAATGTAAGAAGAGACAGGGCCGTGTGCCGGGCACTTCGGAAGGACAATTGGAGAGTGCTTACTATCTGGGAATGCCAGACTAAACACCCAGAAAAACTGTTTCGTAGGGTCAGGAAATTTCTCGGCCCAGCCCGACAGCAAACGCTAAGCGCCTGATTTCCAAGCTCCTCGGCATGCCGTCCCGGCCCCGCCGGATCGCGGCCGC
Organism: Rhodospirillales bacterium; assembly: GCA_022823235.1. Taxonomy (GTDB): domain Bacteria; phylum Pseudomonadota; class Alphaproteobacteria; order Rhodospirillales; family UBA2165; genus JAJDXO01. The sequence continues at coordinate 39,381 of JAJDXO010000023.1, forward strand.
GGCATTGGCCGCGCCTCGGGCATCAGGCCGTGCATCAGGATTGACCGGACAAGCTTTTGTGATAGGGTCCCGCCGCTTTTCCAAGAGGATTCGTCATGAGCGAGCGCGAGCTCGAACCCCTGCTGACCCGGATTGCCGACGCGTTGGAGCGCCTGGCGCCGAAACCGGTGCCCGAACACAGCCTGGACGGCGCCGATGCCTTCGTATGGCGCACCGAGCCCGAACATCTGGAGCCGGTCCACGAGGTCAACCGCATCCCCCTCGAACTGCTGCGCGGCATCGACCGGCAAATCGATATTCTGCTCGACAATACCCGCCGGTTCGCCGCCGGTTATCCGGCCAACAACGCGCTGCTCTGGGGGGCGCGGGGCACCGGCAAGAGCTCGCTGGTGAAGGCCGCCCACGCAACCATCAACGACGAGGCCGATCAGCCGCTGGCGCTCGTCGAAATCCACCGGGAGGACATCCCCACCCTGCCCCGGCTCCTGAACGTGCTGGGCGGCTTCGAGCGGCGCTGCATTTTGTTCTGCGACGACCTGTCCTTCGAGAGCGAGGACGCCACCTTCAAATCCCTGAAGGCGGTCCTCGAAGGCGGTATCGAAGGGCGGCCCGAGAACATCATCTTCTATGCGACCTCCAACCGGCGGCACCTGATGCCCCGGAGCATGATCGAAAACGAACGCTCCGACGCCATCAACCCGGCGGAATCGGTGGAGGAAAAGGTTTCGCTCTCGGACCGGTTCGGCCTGTGGCTCGGTTTCCACCCGGTCAACCAGGACACCTATTTCGCCATTATCGAAGGCTACTGCGAGAATTTCGGCCTCGAAATGGATCCGGACGATCTCCGGGCCGAGGCGCTCGAATGGTCGATGACCCGGGGATCGCGCTCGGGCCGCGTCGCCTGGCAGTTCATTCAGGATTTAGCCGGCCGGCTGGGAAAAACCCTTTAGGGTCCGGACTCGATTGAGCCGTCCTACGCGTGTTGCGGCGATGAAAATGGCGCGGTCCGATTTCCCTCTCCCCCGGAGGGAGAGGGATGCGAAGGCTTGGCGAGCGAAGGGAGCCTAGCCGTAGCTGGGTGAGGGGGATTGCCGCATCACCCCACCCTCATCTTCACCCCCACCCCAACCCTCCCCCGTCAAGGGGGAGGGAGTTAGGAAGAGGGGGGCGCGAAAACGAGAATCCCCTAATTGTGGACGGACCTCAGGGCGAATTCCCGGCCGTTCGGGCCGCGCGCGCCGGCCAGGTGCTGAATCGGGTTAACCGCCTGTTTTCCCTTGCGGATTTCGAAATGAAGCTGCGGCGAAACCACATTGCCCGTATGGCCCACCCGGGCGATCACCTGCCCCTTGTTGACCTTGTCCCCGCGCTGCACCAGCAGTTTCTCGGCGTGCGCATAGGCGGTGATCCAGCCGCCCGAATGACGGATCAGCAATAGATTGCCGTAACCCCGAATTTCATTCCCGGCATAGGCCACGACGCCGTTCTCCGCCGCCTTGACCGCGGCCCCCCTGGGCGCCGCGATATTGATCCCGTCGTTGTGCAGCCCGCCCCCCTTGGGCCCGAAGGAGGACAGGACCTTGCCCCGCACCGGCCAGCTGAACCCGCCCCCCTTTTTGCGGGGCGGCGGCGGGACGCGGACGATCCGTTTTGCCGGGTTCTTGGGCTTCACCCCCGGCTTCGGGCCGGCCTCGGGCGGCGCCGGACGGGACGCGGCCTGAGGCGGTGACTTGCGTGAAGTTTGAGGTGGGGACTTGCGTGGCGTTTGGGGCGGCGACTGTCGCGAGGTTTGAGGTGGGGATTTGCGCGGGGCTGGCCGCGCCGCGGCAAAAACCGGGCTGGTGGTATCCGGCAGGCGCAGGGTTTGTCCGGGCAGGATGCGGTAGGGCGGAACAATCCGGTTGATCCGCGCCAGGCTGGAAACGTCGACGCCGTAGGCCCGGGAAATATCGTAGAGGGTGTCGCCGGCCCGCACCACGTGCTCCCGCGGGGCGGGCAGCACCAGCCGCTGGCCGGGTCTCAGCCTGTAGGGCGGGCGGACATTGTTGGCCAGGATCAGGCCGCGGAGGGATACTTTGTGCCGGCGGGACAGCGAATAGAGCGAATCACCCCGTTTGACGATCACCATGCCGCCGGTGCGCTTCTGGGGCACTTGGCGGATGGCGCCGCGCGAGGCGGTATTGGGCGGATTGGACAGCCCCGGCCCGGACGACGGCGGCCATTGCAGGTTGCCGCAGGCGGCGAGGCCCAGTAGCAGTATGATCGCACATAACCGCGTCATACCCCGGCGAAGCCCGGGGTATCCAGTCAGTTCAGCGTGTCGTACAGGTCGTCCCATCCGGGATTCGTACTCTCGATCAGCGTCAGCTTCTGTTTTCGCGACCAATGCCTGATGCGCTTCTCCCACCGGATGCCCCGCGCAAAGGCGGGGCATGACGGTATGATTTTCCGGCCATTACGCCGCCCCCTCTTCGGGGATCAGGGGCACGAATTTCACCGTCCGGATTTCCTCGGTCTCGAATCCCTCGGCGATGCGGGTGACCCGGACGATGGCCTGGTTCTCGATATCGCTGGCGACGGGGACCAGCATGACGCCCCCCTCGCGCAGTTGCCCGGCGAGGACCGGCGGTATGTCGGCGGCGGCGGCGGTTACGATGATGCGGTCGAAGGGCGCCTGTTCGGGCCAGCCCAAAGTGCCGTCGCCGATCTGCGTGGTGACGTTGCGGACCCGCAACTCTTCCAGCCGCGCCTCCGCCTCTTCCATCAGCGGCCCGTGGCGCTCGATGGTGTAGACCCGCCGCGCGAGCCTCGAGAGCACCGCCGTCTGGTAGCCCGATCCGGTGCCCACTTCCAGGACCTTGTGCCGGTCGGTAAGCCGCAGCGCCTCGGTCATGATGCCGACGATGCCGGGCTGGCTCAGGGTCTGATGATGGCCGATGGGCAGGGTCACGTCGTCATAGGCCTGGTCGAGGAAGAACTCGGGCACGAACATTTCCCGCGGGATCTGCTCCATCACCGAAACCACGGCGGTGTCCGTGACCCCGGCGGCCCGCAGCGTCAGGATCAGCCGGGCCTTGCTGTAAGCGGCGGGATCGGAAACGGGCATATCCATGCTCAGCGTCCTTTCTGTAGCTTCGCCCTGAGCGCATTCATGGTCGGGCGGTGGGTCAGGTCGATGGAGAGGGGCGTCACCGACACCATTCTGCGCTGAATGGCGTCCAGGTCGGTGCCCCGGGCGTATCGGGGCGAACTCTGCTGCGCGCCGATCCAGTAATAGGGTTCGCCCCTGGGGTCGGCGCTTTCGATCACGTGATCGCCGATCTTGCGGCGGCCCTCGCGGGTGATTTCGATGCCCTTGACCTCGTTCGCCGGGCCATCCGGGAAGTTGACGTTCATCAGCACGTCCCGGGGCCAGTCGATGGTGACGGCCTTTTTGATCACCCGGGCCGCGTATTTCTCCGCCACCGCCCAGTCGGGTTTGGAGTCCAGGCCCCAACCGTCCTCGGTGACGTATTGGGACAGGGCGATGGCCGGGATTTGGAACAGGGTCGCCTCCATGGCCGCGGCGATGGTCCCCGAATAGGTCATGTCCTCGCCCACGTTTTCGCCCCGGTTGATCCCGGACAGCACCAGGTCGGGCCGCTTGTCCTTCATGATCTGGTTGACCGCCAGCAGGACGCAGTCGGTGGGCGTGCCGTCGACGGCGAACGTGCGCGGCGCAACCTTGCGGACGCGGAGCGGGCGCCGGAGGGTCAGGGAATGACCGGTGCCGCTCTGTTCGGTCTCGGGCGCCACCACCCATACCTCGCCGGCGATCTTTTTGGCGATGGCCACGAGACGCCTCAATCCCTCGGCGCCGATGCCGTCGTCGTTGGAGATCAGCACCCGGGCCTTCTTGAGATTAAGCGGCGCTTTAAGCATCGGGCGCAAGGACCTCCCGGCCGTTCATGTAGGGGTGGAGGGCCTGCGGCAGGACGATGGAGCCGTCCTCCTGCTGGCCGTTTTCCATCACCGCGATCAGGGTCCGCCCGACGGCGAGCCCGGAGCCGTTAAGGGTATGGACGAACCGGGTACCTTTACCTTCCAATGGCCGGTAGCGGGCCTTCATCCGCCGGGCCTGGAAATCGCCGCAATTGGAGCAGGACGAGATTTCCCGGTAGCGCCCCTGCCCCGGCAGCCAGACCTCGATGTCGTAGGTCTTGCGGGCCGAAAAGCCGGTGTCGCCGGAACACAGCACCATGGTGCGGTAGGGAAGCTCCAGCCGCCGGAGGATGGCCTCGGCGCATTCGGTCATGCGCTCGTGCTCCTCCGCCGAATTGTCGGGATGGGCGATGCTCACCAGTTCCACCTTGGTGAACTGGTGCTGGCGGATCATGCCCTTGGTGTCCTTGCCCGACGCGCCGGCCTCGGAGCGGAAGCACGGCGTCCGGGCCGTGTAGCGGAGCGGCAGGTCGCCCTCGTCGAGGATTTCGTCCGCCGCCATATTGGTGAGCGGGACCTCGGCGGTGGAGATCATCCACCGGCCCTCATCGGTCTTGAACAAATCATCGCTGAACTTCGGCAATTGCCCGGTGCCGTAGAGGGCGCGGTCCCGCACCAGCAGCGGCGGCGAAACCTCCGTATAGCCGAACTCGCCCGTCTGGATATCGAGCATGAAGTCGCCGATGGCCCGCTCGAGCCGCGCCAGCGCGCCGGTCAGGATCACGAACCGGGCGCCCGACATCCCGGCGGCCCGCTCGAAATCCATCAGCCCCAGCGCTTCGCCGAGATCGTCGTGCTCCTTGGGCTCGAAATCGAAATCGCGGGGATCACCCCAGGTGCGGAGTTCCCGGTTGTCGTCCTCGTCGGCGCCGTCCGGCACGTCGTCATCCAAGATATTGGGGATGCCCGACAACAGCGCGTCCACCTCGTCGCCCGCCTCCTTGGCGGCGGCCTCGGCGGCGGCCTGCGCATCCTTGCCGGCGGCGACCTGGTCCATCAGGTCCTGGGCGTCTTCGCCCTTCGACTTCGCCTGGCCGATCCGCTTCGACAGTTCGTTGCGCCGGGTCTGCAGCTCCTGAGCCTCGGTCTGGGCCTCGCGGCGCCCGGCGTCGATCCCGATCACCTGCTGCGCGCAAGGCTTCACGCCGCGCCGCGCCATGGCGGCGTCGAAGGCCCCGGGATCGTCCCTGATCCGTCTGATATCGTGCATCGTCTCTCCCCATCCGGGCCGGCGCCCGGTGAACCGAAGATGGGCGGACCTTCCAATGCGCCCAAAAAACCCGCGGGGTTTATAGGCGCGCCAAAAGCCCCGGGCAACACGCCCGCGTGCGCGCCCCGGGCCGAATCTCAAAGGAATCTGATGCCGGAAAAGGGTTTAGGTGAGGTTAAAGTCCGTCTCTTCGGGGAAGTCGTCCTCTTCGTCCTTGCCCGCCAGTTTGGCCTTGGCGGCCTTGGATTTCTCGACCATGCGGACCGACACGATGGACGCCTCGTAGAGGATGATGATCGGGATGGCGAGGCCGATCTGGCTGATCAGGTCGGGGGGCGTCAGGATGGCGGCGGCGATGAACACCATCACCAGCGCGTATTTGCGCTTCGCCGCGAGGCCCCGCGACGTGGCCAGCCCGGCGTGCGCCATGAGGGTCAGCAGGATGGGCAGCTGGAAGGAAATCCCGAAGGCGAAGATCAGCCGCATCACCAGGGACAGGTATTCGTTGACCTTGGCCTCCAGCTGGATGGCGAGGCCGCCGGCGATATCGGCGGTCTCGAAGGAGATGAAGAATTTCCACGCCAGGGGAAAGATGAAGTAGTAGACCAGCGCGCCCCCGATGAAGAACAGGATCGGCGACAGGATGAGATAGGGCAGCAGCGCCTTCTTCTCTTCCCGGTAGAGGCCGGGGGCCACGAACCGCCAGAACTGATTGGCGATGAACGGAAAGGCGATGAACAGGGCGGCGAAGAACGCCACCTTGATGTAGGTGAAGAACGCCTCGTGGAGCGCCGTATAGATCAGGCGCCGGTTGCCGCCCTCCTGGTCCGCCAGGATGTCGGCCAGAGGCTGCACGAGAAATCCGTAAATTTCCTCGGCGAAGAAGTAGGTCGCCAGGAAGACCGCGAACAGGGCCGCCACCGAATACATCAGCCGGTTGCGGAGCTCCACGATGTGGTCCATCAGGGGCATGCGGCTGGAAGCGACGGTCCGCGCCATCAGCCCGCCTCTCTCTTTTCGGGCTCGGGTTCAGGCTGCTCGTCCGGCTCGGTCTCCGGTCCGGCGACGGGTTCGAAATCGTCCATGGCCGAGGCCGCTTCCTCGTCCATGGCGGCTTCGGCCTTGGCCAGCGCCTCGCCGTCCTCCGCCCAGTCGGCGTTCATGTCCCGGACGTCGTCCTCAATGGTCTGTTTGATCTCGCCCCTGGGGTCGATGGTGTTTTCCACGTAGCCCTCGATGTCGGCGTTGGACGCGGCGTCGATCTGCTTCTTGACCTCGTCGAGCTCGGTCTCGCGGATCATGTCGTCCACATGGCGGCGGAACTCGCTGGTCATCGCCTTCGCCTTGCCCACGTACTCGCCGAGAGTGCGGAGCACGCGCGGCAAATCCTTCGGGCCGATCACGATGATGGCCACGACGGCGATAATTGCGATCTCGGTCCAACCGATATCGAACATGGCTCACCTAAGGGTTCGGGCGAACGGGCCGACGATCCCCCTCCCGGTCGGGACCGCCCCCGGGCTCAGGTCTTCGCCGCGTCTTCCTTTTTCTCGGACGTACTCTCGGAGGCCTCGACGGCGGCGGCCTGCGCCTCGACCGGCCGGGCCTCGGGCACATCCGCGGCGTTCCTGTCGGCGCCGGAACCGGCGCCGGTCACCTCGTCCTGCATGCCGGCCTTGAAGTTCTTCACGCCCTTGGCGACATCGCCCATCACCCGCGGCAGCTTACCGGCGCCGAAAATGATCAGGACGATCACCAATATCAGGACGACCTGCCAGATACCGATTCCCATCGATATGTCTCCTCGCTTGGCAATCTATGTTGCGGCGCATAATGGCAGAAGGCCCGTCGCCCCGCAAACAAAGCCGGAAACCGCCCTGGGGTGTGGCCTCGATCAAGCCGCCATAGGAGTGTTGCGGCGATGGGGACGGCGCGGCACAAAATCCCCTCTCCCCTGGCGGGAGAGCAACTGTGTTCGGCGTTTTTTTCATGTGGCTGTTTGCCAGGGTTGATTGTCCCGGACCATGGCGTTGAGGATGACGATGAGTTTTCGCATGCAGGCGGTGGTGGCGACCTTTGGC
>JAJDXO010000018.1 GCA_022823235.1 Rhodospirillales bacterium
GTCGGGGTCCGGGGCACCCAATTGTTCGCAACCCGGGGGGCCGGGGGGCGCCCTTTGGGCCGCCCCGCCGCTTTGGTGCTGGTGTTCATGATGCTGTTCACCACCTTCACCGTCGCGTCCCGGCAGTTCTTCGACTTCCCGATCCTCGGCGTGGTCGACGTGATGGAGTTGTCCCTCGTGGCGATGATCTTCGTCGCCATGCCCGGTGTGTTTTTGCGGGATGAGAACGTGACCGTGGACGTGATCGATCAGGTGATCTCCCGGAAGGCCCGCGTGGCGCTTCGGTTCTTCGGTTTGATCGTCACCCTCGTATTTCTCATCGTGATGATGATCGAGATGATCGAGCCGGCCCTCGACAAGCTGGAGTTCGCCGAGGTTACGATGACCCTCAGCATCAACCGGTTTACCCATTGGGTTCCGATTATCATTGGATTCGTCCTCTCGATTATCGGCACCGCCTGGGTGGTCGTGCATTACTGGCGAACCGGGGTGCCGACGGATTCGACCCTCGACGGACCCCGGGAGGACTCGGCGCTGTGAGTACGCAGGTCATCGGGCTGATCGCCATGGCCGGGCTGTTCGGCCTGATCCTGCTGCGCGTACCGGTGGCCATCGCAATGGGGCTTACGGGACTGTTGGGGTACGCCGCTATCGACGGCTGGGAAACGGCGCTGATCACCGCCGGGTCGACCCCCTACGATCTCACGGACAAATATGCGCTCACCGTCGTGCCGCTGTTCGTGCTGATGGGCGTCGTCGCCTCCAAGGCCGGTATGTCGAAGGAGCTATATCGGGCGGCGAACGCGCTGTTCTGCGGGTTCCGCGGCGCCCTGGCAATGGGCACCATCGGGGCCTGCGCGGGCTTCGGCGCCATCTGCGGCTCCTCGCTGGCCACCGCCGCCACCATGACCCGGGTCGCCGTCCCGGAGATGCGGCGGTTCGGCTATGACGAACGAATGGCGACGGGGGTCGTGGCATCCGGGGGCATCCTGGGCGTCCTGATCCCGCCCTCGGTCGTCCTGGTGATCTATGCCATCATCGCCGAGGAAGGCGTGCCGCAACTCTTCGCCGCCGCCCTGCTTCCGGGGCTCGCCGGGGCCGCCCTGCATATCGTGGTGATCGCCGCGGTGGCGTTCGCGCAGCCGAACCGCATGCCCAAGAGCGCCTGGATGGGCTTCAGGGAACGCCTGGGCGAGTTCGGCGGGCTTTGGAAGATGGCCATCCTCTTCACCATCGCCGTCGGCGGCATCTACTCCGGATTCATGACGCCCACCGAAGCCGCCGCCGTCGCCGCGTTCGTCGCCATCATTATCGCCTTCGCCACCCGGACAATGAACTGGCGCGGACTGCTGGACAGTTTGCTGGAGACCGCGTGGACCACCGGCATGCTGTTCGTCATCGTCATCGGCGCGTTTCTATTCTCCTATTTCATGGCGCTGACCCAGTTGCCCAACGCGATCACCGAGTATGTGGGCGCCCTTGGCGTCCAGCCCTGGGTGGTGATCCTGATGCTGGTGGCGTTTTACGTGGCGCTGGGCTTCTTCCTCGATGCCATCAGCATGATCCTGATCACCGTGCCCGTGTTCCTGCCGCTCGCCGAAGCGGTCGGTTACAGCGGCATCTGGTTCGGTATCCTGGTCCTGGTCGCCGTCGAGGTGGGGATGATCACCCCGCCGGTCGGCCTCAATATCTTCGTCATTCGCGCCCAGATGCCGGATATCGCATTGGGCGACGTCTATCGCGGCATCGTTCCGTTCCTTGCCGCGCATTTCGGGCTGATCGCCATTCTCCTGCTGCTCCCGCAGATCGCCCTGTGGCTACCGGCAAAACTGTATTAGCCACGCCCGCGCGCCGTCCCGGGAGATCGTCCGCCATGAAGCTTTCATTGTTCTGCAGCTGCCGGTATCTGGGCCCGTCGGAAGGGAAGGGCTGGCCGGTCCCGGCGGACGACTACTCGCCGGAAGCCGCCGAGTATTCCTACGAAACCGCCCTCTCCCAGGCCGAGATGGTCGACCAACTCGGCTGGGACTGGGTATCGGTGGCGGAGCACCACTATGCGCCCTTTTCCATCGCCCCGAATCCCATGGTCCTGGCCGGCGCGGTGACCCAACGGGTCAAGCGGGCCAAGATCGCCTTGCTCGGGCCCGACCTCCCCATCCTCAATCCGATCCGGGTCGCCGAGGAATTCGCCATGCTGGATACCCTGTCGAACGGCCGGGTGATCGCCGGGCTGATGCGCGGCACGCCGAATGAATACGTGACCTACAACATCAATCCAGATGAATCCCGGGGCCGGTTCCAGGAAGGCCTGGAACTGATCAAGATGGCGTGGACGGAAAAACAGCCCTTCGGCTGGCAGGGCCGGTATTTTCAATACCGGACCATCTCCATCTGGCCGCGGCCGGTCCAGGACCCGCATCCGCCCATGTTCATGTCGGGCTCGAGCCCCGAAAGCGCGGCGTTCGCCGCCAGGAACCGGGTGAGCCTGGGGTTCGCGGTCACGACCGTGCAGGCGGCAAGCAAGTCCGCGGCCTACTACCGCGAACAGTGCGCGGAAGCGGGCTGGGAACCGACACCGGACGACGTGCTGTACCGGATGACGTTTCATATTTCGGACACCGACGAACAGGCCGAACAGGATTTGCGTGATGCGGGCGCCACCCGTTTCCGGGGCATCTCCATACTCAATCAGGACCTGATGGCCTCGCTTCGCAAGACCGGATATTTCTCCGGCCCCGAACACAGGCCATCGGAGAACAAGGTGGCCCGGACCGGTCTCCGGGAACGGATCGACAGCGGCCAGATTCTGATCGGCAGTCCGGAGACGGTCATCGAGCAGATCCGGCGGGTGAAGGAGGATCTCGGGGCCGGCATTCTCGACCTGACGGCGGCCATTCAGATCGGCGACAAGACCACCAAGTCCATCGAACTGATGAGCGAGAAGGTCCTGCCGGAAATCCGCGGCTGGTGACGGAGACCGGGCCTATGAACGAGATGTTGACCCCGACCGGCCCCGAAGCCGGTTTCACCGAGAAGTTCGTCGAGGCCGACGGCTTCGACATACGCTATCGGGAAGCGGGCGAAGGCCCTGCCGTCGTCGCCCTGCACGGCGGCGGCGGGTCGCGGATTTCGGGCGCCCACGCCCTGCTGTCGGAGAATTTCCGGGTGCTCGCCGTCGAGGCGCCGGGCTTCGGCAATTCGGCCGAGAACACGCGCCATCGAACCATGTTCGAAATGGCCGACACGCTGCATGCCGCGATTGCCGCGCTCGGCATTCCTGCGTTCTCGATCATCGGCAATTCCTTCGGCGGCCGGCTGGCGCTGTGCATGGCGGCACGGCACCCCGAGCCCATCGAGGCGCTGGTCCTGTTGGGGCCGGCGGCCATCCGGGAAGGGGGCACGGTATTCGAGCAGAATCTTCGTAGTATTCTCGGGGTGGGGCCGGCGGCCATTCGGGAGGGGCGCGCGGTGCCGGGCCACGCCGACGGGTCCCATGAGAACATGGAAGCGTTGATGTACGCCCATCCGGAGAGCATGCCGCCCCTCCCCCGGCCCGATCCGGAGATCAGCAGGAAGCAGGCGGCGCTGATTGAACGGCTGCACGGTCCCGACCGGGACGGGGAACTGGAAGCGCGGATGCGCGGGATCGACACCCCGACCCTGGTTCTGCTCGGCACCGAAGACAAGCTTATCCCGCCCCGCATCGGCCGGCTTTACCGGGAGATCATGCCCAGATGTCATGTGGTGATGATCTACGATGCCGCCCATGCCATGGACGTGGAGCGGCCGGAGGCCGTGGCCTCCGTGGCCGGCGACTTCATCGCCCGGCGGGACGAATTCCTGATCAAGCGCACCGACGGCGCCATTCACCCCTAATCGATAGCCGACCGGTTGGTTTTTGTGGGAGCGCGCCCTACCGGGCGGTCTGCATGGCTTTCCGCAGCCGCCCTATTGGGCGGTCTGCATGGCTTTCCGCAGCCGCCCTACTGGGCGGTCTGCATGGCTTTCCGCAGCCGCCCTACTGGGCGGTCTGCATGGGCTCGGTCTCGACACCGGCGTCGGTGAAGACCTTTTCCAGTTCCCCGGTCTCGTACATTTCCCGGACGATGTCGCAGCCGCCGACGAACTCACCCTTCACATAAAGCTGGGGGATGGTCGGCCAGCTGGAGAACTCCTTGATGCCGTCCCGGACCGCCGGATCGGTCAGCACGTCGACGCCCTTGAACTTGACGCCCATCAGGGTCAGCGCCTGGACGACGGCGGCCGAAAAGCCGCACTGCGGGAACATGGGAGTCCCCTTCATGAACAGGACAACGGGATTGTCGTCGATCTCCTGCTGGATCTGCTGGTAGACGGGATGTTCGTTCATTTCGGAAAATTCCCCTCGGTTCGGGTGACTGGCGGGCGGTTACTCGGGAACGTTGGTCTGCAGCGCCAGGGCGTGGAGATCGGTCCCCATCTTTCCCTGGAGCGCCTGATAGACCCGTTGATGCTGCTGAACCCGGCTCATGCCTTCGAATTCCTTGGAGATCACCAGCGCCGCATAGTGGTCGCCGTCTCCCCGCAGGTCTTCGATCTGCACCTGGGCATCGGGGATGCTTTCCTTGATCATCCGCTCGATTTCGCCGATGTCCATCGCCATGGCCGGTTCCTCAACATCCGTCCCCGGGGATACCGCCCACGGGCTGATCCTGTTTTAGACCATTTGGCTGCCCAAGTGGTCCACAATCTCACTGTGGGATTTAGGCCGGGTTTCAGCCGATTGCAAGAATATTGCGGGGTCTATGACCCGGCCATGTAGCCGGGCAGCCAGCTTTCATGGATGCGGCGCAGGTCGTCGAGGGCGACCGGCGCCCCGTCCACCGCGACCGCATCGCCGCCCGAATGGCCGATTTCCGCCGCCGGCACGCCCGCCGATTCGGCCGCCGAAAGCACCGCTTCGACGTCGCCGGCGGCGATCAGATAGCGCGCCTGATCCTCGCCAAACAGCCAGGCGTGCGCCGGGACACCGTCCGGCACGCCGATCGACACGCCCGTATTTCCGGCAAGCGCCATCTCGGCCGCGGCGACCAGGAGGCCGCCGTCGGAGAGGTCGTGGCACGCCGCGACCTTCCCCCCCGCGATGAGCCGCCGCACCAGATCGCCGTTGCGCCGCTCGGCAGCAAGATCGACGGGCGGCGGCGCGCCCTCTTCGCGGTTCAGGAGTTCCCGGAGATAGAGGCTCTGGCCGAGATGCCCGGATGTCCCGCCTATCAGAACCAGGGACAGGCCGTCGTCCCGGACCGCAATGCCCGCCGACCCGTCGTACCGGTCGAGGAGACCCACGGCGCCGATGGCCGGGGTCGGCAATATGGCGATACCGGCGGTTTCGTTGTAGAGCGAGACGTTGCCCGACACGACGGGGAAGTCCAGGGCCTCGCACGCCTTGCGGATGCCGTTCACGCAGCCGACGAACTGACCCATGATGTCCGGCTTCTCCGGATTGCCGAAGTTCATGTTGTCGGTGATCGCCAGCGGCATCGCGCCGACCGCCGTAAGGTTGCGCCAGGCCTCGGCAACCGCCTGCTTGGCGCCCTCCTCCGGGTCGGCCAGGCAATAGCGCGGCGTCACGTCGGTGGTGATGGCGAGCGCCTTCCCGGTCACCGCGCCGTTCGCCCCCTGAATGCGCACCACCGCCGCATCGCCGCCCGGGCGCTGCACCGTATCGCCCATGATCAGGTGATCGTACTGCTCCCAGATCCAGCGGCGCGAGGCGAGATCGGGGCATCCCATCAGGGTCTTCAGGGCGTCCGGCGGCGCAATTTCGGACACCTCGTCCGCGGCGAGAATCGGCTGCTTCGGGACCGGCTCCCACGGCCGGTCATATTCGGGAGACGCCAGAGCCAGCGGGTCGATGGGCAGATCCGCGGCGATTTCGCCGTGATGGCGCACCACCATCCGGCCCGTGTCGGTCAGATGCCCGACCACGGCGAAATCGAGCTCCCACTTCTCCATGATCGCGCGCGCGCGCTCCTCGGAGCCCGGCTTCAGGACCATCAGCATCCGCTCCTGACTTTCGGACAGCAGGAACTCGTAGGCGGTCATGCCGTCCTCGCGGGCCGGCACCTGATCGAGGTCCAGTTCCACCCCGACGCCGCCCTTGGACGCCATCTCGAAGGACGACGAGGTCAGCCCCGCCGCCCCCATGTCCTGGATGGCGACGATGGCGCCGGTGGCCATCAGTTCGAGGCACGCCTCGATGAGCAGCTTCTCGGTGAACGGATCGCCGACCTGCACCGTCGGCCGTTTTTCCTCCGAGTCCTCGTTGAACTCGGCGGAGGCCATGGTGGCGCCGTGAATGCCGTCGCGGCCGGTCTTGGAGCCCACATAGACCACCGGGTTCCCGGCGCCGGTGGCGGCGGAATAGAAAATCCTGTCGGCTTCGGCGATGCCGACGGTCATGGCGTTGACCAGGATGTTGCCGTCGTAGCGGGTGTGGAAGTTGGTCTCCCCGCCCACCGTCGGCACGCCGACGCAGTTGCCGTAGCCGCCGATCCCCGCCACCACGCCGGCTACCAGATGCCGGGTCCTGGGGTGCCGGGGATCGCCGAAACGGAGCGCGTTCATGTTGGCGACCGGCCGCGCGCCCATGGTGAACACGTCCCGCAGGATGCCGCCGACCCCGGTCGCCGCGCCCTGATAGGGTTCGATGAACGAGGGGTGGTTGTGGCTCTCCATCTTGAAGATGGCGGCGAGACCGTCGCCGATATCCACCACGCCCGCGTTCTCGCCCGGCCCGCAGATGACCCGCGGCCCTTCGGTGGGGAGGGTCTTCAGCCACTTCTTGGAGGATTTGTACGAGCAGTGCTCGGACCACATGACGCTGAATACGCCGAGTTCGGTGAGGTTCGGCGCCCGGCCGAGGATTTCCAGAATCTTGTCGTACTCCTCGGAAGTCAGCCCGTGTTCGGCGATGATGTTGGGGGTCACCTGGTTTTCTTGGGCATCCATCTAGGCGGCGTCCCCGATGCCCGCCGCCATGCCGTCGAACAGGGGCTTGCCGCCGAGCCCGCCCAATAGCGGGTGCACGGCGTCTTCCGGGTGGGGCATCATGCCCAGCACGTTGAGCCGCTCGTTGTAGATGCCGGCGATGTTGCGCTGGGAGCCGTTGGGGTTGGCGGCAACGGTCGGCGCGCCGGTCTCGTCGCAGTAGCGGACGGCGACCCGTCCCTCGCCTTCCAGCGCGTCCAGCGTCCCGGCATCGGCGAAGTAATTGCCGTCGTGATGGGCGACGGGGCAGCGCAGCACGTCGCCCGCCCGGAACCCGCCGGTAAAGGCGGTGTCGGCGCGCTCCACCTTCAGGTGAACGTCCCTGCAGACGAACCTGAGATCGGCGTTGCGCATCAGGGCGCCGGGCAGCAGCCCCGTCTCGGTGAGAATCTGGAACCCGTTGCATACCCCCAGCACATGGACGCCCGCATCGGCCCGCGCCTTGACCTCCCGCAGGACCGGCGAGTGGGCCGCCATGGCGCCGGCGCGCAGATAGTCGCCGTAGGAAAATCCGCCCGGCAGGACGATCAGATCCACCTTGGGAAGGTCGGTATCCCGGTGCCAGACCATGACCGGGTCCTCGCCGAAGCTCCCGCCGAGGGCCAGGCGCATGTCGCGTTCACGATTGGAGCCGGGGAAGACGATGACGGCGGCGCGCATGAAACCGGATCAGGCCTCGATCTCGATGGCGTAGTTTTCGATCACCGTATTGGCGAGAAGCTTTTGGCACATATCCTCGACCCGCGCCTTGGCGCCGTCGGCGTCCGTGTCGGCGAGATCGATCTCGATGTACTTGCCCTGCCGGACGTCGCCGACGCCGTCAAATCCCAACGCTTCGAGCGCGTGGCCGACGGCCTTGCCCTGGGGATCGAGAACGCCGTTCTTCAGCGTCACGTGCACTTTAGCTTTCACTGATGTTCCTTACGGCTCCGATCGTGGGAATTTCCAGGTCCGTGACCCCGCCCTCGGGCAGGATGCCAAGCCGCCGGGCGACTTCCTGGTAGGCCTCCTCGATCCCGCCCAAATCCTCCCGGAAACGGTCGAGGTCGAGCTTCTCGTCCGTGTCCGCGTCCCACAGCCGGCAGGTATCCGGACTGATCTCGTCGGCGACGAAGATGCGAAGCTGGTCGTGCTCCCACACCCGGCCGAACTCCAGCTTGAAATCGACAAGCCGGATGCCGATACCGACAAACAGCCCATACAGGAAATCGTTGACCCGAAGCGACAGGGCGATGATTTCATCGATCTCCTGGTGGCTGGCCCAGCCGAAGGCGGTGATGTGCTCTTCCAGCACCATCGGATCCTTGAGGTCGTCCGAATTGTAGTAGAACTCGACGATCGACCGGTCGAGCCGGCGGCCTTCCTCGAGCCCGAAGCGGGTGGCCAGGGAGCCCGCGACCACGTTCCGCACCACCACCGAAATGGGGATGATCTCCACCTCGCGGATCAATTGTTCCCGCATGTTGAGCCGGCGGATGAAGTGGGTCGGGATGCCGACCTCGGACAGCCGGGTCATCAGATGTTCGGAAATACGGTTGTTGATGACGCCCTTGCCGGTGATCATGCCGGTCTTGGCGCCTGAGTGGACGCTGACATCGTCCTTGAAGTGCTGGACGATGGTGCCGGGCTCCGGGCCTTCGAAGATGTCCTTGCCCTTGCCCTCGAAAATCTGCCTGCGTCTGGCCATGATTTGCTTCCGGAAAAAGGGGCCGCGAGCCGCGCCCCGGATGGTGCCTCTATAGCAGTAGAGCGCCCGCCGTACAATTGGTCCCTGGGGTCCGAACTCGACGACTCCCTCTCCCACTTCGAAGGGGGTGAGGGAACCCACCGATAATCCCCCTCCCCCTTGACGGGGGAGGGTTGGGGTGGGGGTGAAACATAAGAATGGGTGGGGGTGAACTGACACTCCCCCTCACCCAGCCCACCGGACCGGCTCCGCCGGCCGGAGGACAGGCATGGCTAGGCTCGGCGTTCGCCTCGCCAAGCCTTCGCATCCCTCTCCCGCCAGGGGAGACGGAATGTATGGCCGGGTCTGGGCCCCCGCGTCACAGGATGACGTCGTCGAATTCGGTATCGTCGGGCCGGCCCGGCGCGAACAGCCAGATGGGCCGCGCGCCTTCGTTTTCGACCGCCGGCAGGGCCATCAGCGACGAAGATACGGTGCCGAATTCCTGATCCCCGGTGACGATGGACATGGCGCCTTCCGGCCCTTCGTCGGGGTCGAAGATGCGGCTGCCCAACAGGCGCCGCCAGTCCTCCCAATCACCCAGGGTCGGATTGGGCGGACGGGCCTTCTGGAATCGCGGCAAGTAGGTCCGGATGCGGGCCGAATTCTTGTCGTTGCGGTCACTGGCCGTAATCATCGAGAGGCCGGGCGGGACCGGCAGCACCTCGACCCGCCCGTCCGCGCCATTGCCGGCATGGCGCAGCCAGAAAGCGTCGGTGTTGTCGGCGATCACCATGTTGAAGGGGCGGTAGGCGGCGGTATCCAGATGGCCGAGGGCGTCCGCCGCATCCGCCGCATCGGCGTGGTCCAGCGCCTCCAGAGGCAGCTCGCCGCGGGAGCGGTAGCCGTCCGCCGGTCCCAATGACCCCCGGCGGTTGAGCATCGCGGCGATCACCCCGTTATCGTTGATGCCGAGCCAGGTGCCGCCCGCAAACTCGTCCATGCCGGCCGTCACGTCCTCCCGGTCCGGCCAATGGCGGGCCGGCGGTTTCCACGGCCGGGCCAGGGATTCGTCTCGATTTGCGGCAAAAATGAGAGGCCAGTCTTCTCCGGGCTGGCGCAGGACGATGACGGTGCACATGACCGATAGATAGCCCCTGGGCGCCGGGAGTACCAGCAGGGAACGCAGGGTTGAATATTTTTTGGGATTATGTTGACTCCTGCCGCCTCTGGCGCAAAATTTTTCCATCGCCGGACCAGCCAACGAGTTGCCCTATGTCGGGCCGCCCGTCCAATGCAAGACCGCCTTGCGGAAATAGAGGGCCCCATGAAAACCAAATATCTGACACTGGTCGCCGCCGCCTTTTTGGTGAGCGCCTGCCAAACCGGAATTGACACATCGAGAAGAGATGCCGGTGGCACCACCATGCATCTTTCGCAGTGGAAACCCATCGAGCCCCATGAGCTTGTTATCAACATCGCCGATCTGGACGGCATCGAGATCGCGGAGCCGCAATCCCGAATCCGGGACAATCAAATTCTTAATCAACGGGCGAGATTCGACGGCGCCGGGTTCCTGAGTATCCAACATCATCAGGTTTTTGGTTTCAGCCAGCATACCACTCGCCAGATGAACAGCCGGGAAGACGCGAAGGCCGATATCGACAGATTCTACAAAAGGCAAAACAGGAAGATCGTCCATGGGGAAGCAAGAAAGATAAGTTCCGGCGGCCGTGGGGGGTGGATGACGTCCGTCGACATCCAGGACGCTGGCCAGACATGCTTCTTGGCCAGGGTTGGGTTCCTCGGGGACGCCAACAAGCCCACCCCTGTGGGCGAATACTACGACACGCTGGTCCGGTTCCGGGATTGCTCAGGCAAACGGTCGATGGATGACGTGGAGGCATTCCTCAACGGGTTAAAGATCGTCGAGCCCGAATATAATCTGAAGTTATTGAGGCGGTCCAAGTCGTAGGAGAAAAGATGGAACCCCGTCCGGTGTCATTGCAATGCAATGCGCCCGGGCGTACATACCCGATAATTCGACGCCCAATCCGATTCAACAACGCTTCAAGGGAGACCGATATGGCCGACTCGCTCGCCGAACGGGGCAAAGCCCACGAAACCCAGTTCAAGCTCAGCCAGGAGCAGGAATTCAAGGCGGAGGCCCGGCGCAACCGGCTGCTCGGCGAATGGCTCGCCGAACGCTTCGGGCTGCCCGAGAGCGAGGTCGCCGACTATGCCAAATCCGTGGTTGTGGCCGACCTCGAAGAGCCCGGTATCGAAGACGTTATCCGCAAGGTGATGAAGGACATCGCGGAGCACGAGGCGGATATTCCCGAGGACGAGGTCCGGGAAAAGATGGAAGCGCTCATGGACGTCGCGAAGCAGCAGATCGCCGACGAGGCCTCCTGACCCTCTCACCCTTTGAGGTTCCCGGTTTGTTGCGCCCGGACGATTGCGGGCGTAAAACGGGGGCCCATGGGCAGGGAAGACCAAACACCGTCCGGACCCGGCCAGGCGCTGGTCTCCGGCGTCCTGTCGTTCTGGTTCGGCGATCCGGGCGACGCGGATTTCGACGACAAGGGCCAATGGTGGTTCAACGCCGACGCGGATTTGGATGCCGAGATCGGGCGGAAGTTCATGGACGCCTACCGGCGGGCGGCGTCCGGCGAGCTCGACCGCTTGAGGGAAACGCCGGACGGCTGCCTCACCTTGATCATTCTGCTGGACCAGTTCTCCCGCAACCTGTTCCGGGGATCGGCCGAGGCCTTCGCCGCCGATGCCAAGGCGCGGGAGTTGGCTGATTACGCGATCTCGCAGGGTTACGACCGGGAGTTTTCCAGGAACCGGAAGCTGTTCACCTATTTGCCGTTCGAGCATTCGGAGGATCTTGCCGATCAGGAGCGGGCGGTCGAACTGATCGCGGCACTGGACGACGAGCATCTCACCGGGTATGCCGTCCGGCACCGGGATATCATCGCCGAATTCGGGCGGTTTCCGCACCGGAATGCGGTTCTCGGCCGGGAGAGCACGGCAGCGGAACTCAGGCTCCTCGAAGACCCCAAGAACGCATTTGGCCAAACAGCGGATGACGACAGGAAATGACCGAAGACACTCAACAAAAGGTATTGGACTTCTGGTTCGGCGAACCGGGGAGCGAAGAACACGGCGCCTTTCGGAAAATCTGGTTCCGGGGCCGAACGCCGGAATTCGATCAGGAGATTCGCGACGGATTCATGGAGATTCACGAGAAGGCCGCCGCCGGCGAATTCGACCATTGGATGGAGACCAAGGAGGGCTGTCTGGCGCTGTGCATCCTCCTTGACCAGTTCCCGCGCAACATGTTCCGGATGACTCCCAGGGCCTTCGCGACCGATGCAAAGGCCCGCGAGGTCGCCAAACACGCCGTCGCCAACAAGTGGGACGACGAGGTCTCGGCCGTCGAGCGGCACTTCTTCTATCTGCCTTACGAACATTCGGAAGAGTTGGCGGATCACGATGCGGTCACCGAACTGGCGCCCAAGACGGGCCGGAAGCGCACGGTCAAGGCGGTCGCGGAGCACCGCGACCTGATCGTCAGGTTCGGGCGCTACCCCCACCGCAACGAAATATTGGGCCGGGAATCGACGCCGGAAGAGATCGAGCACATGAAAAACGGCGGCAAGAATTTCGGCCAGGGCGCGACGCCGGACCCCGTCCCCGACGGCGAGGACGGCGCCGGGTGAGGGGGATTGTCGATTCACCCCCCACCCTCACCTTCACCCCCACCCCAACCCTCCCCCGTCAAGGGGGAGGGAGTTTCGGTGCGTCCCCTCGCCCGTCAGAGGGAGAGAGACAGCTTGAACCGCAAATCCGCAAAAAACGGGAATTCCCTGATCGGGTACGGACCCTAGCCGAAGACGCGGGCGAAGATGGCGTCCACGTTCCTGGTGTGATAGCCCAGATCGAACAGCGCCGCGAGGTCGTCTTCCGGCAGCCTGGCCGTGACGTCCGCATCGCTTTTCAGCGCGGTCAGGAAATCGGCGCCGTTCTTCCACACGTCCATGGCGTTCCGCTGGACCGCAGCGTAGGCGTCCTCGCGGCTCATGCCGGCCTGGGTCAGGGCCAGCAAGACCCGCTGCGAAAATACCAGACCGCGGAGGTTGTCGAGATTGCCTTGCATGGCGTCCGGGTAGACCACCAGCTTCTCGATGACGCCGGCCAACCGGTCGAGGGCGAAATCGAGGGTGACCGTGGCGTCGGGCGCGATCATCCGCTCGACGGAAGAATGCGAGATATCCCGCTCGTGCCAGGTGGCGACGTTTTCCATTGCCGGAATGACGGCGGAGCGGACGATCCGCGCCAGACCGGTGATGTTCTCGGTCAGCACCGGGTTCCGCTTGTGGGGCATGGAGGACGAGCCCTTTTGCCCTTCGGAGAAGAACTCTTCCGCTTCGCGCACCTCGGTCCGCTGCAGATGGCGGATTTCGGTCGCCAGCCGCTCCATGGAACTGGCGATCACGCCGAGGGTCGCGAAAAACATCGCGTGCCGGTCCCGGGGGATGATCTGGGTGGAGACGGTCTCCGGGGTCAGGCCCAGTTTCCCGGCGACATATTCCTCGATCCCCGGCTCGACGCTGGCGAAAGTGCCCACGGGCCCCGAGATGGCGCAGGTGGCGATCTCGGCGCGCGCGCCGGTCAACCGGTCCCGGGCGCGTGAAAACTCGGCGTAATAGGTGGCGAGCTTGACCCCGAAGGTGGTCGGCTCGGCATGAATGCCGTGGCTGCGGCCGATGGTCGGGGTGAATTTGTGTTCCTCGGCACGGGTCTTCAGCGCGGCGAGCAGCCGGTCGAGATCGGCCAGCAGGATGTCAGCGGCCTGGGTGAGCTGGACGGCGAAGCGGGTGTCCAGCGCGTCCGACGAGGTCATGCCCTGATGGACGAAGCGCGCCTCCTCGCCCACCTGCTCGGAAAGCTCGGTCAGGAAGGCGATCACGTCGTGTCTGCTTTCGGCCTCGATCTCATCGATGCGGGCGATCCGTTCGGGCGTATAAGGCTTGTCGCCCCGCTCCCGCACCGCCTTCGCGGCTTCGGCGGGGATGACGCCGGCCTCGGCCAATGCGTCGCAGGCATGGGCCTCGATCTCGAACATGATGCGGAACACGTTCTCGGGCGCCCAGATGGCGGCCATTTCGGGTCGGCTGTAGCGAGGGATCATGACGGGCTTCTCACGTTGCGCCGTCTTATATCACCTGGACGCCCTATTTTGAAGCGAGGGCCTCCGACGCGAGCAGGGGCGCCAGATCCTCTTTCACCTGGGCCCGTTTGATCTTCCCCGACGCGGTGAGCGGCAGGGCGTCGACGAAGACGATCCGGCGCAGCCGCTTGAAGGACGCGATGCGGTCCGCGCCATGGCCGAGGATGTCGTCTTCGGTGGCTTCAACGCCGTCCCGCAGGACGACCGCCGCCGCGGGCAGCTCGCCCCATTTTTCGTCCGCCATCCCGAAAGCGGCAGAGGCCGCCACCGCCGGATGATCCTCGATGGAATTTTCCAGCTCGACCGGCGAAATGTTCATGCCGCCCGAAATGATCACCTCCTTGGTCCGCCCGATGAGGGTCACCACCCCGTCTTCGTCCACGGTCGCGAGATCGCCGGTCCACCCCCAGCCGTCACCGGATTTGAAATAGGCCTTCGTATCCTCGTCGCTGCCGATATAGCGGTCGAAGAGATGGTCCCCCCGGGTGCAGAGCTCCCCCTCCTCTCCCGGCTCGGCGGGAACGCCGGGCGCCGTAAACACGCCGACCTCGATGCGCGGGCCCGGTTTTCCGAGGGTGCCGGGTTTGAGGGCCCGCTCCTCGGGCTGCTGGGACAGCACGTGACTGGATTCGGTCGAGCCGAAAGCCTGGACGATGCGGACGCCGGGCAGGGCGCTTTCGGCCCGTGCCAGCAGCTCCTCGGTCGCGGCCGCGCCGCCATAAATGAACTGCCGCAGGGTGGACACCCGGTTCGGGTCGAAGTCGGGGTGATCGAACAGCATGGCCATCTGGGTCGGCACCACGAAGGCGGTCGTAAGGCCGTGGTTTTCGGCGGCCTCCATGAACTTCACCGGATCCCAGTGTTCCAGAATGACCGCACAGGCGCCGGCCACCATGATCGGCGTGAACCAGCTGTAGAGGCCGGCGGCATGGCACAGCGGGATGGTCACCGCACAGACGTCGTCCGGCGCGATGGGATGATCCTCGGCCGCCGCCGTCGACGCGATGATCCGCGCCCGGTGACTGGCGACCGCGGCCTTGGGCAGACCCGTCGTGCCGCTGGTGAACAGAATGGTGATGGGATCGGCCGCCTCGACCGGGATACCGGGGTCGGTCTCCGGCCGGCCGGCCATGAGCGACGCAAAATCGTCCGCGTCCGACGGCGCCTCGCCTCCCATGGAAAGCAGGCGCGGCCGGGGATAGAGTTCCGGCAGCGCCCCGGCATAGACCGGCCAGGCATGGCCGTCGCCGATGAACGCCCGGGTCCCGGTGAGCCTGAGAGCGTGTTCCAGTTCCTTCGGCGTGAACCGGTGCGAAAGGTGGGCGAGGACGTGGCTGGTCCGCGCCGCGCCGAAATGCACGGGTACGTAGCCGATGCTGTTGCCGGCCATGATCGAAATGACCGATTGGTCGGGCAGTCCGAGGGATTGGATGGCGTTGGCGGCCCGGTTGCTGAGGGCGTCCAACTCGCCGTAGGTGACCGTCCGCCCGCCGCCGATGAGGGCCGGCGCGTCCGGCCGCGCCGACGCGATCGTTCGCGGCACGTCCCGGGGAGATGCGTTGGCGAGCGGTTCAGCGGGTGAGGTCATCGGCCCGCCCGATCAGCTTGGCGAGGATGGACTTGAACTGCCGAAGCTCGTCCGCGCTCAGTCCGGCGGTCAATTCATGATAGCGGCGGTTGGCGAGCGGGATCAGCCGTTCATAGAGCCGCCGGCCGGCCGGGGTGAGGCCGAGATCGTGAACCCGCCTATCCAGCGGGTTCCGCGACCGGTTGACGAGACCGCGGTGGACCAGGCTGTCGATGGCCCGGCTCACCGTCATTTTGTTCATCGCCCAGCGGCCGGCGATGGCCTGTGCGTTGGTGCGGCCGCCGCCGGCGACGCTCAGCAGCACCCGCCACTCGGGCACCGTCACCTCGCTTGCCGCGAACTCGCCTTCGAACACGTCGCTGATCCGGTTGGACAGCATGTGGCACAGCACCAGGACATGGTCGTCTCCGGGCTGGGATTCCGTCGCGGGCGCGGCTTCCGCCAATGCCGTCATCGAGTCTCCAATGGCCTCCGAATTTTGTGTACCATTTATTGTAACATATGATACCATCAAAATTAGTAACATTTGTTACTTCATGACGGGAAGACGGAATGTTTGGGTTCAGACGCGCCTCGCGCCCCGTGGAACTCGGCCCCTATCCGCTGGAGCGGCTGCGCCGCGATCCGGGCGCGCGCCAAGCCGAAGCCTCGCGGCCGGCCGGTGACGCGGGGCCGATTAACACCGGCGGCTCTCCGCATCTGGTGGAAGCGGTGCGCCTCCACCTCTCGGCCTATGAGGAGCTGCGCACGCCGGAGCCGTTCTCCCGGAAGGCGCCGGTCCCGGACGACTTGGCCCTCCGGGTCCGCGACGTGAAGGGCGCCGGCTACTTCCTCGACGCCTCCCAGATCGGTATCTGCGAGGCGGATGCGGGCCTGTGGCTGAACGGCGCCATCGACGGCCATACCCACGCCGTGGTGGTCCTCGCCGAGTACGCCGACCCCATCGACGAGGGGAACCGGGCGCGGACCTGGATGGAGGGAAACGATCATCTGATCGCCACCCTCCGGGCCGCCGAGGTCGCACTGGATCTCTCGGGCCAGATTTCGTCCATGGGTTTCGCGAGCAAGGCCCATTGGACCGGGGCGAGCGACGTGGACCTCGGCAAGGCGGCGGTGCTCGCGGGCCTCGCCGTCCGCGACGGCGGCGAACTCATCAACCCCTACCTCGACGGCCGCTTCGCCCTCGGCGTCGTCACCACCGACTATGAGCTGGCGGCCGACGAGCCGCTCCACCCGTCGGCCCGGAACGGCCGCGATCTCCACTATCAGCTTGGCCTGTCGGGCGCGGTCTCGGGGCTGGAACGCCGGCGGCGGCGCAGGCGTCCCTCCCACCTCGGCCCCTATCCGGTCGAAACCGTCAAGCGGGTCGACAAACCGACGACCCTGATCTTCGAGGACGAAGTGCCGCGGGTGCCGAGCCGCGCCAACATGTATATGCGGACCGCCCTCGGCGATCTCAGCCGCAAGACCCTGGAGGAGTCCGACCGGTGGTCGCAGAAGCATCCGGTCTCGCAAGGAATCGTCCGGCCGAGCTGGGCGATCAAGCCGCTCCAGGACGGCCAGCCGGCGACCGAGGTTTCGCCCGAGGTCGGGTCCCCCGAAGACAACGCCAGGGCCCTGAAGGCGCTCACCCACGCCATGGGCTCCTCGGTGACCGGGATCTGCAAAATCCCGGACTATTGCTGGTACTCCCACGACAAGCGGGGCCGGCCCATCGATCCCTATCACGAAAACGCGCTGGTGGTGCTGATCGATCAGGGCCACGAGACGTTTCTCGGCGCCAGCGGCAACGACTGGATCTCGGGTTCCCAATCCATGCGGTCCTATTTGCGGGGCGCCGAGATCGTCGGCGTGCTGGCCGACATGATCCGCCGGATGGGGTATTCGGCCCGCGCCCACTCCAATCTGGATTCCCACGTGCTTCACGTGCCCCTGGTGGTGCTGGCCGGTCTGGGCGAGCAGAGCCGGATCGGCGAGAGCGCCATCAATCCCTTCCTCGGCATGCGCTTCAAGACCGCCGTGCTCACCACCGACATGCCGCTGGAGGCCGACCTCCCCATCGACTTCGGCATCCAGACCTTCTGCGACAAATGCGACAAGTGCGCCCGGGAGTGCCCGTGCCAGGCCATCCCCTACGGGGACAAGGTGATCTTCAACGGCTACGAGACCTGGAAGCCGGACAGCGAGCGCTGCACCCTCTACCGGGCGACCAACCTGAAGGGCTCGGCCTGCGGGCGCTGCGTCAAGGTGTGCCCGCTCAGCAAGGATACCACGCTGGACGGCCCGGTCCTGCACCAGGTGGGCTCATGGCTCGGCATCAACGCCATGTGGCTGAAGCCGGTGCTGGCCCCCATCGCCATATGGCTCGACGACGTGCTGGGCAACGGCAACCCGGTCGACGCCAAGAAATGGTGGCTGGACCTGGAGGTCATCGGCAAAAAGTCCTTCCGCTACGATCCGCGGAACCACACGGTCGAGGCGAAGGGCGCGAACCGCCCGAAAATCACGCCTAAGAAGAAGGCGAAAAAGGCGGATTCTATCGCCTATTTCCCGGCCTCCACGCTGCCCGCGCCCGATTACTTCAAGCCCAGCCCGCCGGACCGCAAGCTCGGCCTCGAACTGGCCAGAGAGGCGGAGACGGTGGATCAGGCCCTTGCCCGCCGGGCGGTTGGCGGGGCGAAACCGGAAACCTATGTTCCCACCTACGTCAGCGGGAAATATCCCCACCCGGCGCCCGATCCAACTCCCGATCCGGAGGCGGGCGGGTAATTTCCGGCATCCGCCAGATCAGGCGCGAGATCAGCCACCAGACGAACAGCGCCACCTGGATGCCCAGCATGGCCAGGAACGCCCGGCCGTAGCCCTCGGCGGCGAACTGGCCGTTGGGCGCCATGGGCCAGAGGTTGATGATCGCGCCGATCCCCCACTGGGCGGCGAAGGCGTAGACGAAGATGAACATGTTGAAGGTGGTGTTGACCCGGCCGGCGAGGTGCGTGGGGAATTTCTGCGACAGGCTGGCGTACATGACCCCGCCCGAAATCCCGAAGATCGCGTAGAGGGACCAGATCGCGAGCGGGGGTATGGGCGCGTCGGTCAGTATCAGGACCTGGACGCCGAGGAAGACGATCATGCCGGTGACGGCGATCCGCTCCGGGCGGATGCCGCGCCGGGCGAGCCTGGTCGCGACCCAGCCCGACGCCAGATAGCCCGCCGTCGTCGCGGCGGCGATCCAGAACAGCCCGGCGGCCACCTCGGCGCGGCTCCACCCCGCGACGTCGCGGAGCCAGGGGCCGGTCCACAGCGTGAGGACCGCCATGGTCGTCGCCTGGGTCGCGGTCGAGAACGGCGCGATGGTGAAGATCACCGGGCTCCGCAGAATCTGGAGGGTGCCGCTGATCTGCTGGCCGAGGGTGCTCCCCCCAACCATCGCCCGGTGCTCCGCCTTCTCCGGCACCACGGCGAAGATGAGGATGGCGACGCCCACCGCCGCGGCGGTCAGGAACAGGAACACGCCCCGCCAGTCGGTGAACTGCAGCGCGGTTTCGACGGGCACGGTGGCGCTCATGGCGCCGATGCCGCCGGTGGCGAACATGATGGCGTTGGCGAACGGCAGCCTTTCGGCCGGCAGCCAGTCGACGAACGACTTGAAGGCCGCCATCAGGCATGCCGAAACCCCGAACCCGATCAGCCCCCGGCCGGCGATCAGCGCCGCCGGCGAGGTCGCGGTGGCGAAGATGAAGGCCCCGGCGGCGGCGAACATCAAGAGCGCGGCCTCGGTCCGCCGGGGCCCGAACCTGTCGAGCAGGATGCCGAGGGGCATCTGGAACGCGGCGAAGGTGATCATGTAGACGCCGGTCAGGAGCCCGAGACCCGAGGCGTCGACGCCGACGTCCCGGACCAGATCCGGGGCGATCACGTTGTTGATGGACCGGAAGAGGTAGGACAGGAAAAAGCCGAGCATGAAGGGCAGGAACACCCGCGCGGTCAGAACGGTACCCATGGCTCGACTTGCCCTCCACGCCCGCGCGGCCCGCGGGCGGGGGGACTCTACACCGTGCGCCCGGGTTTGAAAGCGGGGGTCGAGGCGGGCGCGAGCCATGCGCGGGGCGCATACCGGTAAGTTGTTGAAAAATCATGATTTCCGATTCCGGCCGTTTCGCGGGAATGGACATTCATGGACATTAATGGACATTTATTGACACCCATTTGGGAGGTACCCCCCATTTGGCACGTACAAAACTGCATAGCTCCCCTCCCATATAGAAAACGCCGCCCCGGATGGAGCGGCAGTCGCCTATACATTTAGTTCGTGCGCGGGCGGCGGCAAGGGGGCATGTCGGACAAACTCCGCGGCGTTCATGCCTCGGGCGATCATGGCTCCTTCGACCGATGCCTTTTCGAAATCGGAGAAGCGGATCGAGTGCGCACGGCGGGTCTCGCCTGGTTCAGGCTCGGAATCAAATCCGGTTTCCGGGCTGGCGAGAGCACGCGGTGAGCGTCCAGACAACAGCAGCAAGCAGCGGCACAAGTGATTTGATGAGACTCGATTTCAGCAGATTAGCGATTGTCAGACTGCCTTCATACGCTTATATTGTATGCATCGAAGGCACTATGGGTAATCGACTATGGCCATGTTGACCGTGCGCAACCTGCCTGACGAGGTGCATCGGGCCCTGCGTGTGCGGGCCGCCCTGAGGGGCCGCAGCACCGAGGCCGAGGTGCGCGCCATCCTGGCGGAAACGGTCCTGCCGGAAGGGCGGGCCGCACTGGGGACGCTGCTTACCGCCGTCGGCCGGCGCGCCGGGTTGACGGAGGAGGAATCCGCGGGCTTCGCACAACGCGATACCGCTCCGGCCCGGTCGATCGATCCGGAATGACCCTGGTGGACACCAACTTGGTGTCGGGGCCGCTGCGCAGGGCTCCGGAACCGCGCGTCGCCGAATGGCTCGACGCGCAGGCTTTGGAAACGCTGTTCTTGTCCGCCATTACCGTCGCCCAGTTGGGTTTCGGGGTCTGGTCGCTGCCGGCCGG
>JAJDXO010000033.1 GCA_022823235.1 Rhodospirillales bacterium
GCGGAGTTGGCCCGCGCCGTCGCGGCGGGCGGCCCGATTTCGCCACGCTCGGCGGACGGCCGGGGATGGGCGGGCGCCTCGAGCCCAATGACGGCGGGCGGGCCGGCCTCGAGAACCTCGCCGACATCCTGAAGGGAGAAGGCCGCAACTGAAGCGTCTCGCCCCATTGATCGTTGCCGCCGGGCTATTGGTTCCGGCGGCGGCCGCCGCCCAGCAGGACCCGCCTCCCGACACCCCGGGTATCGTCATAAAATTGGCATGGAAGGACCCGGTCCCGAACCTGATCGGCGTCGAGTTCGACAGCGCGACGGGGCCGGTACGTCTCGACAAGGCCGCGATTACCAACTTCAGCGTCGCTTTGGTGCCGTGCGAGGAGACCTCCCGGAACACGCCCCGGACCACTGGGGCGCCGGACGCTCTGCACGCGGTGTTCGGCATCAGCCGCGCCGAGGCCGGTCATGGCGGGACCCCGTCGCCATTTCAACTGGTGCACTCCGCCGCCGAAACCATCGGCGTCGGCGAGGCCTGGACCGTCGGCACCATCAATCTCCCGGATGTCGAATACTGCGCCGCGCATTATCTGGCGGTGCGGGCGTTCAGCGGATCCCGCGCCATCGAGACCCATCCGGAGGTGCGCGGCCTGACCCTGGCCCTCGACGGCAGCGTCCGCGACGGGGGAGGCAAATCGACCCGCTTTCGCATCCTCACCCCCGAAGCCCATGGCCGGGTCATCCCGTTGACGACAAACGAAGGCAAACCGTTCCGCGGCCGTCTGCCGAACGGCGCCGTGCTCACGTTGATCCGGGATTTTCGGTTTATTTTCCGGGACCTGGATGTCTCCCGGCGGGGCGCCGAGACGGCCCGCCGGGTGCTGCGCAACCTCATGGAACATACGGTGGCCGAGGTCCTGATCGGCGGCTAAGCCGGTCTTCATTTCGGTTGCCGTTGCGAATTCGCATCACCCGGTGGTGCGCTAACATTAAACTTGCATTCTTCATAAACACAATATATATTCACTAATATAACACTAATAAGGAGACGAAAATGTTCATAATCCATGCATTCACCCGGCTGTTTGATAGTCGGCCGACACCTAATTTTCACCCTGAACTCTGGGATTCAAGCCTTCGCCGGGAGTGGCGGGAGATCCGGACGGGCGCCCAACGAACCCATCAGGACCGATTGGTTGAAATGCACCTGCACACCATCATATAATCACTAATACGTTCACTAAATAAAAGGAATACCAAGTTGGGACTGCTCGACAAATATGAGACTGCGGATATCGGCCGGACCCCGCAACGGGATGGACTGTCGATCGCCAGGAACAAGCTGACGAAACGGTTGGAGAACCAAATCGCGCGGCTGCATGACCCGGACACCAGGGACGCGCGGGGCCGCCCGGTGAGCCCATGGTGGTTCGCCCACGAGGACGGGGAGATCTATACCCACGTCCGTTTCGGCACCCGGCCCATGCAATTTTCGGGCGGCAAGGCGTTTCGCGTCGGCGACGTCTCGGGCCTCGAGGCATTCTATCGCGACGTCATCGCGGCCATCGCCGCCGGCGAACTCGATCAGGAAATCGAAGCCGCCCGCAAGATCGGCATTCGCGGCCACCGCCGCCGGCACGGCCGCCGTCGCCGTCGCCGGGACGAGGATTGACCTGACGCCCGGCCGCGACAACCGGGCGCCGCCAAGCCACAAAAAAACCGGCCCCGAAGGGCCGGTTTTCTTGGAGTTTCGGCGGATTACTTCCACCAAATCTGGTTGGGAAGCGTGCCATAGGTCTCGTCGGAGCCGACCTCGCTGATGTGCAGACCCTTTGCGTGCACGAACACCGGCGGCGTCGTCGCCACGGGCACGATATAGGCCTGTTCGGTCACACGATCGAAGAGCTTCTTGTAGATTGCCTTTCGGGCCTTGGGATCGAACGTGCTCGCACCGTCCTTTGCCAGCTTGGTGATTACCGGATCACGGGAATAGTTCCGCGCGCCCGGCGCGAAGAAAAAGTTGGCCGTGCTTTCCACGTCGGGAAGTCCGCCCGATGCCCACGGGTTCGCCAATGCCTGAATCTTGCCCTGAGCCTGCTTCTTGCGATAAGGCGGGAAGGGAAGCCGAGTGACCGTTGCCTTGATCCCGACGGCCCGCAGATAGCCCGCGATCGCCTGCGGAACCGCCGCCGGGGAGGATGTCACCGACGTGATCTCCAGGCTCAGATCGCTGACGCCCGCTTCGGCGAGCAACCGCTTGGCCTTGGCCGGATCGAACTCCGGCAAACGGGCGGAAAAGTCGCACCCCGCCTGATTGCGGAAACACATGGATTCGACCTGGGGCACGTCACTGCCGCCGGCGATCAGGGTCGTCTGGATCGCCTTCCGGTTGACCGCGTGCATGATCGCCTTGCGGACCCGGATGTCCTTGAGCGCGGGGTTCTCCGAACGTCCCGCCGCGTCGAGGAGCAGGTAGGCGATCAACAGACCCTTGGACTGGGCGGTGAAGCCGAAGTTGGGATTGTTGCGCAAATTGTCCACCTGATCCTTCGGCACCCGGTACATCATGTCCAAATTGCCGGTCAGGAGCTGGGCCACCTGGGTCTGGACGGACGGGATTTGCTTGATCACGTAGCGCTTCACCTTGCCCGCCGGGCGGTAGTCGGCGGCCAATTGATAGTTGTCCACCCGCTCCAGCACGATGCCCTTTTCCGGATCCACCATCGCCGCCCGGTAGGGACCGGACCCGACGGGATTGCGGCCGAAGGTGTTCTTTTTCGCCAGCGCGCCGTGAACGTCGGACGGATAAATGGAGATCGAGCGCGCGAAACGCATCATGGCCGCGACCGAGGGCCGCTTGGTGGTGATGCGGACCGTGTGCTGGTCGATTTTCTCGGCCCCTTTGATGAACAGGTACCGGGACTTGATGCGGAACCGCACCTTGGGATCGGCGACGAAATTGACCGTATAAACCACGTCGTCCGCGTCCAGGTCGGAGCCGTCATGGAACTTCAGGCCCTTCTTGAGCTTAAACTCATAGGTCGTCGGGTTTACACGGGTCCATGATTCCGCGATCCGCGGCCGGAATTTGCCGGCGGCGGTATCGTAAGTCATCAGGCGGTCGTAAATGGCGTTGGTCGTGAAGCCGGTTTCGGGCTTCGGGTCGTAGACCGCATCGATCATCGAGATGGGGTCGAAAAAGGCGATGCGGACGGTGTTGTCCTTCTTTTGCGCCAAAGCGGGGCCGGCGGCCACCGCCATTGCTGTCCCCAATAGGGTGCCGGTAAACAGACTGCGTCTGAGCATGAAATTTCTCCCTGTAACTGCCTCGGGGTCTTCCCGATCGGATCTATTGGAAAAAAGTCTAGCTCAATCTCGCCCGGCTAAATATCCCATTTTTGTGAATTGGCGAAAAAATGCCCGCTCCGCGGACCCCCAGAGCCCTGAACAATCGGTTCGGACCGCCTAACGCCTCTCATATTGGGTGGCGCCGAACATGTTTTCGAGGGCCTCCTTGGACGGCCCCTTGCCCTCCGTACTGACGTCGGCGAGGACCTTCATGCCCCTTTGCACCGCCGGCCGCGCCTCGATTTCATCCAGCCAGCGCTTCACGTTGGGGATCGCGTCGATATCCACTCTGCGGCGTTCGTGGTTTCGCACCCAGGGGAAGGTGGCGATATCGGCGATGCCGTACTCGGCGCCGCCCAGGTAGGCGGTCTCGCCAAGCCGGCTGTCCATCACGTTGTAGAGCCGCGCCACTTCGTTGTTGTAGCGGGCCTGGGAATAGGCGAGCTGGGATTCATCGGTGAGGTTCGGCGCATAATTGTTGAAGTGGTTCTGCTGGCCGCACATGGGGCCGATGCCGCCCATCTGGAACATAAGCCACTGCACCGCCTCGAAGCGGGCCGCGCTGCCCGATGGGGGAATGAACCTGCCGGTCTTGTGGCCGAGATAGATCAGCATGGCGCCCGTTTCGAAGACGGTAATTGGCGCGCCGTCCGGGCCGTCCGGGTCGACAAGAACGGGAATCTTGTTGTTCGGACTGATCTTGAGGAATTCCGGCTCGAACTGGGCGCCTTTCCCGATATCCACCGGAATCACGTTGTAGGGCACCTCGAGTTCTTCCAGCATGATGTGGACTTTGTGACCATTGGGCGTGGGCCAGCTGTAAAGATCGATCATCTCTCTTCCTCATTAGAATGCCCGGTGCGGGTTGTCGGCCGCCCGGCAGCGGTTATGAACTCCTGGCGCATGGTGGCCTTCCGCGGCCGGCGTCACAAGCAGCAATGAGAACAACCGGCTTCGCTCTCCAAACGGTTCAGCCGCCGAGCGCTTCTTCGGCCTCCAACCAGGCGCTTTCGGCGGCGGCGATCTCATTGTCGATCTTCGCCAGCTTCCTGCTCAGTTCCAGCATGTCGGCGGTCGAGCCCTCATAAGTGGCGGGGTCGGCCAGAACGGACTCGATCTCCGCGCGCCGCCGGCCCAGCCGCTCCAGCCGTTTTTCGGCCTCCTTGGCCTGTTTGCGAAGATCGGCGGTCGCTTCGCGCGCCCGGGCGCGGGCGCGGCGCTCATCTTTCCGTGTGACGGCGGGGGCATCGCCGTTTCGCGCCCTTTTCGAGGTCCGGGTGCGCTCAATCAGATGGCGGCGGTAATCGCCGAGATCGCCGTCGAACCGCCGGCAGCCGCCATCCTCCACCAGCCACAATTCATCGGCGACGATCTCCACAAGATGAGGGTCGTGGCTCACCAGTACGACGGCGCCCTCATAGGCGTTGAGTGCGTGCGCCAGGGCTTCACGGGCATCCACGTCCAGGTGGTTGGTGGGCTCGTCAAGCAGCAGAATGTGGGGTGCTTCGATACTCATCAGGCAGAACAGCAGCCGGGCTTTCTCGCCGCCCGACAGGTTGGCGGCGCTGGTTTCCGCCTTATCGACACCGAAACCGAATCGCCCGAGGTGGGCGCGCACCTTGGTCTCCGTGGCATCCGGCAGGGCCCGGGACGCCAGCACCA
>JAJDXO010000048.1 GCA_022823235.1 Rhodospirillales bacterium
ATTGCCGCATCGAGTTCCCTCTCCCCCGGAGGGAGAGGGATGCGCAGGCTTGGCGAGCGAAGCGAGCCTAGCCATGCCTGTCCTCCGGCCGGCGGAGCCGGTCCGGTGGGCTGGGTGAGGGGGAGTGTCGATTCACCCCCACCCACATCTTCACCCCCACCCCAACCCTCCCCCGTCAAGGGGGAGGGGGATTTTCTTTAGTTTGTCACCTGGGGCGAGCCCGACGTTTCGCCGCCGTCGCCCATGACCCGGTCGATAAAATCGGCCGCGCGCTCCCGTGCGCCGAAATCGAACAGATCGTTGTGACCGGCCGCCGGCAAATGGACGAACTCCTTCTCGGCCGAGATTCGATCGAACAAGCGCCGGCCGAAGCGGATCGGGATCGTCCTGTCACGGCCGCCGTGGATGACCATGACGGGAACCCTGAGCCCGCCGATCTTCGACGCCGAGTCGAATCGGTCCTTGGTCAGCCACCGGGCTGGGACGAACGGCATCCGAAGCTGGGCCATATCGGGGATCGACGTGAAGGGCGCCTCGAGGACCAGGGCGCCGACCGGATGGCGAACCGCGGTTTCCACGGCGACACCCGTGCCCAGGGATTCGCCGTAGAGGACGATGCGCCGTGGTTCAATTCCCTGCCGCGAAACAAACGACATGGCGGCGTCGGCGTCGGCATACAACCCCTGCTCCGTCGGATATCCCGGATTGGGCCCGTATCCGCGATATTCGACCAAAAGGACGCCCCTCCCCTCACGCAGAAACGGCGCGACCTTGTTTGCCCGGTGACCGATGTGACCGGCATTGCCGTGGAAGAGAATCAGGGTCCAGTTGCCGTCCCGCGGCGGGCGCCACCAAGCGGCGAGCGGCAACCCGTCGCCGGTCTCAAGGCGCACGACCTCGAATTCGGGGACGCCGAAGGACCCGGGATCGAGATGCGCCGAACTTGGAAAATAGATCAGGTTCCGTTGGCCGAGATAAAGCGCCGCGACCAGCAGCCCATAGACCGCGATGGCCGCCACCAGGACTTGCATCACTGCCGTCACTCTCCGCACCCTGAAGCACCTGCCTCGCGAGGCTCAAAACCCTATCACATCAATAGGTTATTGGGAATCGGTCAGCGTGACGGCGGTGCCGGGGAGGCGACGCACCGAAAATGAGCCCGCGTCGGCGTCATCAACGGGCACTCCAGGTACTCGTGATGACTGAAAACAGCCTGTTTTCCGAACCGGCCGCATTCCCTGGCCGCCATGCCGAGCAGCGCTTCCTGCGTAATCGTCTGGCTGCTGTAGCAGATTTGCAGTTCCGAACGATCCGTCAATTCACGCCCGAACCCCGGGCGCCCGCGGTCGAATTCGTTCGGGGTGAAGATGTACGCCTCCCGTTCGCAGGCGGCGAGAACCACGAGAAACAGGAGCAACGCAACCGGTTTGAAAACGCGCGGCATCCCATGTCTATAACGGGCGCGGGCGAATTGCACAACCGGACCCATCCCGCCCTCGTCATCGGAGAATCGGCGGCTATACTCCGGTCGCATGCCCGCCTCACCAACCATTGCCCTCAGCATCCTGGATCAATCGCCCATTCGGACCGGCGGAACCGGGGTGGAAACGCTTCACGAGACGCTTGCGCTCGCCGGGCGGGCCGACGAGCTCGGATACACCCGCTACTGGCTGGCCGAACACCATGCCACGGCCTCATTGGCGGGTCCCGCGCCGGAAATCCTGGTCACCCGCATCGCCGGTGAAACGGAGAATATCCGCGTCGGCACCGGCGGCGTCATGTTGAGTCACTACAGCCCGCTGAAGGTGGCCGAAACCTTCCGGGTACTGGAGGCCCTGTATCCGGGACGCATCGACCTGGGCATCGGACGCGCACCGGGCTCGGATCAAATCACCGCCGCGGCATTGGCCTACGGCTCGGCAATCGGCGTCGAGTACTTCCCGGCGCGCGTCGCCGACATGATGGCGTTCCTCACCGATGCCCCGCCGCCGACCGAGGCCTTCTCGGCAATCGACGTCAGCCCGAAGACATCGACGCTTCCGGATTTGTGGCTCCTCGGCTCGAGCGACCAGAGCGCCCTGCTGGCGGCGCAATTCGGGCTGAATTTCGCCTTCGCCCAGTTCATCACGCCTGAAGGCGGCGAGCCCATAATTCGCGGATTCCGGCAGCATTTCCGGCCGTCCGAACTGGTTCGCGCGCCGAAAACGATCCTTGCCGTGTTCGTTATCTGCGCCGAGACCGAGGCCGAGGCGGCCCGGTTGGCGACGAGCCGCGACCTGAGCCTTGTCCAGCGTACCCGGGGCGGATTCATGCCGTTTCCCTCGCCCAAGGAAGCGGATGAATTCGCCTATACCGACAGGGAAATCCGGTTCATCGCGGCCAATCGATCGCGAAGCCTTTATGGGAATCCCGATCAATGCCGCGATATCTTGACCGGCATGGCGGAGACCTACGGCACAAATGAAATCATGGTCCTGACCATCACCCACGACCCCGAGGCCCGATGCCGGTCGTATGAACTCTTGGCCGAGGCCTTCGACCTGTCCCCGGCGCGGCGGCGTGAGAAACATGCGGCGCCGGCCGGCGAATGATCGAGAGGAGGCCAACAAAATCTTGCCCTGGCACCCTTGCAGCGGTGTAGACTCCGGCAAGATACCCGTGTGGTGGGCATTCGGCGTGCAACGAGCGGGATTTACCGATGCAGGATCAGATACCAGGGTTCCGACCGCGTCGCCGCCTTACGCCTCCGATCCTTGTATTGCTGATCCTGTTCATCGGGCTGGCCTCGCCCCTTCGCGCCGAACCCGTCGACCTCGAACTCGTGCTTGCGACCGACGTGTCCCGCAGCATCGATGTGATGGAGGCCCGCCTGCAGCGGGAGGGCATTGCCGCGGCGATCCGCAACCCCGCGGTCATCGAGGCGATCCAGGGCGGATACCGCAAGAAGATCGCCGTCGCCTATATCGATTATTCGAACCATGGGGCGACCCTGCTGGTCATCGACTGGACCGTCATCGACGGGCCGGCCGCGGCCGAGGCCTTCGCGGCCCAATTGACCTCGGCGGAACTCAACTTCGGCCGGCGGACCTCGATCAGCGACGGCATCGCCTTCGCGGTCAGGCTGCTCGAGGAAAACCGGTATGAAGGCTGGCGCCGGGTCATCGACGTCGCCGGCGACGGCCCGAATAACGACGGCATATTGGTCACTCAGGCCCGGGATGCGGCGATCAAGAAACGGATCACCGTCAACGGCCTGCCGATCGTCAATCAGCGCGGCGGATTCGGCAGCGGGTTCAACCTGAATGATCTGGAGGACTATTATCGCGGCTGCGTCATCGGCGGCACCAACGCATTTCTCGTCGTCGCCAAGGATTTCCCCGATTTTGCCCGCGCCATCCGCCGGAAACTGATCTTCGAAATCGCCGGCGGCGCACCGCCGGCCAACGGCGGCAAATCGCACGCGCTGCTTCACCGCGCGCAGATCAGGCTGAACCAGGGATACGTCTACAAGCGGGGATGCGACATCGGCGAACGCCTGTGGCGGCGGCGGTGGGGCGGTTCGATCTTCGACACCAACTAGGGGCCGCAAGACGAACGGATGATGACGCTTGAGAGAGGGGAAACGATCGGTCTTTGGGCGGCGGCCTTCGTCGTCTCGGAGGACACCCTCCGGGATCGCTTCATATCGCTTACCGGCAGCAGCCCGGACCAGATTCGCGACGGCATCACCGAACCGGCATTTCTCGTCGGAGTGCTGGATTTCATCCTCGGGCACGAACCGGACCTGCTCGGCTTTTGTGAACGGCACGGGCTGGAGCCGACGGAACCCGCCGAGGCGCGGCGCGTCCTCGCCGGGCCCGAAACGGAGAATTAAATTTCAGCAGCAGAGCGAGAGCCCGCGTTCACGACCCCTCGTCAACCTCGGCCGCCCACCCGGTCAGTTCATCGGCCGGAACGTCGCCGACAGAAAATATGACGGTGCAGGTCTGCGGGCCGCCCCGCCGTTCGAAGACCAGGACCGGGCGCTTGACGCGAACGCCGTAGGACGGCGAGTGGTCTCCCTCCTCCAGCCGGCCCGCCCAACGGCCGCTCTCCAGGCAGGCGGCGGTAAAGACCCGGTCTCCATCTTCGATCCGCCACCGGCCATCGTCCATGGACCTGACCGCGAGGCCCGGGGCCAGGTGAAAGGGAATGCGAAAATGATGCTCGCCCGGCCCGTGGAAGGAATCGCGAACCAGCGCCCGATGCCGTTGCTTGTCTAGGACAAGCGCCCTTTCCATCGAGATACCCGCGTCCGGCGCCCCGTATCCGTCCAGCCGGAGCCGGACCGAATCGACATTTTCGCCCGGGGCCCAGCCGCCGATCGAGGGCGATACGTCATCCTCGAGCCGAAACGGCTCGCCCGGGACAAACCGGTTCTGCTCGGCGCCGTCGATTTGCGGGGTGCTGTGCGCGCCGGTGCTTCGGAACCTGTCCCGGAGTTCCGGCGATTCCGTATAAACGAACGAGCCTGAGTCGCTCAACAGGCGCGACCCGTCGAGGCAAAGCTCGATGGACAGGCAATCGTTGTGGCCGTGGCCGCCGCGGCCAAGAAATCCCACCGGTCCCGCGTCGGCGAAAAGCAGATCCCGGTCCCCTTTGAGGACAACGACGCCCGACGGCTCGAATATGGCGGACCCGGCTGCCGGCGCCGCGTCGGGATCCCGGCCGCCCGCGTCCGGGCCGTTCCACCAAAGGAGTTCCGCATTGGCCGGGGCGCTCGGCCGGCCCCCGGCGCCCACCAATGCCGGCAAATAGGAGTGATCGAGAACGGTCTGCCGGCCGAACGGCAGGACCCGGCCGTCATCCCCGTCCCCCCATGCCGGCATGCGGTCGTCGGGTCCCGTGCAGGCGGCGGTGAACCGCCCCATCAGTCCGAGACGTTCATGGACGCTATCCGGAACCTCCAGACCCAGGCGCGCCCGCGTGCGAACGGCGACGAAATAGAGTTCCGCCACCAAACGGTGATAGCCGGCGGACGCTTCGAAACAGACGCCGTCGTCGGGCACCTGGACCGGCAGAAGCCGAAGCAGGATTTCCCACCCCCGCGCCATCCACCGGTCGCCCGGGGCGCCGCCGAAAAACCCGCCGGCCACGCAGAGGGCCGCCGCATCCGCCGTCAGGTGATTTCCGTCGCCGCCGAAGACCTCGAGGTGGCGCTCGACGAACACGGCGTGCTGGTAGAGGGCGCGCAGGAACGTCAACCGGTATGCGTCGTCACGCCACGGGACCGAGCCCTTGAAGACGTGGAAGAACCAGCTCCAGGTGAAAATCCGCATGGCGGCTTCCATGGTGGAGGCCCAGTTTGGGCCCCGGGCGTAGGGATTTTCCCGGATCCAATCCTCGATCACCGCCCGGACGGCGGCGGCGTCTTCGTCGTCTCCGCCCAGAATGTAGGACTGGCCGACGGGGATCAGCCATTGCAGCCGCGAGAGTTCCCACGGCAGCTTGATGTCGGAGCGGCGGCCCCGATCCAGAATGTCAATGTCCCGAAAGAAGCCGACCGGCCAGGCGACGTCGTTTCTGATGTCCCGCTGCCAGTCGATTTGCCGACCGAGTTCGACCGGTCCCGAGCC
This sequence comes from Rhodospirillales bacterium, assembly GCA_022823235.1. Classification (GTDB taxonomy): domain Bacteria; phylum Pseudomonadota; class Alphaproteobacteria; order Rhodospirillales; family UBA2165; genus JAJDXO01. The sequence continues at coordinate 5,616 of JAJDXO010000048.1, forward strand.
CAGGAGATTTACCTCATGACGGCGGGCCCGGGCGGCCAATTCCCGGATTCGCGCCGCGTCACCGGGGCAGGACCTCTCGTAGTCCGCGGGATCGATCCTGCCGGTCCACGCGGCATGGGGATATTGGGAAACCCGTTCAACCAGACCGGCGAGGCTGCGGTCCCCAAACAACCGGGCGAACCGCGACCCATCGGCGTCCGCCGCGGGCGGACGGCGCCAGCGTTCCGTCTGCGCCGACCATTCGTAGCCCAAACGGCGGGCGATCTCGCCGGGCGGCCGCCGGAATCCACGGCGTAATCTCTCTCCCCACACCCTAGTCATCGGCCTAGAATACCCGATCCGAGAGTTGGACCACAGGTTACGCTTCCATGCCGACAGTTTTGATGACCGGCGCCGGCCGGTTTCCCGATCGGAAAGGCGGCGCAGATGCCCGGTGAACGGATGCTGACCCGCCGGATTCCGTCGTCCGGCGAGGAGATCGGCGTCGTCGGGCTCGGCACGTATCGATCCTTCGACACCCGTCTCTCCCCGCTCGAGCGGACGAATCTGACGGAGGTGCTCGACCTTCTGTTCGGCGCCGGCGGATCGGTTATCGATTCCTCGCCCATGTACGGCAGGGCGGAGAGCGTGGTCGGGGAACTGCTCCAGCAAATGGACGCCCGCCGGAAGTCATGGATCGCCACGAAGGTCTGGACCCGGGGCAAGGAGAAGGGAATTCGCAAGATGACCGCCTCGCTGGCCAAGCTTGGGACCGACGACATCGAACTCATGCAGGTGCACAACCTGATCGGCTGCGACGATCACCTGGACACCTTGCGCGGCTGGAAAGCGGAGGGCCGCATCCGCTATATCGGGATCACGCACTATACCTCCTCGGCATTGGGAGAGCTGATGGGGTACCTGAAACAAGGCGGGATCGATTTCGTTCAGTTCCCCTATTCCATCGTCGACCGCCGGGCCGAAAACGGCTTCCTCGCGCAATGCGCCGACTTAGGCGTGGCGACGATGGTGAACCGGCCCCTGGAGCAAGGAGGCCTGCTTCACCGCGCCCGGGGCCCTCTGCCCGAGTTCGCGGCCGAGATCGGATGTCGGAGCTGGTCCGAGTATTTCCTCAAGTATCTGCTGGCCGATCCGGCAATCACCTGCGTGATACCCGCCACCGGCAACCCGGATCATATGCTGGACAACCTGCGTGCCGGCGTGGGCGAAATGCCGGATCGCGACCTGCGCCCCCGGATGGCGGCTCATATTCACGGGTAAGGACCGGCAATGGCCGCAACACGAACCCCGGGCAACCGGCTCAATCGCATCCTCGTCGGACTCATCGTCTTTTTCGCCCTTTTGTACCTGATCTGGCCCTACGGCACGCTGACCCGATTTTGGCTGGCGTTGAAGGCGGAAGACCGCTCGACCGTGGAACGCATGGTCGACTGGTCCACGGTCAGGGAAGGATTCGAACTCGACGTCATCCGGTTTCTCCGCCGGCAGGCTTCGAGGCGGATTTCCATTGCCGGCGGGCAGCTCGGCGTGAGCCTGTCCTTCGAAAACAGCAATATCGGCCGGCCCCTCGCCGAGCGCCTCGCCACGCCCGACGCCCTCATTCTTCTGTTCCACCGGCCGCGAATTCTGGAATGCATCGGCCGAAACGTGGGATTGGGCGATGCCGGGGCCATCGCCGCCAAATGTGTGCCCAAGCCTCCCCCGGCCGGCGGCCCGACGCCCGCGAAATTCGATCCGCCTAATGTGCCGGGAATTTTGGAAAAAACCGGTTATGCTTTCTTCACCGGTTTGTTTGAATTCCGGCTGAACCTGAAACACGACGGCGTACCCATGGACATTCGGCTGCGGCGCCAGGGATTCGGGTGGAAGGTGACGCGGATCGCGGCGTCCTTCGCCGAGGTCAACCCCGATGGCGGATGACCGTTTCGGGGAACGCCGCCGACAAATCGGACGGTTCACGGAACAGGTGATGTCATGACCGAAGACGATCCCGATCAGGCGCAAATCGCCGAGGGCGCTCATACGGATTTCAGCGAGGATATGAGCTATGGCGACTATCTCGCCCTGCCCAGGCTGCTCGGCGCCCAGAACGCGCTCACCACGCGCCACGACGAGATGTTGTTCATCATCATGCATCAGACCGCCGAGCTATGGATGAAACTCATCATCCATGAGCTGGGCGCGGCAATGGAGAATATCCGCCGGGACGACCCGCAACCCGCCTTCAAGATGCTGGCCCGGGTTTCGCGGATTCAGGCGCAGCTCATTCAGCAATGGGATGTCCTGTCCACCCTGACGCCGACTGAATATCTGACCTTCCGGGACGAACTCGGCCATTCGTCGGGGTTTCAGTCCCATCAGTACCGGACCATCGAGTTCCTGCTCGGGAACCGCCACGCGAAGATGATCGAGCCCCACCGCCACGATCCGGAAATCCTGGGCGGCCTCGAAAGCGTTCTGAACAGCCCTTCGCTCTACGACGAGGTAATCGCCCTCCTCCATCGCCGCGGCTTCGGGATCGACCCGTCATGCCTCGAACGGGACTGGCGGAAGCCGTATGCCGCCGACGAGAGCGTTCAGCGGGTGTGGATGGAGATCTACCGGGCGCCCGGGGAGCATTGGGAAGAGTACGAGCTGGCCGAAAAACTGGTAGATCTGGAAGACTGGTTTCAGCAATGGCGTTTCCGGCATATGAAGACCGTCGAACGGATCATCGGATTCAAGACCGGCACCGGCGGCACGGCGGGCGTCGGCTATCTGAAGCACGCCCTCGATTTTTACTTCTTCCCCGAACTCTGGCAGGTCCGGACCAAGCTGTAACCGTCTCCGCCCGGCCCGCTGAAGGGCGAGGGGACGCGATGCGGCAACGCAACCGCTCCCTCTCCCTCCCTGGGGGAGAGGGGATTTTGTGCGGCGGCTCAATCGAGGCCGGACCCTAGGTCACCATGCCGCGGCGGCTGTATTTCTCTTCGGTCCAGATTCCCGAGGCCAGCACATCGCGCAGAATCTCGACCGCGTCCCAGACGTCGGCGAAACCGAGATAGAGCGGCGTGAACCCGAAGCGCAGGATATCGGGCGCCCGAAAGTCCCCGATGACGCCGCGCTCGATCAACGCCTGCATGACCGGGTAGCCGTTTGCATGGGCGAAGCCCGCCTGGCTGCCCCTGATTTCCGGAGAACGGGGTGATATCAGCTCCAGGCCGAATTCGCCGCACGTCGCCTCCACCCGCTCGATAAACAACTCGGAGAGCCGGATGGATTTCTCGCGGACCGCGCTCATGTCGGCCTCGGCCATCAGATCGACGCCCACTTCGAGGGCGGCCATGGCGAGGATTCCCGGCGTTCCGCAGAGATAGCGGCTGACGCCGTCCGCCGGTTCGTAATCCGGCAGGAAATCGAACGGCCTGGCATGGCCGAGCCAGCCGGACAGCGGCTGTTCAAAGGAATTCTGGTGGCGTTCGGCGACAAACAGGAATGCCGGCGCGCCGGGACCGCCATTGAGATACTTGTAGCCGCATCCCACGGCCATGTCGGCGTTCGCGGCATTGAGGTCGACCGGCACCGCGCCCGCGCTGTGCGACAGGTCCCAAACCATGATCGCGCCCGCCGCATGGGCGGCCTCCGTCATCGCGGCCATGTCGTGCATCTCGCCGGTCCGGTAATCCACCTGGGTCAGACTGACGACGGCGGTATCGCCGTCGATGGCCGGGACGATGCCGGCCTTTTCGACCATGCGGAGTTCACGGCCGGAATCCGCGCCGGTCAACCCCTGGGCGATGTAAAGGTCGGTGGGGAAATTGCCGATCTCGGAAACGATCTTCGTCCTTCCCGGACGCATCCGGAGCGCCGCCGAGAGGACCTTGTAAAGATTGATCGAGGTGCTGTCGGCAACCACCACCTCTCCGATACCCGCACCGATCAACCCGGCAATCTTGTCGCCGAGCCGGTTCGCGTAGTCCATCCAGCCATGCTTGTCCCAGGATTTGATCAGATCGCCGCCCCACTCCCTTCGCGCCACTTCCTCCAGGCGCGCGGGCGTCGCCTTGGGAAGCGGACCGAGGGAATTGCCGTCGAGATAGATCACGCCGGCCGGCAAATCAAACGCGTCCTTGAACCGGCCGAGCGGATCGCCGGCATCCAGCCGTTCGGCATCGGCGCGGGTGGCGACCCCGGTCATGGGTTCAGGTGCCCCGGCACCGCCGCGCCAGCACCGCAGCGTACGACGTCCCGTATTTGCCCTGAGATGCGATTTCGGTCATTTCGGCTCCCGGCGAGGCGCATAGGTTAGCCGGGCCGCCGGGACCGTCCAACCCCATTCGGCGGCTCGACATCCCGACGTCACACCGTAAGGTGCGCAGATGAGCATCCCGACCGCAGGCTCCGAACCGATGGACGCGCGCACCCTCAATCGCCGGGTCTGGCAACTCACCGGCCCCATCATGTTCGCGAACCTGTCGGTCCCGCTGTTGGGTGCGGTCGATACGGCGGTGATGGGGCACCTGCCGGAGGCGTTCTACCTTGGCGCCGTGGCCGTCGGCGCGACGATCGTTCATTTCATCTTCTGGGGCTTCGGGTTCCTGCGCATGGGCACGGCGGGTCTGGCCGCCCAGGCATACGGCGCCAGGAACGGATTGGAAATTCGCGTCGTACTGGCGCGGGCCGGGCTGCTGGGCGTGGGGCTCGGCGCCCTGCTCCTGCTGCTCCAATGGCCGATCGCGCGGATCGGGCTCGCCCTCTTCGAGGCCAGCGACCAAGTCGAGGACCTCGCCGAAACCTATTTCTTCATTCGCATTTGGAGCGCCCCGGCGGTCTTCGTGAATTACGCGATCGTCGGCTGGTTTATCGGCGTCCAGAACACCCGGGCCGTGATGATCCTTCAGGTGTTCATGAACGGACTGAACATCATATTGGATCTCTGGTTCGTATTGGGGCTCGAATGGGACGTCGCCGGGGTCGCCGCCGCGACCGTGATCGCCGAATTCACCGCGCTGGCGCTTGGCGTCCTCATGGTGCGGCGCGAGCTTCGGCGCATCCCGGGCTCCTGGCAGGGGATGAACCTCAGGGACGCCGACAAAATCCGGCAACTGGTCGCCGTCAACAGGGATATCTTTATTCGGACGGCGTGCTTGATGTTCGCCTTTGCGTTCTTCACCGCGCGCGGCGCCAAATTGGGCGACAACACCCTGGCCGCCAACGCCGTCCTGCTTCAGTTCCAGCAGTTTCTGTCCTTTGGGCTCGACGGATTTGCCCATGCCGCCGAGGCCCTGGTCGGCGGGGCGGTCGGGGCCAAGGACCGGCGCACCCTGCGGCTGGCGGTGAAAATCTGCGGGCTTTGGGCCGCCATCATCGCGGCCGCATATACGCTGGTCTATGCCATCGGCGGACCCGTGATTATCGGCTGGCTGACGGATTTGGAAGCGGTCAGGGCATTGTCCGGCGAGTTCCTGATCTGGGTCATCATATCGCCGATCATCTCGGTCTGGTCGTTTACGCTGGACGGGGTATTCATCGGCGCCACCCGGACCGCCGAAATGCGGAACGGCATGATCATTTCACTGGCCATCTACCTCGCAGCCGTTTTCGCCCTGCAGCCCGTGCTCGGCAACCACGGGCTCTGGCTGGCCTTCACCATCTTCATGGCCGCGCGCGCCGTGACGCTGGCCGTCGTATATCCGAACGTGGAGCGGGCCGCCGCGCCCAACCGTTAGGGTGCGCACGCCCTGTTAATCCGGCCGGCGGCCCCGATATGGTCAGCTCTTGGGCGCCAACTCGGCGGGCAGGTCCTGCCCCCTGAGGTCCAGCACCTTTCCGAGCCGGATCAAAACGGCGTAGCCGCCCTTGTCGGCATCGTTGTCCCGTTCCTGCTGGACCATGTTGTTCCAGACCTGCTCGTAGGCGTCGCCTTCCTTGTGGATCTCGGCGGTACCGTAAAACCGCGCAATGCCGCCGGCCGGGAGCATGCCGTTGCCGCCGCCGCGGCCGCCCAGTTCGGGATTGCGGTAATAGACGGTGATCTTGGTGCCGTCGGAAATTGCTTCGGCCGACTTGCCGCCGCCCCGCGCCCAATAGGCAAGCGTTTGGTCGTCGAAGACCTGCATGCTGCCCCGCGGACTGATCTGGGCGAAACCGTCCTCCAGGACGACGCCGGTCAGGCACACATTCGCTGGAAAGGCCGTATTGATGTATTCGTGAAGTGCTGCCGGAATTGTGGCCACGTTTGCCTCCTGATGAATTCCCGAAATGAAATCGATTTAAACGGCGGGCACCATAGAAAACCGATGCCGCCCGCACAACCACCCGGCGATGTCGGGCGGCTTGATCTTGCCGAGTGAAGGGCCATCCACCATCATGACGGAAATGGGGAGGCGGCATTGATTTACGAAATCATCACCTACACGGTTAAACCCAATCAGGCGCCGAAATTTCTCAAGCTCTACGAGCCGGTCTATGCGGCGCACCGGCGCAATCACTCTGAGTTGATCGGCTGTTGGTTCACCGATATCGGCACCCTCAACCAGGTGATTCAAATCTGGCCGTACGAGTCGCTGGGCGAGCGGGAACGGATCGTTGCCGCCGCCGGGAAGGACGGCGAATGGCCGGGCGATCTCATGGACCTCGTCGTCGGCGCTGCATCCGAGATTTATGCTCCGTTCCCGTTTTCGCCGCCCGTCGAGGCTGGCGAGTTCGGTGCGGTCTACGAGATGCGAATCTACGACATCATCCCGGGCACGTACGACGACCTGGTCGCTGCCTGGCGCGCGGCCCTGCCGGCGCGTCAGGAGCGCTCAAGATGCGCGGCTCTCCTCTATAGCGAGCTAGGCGGCATGCACAAACTTGTTCACCTTTGGCCCTACGCCGATCTCAACGAACGCGCCCGCATTCGCCGCGAGACGGTCGCCGACGGTATCTGGCCGCCAAGCGTCGTGGTGCCGGCAAAAGACCCGCGGGGCACCATCCGTCACCAGGTAAACATGATTATGCTGCCGGCCGCCTATTCGCCGATGCGTTAGGGTCCGGACCCCGCACATCGTCATGCCCGGACTTGATCCGGGCATCCACGCCTTTGCGGCGCACGATACACATGGATGGCCGGGTCTGGGCCCGGCCATGACGCAATTCGATTGAGTCCGGACCCCGTTTCGAAATCTTCCTAGCGCTGGAAGATGATCTCAACCCGGCGATTGGCCGCCTCGCGCTTTCCATCCGGGGTATTCACCGCCGGCAGACTTTCACCATAGCTCTTGCCGAGCATGATGTCCGCCGGCATGCCTTGTGCGATCAGCGCCTTAAGAACCACCTCGGTCCGGGATTTGGAGAGGCGCATGTTGTAGGCATTCGAGCCTGACCGATCCGTATGTCCATTCAACAGAACCCGCACGACGTTGGCCGCCTTCGCCTGGTTGGCCGCTTCGCGGACCACCTGACCGGCGGCGCCGGTCAGCTTGGCGCTATCGAACTCGAAATGCACGACGAACGGGCCCGGAACGGACGGCGCCCTGGGAAGGACCGGTTCCGGCGGCGGCGCGGCCGCCACGACAGGGGCGGGAGGCTGGAATTCCAAATCGCCGATCGCTCCCCAGAAATTGGTCTTGCAGGCCGCGATGTCGTTGGGCTGAAAATTCTCTTCCTGCTCCTGCATCCAGCAGTCGAACCCGGCCTGTGCCCGGGCGGCGGCACGCGGCTTGAGGAACTTGGAGGTTGCCAAGGCTTGGATCAGGCGAGCCCGCGCCGCCGAGAGTGCGGCGGACGCCGATTCCGGAACGCGCCGCTCGGACATTGGCTGCGGATCGACCGTCTTGCCCAAGGCGACCGACCGTGCACGTTCGTTGAAGAACTCCGTGTCGATCCAGTCTCTTTCCGCATCCTCGAGCGCGGCCAGCCGGACATATTCCTGATGAAGCTGGGCCGCGAATTGACCGCCGTCCGGCTTCATATTCCTGACGGTTTCCAGGTCCGCACAGGCCGCCAAAACGACCGTCGCCACAAATACAACCCCTGTTTTTCCGAGTTTCGTCATGTCCCGGTGATCTCCTGTCAGATTAACTTATCGGCCGAGTACGATTATTCCGCGGCCATCTCCGGCCCCTAGCGATCATAACCCTCGGAAACCTCAAGCGGCGTGCCGATGCTTCCAAATTCAAGGCCAAACGAATGCCTTGTGGTACCGCAATTCCGATTAAACCTCAATGACGGTCGTCAAGTGAAACCATCGGATTACCGTTCGGTTTCGGCACCTATGTCGCTTGACCCAACCAAGGGCAATCAAGACAATGCATGTCCAAGCCGTGCATGTGGAATCGAACGGCGAATGGGAACGAACCATGCCGGCAATCGGAACCAACTGCTTTACCTGTCAGGCCCGCCATAGAACCGAATGGTGCGTGTTGTCCGACGATGAGTTGCGGCTTATCGACGATAATCGGGTCGGCCGGGAATTGCTGCCGGGCGAAGTTCTGTTCAATGAAGGCGACGATTGCCGAGGGGTTTATTGCGTCGAAACCGGCCTGATCGGGATTCGAAAATACGACGCGGAGGGGAACTCCATCCTGCTCCATTTGTCCATGCCCGGCGAAACCCTCGGTTATCGGGCGCTCCTGACCGACACGGACTTCAAGGCCAGCGCGGAGGCACTCGAACCGAGCCGCGTGTGTTTCATCGGCAACCGGACGGTCAGGAGTCTGTTGGAACAAAACCCCGCGCTTGGCTTGCGTTTTCTCAAGCGAGCCTCGAATGAACTGGAGGAAGCCGAGGAGAAAATCTTCCATAACGTTACGCTGTCCGTTCGAGCCCGCTTCGCCCATCTGCTTGCCGTATTGATTGATCGCACATTGAACGAGACGGATGAGGCCGCCGGAGCCGAGATCAGGCTGCCCATCTCCCGAACCGATATGGCGTCGATGATCGGGACCACGCCGGAATCGGTTTCCCGCACCATTCGCAAACTTGAAGACGAGGGCATCGTCCATTTCTCCGGTATCGGCGGCCGGACGCTGACGGTCCCGGACCTCGAGACACTCGCCAACGAATTCGAGCCCCAGGAATACCTTTAGGGTCCGGACTCGATTAGGGGATTCCCGTTTTTTCGCCCCCCTCACCCTCGCCCCCTGACGGGGCGAGGGAACCCATCGAAACTCCCTCCCCCTTGACGGGGGAGG
>JAJDXO010000052.1 GCA_022823235.1 Rhodospirillales bacterium
ATCGTTGAGCTCGGCATCGGTGGCCGCCGGCTTCCACATCCGGAAGCTGTGCCCGGAATGGGCCTGGATCGAGAGCGCCACGTTCTGCAGCGCGGTGAAATTGCGGAACACGCTGGTGATCTGGAACGAGCGCGCGAGCCCAGCGTGCGAGCGCGCCGGCGCGGAGAGTTGGGTGACGTCCTTGCCGTCGAACACGATGCGCCCGCTGTCCGGCTTCAGCATGCCGGAAAGCTGGGCGACGAAGGTCGTCTTGCCGGCGCCGTTCGGCCCGATCACCGCGTGGATCTCGCCCGGCTCGACCTCGAAGTCGAGATTGTGGGTGGCGACGACGCCGCCGAAGCTCTTGTTGAGTCCCTCGACCCTGAGGATGGGATCAGCCATCGCGCCGGCTGCGGTCGGGGATCAGCCCCCACAGCCCCTGCTTGGCGAACAGCACCAGGATGACCAGCAGCGGGCCGAAGATGAAGTGCCAGTTCTCGCCGGTGCCGGCGATCGCCGCCTCCATCAGATCCGGCACCCATTCCTCGAACAGGAGATAGATCGCGGCGCCGAAGGCCGGGCCGAACAGGGTGCCCATGCCGCCCACCAGCACCATGATCATGATCTCGCCCGAGCGGAACCAGTTCATGAACTCGGGCGTGATGAACTCGGTGAGGTTGGCGAGCAGCGCGCCGGCGATACCGCACATCGTGCCGGAGATCACGAAGGCCGCGAGCTTGTAGCGGAAGGTGGGGAAGCCGATCGCCTGCATCCGGTCCTCGTTGGCGTGGCAGCCGCGCACCACCATCCCGAAGCGGGAGTTGATGACCCGATGCATGATGAACACGCAGAGGATCAGGAAGCCCAGGATCAGGTAGTAGAGATTGACCTCCTCGTAGAGGTCGAACCCGGCGAAGAACTCGCTCCGGTCGGTATTGAGCCCGTCGTCGCCGCCATACTCCTCCAGGCTGATGCCGAGGAAGTAGAGCATCTGGGTGAGCGCGAGCGTGATCATGATGAAATAGATCCCACGCGTCCTCAGGCAGATCGCCCCGATCACCAGCGCCACCAGGGCCGAGCCCACGATGGCGACGAAGAACTGAAGGAAGCCGTCGTTGATCCCGTAGAAAGAGAAGATTCCGACCGCGTAGGCGCCAATACCTAGATAGGCGGCATGGCCGAAGCTGATCATACCGCCGAAGCCGAGGATCAAATCGAGGCTCACCGCGGCGATCGCGAAGATCATGATGCGCGAGAACAGCGTGACGTAGAAATCGTCCCCCAAGGCACCGGCAACCGGCGGGACCAGTGTGCATACGACGATGCCGCCGATCAGAAAGAACAACTTAGCCCGGGTCAGCATTGCATCAGCCTGATTGCGCCGGGAACAGCCCGGCCGGTTTGAAGAACAAGACGGCGGCCATCAATATGTAGATCAGCATCGAAGCGATTGCGGGACCAGCGGTCTGCGCCGCGTCGGAACCCATAAAGCTGGTCATCGCAAAGGGCAGGATCGAACGTCCCACCACCTCGACAATGCCAATCAGCACCGAGGCAATGACCGCGCCCCTGATCGAGCCGATGCCGCCGATCACGATCACCACGAAGGCAAGGATGAGCAACGGCTCACCCATGCCGGGCTGCACCGACTGGATGGGGCCGGCCATCATACCGGCGAAGCCGGCAAGGATCGCCCCCAGGCCGAACACCAAGGTGTAGAGCAGCCGGATATTGACGCCGAGGGCCGCGACCATCGCCCGATTGCTGGCGCCTGCGCGGATCAGCATGCCCATTTTGGTCCGAGTGATCAGGAAAAAGAGCCCCGCGCCTATCGCGAGTCCAACCAAGATAATGGCCAGACGAATTACCGGATAGGGCGCGTCGGGCAGGATTTCGACGCTGCCATCGAGGAATGCGGGTGCCGGCATCGGCTGGCTCTCGGGTCCCCAGATCATGCGCACCGTTTCGTTGAAAAACAGAATCAGCCCGAAGGTCGCCAGCACCTGTCCATGTGGTCGCGGTCGTACATGGTCCGGAGCACCACCATCTCGACGACGATGCCGCTGATCAAGGCAAGCGGCACCATGACCGCCAGCCCCAGAAGGAAGCTGCCGGTCCAGGCATAGACGGTCGCCGCGTAGTAGGCGCCCAGCATGAACAGCGAACCATGCGCCAGGTTCACGACGTTCATGATGCCGAGCACCAGTGTCAGCCCGGCGGACACTAGGAATAGGAAGACGCCGAACTGGATGCCGTTCAACGTCTGCTCGATCAGCAGGAGCCAAGTCATGCGGGATGCTGGATAAGTCGGTCAGGAAGGGCGCGCGGGATCGCGGAGGAAAGGGCGGGGCTAGGCCCCGCCCCGGATCCCCGCTGCTACCACTTGAACTTGCACTCTTTGTAATAGGAGTCCTTGTGGTCCTCGAAGACCACGCCGGTGGTCACGATCTCGGGATCACCGTTGGCGTCGGCCCGAACTTCCCGACGATAGAAGTTCTGGATCGGGATATGGTTGGTGTTGTACGCGAACTTTCCACGCACGGACTTGAAGTCGGCTTTCTCCATGGCCTTCACCATCGCACGCACGTCGTCGGGATTGCCATTCGCGCCCCGCACGCCACTGTCGACCAGGAACGGCATGTCATAGGCCTGCGCCGAGAAGATCGAAGGGTGATAGCCGTACTTCTTCTTGAAATCGGCGATGAAGCGCTTGTTTACCGGATTGTCCGAATTGTTGTTCCAGAAGGACGTGTGATAGGTGCCGATTGCCGCCTTGCCGATCCCCTTGAGAGTCAGGTAATCGACCGTGAACACGGAATAGAAGGGTATCGTCTTGTCCAGCCCGGACGCCCGGTACTGCTTGACGAAGGCGATGCCCGACGGTCCCGGCACGAAACCGAACATCGCCGCAGGTTTCATTGCGCGGATCTGAGCAATTTCGGCTTGGAAATCGAGCAGGCCGAGCCGATAGAGGATGCGGCCGGCGACCTTGCCCTTATAGGTCCGTTCGAACCCGGTCAGCATGTCCTTGCCGGCCTGGTAGTTGGCCGAGAACAGGAGCACGTTGTCGAGCTTCTCCTGGTTCATCAGCTCGCCCATCGCCTCGGGCGTCTGGTCGTTGTTCCAGGACGTCGAGAAGAAATACGGGCTGCAGTGCTTGCCGGCCATGCCCGACCAACCGGCGTTGGTGCTGATCAGGATCTTCTTGGCGCGGACCACCCGCTTCTGCGTCGCGGCCAGAACGTTCGACCAGATGATGCCGGCGACGACATGCACCTTGTCCTTCTTGAGCAGCTTGTCGGCCTGCTGGCGGCCCACGTCGGGCTTCAACTGATCGTCGGCGTAGATGATCTTCACATCGAGCCCGCCCATCTTGCGACCAAGATGGTCGAGGGCAAGTTCCACGGCATCCTTTTGGTGCTTGCCATAGACGGCAGCGGGACCCGAGAAAGTGTTGATGAAGCCGATCCTGATCTCCTTGTCCTGAGCCAGGCCCGGCGTCGCCGCCAGCGCAAGCGCCGGCGCGATCAGCGCGATTCGAAACCTCATTTCGTCCCCCCTGTGTGGTGCAACGACTTTTGTTGGACCGGCAAGTTCCACCGTAAGGGCGCAATTGTCAAACCCGTTATCGGACGGCCGCCGGCCCTCGCATGGTCTCTCATAATGTAGTAACATCACTACATGAACTGCCGGAGCTTGCCATGACCGTCACGACGTTCACCAGCCGCGAACTCAACCAGGACACTGCCCGGGCGAAAAAGGCGGCGAAATCGGGACCCGTGTTCATCACCGACCGGGGCAAGCCCGCGCATGTGCTGCTCAGCATCGAGGATTACCGGCGGCTGGCGGGAAAAAACCGCAGCCTCGCGGATGCCTTGTCCATGACGGGTTTGGCCGAAATCGACCTCGCTCCGGCGCGAGTCCGCATCGAAAGCGTCCCGGCCGATCTGTCCTGATGCTCCTGCTGGACACGAACGTCGTCTCCGAGCTGCGAAAGGTTGGCGACGGCAAGGCGGATGCCGGCGTCGTCGCCTGGATTTCACGGCACGACGCGGCGAGCTTCTACATCTCGGCGCTGACGCTCATGGAGCTGGAGATCGGCATTCTGCGCATCGAACGGCGCGACGGGGCGCAGGGAGAACGGCTGCGGCGCTGGATGGATCGGCATGTCCTGCCGGAGTTCCTGGAGCGCACGCTGCCGGTCGATTCCGCCGTGGCCCTCAAATGCGCCCGGTTGCACGTGCCCGATCCCCGGTCGGAGCGGGACGCGCTGATCGCCGCGACGGCCTTGGTGCACGGGATGACGGTCGTGACGGGCAACCGGTCGGATTTCGAAGCGACCGGC
>JAJDXO010000046.1 GCA_022823235.1 Rhodospirillales bacterium
TTTGATGGCGCTCATCGGTTAGCCGGGCAGGCGCGGGCCGAAGTGCGATGTGTGTGCATCGGACGAGGCCCGCAACGCACCCGGGGGACCGGGGAGCGCCACCGAAGGCCGGGTTCCTTCGCGCCGTGGCGGCGTTGCGCCGCTCCGCCGATGGGCCTGCATCGCCGTTCGCGGCGCGCCTGGCCACGACGCGAATTAATCCCGGTCAAATGGTTCAATCTGGCCGGATACTGCTCTAAGATCACCGCCATGAAGGGATTGCGCGCCACCTGCCCGGGCCGGGAATTCGCCGCCTCCCCGGCGGCGTTGGCGCTGGTTTTCCAGGCCGTGATGCCGCTCGCGGCCGCGGCCCGGCAAACCGAACCCGATGGGCAGCCCCAATGAAATTCCCACCCAGGATGATCGTGCCCGTCCTGGCGCTGGTCATCGCCGCCGGTCTCGGCGGATTCCTGATCGCCGATACGGCCAAGCTGTCGGGCGGGCCCGCCGTCAAGACCAGGGTCATCGGCACGACAGGCACGGTCGCCGGCGCGTCGATCGGCGGTCCGTTCACCCTCACCAATCACCGGGGCGAGGCCGTTACCGAAAAGGATTTTCTCGGCAAACACACGCTGATCTTCTTCGGCTTCACCCATTGTCCGGATATCTGCCCGACGACGATGAACGAGATCGCCTTCGCCCTCGACCAACTGGGCGACAGGGCCAAGGACGTCAACGCCCTGTTCGTGACCATCGATCCCGAGCGCGACGGTCCCGAAGCCCTCGGCGATTACATGGAACTGTTCGACAAAAGGATCACCGGCCTCACGGGGACGCCGGAACAGATCGCCGGCGTCGCGAAGGCGTTCCGGATTTTCTACGCCAAGAACATTTCGGCCGACGAGCGGGCCAAGCCCAAGGAGGATCGGTTCTATTTGATGGATCACTCCACCATCACCTACCTGATGTCGCCCACCGGCGAGTTTATCCGCCACTATTCCTACGGCACGCCGGCCAAGGCGCTGGCGGACGACATCCGGGCCCGGCTCTGAAGACGCTCATGAAAGCCACCTTCGGCGCCGTTTTCGCGGCGGCGGTCATCCTTGCGGTTCCGGCCGGCGCCTCCCTGGCGGCGGATACCATTGTCGGCGGGCTGACCGTCTCGAACCCCTGGGCCCGGGCGTCCGCCGGCGGATCGCGGCCCGGCGTCGCCTACCTCACCATCACCAACGAGGGCGGCGCGGACAGCCTGACCAAGGCAGGCTCCCCGGTCGCCGGGCGCGTCGAGTTGCACCGGATCATCCATGACGGCGACCGGGCCCGCATGGGCAGGATCGGGAAAATCCGGCTGCCCAAAGGCAAATCGGTCGAGTTCAAGCCCGGCGGGCTCCACATCATGCTGATGGGCCTGAAACGGCAGTTGAAGGAGGGCGAGACGTTTCCGCTGTCGCTCTATTTTGCCGAGGCGGGCAAGGTTGACGTAACGGTCCGGATCATGGGCGCGGGCGCCGTGGGCGGTCACTAGGGCCATGGTAGCGGTGACGGGCAAGCCCATGAAGCACGGCATGCACAATCGATCCTGAGTTGTGCTCGGGCATTGCCCCCGGCGTTCTGATTGTCGATACTCTGCCGAGGCCCATCGGGGGGCACGGACCGGCCGCGACGAGGCGGGTCACTTCAACATTTCTTGGAGGTCAATTAATGACTCAGGCCATGAAAAAGACGTTTGCCGTCGCCGTATCCGTCTTCGCCGTCTCGACGCCCGCGCTCGCGCACCATCCTCTGGGCGGCCTGCCCATGGAGACATTTACCCACGGCGTATTGTCCGGCGTCGGTCATCCGGTCCTTGGGTTTGATCACCTGTTCTTCGTGCTCATCGTCGGCATCGCGGCGTTGTTTACCGGCCGCAAGTATCTTTCGCCGGCTTTCTATATCGCCGCCATGCTGGTCGGCACCCTCATGATGTCGGGCGGGTTCGGCCTGCCGGCCAAGGAGTTGGTCATCGGACTGTCGCTTCTTGTTATAGGCGGACTGGTCCTCGCGGGCCACCGCCTGGCACTGTTGCCGGCATTCGGCCTGTTCGCCTTTTTCGGATTGTTCCACGGTTCGGCCTTCGGCGACTCCATTGCCGCCCAGGAAGCCGCCATGGGCACCCAGGTGCTCGTCGGTTATCTGATCGGCCTCGGCGCAATCCAGTACGCTCTCGCCGTCGCCGCCGGCTGGGTGGCCGGGAAACTGTGGCAGGTGTCCGAGGTCCCGGCCGTGCAGGTCCGTCTCGCCGGCGCCGTCGCCGCGGGCATTGGCCTGTTCCTGACCCTCGAAAACGTCGAAGGCATCATATTCGACGTGATGGGCTGGGCGGCCTAACCCGCCAACTCGACATCGCGGAGCGCCGGGTCGAGTAGCCGGACCGCCGTTTCCGACGAGCCGGCCAACGTGCCCGCCAGGGCGTGCCGGGTGCTGAACGCCTCCGCAATTGACAATCATTCTCAATAAGCCAATATTAGGGACCGAGGGGTACGGCCGCCATACCGGCCCGAGAGGATCGCGATGTACGTTTGCATGTGCCACGGCTATACGGACAGTCAGATCCGCCGGCTCGTCGAAGAGGGCGTGACGTCGGCGGCCGAGGCCTATGAGCGCTTGGGCGAAGTTCCCGAGTGCGGCAAGTGCGTCGAGGAAGCCCAGGCGGTGATCGATCGGGTCAGAGGCGCCGCCGCCGCTTAATCGTCCCCGTTCACCTGGGCATTCATGTAATGCTCGATCCCCATCTTCTCGATCATGCCGAGCTGGGTCTCGATCCAGTCCACGTGCTCTTCCTCACTATCGAGGATTGAGCGAAACAAGTCGCGGGTGACATAGTCGGCCGCCGACTCGCAGTGGGCGATGCCTTCCCTGAGATCGGGAATGGCTTCCATCTCGGTTCGGAGGTCGCATTCAAGCACCTCCTTGACGTTCTCGCCGATATAGAGCTTGCCGAGGTCCTGCAGGTTCGGAAGCCCCTCGAGAAAGATGACCCGCTCGATGATCATGTCGGCGTGCTTCATCTCATCGATGGATTCTTCGTATTCATGGCGGGCCAGCCGCCGCAGCCCCCAATCCTTCAGCATCCGCGAATGCAGGAAGTATTGATTGATCGCCGTCAGTTCGTTCTTGAGCACCTTGTTGAGATGCTTGATGACCTCTTTATCGCCCTGCATGGAGCTCCCCTTGCGGTTTTGTGGGGCCGCCCGGCCCGTTGATGTCTGCGCACGGCAATAGCACGGACCTTCGACGAATGACCAGTGATAACGACTTGCAATTGGCGCGTTAATCCCGTGTATTTGGTCCCGCGAAGGCCTGGAAATGTCCGATAATTCTCACTTGGGTCCCGGCGGCCCTGGCGTTTTGTCCGGTCCGAGCTATATGGAATTGGGGACAGGCCGGACGCCGAATCCGGCGCCGAAACGGGCCGCAAAATGTCCGGAAATGTCTATTTTTGTCCATGAATGTCCATTCCGCGAAAACGCCGGAGGTTTCAAATTCGAAACGGTTTTCATCCGGGCGCGGCGGAATTAGGCTGAGAAAAATTCCGCCGGGGAGGACCGCCACATGCCGTTTCAGCCCGCATCCGATGTCCTGAAGGACATTACCGCTCTGGAGATGACCCTCGCCCGGGCCGGGCCCACCGCCGGGCGCCAGATGGCCGACTGGGGCGCCAACGTGATCAAGATCGAGCCGCCGGGGCTGGGCGGGGACAAGGATTTTTCCGCCCGCCACTCGCCCGACTTCCAGAACCTGCACCGCAACAAGCGGAGCATGACGCTCAACCTCAAGTCGGAAGAGGGCGTCCGGGTGTTCAAGAGGATGGCGGAGAAAGCCGACGTCATCGTCGAGAATTACCGGCCGGACGTGAAGGCGCGTCTCGGCGTCGACTACGAAAGCATCAGGGCGGTCAACCCCCGGATCGTTTATGCCAGCATCTCGGCCTTCGGCCAGGACGGGCCGTACGCCGAGCGGCCCGGGCTCGACCCGGTCGTCCAGGCGATGGGCGGGCATATGTCGGTTACCGGTCATCCGGGCCAGGGGCCGGTGCGCTCGGGCGCGGCCATCTCGGACATGATGGCCGGCACGCTGCTGGCCAACGGCATCATGCTGGCGCTGTTCGAGCGGGAGCGGTCCGGCGAAGGCCAGTGGGTGCAGACCACGCTGATGGAGGCCTGCATCTTCCTGCTCGATTTCCAGGCCGCGCGCTACACCATGAACGGCGACGTGCCGGGCCAGGCGGGCAACAACCACCCGACCAATGTGCCGACCAACGCCTTTCGGACCTCGGACGGGCATGTGCTGCTCGCACCCATGGCCGCCATGTGGGAGAAGTTCTGCAAGGCGCTGGGCGCCGAGGAACTGATCGATGACGAGCGCTTCGCCTCGGCCAGGGCGCGTTTCGAGAACCGGGACGAACTCAACCCGCTGATCGAGGCCAGGACCGAAACCCGGACCGCGGACGAATGGGTCGCCGCCATGAACGATGTCGGCGTGCCGTCCGGGCCCATCAACACCCTCGACCGGACCTTCGCCGACCCCTGCGTGGAGGCGTTGGGCGTGCGCCAGACCGTGACGTCGCCCGGCCTTGGCGAGATCGGCCTGGTGGGACAGCCCGTCCACCTCGGCCGCACCGGCCAGCGGATGGTCAAGAGCGCGCCCGAATACGGCGCCGATACGGATGCGGTGCTGGCCGAGTTCGGCTACGGGGGCGACGAGATCGGGAAGCTCCGCGCCGACGGCGTCGTGTAGCGAATCGGTCCGCCACTTGGACCGGGCGGATCAATCCGTCACGCACCGCCCGGAATGTTCGAATCCGTTGGAAAAAGCGGGTCCGAGCCGGTAATTCTAGAACCGGACACGACCGCTTGTTCAAAGATTGAATTCAACCGGTTTCAGCAAGGAACCAGATCATGCCCAATATTTCGATGATGGATCTGGACGAGCTCGGGAAAGGCAAACTCGGCCCGTTCATCAAGAAGGCGCTCCGCAACCGCGCGCCGGACCCGGCGTTCCACGCCATGATGGGTCACAACCCGGACCTGTCGAAGGCCATGTACATCGCCTGGGGCACCCTGTTCTCCACCGGCAAGGTGGACCACGGCCTCAAGGAAATCATCCGCGTTCAGCTGTCGCGGGCGGCCGATTGCAATTATTGAGGGAACGTCCGATCCGCTTCGGCGAAGGGGAATGGACTGACCGAGGAACTGCTCGACGAAGGCATCGACAACTACGAAGCCTCGGAGAAGTTCACCGCGCGCGAGAAGGCGGCGCTGCGCTACTCCGAATACATGGACAAGCATCCCGACAAGATCGACGAGGCGTTTTACGCGGATTTGCGCGAACACTTCTCGACCGAGGAGATCGTCGAGCTCGGCGCCTATATCGCGTTCAACATCGGCTATCACACGTTCTTCGGCACCCTCGGCTTCTACCCCATGTTCTCCCCCGACGGGCGGCTGGTGAGCCAGGAGGAAAGCCGCGAGATCTACGGCGATACGCCTATGTCCCATACCAAGGGCGCCATGCAGCGGGCCAAGGATCTGGCGCCGGGCGAGGCCGCCGAGTAAATCGGGAAACATAAATATGCCAGTGATCGACCCGGTTCCCGTCGAGGGACTCAAGGAAAACAAGGCGCTCGCCAGGATGCTCGAGCAGGCCGAGAGCCTCCGGGCGCCGGACCCGCTGCTGCTGCAGATCATGGCCCATGCGCCGAGCCACGCCCAGGCGGTGTGGGACGCGTTCTGGGTCTCCCACGCCGAGGGCAGCGTGGACCACAAGCTCAAGGAGATCATCCGCATCCGGCTCGCCCGGTTCGCCGGCGATCCCTACTTCGCCAATCTGCGCTCGACCATGGCCAGGGAGGCCGGCCTCACCGAGGAGACGATCGATGCGGGCTGCGGCGATTTCGAAAACGACGGCCGGTTTTCGGACGCCGAGAAGTGGGCGCTCAAGTACTCGGCGCTGATGTACACCGATCCCAAGGCGGTGAACGCGGACTTCTACGATGAAGGCAAGCGGCACTGGTCGGAGGCGGAAATCATGGAGATCGGCACCCTGATCGCCTACCACTACGGCTTCGACGTGTGGATGAAGACCCTGAAGGCGTTCCCGCTTCATGACCCGGAGGGCAATCCGGTGAGCCAGGAAGAGAGCGCCGAGGTCTACGGCGCCGGGTGAGGCGGCGGCTGAGGCATAAAATGATTTCGTCATGGCCGGGCCCAGACCCGGCCATCCACGTGTATCGCCTGCCGCGAGGCGTGGATCACCGGGTCAAGCCCACTGGTGTCCGGTTAAGATATCTGGACAGGTTGCATGGTGTTGATTCTACTGGTGTCCAAGCGTTTTCCGACGATTTGGACACGGAGTGAGGACCAGCACCATGCGGCACCAGAATAGC
>JAJDXO010000022.1 GCA_022823235.1 Rhodospirillales bacterium
CGCCAGCCCAGGCGGTACAGCGAATCCAGCTCCTCCACGACCTGTTCCGGCGACTTGGTACGAGGCACGCGACCGTAGAGCTTGATGATGTCGCAAAACTCGCAGTCGAACGGACACCCCCGGGAGAATTGCACGCTCATCATGGCGTAGTTCTTGATATCGATGAGATCGAACCGCGGAACCGGCGTCCGGGTCACATCCGGCTTCCGCGCTTCCCGATACAGCCTCTTGGCCGTCCCGCTCTCCAGATCCCGAAGGAATTCCGCGAAGGTCTCCTCGACCTCGTCCAGCACGAAATGGTCCACGCCCCCGATTTCCTCGTGAAACGTGGTCGGATGAGGTCCTCCGGCGACCACGGGAACGCCTGCGCGGTTGCAGCGCTCGACCACGGCGCGCAGCGACACATGTTGCGTGATCATCGTGGACGTGAACACCAGATCGGCCCACTCGAGATCGGCGTCATGCAAGTCGCTCACGTTCATGTCGACCACGCGTAGCTCATAGCTCGCGGGAAACATCGCGGCGACGGTCAGCAGCCCCAGAGGCGGGTGGGCCGCCTTGACCCCCGACATCTCCAGCGCGTGGTCAGCGCCCCAGTAGGTCGGTGGGTGTTCCGGGTAAACCAGCAGAGCGGTTGGCACGACCGGGTTCTCCCGCGATCCAGCCTGACATACGGCGTGAGTTTACAGGCGTTGCCCTGGAAGCGGAAGAGCGCGGCAGGTACAATTTTTGTCCCGCTTCCCGTCCCAAGTCACGGTTCGAGGGTGAGTGCAGACGCGGGGGGGGGGGGGCAACAACCCTGGATCGAGCTGTCGACACCAGAGGATATGACCGGTTTATGTACCATTTGACCTGTCCGGTTTTAGAAAGCGTCCGAACCAAGGAGGTTTTGGTCGGCCGTGGTCGGTGTCGGGTGGAAGCCGAGAATGCGTACATTCATGTTGATCTGGATCGCGGGTTCGGTCATTTCGTTTTCGAAGTGGCAGAGTGCCGGTCATGGCGCCGCGTATATGGGTTCTCGCTCGACGGCGTGCGCTACTCCGGTGCCATTCGGAGCGCGCCGTCGAACCGGATTACCGAACCGTTCATAAACGTGTTCTCCGCGATGTGAAGGGCGAGCACGGCGTACTCGTCCGGCTTCCCCAGACGCTTGGGATAAACCGTAGTCTCGCGCAGAAACCGCCTGGCCGGCTCCGACAGACCGTTCATCATCGGCGTGTCCATCAGGCCGGGAGCGATGCAGTTCACGCGGATTCCCTCGGCGGCAAGCTCGCGCGCGAGCGGGACCGTCATCGCCGCCACCCCGCCCTTCGAGGCGGCATAGTCGAGTTGCCCGATCTGTCCCTCGAAGGCCGCAACCGAGGCGGTGGTCACGATACAGCCGCGCTCGTTGTCGTCCATCGGCTCCAGGGCGGCCATGTCGGCGGCAGCCAGCCGGCAAGAGTTGATGGTACCGATCAGGTTGACGCGGATCGCGCGGGTGACTGTTTCCAGCGCGATTGCCTTGCCGTCCCGCCGTATCAGCCTGGCGCTCGGAGCGATGCCGGCGCAGGCGACCAGGATACGTGCCGGCCCCAGCTGCTCGCGGACTGCCGCGACGGCGGCCTCGTGGCTCACGGGATCGACCACGTCGCACACTGCCGCGGCACCGCCGATCTCAGCCGCGAGTCTTCGCGCCGACTCCTCGTTGGTGTCCAAAATGCCCACCCTGGCGCCGGCGGCAGCCAGCGCCCGCGCTGTCGCCTCTCCCAGTCCGGATGCGCCACCGGTGACGATCGCTGTTTGCCCGTTGACATTCATGTCTGAACGCGCCGCCGAAACAACGCCTGCATAGCCCCTAATCGGCGATCAAGAAGTGACTGATGGTGCCCGGCTGGGCCATTTATTACAATGGGCTGTGTGATCAACACGCTCCTCGAAGCGTCGCCAACCGGGTGAACAGATGGCCGGAACTTTTCGCTCGCCGGTCAATTCAGGATGTTCTCGACAGTTCGAAGCGACGCGAGGCGGCACGCCTGCGACCGCGCGCCACCGCTGGATTGGCTGGTCGTCCGAGTAGCAGTTCCGGCGCCTGCATCTGATCGCGAACAACTCGCGCTTCGTCATTCTGACGCCTGAGTGGGTGCCGAACCTAGCCTCGCGAGTGCTGGGGCTGAGCTTGCGGCGGCCGTGTGCGGACATCCAGGCGGTGCATGGATACCCGGCGTTGTTGGCCGAGACCTTCGTCGACCCGGCGCGCTTCGCCGGCACCTGCTACCGCGTGTCATCCCCAGCGAGCGCGTTCATCGCCGAGTGCATGGCGGTCAGGCTGTTGCGCAGGCCGTGCAGGTCCCAACCGACACGTTCGAAGGTCTCCCAAGCGCAGGTCAGCAGCATCCTCACTTGCGGGTCCGTCAACAGATCTCGTTCTGGGACATGCCGAACAAACCGTGATCGAAGAGCTTCTCGCCATCCTCGCGGATCAGTCCTTCCCAGGGGCTGGCGAACCGGCTCGGACCCGAGTAGCCGCCGATTGGCCGGCAGCCCCTGCCGTAGCGGTCGGTGATCGGCTCCTGGACGATTTCGCGTTCGCTGAGCAGGCGCCAGAAGTCGTCGTCGGTCCGGATGCCCCCCGGCATGCGGTAGCTGTAGCCGACGATGGCGACAGGCATCTGAGGCGCCGATTGGTCCATGATCTTTTGCGAATTCATGCGGTGGAACGAGTCCATGGCCTCACACGGAAGATCTCGGGCAATGGCGGGGCGCGGGGTCGGCAATCGCGATTAGGCAGGGCGGGCACTCAAGAGTGGCATGGCGTCAATCCCGGGGCATTTCCTTGGCGTATCTGACCAGGGCCATGAACCGGTAAAGGCCGTGCATGAACTTGCCGTAGGGCATGGTGAAGAACAGGGCGAACACGACACCCAGGTGCAGGGCCAGCAAAATGCCCATGGCCGGCGTTTCCCGGAATACCAATAGCAGGAGGCCGGTTACGCTGGTCAGCAGGAGCATGACCAGGAAGGCGGCATCCATTCCCAGCTTCTGTCGATCATCTATCGCCGGATCGCGCTTCGATTTCTCGGCCAGCAGGCCTATGGGCCCGATGATCAACCCGATCCCGCCGAGCGTCCCCAGAATCACGGGAAGGTCGTACCAGGGGTACGGCGCTTCCAAGCCGAGGAGATAGTGGTAGAGCGTCGCAACGGAGGTGGCGGCAAAGCAAAGCAGGAATCCGTAGAAGGTGAAGTGATGGTAGAGCCGCCGCTTGCCGGTCGGCCGTTCATCCTCACCGTAGCAGCCGACCCCGCCGCCGTCGAGATAACGGAGCGACCCGGCATCCTTAATGGCCTGCCACCATGGGACGGGCTCGGCGAAGGACCCGATGGGAATGCCGATGTCCCGCCAGAAATTCCTCAAGGACAGGATAGCGGCCAGGATCGCGTACAAAAAGACGGCGCCGAAGATGAGCGCCATGGCGTTGTGGGGCATCAGCTTGTAGAACGCGCCGGGGCCCGTATGGACGGCCCAGAGAACGCCCGGATCGTGCCACCCGACAAAGCCCAGAATGAAGATCGTGACGGAGACCGCCGCGATGAGGCTCACCGTTAGGCCGTTGCGCTTGAACAGAGGCGCGAGGGCGCGGGGCCAGGCGTAAGCCGCGTAGGAATTCGCCCGGACCGTCGCCATGACCTTGGGTACGTTGACCTCGAACTCGTGCGGGGGCGAGAATTGGCAGTCCACGTAGCACCCGCCGCAGGCATGGCAGAGATTGGCCAGATAATTGAGATCGCCCTTGGGAAAGGCGCGCCGCAGTTCCATGGCCGGAAAGACCGCGCACAGGCCTTCGCAGTACCGGCACGAATTACAGACGGTCATCAGCCGCGCGGCTTCGTCCAGCGGGTTGGACAGAACGGGCGAGTCGGGGTTGGGTGCGGCCGAATTCATTCGGCGGCGCTCCTTACCCCGGCATTGCCGAGCGCGAGCCGAGCCGCTTCCCGACCGGCAATCCGCCCAAAGACGCTGCCGATGGTCATCCCCATGCCGCCGGCGTAGCCCTTGCCGAGCACATTGCCGGCCATCATCTCGCCGGCCGCGAACATGTTGGCCGAGGGCGCGCCGCTCTCCATCAGGATGCGGGCCTCCCGGTTTACC
The DNA here is from genome assembly GCA_022823235.1 of Rhodospirillales bacterium. Classification (GTDB taxonomy): domain Bacteria; phylum Pseudomonadota; class Alphaproteobacteria; order Rhodospirillales; family UBA2165; genus JAJDXO01. The sequence goes on from JAJDXO010000022.1 coordinate 4,132, forward strand.
TTGGCGCAGAGGTAGGTGAAGGTGATGCCGGGCCGGACCGGGTAGGCGTAGAACGGGGCCGTCTCGATTTTCCGTGCCCAGTGGGTTTTGTCAGGCGTGAGACCCTCGGTGCGGCAATCGTCGAGGACGGCCGGGTCGAACGTGCCCGGCCGCACCGCCGCGTTAAAGTCCGAGACCGTCCGGTCCAGGACATCCGGGTCCAGTTCCAGCTCTTCGGCGAGCCCGCGTATTGTGGGCGCCGGGATCGGCGGGTAGAGGGACGGCATGAAGCGCTCCAGCGACGGCGCATCGAAAATGATGTAGGCGATCTGGCCCGGCTGCTGCGCGACCAACCGGCCCCACACCGCGTACCGCTTGGGCCAGATGTCCTCGCCTTCGTCGTAGAAGCGCTCGGCTTCCCGGTTGACGACGATCCCGAACACCACGCAGTCCAGCCGGGTGACGATGCCGCCGTCGTACTTGGGCGCCCGCGCATCGATGGCGACGGCGTGGCATTGGGTGGGGTCTCCGATGGTCCTGACCCCGGCGTTCATCAGCATCTTGAGGACGGTGCCCTTGTTGTTGGCGGTGCCGCGGATCAGGAAATTGTCGGCGATCTCGCCCCAGCCCTCCTTGAGCCACTCGAAGTTGGATTCGAACCCGCCGCAGGCGGCAACGAAGCCGCGGGCCGGCACCGTGTGGTCCCGCCCGTCCTTTCGGTAGGTTGCCGACGAAAACTTGCCGTCCTGAACGTTAACCGCGATGACTTCGGCGTCGTAACGGATTTCGACGCCGAGATCCTCGGCGGTGGCATAGAGCGCGTTCAACATGCCCCGGCCGCCGCCGAGGAAGAACGAGTTCGTCCGCCCGAGGCTCAGCGTACCCGCGAGCGAGGGCTGAAACCTGACCCCCTGCTCGACGATCCAAGTCAGGATCTCCTTGGACTCGGAGATCATCAGCCGGGCCAGTTCTTCGTCGGTGTTGCCCTCGGTGACCCGGATCAGGTCTTCGTAGAACTCGTCTTCGGTGTAGGGTCCGGTGAGCGTATCGGTTGCCGTGTCGTGAGCGCAGCGCATGTTGCGGGTGTGGCGCGTATTGCCGCCGCGATAGAACTTGGACGCCGCTTCGAGCACGAGGACGCTCACCCCTTCGCGGCGCGCGGCGATGGCCGCGCAGAGGCCGGCGTTGCCGCCGCCGGCGATCAGAACATCAAATTCGTGTCCCGTGCTCATGGCGATTACGGGGCTACCGGCCGCTCCACACCGACGACGGCACGAAAACTTCCCCGGCGGCGAGCTTCCGCGACGTGCGAAGAATTCCGGCCGAGTTGAGGGAGAAGCCATCGTCGTCCGAGTAGTCCACGATGACGTCCATCAGTCCGAGCGGATGTTCGAGGACGACGGTAACCGGGCTGCCCGGGGGTTTATCGCAGAGACCATCGGCGACCGTCCCCGGCGTGAGCGCGCAGGATGCGAGGCACTGCGAGCCGGTCACCGCCATCGTCGGGTGCGTCTTCCAGGGATCGAAATAACGGGCCGCGATTGTGCCCCCCTGCTCGGGCCGCGCGAGGAGGCCGAATTTCGGCGTCACCGACTTGCCGACGTCTCCCATTCCCATTTTCTCGCCGGCCTTGAGACGAAGCGCCTCCATGCGGCCGAAGAAATCCTTGTCGGCATCCAATTCTTCGCGGGTTTCATGACCGGAAAGCCCGAAATCCCGGGCACGGCCGATAACCACCGGCATGGCGACATCCATGCAGGTGACCTCGATCCCGTCAATCTCGTCGATGGTGTTTCCGGTCGGCAGGAAGGCGCCGGTGGATGAGCCGGCCACGTCCATGAAGTTCAGCTCGATGGGCGCCGCGGTGCCCGGAACGCCGTCAATCCGGGCATCGCCTTCATAGGTGACCGCGCCACCCGGCGTACGGACGTTCGCGACGATACGGGCACCGGTATTGACCGCATGAATCTTGATCCGCGTCTCACCGTCGGCGGCGGGGATGAGGCCCATTTCAAGAGCAGCCGGCCCGACGCCCGAAAGCATGTTTCCGCAAGTGGGCTTGAAGTCGACCAGCTTTTCTTCCACGGCTACCTGCCCGAAGAAGTAGTCGATGTCCGCCCAGTCGCCGTCCGCCGCCTTGGAGAGCATCACCACCTTGGTGGTTACCGAGACGCCGCCGCCGATTCCGTCGATGTTGATGGGATGCCCCGCGCCCACGGCCGAGATGAGAACATTTGCCAGATCATCCAAATCCTCCGGCAAATCCGATCGCCTGAAGTAGGGACCGCGGGACGTGCCGCCGCGCATGAACAGGAATGGGATTGCCGTCTGGCTCATGGGTCCGCGCCTCAGGTCAGCGGCCAAGGCAGCTCGAGGAAGTGCTGCAATAGCCCCGGCGGGAATTCTCGATTGAGCACCCAGGCCATGAACATCATGAAGGCGATGCTGCAGACCGTGTAGATGCCCGCCTTGGTCCAACTCAAACCGGCGCGGATACGCATGAAGGCCAGCAGGAAGACCAGCAGCGCCAGTATGAAGCCGACCAAGGATGTGAGGATGAGCAGGAATCCGAACCACGCCAGCGTCGGCCAGAGGCCATGAACCGGCGGCGTATCCCCGCCGTGGGATTCCCGGTCGGCGAAGATCGTATCCGTCGCCGGCCGCCGCGCCATCGTCACCAGCATGATCGCCACGCAGATCATGCCCACGCTTGCCACGAACATGGGGAAGATCTTGTCGGTGATCAGGCGGTCGGAGATCAGCGAGGCGTTGTAGAAGCTTGCGACGAAGTAGATGCCGACCAACGCCATGAAGATGACCGGCGCCCGCTTGCCGCCGGATTCAACCTCGCCTTCCGCCATGATCACCTTCGCTTGCCGAATACCGAAATAGATCGAAATGGCCGTAATGATGATCAGCACGATGACGATGGGACCGAACAGGTACTCCATCCCCGATGCCATGCCGTCGCGGAACTTGGACGCGGCGACCTGGTAGGCCTGGTTGGCGAAAGTCTCCGCCGGGTTGGAGAGCACGAAGCCGATGAGAAACGCCGGGCGCGACCAATCGAAGCGGCGCAGAAAAATTCCCAGCAGCCCGATTGAAAACAGCGCGACCAGATCGGCCAGGTTTTGACCGGACTGAAATGCCGCGAACGAAATCAGCATGAACAGGAACGGCGCCAACAGCGTAAACCGTATGGTGGTCAGCCTGGCGATTGTCGGGGACAGGCCGATGCACAGCGCCGTGCCGACGACGTTGGCGAGGGCCAACAGCCAGACGATCGAATAGGTGATGTCGAGGTAATTGGCGGACAGCATTTGCGGCCCGACCTCAAGGTCTCCCGATCCCAGGAGCGCGACGGCGCCGATGAACACCGCCATGGAACCGGAGCCCGGAATGCCGAAGATCAATGTGGGAACGAGCCCCCCGCCCTCTTTGGCGTTGTTGGAGCTTTCCGGGCCGATAATTCCGCGGATTTCACCGCTGCCGAAGCCGCTCTTGTCCTTGGTGGTCTGGACCGTATGACCATAGGCGATCCAATCCACCACCGAGCCGCCCAGGCCCGGAATGACGCCGACGATGACCCCGATGACGGCGCAGCGGACGGACAGCATCTTGTTTCGCCACCAATCCTTTACGCCGTCGAACCATCCGGCGCCGAGCACGGCGCCCTTGGCGATCGACCGGTCCTGCCGCAGGAGGGTGACGATTTCGGGAACTGCAAATATGCCGAGCCCGACGATGACGAGCTTCAGACCATCGGTCAGGTAGGCGATGTCATAGGTCGCCATTCGGAGCGAGCCGCCGGCATCGGCCTCGCCGATAGTGCCGACCAACAGGCCGAGCCCGGCTGCGGCCAAGCCCTTCAGGGGCACGCGGCCGGCGAGAACGGCGACCATCGAGAGGCCGAAAATCGTAATCATCAGCATCTCGGGCAGGCCGAATGCCAGCACGATGGGCCGGGCGACCAAAATAAAGAAAGTCAGAAACAGGGCGCCGACCAGACCGCCGAACAATGACGATGCGAATGCCGCCGCAAGGGCGCGCGCGGCCTCTCCTTTCTGCGCCAGGGGGAAACCATCCAAAACCGTCGCCTGTGAGGCGGACGAGCCGGGAATTCCCATCAGGACCGATGCGAACGTGTCCGACGTCGGCACCACGGCGACCATGCCGACCATCAGGGCCAGCCCGCTGACCGTGTCCATGCCGAAAATGAACGGAAGAACCAGGGACAGTCCGGCGATACCGCCGAGCCCCGGGAATACGCCGACGGCCAATCCCATGACCACGCCGAGCGCGAGAAACATCAAGACGCCCGGCTGTAGAATCAGCCCGAAGGCATCCCCCAATGCCGGCAGTACCGTACCTAGAATATCCACGTTAAGGCCCCCTCCCCAAGGAGTGAGGCGCCCCGCCAGCCGGCAGGGCGCCGTCTTACGTGGTCAGGGTTATTTCAGCTCGACGCCGTAGTCGGCCTTGAGCCATTTCTTGACGAAGGCCTTCGCCGAATCCGGAACCGACGTTGCGCGGCCCAGCGCGGCTTGGGCGTCCTTGCCGACGAACATCGGGTATTTGCCGAGACGTTTCGCGGAAATCTTCTCGAAGTCCGCACGGCCCTTCACCTTGGCGAAGCCCGCGGTCAGGGTGTCGATGACTTCCTGGGAGGTGCCCTTGGGAAGGAAGGCGATCTTCTGCACCGGGAACCCGGCGATGAAGAATGCCTTCCACGCGTCCCATTGCTCACCGGAGGCCTTGCAGCCGTCGGTTTTGCCGCAAACCTCCTTGAAGGTCGGAATGTCCGGGAACGTCGGATCGCGGACGATCTTGCCGGCGGAGTCCAGAGAACCCCAAGTCATCATGGGAACGGCCTTGCCGTCCTTGACCAGGGGGACGACGCTCTTCAGGTAGGCGGACGACGTCTGATAATCGATGTTGGCTTCACCCCGCTCGAACATCAGCCGGCCGGCGCCGCGGCTCTTGATGCCGAAGACGGGCTCGACATTGAGGCCCAGCATTTTCCAGGCCAGGATCGGCACCAGGTCGAGACGGGTCGCGCCCTGCGATCCATAGATGAACTTCTCGCCCTTGAGTTTGTTGGCCGAGCCGTCGAATTTGCCGCCGAGCTTGGCGGGCAGATAGGCGACGCCGCCGGTGCCGGTGGCCATAACCGGCTTCCAATCCTTGTATTCGTAGCGAACCCGGGGATCGCCCAACAGGTACGGGAACTGCGTCGAACCGGACGAGCCGAACATGACGGTTCCGTCGCCGTTCTTTTGCTTCTGGAACCAGTTGGCGCCCTTGGTGGAACCGGCGCCCGGCATGAAGCGCACGACCACCTTGGGCGAACCGGGCAGCGCCTCGCCCAGCAGCGGCGCGAAGAAGTTGGCCCATTTCGCGGAGCCGCCCGTTTCGGAGAACGGGATCGTCCATTGAATGGTTTTTCCGGCCAGATTCGTTTCCGCATTGGCGGAAGCGCCAATACCAAATGCCGCCAAGGCGGCCGCGCCAACTGCTGCATGGCGCAGATGCTTCGATACTCCAGACATGTGAAACTCCCAACTGTCCTTGTGTGATGAATGCGCCTCCACAGCGCATCCAACGAAATTCCCCGCCGATCGCGTTCAGGCCGTCGGCTTGATAGACGGATCATGCTGTAGCAAGCTTGCACGAAGCTTTCCGGGGAAGAGCCTTGCGCATCGTTATTGTCGAGGACAATGAGTCACTGGCTTCCGGTATTGCTCACCGGCTGAGGGATCTCGGACATGCCGTCGACGTGTTGAACGACGGTGAGGACGGCGACGCCTACCTGGCAAGCGAGGGCGGCGACCTGGTGATCCTCGATATCAATCTGCCTGGCATGAGCGGCCTCGAGATCTTGCGGGGAATGCGGGCGCGGCATGACCCGACGCCGGTCCTCATGCTCACCGCGCGGACGGATACCTCCGACAAGGTCGAGGGTCTGGACACGGGCGCCGACGACTATCTGGTCAAACCCTTCGAGATGGAAGAGTTGGAGGCGCGCATCCGCGCCCTTCTGCGCCGGAGAGGCGTTGCGCAGTCGCCCATCCAATCCATCGGCGCGCTGGATTTTGACGTGGGAGCGCGCGTGCTGCGGGCCAAGGGAGAGGTGATCGAGCTGAGGCGGCGGGAACTCGCGGCCTTCGAGTGCCTGTTGGAGCGTAAAGGCCGGCTGGTGCCAAAATCGGTGCTGATCGACCAGATGTACGGCGTGGGCGCCGACGTGGACGACAAGGTTGTCGAAGCGCCCATATCAAGACTCCGGAAGAAGCTGGCCGGCTACGACGTAACGATCAAAGCGGCGCGGGGGCTCGGCTATTTGATGGAAGACACGGAATAATGCCGGCAAACCTCTCTCTGCGGGCGCGTCTGCTCATTATCATTCTCATACCGCTGGGCATCGTCTCCCTCGGCGCCGCCCATTGGCGGATCACATCGGCCGCGGAGACGGCCCAGGAAATTTTCGACCGGAACCTGGAAGCGCTCACATTGGCCATTTCACGGGATATCGTGGTTTCCGGCGGCGACGTCATATCCGATTCGACGCGAGAGCTTCTCACCAGCCGGTTCGGCGGGACGCTCTACTACCATGTCTACGGGCCGGATGGATCGTTCGTCACCGGCTATGCGTCGCCGCCGGTAACCCCGGGTGCGATCGAGCTCAAGGACAATCAGCCCGTGCTGTTCGAATCCGTTTATCGCGACGAACCGGTGCGGGTCGCCCGTCTGCGGGAGCAGGCGGACTTCGTGGCTGTCAGCGGCTTCGCCTCGGTCACCGTCTGGCAAACCCTGGCCGAGCGGGAGGCTTTCGTCCGGCAACAGGCGACACAGGCGATCATCGTGGTTGTCTCACTATTCCTCACCGTCGCGATCGTCATCTGGTTCGGGATCAAGTTGGGACTGAAGCCGCTCACGGACCTTCAGGAAGCAATCGCCCAGCGCTCCTCGGATGATCTCGGCATCATACGGCGGCCCGTACCGCCTGAGGTGACCGGGCTGGTCTCGACGCTGAACTCTCTCCTGGGCCAGGTTGAAGCCGCGATTGCCAGCCGGGATAGGTTCATTTCCGATGCCGCCCACCAACTGCGCAACCCGATCGCCGGCATACTCTCGTTGGCGGAGGCCGCCCATGGCGCGAAGTCGCCGACGGATCGGGAAATCCGTGTCGGCGAGCTGGTCAGCGCGGCGCGCCGGGCGTCCCGCCTCACCAACCAATTGCTTTCGCTCGAGCGTGCGAAGGGGCGGTCGATTGACGGCCGGCTGCGCCGCGCCGACCTCAACCGGATTGCGAGAACCGTTTGTGAGCGGAGCGCGAGCCAGGTTCTCGAGCACGACATCGACCTCGTATTCGAGGCTCATGACGGCGTGCTTGACGTGGAGGTCGACGAATTATTGCTCGAAGAAGCAATTCAGAATTTGATCGACAACGCGGTCAAACACGGTGGTCCGGAGAACACCGAGATATCGGTGCGGGTTGGCCCGCTGAACGGCAGCGGCGTGGTTTCCGTCTCCGACAACGGCGCGGGGATCAGCGCGCAGGACAGCGAGATTGCGTTCTCCCGCTTCGGGCAGGTCGAGCCCGGCGAGGGCAGCGGTCTGGGGTTGGCGATCGTCAAGGAGATCGCCGAATTGCATGGCGGCGCCGCGCAAATCGAGCCGTCGGCCATCGGCGCCAGGATATCGCTCTCCATACCGTTGACCGGCCATATGGAGCGGGATTGAAGGTCCTGCCCAACTGGGAGGCGGTTGTTGGGCGGCCTCAGGCGCTCCCCCGGCCTCACCCGGCAGCGGCGGGGAGTTTTTGCTCGCCGCCGCTGCACAGAACCTCAAACGCCTCGCCAGCCTTACGCCAATCCCGCCATCGACCTGCCAGATTTGTGCTAATTGTTCTGGACCAAATGTAGTCAGAAACAAGCGTGAAACAGCTAGTGGGTGAACACAGGCACTTGTGCGTTTGTCCAACGCCCCTTTCCGTTGTCTGCCGGTATGTGAGCCGCGACTTCGGCTACCGTGCGTTCAATGAGGACGGGGGGCGTCTGATTCATGTCCCAGACGTGGAAATGATAGGTATTGCCGGCTTTTTCGGCTTTGTCCCACTCGTTGCGGCTAACGATAAAGCGCATCGGTGACGCGATCGTCGATTTCACCTCGATCAACTTGTTCCGAATTCCGTCGGGGCCTTGATCGTACGACAGCACATCGTACCCCGCGAAGTTGTCGTCGAAGCCAGGCCATTCGGGTTCCAGGTCGATCCCTAGGTCTTTAAGGCGCTTACGTTCGTGTTCAAGCGTCAAGACCTCTGCAGCACGCCCCTGCTCCATCTTTTCCTGATCGGTGAGAAGGCGCGCATAGCCTGAGACAGAATCCCACCATGTCACAACTTGTAGGGGTGTTGGATCCTCCATCAGCCCTGCGGCAGCAAATATGTCTTGATCGTTGGCGTCTAGCGTATTGACGAAGCGCTGACGTCCCTGGCGCATCAGCTTCGCCCAGATCGGCTGATGTTTTAGCAAAACACCCCTGATGCAGTTTTGATAGAAGACATGGCCATCAAGCGGACAATCCTTCTCGACGAACTCGGACAGATAGACAGATGCTTCCATGTCGAGACTGTGCGCGTCCGCTTCGATACTTTCGATCAGAGCGAGAAGATCCGGAATGGCCAGATCGGAATGGCCGTCCATATACTTGCGGATTAGACGCAGGCCCTCAAAACAGGGTAAGGAAAACACCCTCTCGGTCGAGATTGTTCCGCTCATACTTCCTCCAGCGGAACGTCTGGCGCGGTACCCTCCAACTCTGCAATGAGGTCCATGATGTCTTTGAGTTCGACATCATAATCAAGGGGATCGGCCGCTTCATCTTCGTCGAAGGCAATCTCGTGGAGATCAGGGTCATCCAGGAGTTGTTGCATATTGCGAATCTTCTCGACCAAACGGCGGCTCACCGACATGTCAATGCTGCCGATGACTGGCGGTGCCTTGGAGCGATAGATGTGGATATGGGTCTCATCGTCTGGCCCTAGCCCGAGGCGATGGATGCGGTCGATGGACTGAAGATAGTGCGTCGAGACGTAGCTGCGGTCGGCATAGATGGCGTTGTGACAAACAGTATGTAAGCTGATGCCTTCTCCTGCGGCGGCAGGGTTTGCGACAAGAACGTAGCATCCGGAGTCTTCGTGGAATCGCCGAATGCGACCCTCTCTGCTTTCAGGATCATCGGGCAGGCCAGACGGCACCCCGCCATGGATATAGACCGGATTTAGATCAGCGATCGCGGATACAAAGCCGTGGATCGTATCAGTAAAGATCGTCCAGATGACGCACTTTTTGCCTTCCCTAGCGAGTGCATAGGCTTGATCGATCACAGCCCGCATCTTAGCGGAATTCCCTTCTTCGAGGACAAGATCAATGATGGCTGAGTCAATTTTGACGTCGTCGTTTGCCATAGCGCTGAGCGCCAGAGTCGGATTGATGGAAAGCTGAAGCAGCCGCATCACCGAACGCCGCGCCCGAAGAAACTGGGCATCGCCCATACCGCGCGATATTTGTTTGGAATAGTCGCGGATGAACTCGTTACGAACGATCGAGTAGAGTGCGAGTTGACCCGAATCCATCTCGACATCGATGAAGTGACGCTCTGCAGGCGGAAGGCCAAGCTCGGTCTTAGTGGTGCGAACATAGAGATTTCCGAGGACCTCCCGAGGCGATCTTCCGTGAGAAATTTCGAGGCCGTAGCCATGCCCGGGCCACAAAAAATCGAGCTGTGACTCCATATCAGAAGCTGCCTGCGGCATGGGCGTGCCGGTAAGAATGTCGCGACGCACGGGATCATCGGCGGTACGCAGGAAAAAAGCGCCACGTTGGGACTGCCATCCCGCCTTCATGCGATGAGCTTCATCAAGCACAAGGTGAGTTGGCGTGGTGGAAAAGTGGGCGGTCAGCAATCCCTGCTGACGGATCACCAAGTCGTAGGAAATGATAAACCTTGTAGCACCTGAGTGAAGCGCCCTGCGGTTTTCCTCTTCGGAGCCGACCAGGAGTGTGAATGCTTCAGCGCCGCCATTGGGTGCGTCTTTTTCAACGCACTCCGAAACGATGTCTATCCATGTCTGGAAAGCGGCCTTGGGCGCAACGACAATAAAATGCTGTCCAGGTCGCCTAGTCATCATGTGCAGGGCAAACGTAACGGATGTCTTTCCAGCGCCGGGGACAGAGAAGTTCGCGCCGTTACTAAGGACAAGGAGGTGAGAAAGGTCACGAAGCTGGAAGTCACGAAGCTGGCGCTTGGTGAACCTCATCGCCTTGAGCTTCGCATCAATTTCTTCAGGAGAGAGCGCGTCGCTGATCTTACTACGCTGTTCGCGGGTCTCGCGGATTTGCGCCGCAAATGCGCGGAGCTTCTCTTGGGCTTCACCTTCCGGTCGGAAGCGGAAATGTAGACTCTTCTGGTTGGCTTTACTGCCAAGCTCGCGAACCACCCCCAGTGTGTCGGACCAAGAGAGGTGGATATCGCCTCCAGCGACCGTGTGATCGAGATTCTTCGTACGGATCGCCAGTTTGAGACGGGACCAGATCGGCGTGTGGAGAGCGTCTTCAATTACCGAGAAGGTACCTGTGCGATCAGCATTGTAGAGTACTGTGACGTCTGTCGGGGAATCGTTCACGCAGTCCTACCCCTCCCCGTCAGCGTCCGCCGCACCGCCTTTCTGACGTATCTGAACAGAATCTTCGATCTTGTCGAGGCCCTTCCGGATCGATCCGATCTGCTTGAGGATAGCTGGCAGCGTCGATGTTCCAGCGGCGCTCACGTCGATTCCTGCGACCTTGGAGTTGACCTGTGCCAGAGCCTTGAGTGCGGCTTCCTCGTTCTTCTGCCCCTTATCCAGCTCAATGGCAGTCTCGCAGGCATCGATCAGGGTAGTGATCGTATCGTCTTTGGAGTCTTCGTCGCGCAATGCTTCGATGATAGGCGTGTAGTCCTTGCTGCCGCCGTCATCATCAATGTCGATGGCGAAATCGTCGTCATCAACCGGATCGTCATCATAATCGATAGGCAGCTGTAACTGGTCTTCAAGAATTCCCAGAACTTTGGGAGCAAGCTTACCGAAGGCTGCATTGAGGCGATACACGCGTCCGCTGATCTTGTCGCGGTTCTCGTAGATCGACCAAGCGATTGCCCGGCTGGCGTTTTGAATATTCACATCCTTCTTGGCGATAGCTTTGGGGAGATCGCCAAATATCTGTTGGCCATCCTGGAGGAGGTCATACTCACCAGGTTTGTTGACCCACTCGCTAAGATACAAGTCTGCTTCATCGAGTGATTGCAGCACGTTTTCAATGTCGGTCTTGCTGCGGCGTAGACGCTCGGCGACTTGCTTGATCGATCTGTTCTTTCCGACCTGGCGGCGAATCAATCTAGCGTCACCGATCCAGTCATAATCGAGCTTGGTTTGTGGTCGTGCTTGAAGATCGGCTTCTATGTCATCGATCTCATCACGAGTGACGTCCGGCAGCAGAACGGCGCACCGAATGTTGGTGAAACGCTCATCGACCGAGCCATCTTTGCCCGTCCTAAGCTCACGCATTGCCGCCAGCCGACGATTACCGTTGACCACAACGCCGGTGCTGGAGATGAGGATCGTCTCGCGCTGGCCGTCCTTTTCCAGAACCGTGACGATCGGCGTGACAGATTCGGTGCCCTGATTCGCGAGCTTCACGAGTATCTCATGCTGCGCCTGTTGGGCAGTAGTGAGCTCCTGACCTTTCTCGAAGAAGTCTTTGGAGAGGCCCTCACGTGCAATTTCCGTTTGCTGCGCACTAAAGGCACGGCAGTTTTCCATCCGGTAGACGGGCACATCTACCGGCAAGGAGATCACTTTAGGCGTAAATGTTCCACTGCGGAAATCGTAGATCGTTTCTCCAAATTCATCCGATGCTTCGACCCGCTTGGCGATCATCGCTTCGCGTTCGACCCGGAGTTTGAGACTAATTTTATAGGTCATGGCGATCTCCGCCCTATTCAAAAGCTACGACAAGCATCGGCACGGTAATGACCCGATTGAAGAGTTCAAGTTCCCCAATGACACGCTCAGCGTTGGCAACATTGTCTCCAATGACTTTTGCGGCTTCCCTCGTTGGCATTGCAAGAGCGGCAGCTTCGATCTTCTGGCTTTGAAAGAGAAATTGCAGCTTAAGGAGGTCGTACGGAGCGCGGCTCATATTTCCAGTTTGGAGTTGGAACGCAAGATCGTCCTGCATGGCAAAGACACTGAGGCGATATGCTTGGTCAAGGTTGACGTTGAGCGCCCATCCTTCCTTCAGAAACTCGGTTTCGACGTGTTTGCGGATATCGGGCGTGCAGCGCGGCGCAATCTTGACGGCGGGCGCCTCGAAGACGTCCGTGAGCCATTCTTTGAGTTCACGCCTTTCCCATTCTGCACCCGCGCTGTGATGACCGTCGTATGTATAGGCGAGCTTCATGACTCCCCCTAGGCTTTGGGGTCATAGACAGGTTTGTTCATGGGACGGGTGCGAAGCGTGCCAGCGCGGAGCTGGTGGATGCGATCCCAGGCAATATCAATAAATCCTCTGTCGAGATCACAGCCATAAGCATGACGCCCATGCTTTAGCGCTGCAATCGCGGTAGAGCCTACGCCGAGATAAGGATCGAGAACGCTGTCGCCTTCATTAGTCAAAGCCAAGATCAAGCGTTCCACCAAGCCGACAGGGAACTGGCACGGGTGCTCGGTTTTCTCAACGTGGTTGGATTTGACGTTTGGGATTTCCCAGACATCGGAGGGGTTTTTTCCAAGAGGATTGCTTGAGAGTTCGCCTTTGTTGGGGCCCTTGAAGTGCTTTTTGTTCGGATATTTCGAGGGGACCCGGATAGGATCTAGATTGAAGGTGTAGTCCTCAGATTTGGTGAACCAAAGAATGGACTCGTGCCGCCCCGAAAACCGCTTCTGGCAGTGCAAGCCGTGACCAAACGTCCAGACAATCCGATTGCGAAGTTGCAATCGGTGGTTCTTGAAGAGCGGGTAGAGCAGGATGTCTAGCGGGAAGACTTCGCCGCCATCAACATGGTTGCCGACCTGCCAGCAGACTGAGCCCTTCGGGGCAAGAAGACGTACCACTTCGGCAATGCAAGCGGCCTGATCCTCGACGTACTTCTCCTGTGAGGTGCGCTTTTCGTAAACCTTGCCGATGTTATAGGGCGGCGAAGTGACGATTAGGCTCATGGATTCATCTGGTAAGCGTCGCATGAATTTCAGATTGTCTTCACACGCAATTTCAGCCTTCGCATCCCTTTCGAGGCGATGAACTGCACCGCCTTTGTCGTTGTCGGACGGGAAAGGAGCGAGGGCTTGCTTTGGGGCCATTGCAGATATCTCGGTAACATTAGAAGCTAAACAAAGGGTGCGGCAGAACGTAAAGGACGACCCAAATACCACAATATCTGGTAGCCCCAGCGAATAGCAACCTCGGCTTCACCCTGCTCCGCCTGCAGGTCTCACCGGCGGAGGCGGAGGCGGGAAACAGTCCGCAATAGGCAAAACCGGAAATCGGCCATCACCCCCCGGCTGAGTTCTTCAACACCCCCGGCCGGTAGCGGACATCGATCCGGCTGCGTGACACGCTCGCCGACTTTCCTGTACGCTCCCGCGTACCGTCCGAGATTGCCAATCAAGACATTCTCACACTGGATCCGTCATGCTGGACGCATTTGTTACCGGGCTGTTGCTGGTCTTCGAATGGCCGGCGATCGGCTTCCTGTTTCTGGGTGTGTTCATCGGGATTTGGCTGGGCGCCATACCGGGCCTGGGCGGCGGAGAGCTAGAATGCACGTTCCGGTCCTGATTGCCGGCGGCGGACCCGTGGGGCTGGCCTTGTCCATGGAGCTTGCATCCCGGGGCGTGCGGAACCTGCTGGTCAACGATGCCGAAACCCCGTCGAAGCACCCGAAAGGGAATTCCCTCAACTGCCGGACCATGGAACACCTGCGGCGCTACGGCTTCGCCGATGAAGTCCGGCGGACGGGATTGTATCCCGAGCATCCGACCGACGTCGTCTATGTGACGCGGTTCACCGGCCACGAACTCGCCCGCATCCATATGCCGGCGGGCAAAAGCAAGATCGAAAATCCGGGACCATGGGGCGCCACCCTCCTGACGCCCGAACCCATGCACCGGTCGAACCAGTTCTATTTCGAGCCGGTGCTGAAGGCGCACGCCGAAAAGTACGCAGAATCGGATATCCGCTTCGGCTGGAGGCTGAACCGGTTCGAGGATTTGGGCGGCCGGGTCGAGGCGGAGATCGAGGAACTGGCGAGCGGCGCGGTATTGCCCGTCACCTGTGACTATTTGGCGGGCTGCGACGGCAGCCGAAGCATGGTCCGCCGCCAACTGGATATTCACTTTTCCGGCCGCACCAGCTCGGGCAGTGATTTCTATGACGGCGATATGATCTCGGCGTATTTCCATGCGCCCGGCGTTTACGACGCCCTCGCCATGCCCATCGGCTGGAAGTACTACACCATCAACAACGACATACGGACCGACTGCATCACCCTCGACGGCAAGGGCGAATTCATGATGCTGGCGGAGATGCCCGAAGGGGAGAGCATCGAAACCATAGATGCCGTTCGGATTTTCCGGAACGCCGTCGGGGCCGATATCGACATCGAGCTCAAATCCAGCGTCGCGTGGCTGGCCGGGCTGGCCATGACGGCCGACGGCTACCAGCGGGGACGGGTGATGCTCGCCGGCGACTCCGTGCATCTCTTCACCCCCGCCGGGGGCTTCGGCTTCAATACCGGGATCGACGATGCCGTGAATTTGGGCTGGAAGCTTGCCGCAATATTGCAGGGCTGGGGCGGGCCGAAGCTGGCCGGCACATACGAGACGGAACGCCGGCCGGTCGGCATCCGCAACACCAATGAATCGGGCCGCCTCACCTCGCAGGTCGGCGGCCTCGATTACCCGACCAACCTGGAGGACGAAGACGAGGCGGGCGGCCGGTCGCGGGCCGCGTTCAAGGACAAGCTCGCCATCTTCAAGGAGGAGTTCGCCAGCCTGGGAATTCAGCTCGGCGCCCGCTACGACGGCTCGCCCATCGTTGTCGGAGACGGCACCGCGCCGCCGCCGGACGAAGCCGCCGTCTACCGGCCGACCGCGTGCCCCGGTGGCCGGGCGCCCCACTACTGGATCGGGGAGCGGGTTTCCCTGTTCGACCGGCTGGGGCCGTGGTTCACCGTATTGAGATTAGGGCCGACGGCTCCCGGCGTGGACGGACTGGCCGCCGCGGCGGAAAGCGCCGGGGTTCCGGTAAAGGTCCTCGACGTCGCCGAGGATGCCGCGCGCGATCTCTATGAACGGGACCTCGCGATCATCAGGCCCGACCAGCATGTGGCCTGGCGGGGCAACCGGCCGCCGGACGATCCCGGCTCCCTGTGGGCGACGATCACCGGCCACTGACGGGGCGGAGGCCGCTATAGACTGGCCAGGACCGCCTCCGCCTCGGGAACCACGTCATACGCATAGAGGTGTTTGCGAAAATCCGCGTGGGCGGCGAGTTCGGCATCCCGTTTTTCCAGATCGGCGTAGTCCAGCATGGAATCCACCCGCAGGCCGTTTATCCGCGCGCCATGCTGGATCTCCGCGACCCGCTCCCGCCGGAGTTTCTCATAGGCGAGGAGCGCTTCGGGAACGGCGGCGTTGTCCGTAGCGGACAGAATGACCGCCAGGGCCATGCCGTCCTCGATGGCCTGGTTGGCGCCCTGGCCGAGATGCGGCAGCATGGGATGCGCCGCGTCGCCGAGGAGGGTCAGCCGGCCCTTGGTCCAGGCCGGCAGGGGCTCCCGGTCATAAAGCGCCCAGCGAAACGTCCTATCGACATTTTCCAGCACGAACTCGACCTTCGGGTCCCATCCCCTGAACTCGGCGCGCAGCACGTCGGGATCGCCCGGGGCCGACCAGGATTCCTTCATCTCCTCGTCCGTGGGGACGAAGCCGACATAGTTGACCATCTCTCCATGACGCACCGGGAAGACCAGGAAATGTTTCGACGGTCCGGCCCAGGTTTGCCACCGGTCCATTGGCCAGTCGCCCAGGCGGTCGCGATGGACGAGGCCCCGGTAGCTGATGGTGCCGTGGAATACGGGTGTCGAGGGCGGAAACACATAGGGCCGGAGCTCCGAGTGGATGCCGTCGGCGGCGATCACCGCGTCGGCCTCGATTTGGTCGCCGTTGTCGAAGCTCACCCGGGCCTTGCCGCCGGCCTGCTCGAACCCGGCGGCGCGATGGCCGCAATGGACCACGCCGTCCGGGAGCGCCGCCGCCAGGAAGTCCACGAAATCCGCCCGGTGCATTCCGTAAACCGCTTTCCAGCCCGTCGCATCGCTGACCTGCACCGGCGCGATGTGCGTTCCGTCATGGCGCAGATACTGCGACCCCTCGCCGATGAGCGCGCCCCATTTCTCCACCGCGGGGCCGAGGCCGACCCGCTGCAGATGACGGACGCTGTTCGGCGTAATCTGGACCCCCGCGCCGATCTCGCCCAGTTCCGGCGCCTGCTCATGGACAGATACCTCCAGCCCATGGGCAATCAAGGCGTTGGCGGCGAACAGGCCCCCGATGCCTCCTCCGACAATTGCGACCCTGGGCCGCGATTTCGCCATGCCGCGCTCCTCGGGACATCCGCGTCAGGGGGTGGTCCGGCTTTCTCCGGCCGCCTGATAATTTTCAAGAATTGGATCCGTACGAGCCTTGTCCGGATCGAGAATCGAATAGGATTTTCCGACCGGTCCGTAGGGAAGATCGCCCCTCAAGGTTACCCGCTCCATCCGCCGCCGATCGGGCAGATAGTCCCGCGCGGCATAATGCTGAACCGTCCGGTTGTCCCAAAAGGCCATCAAATTCTCCTGCCAATGGATTCGGAACTGATACTCGGGGATTTGGGTCTGCCGGTACAACAGGTCCAGCAAGGCGTCGCTCTCGTCCTGTTTCATGCCCTTGATGGCGACCGTGAATTGAGGGCTGACATAGATCGCCTGCTTTCCCGTCACCGGGTGGGTGCGTATCACCGGATGAACCGGATTTGGAAATTTGTCCATCATTTCCCAGAGGCGCTGACGGTGCTCCTGGCTGTTTCCGTAGAGCCGTTTGAAGTTCTTGAAATCGTTGACGGCCTCCAGGCCAGAGAGGAAAGATTGCAGGCTGTCGCTCAATCCCTCGAACGCGGCGGTCATATTGCAGAACAAGGTGTCGCCGCCGACCCTCGGAACGATTTTCGCCCGCAGCAGGGTGCCCAGGGGCGGTTCCAGCCGGAACATCTCGTCACTGTGCCAGACATCGGTGGAAAGCGGCGGGTTGTCCCCGTCATTGTCCAGGACGATCATCTCGGGCAGGTCGTCCAGATGCGGTGAAAACGGATGAACCGTCAGTTCGCCGAAATTCGCCGCGAAGTCCGCCTGCTGCTCCCGGGTGATGTCCTGATTGCGGAACACGATGACGCCGTGTTCCATGAGGGCGTCATGGACCAGCTTTCGATCGCCTTCGCCGATGGGTTTGCCGGTATCCAGTCCATGGATTTCCGCACCGGCATGGGGTCCCAGTTGTTTGACCCGGGCGGTGGCGGAGCCGGCCTCATTGGATTGATCAATCACCTGGTCCATGGCGTCCTCCAGACAGGATCGATTTATAGAACTTTTCCAACGCCCAAATACCAACTAAATTCAACAACAAGCCCAAGTAAAACGCACAGGGCGAAATCACGCAACAGGCAGGGAGACGTACAATGGAAATTGCAAAATCCGTGAAGCTATTGGGCTTATCGGCGGCCGTGGCGACCGCGGCGATGGTGTCCGCGCCGCAAGTAAGCGCCCAGGAGGCATCCTTGCGGCTGCACACGTTCGTGCCGGCCGTTGCGCGGTCATTCAAGAACCTGGATTGGTGGGCAAAGAAGGTCGAAAAGGAATCGAACAACCGCATCCAGATCAAGCTGTTCCCGTCCCGCCAGCTTGGCGGCAAGCCATCGGAACTTTACGATCAGGCCCGCAAAGGGTTCGTGGACATCATTTACTCCCTGCCGGGATATACCCCGGGCCGATTCCCGCGCCTCGAGGTCGTGGAACTGCCATTTGTTTCCGGCCACTCGCCGAGGATCGTGGCCCCGGCTATCTGGTCGATGTACGACAAATGGTTTTCCAAGGATTTTCCGGACACCCATCCCATCGTCCTGCACGCACCGGGACCCTTCGGGCTGTTCTCTCATAAACCCATCAAAAGCCTGGATGACCTGAAGGGCCTTAAGATTCGCGTCTCGGGCCGGACCATGGGGCAGGCTTTCAAGGCGATCGGCGCGACGCCCGTCGGCATTCCGGGGATCAAGATGGCGGAAGCCTTCCAGCGCAATGTGATCGATGCCGTTTATACGGCCTGGACGATTTCACTTCCGACAAAGATCGTCCGCGTGGCCAAGCACTACGCCATGCCCGGTCTGAGCTCGGGCGTGCTGATGGTCGTCATGAACAAGGACAGCTACGATAAACTGCCCCCCGATCTGAAGAAGGTTGTCGACAACAATTCCGGCGCGGCGCTGGCCAAGGAGTACGGGGAGCGCTGGCACAACGACGATATGCCGGCCCTCAATATCGCCAAGAAATCCGGCAAGCCGATGTACGTGTTTTCGGACGGCGACAAGAAGCGATGGGCCGCGGCGTCCGAAAAAGTCGTGGAAAGCTGGATTGCCGATATGAAGAAGAAAGGCATCGATGGCGCGGCGCTGCTTGCCGACATGAAGGCCGCCGTCAAGAAGTTCCAATAGCCGTACGGGTTCCGGCAGCGGCGTTTTACCTCCGCTGCCGGGCTTGCAGCGTTGTGACGCCATGACAGACGCGGACGGCGGGGATACCCGGAAACCGGAGGAAACCGGCCTCACCAGGTTTACGCGCCTCGTGGCGCTCGTGGGCGGGTTCGCCGTCGTGGGCGTCGCGGCGCTGACGGTGGTCAGTGTCATAGGACGCTACACGTTCGGTACGCCGATCACCGGCGACTATGAGATCGTGGAGTATGGAATCTCCTTTGCCGCCTTCTGCTTCTTCGCATTTGCCCATGCGACCAACAGCCACATCATCGCCGAGTTTTTTTCCGGCCGAATGTCGGGACGCACCACGCGCCTGATCGATGCCGTACAAAATTCGATCCTGTTCGCGATCCTGATCGTCCTGGTGTGGCGGGTTGTCGTCGGCGGCGTAGACAAGTTCGAAACCGGCGACGAATCCATGTTCCTGGCCATGAAAACCTGGTGGCTGCATGTGGTCGGCGCGTTCGGCCTCGCCCTTTTCGCCTGGGTCGCCTTTCGCAAAATTCTTGAAAAGCCCGGCTCGTGAGCGGCACCGAACTCGCCATTCTGATGTTCGCGGTGCTGCTGGTGATGATCGCGCTGCGCATGCCCATCGCCATCGCGCTGTTTGCCGTAGGCGCGATCGGCATGGTCCAGCTGACGAGTTTCGACCAACTGCTGATCTGGCTCGAGGCCGCGCCGGTCGGCCGGACGGCCAGCTATTCCCTGTCCGTGATCCCGATTTTCGTTCTGATGGGTCAACTGGCCATGCACTCCGGGTTGAGCTCCGTGCTGTTCCGCTCGGCCCGGGCCTGGGTCGGTCACCGGCCCGGCGGCATGGCCGTCGCAACCATCGGGGGATGCGCGGCTTTCGGCGCCATCTGCGGCTCATCCCTGGCCACGGGCGCGACGATGGCCAGCGTCTCATTGCCCGAGATGAAAAAGCTCGGCTATTCGGGCGCGTTGTCCACCGGCAGCCTCGCGGCGGGAGGGACGCTCGGCATTCTGATCCCGCCGTCGATCATTCTCGTCATCTACGCAATCATCACCGAACAATCCATCGGGGATCTTTTCCTGGCGGCCGTGTTCCCCGGAATCATCGCAACTTTCTACTACGTCATATCCATCTGGGTATTTGTTCGATTTCGCCCGGAAGCGGGTCCGGCCGGCGAAAGATACGGATGGCGCGAGCGCCTGGAGAGTCTCAAGTACGTGTGGCCGGTGGTCGTTATATTCCTTGTTGTCATCGGCGGGATATATCGCGGCATCTTCACGCCGACGGAAGGCGCCGCGGTCGGCGCCGCCGCCACCGGCGTGATCGCGCTCTTTCGCAGGATGAGCTGGGACCAGTTCACCACCGCCCTGATAGAGACGGCGAAGACCACCGGGATGATCTACCTCATTCTCATCGGCGCGGAGATTTACGGGTCCTTCATGGCCCTGTCGGAACTGCCGCTCAGGATCGCCGGCATGGTATCGGGGCTGGAACTGACCCCCCTGGCCGTCATCGCCCTGATTTTGGTGATTTATATTCTATTGGGCGCGGTGATGGACGGGCTCGCGATGATCCTGATTACCGTCCCGGTCTTCCTGCCCATCGTCCTGGGGCTGGATCTCGGGATGTCGGAGGAAGCGAAGGCCATTTGGTTCGGTATTCTCGTTCTGAGCGTCGTCGAGACGGGACTGATCACCCCGCCCGTCGGCCTCAATTGTTATGTGATCAATTCGCTTGCCGACGATGTGAGCCTGGTCGAGACCTTCAAGGGGGTGACCCCCTTCGTCATCAGCGATTTCTTCCGGCTCGCCACCATCGTCGGGTTTCCCGCGGTTGCACTCTGGGCGCCGGGGCTTCTTTGAAATATTCACGAGTCGGGCGCCGCCGGATTTGGTTGTCGTGACATCTCCGATGCCAACTAGTATTGGAACGGGATCACTTCGTTAAACGGGAAAACGGGAAGACAGATGGAATACCGTTACATCGGAAACAGCGGCCTGAGAGTGTCCGCGATCAGCCTCGGCACCATGAATTTCGGGGCGACGACGAGCGAGGCCGCCGCCCGCAAAATCGTCGATGCCGCCCGGGGCCAGGGGATCAATTTCGTCGATACAGCCGACGCCTACGTCGGCGGCGCGTCGGAGACCATTTTGGGAAAGCTGATCAGGAAGGACCGCAAGGACTGGGTGGTCGCCACCAAGGTCGGGCAGCAGGACGGGCCGCCCGAGAGGAAACGCGGCCTGTCGAAAAAATGGATGATGGAGGCCATAGACGCCTCGTTGACCCGCCTCCGGATGGATTACGTCGAAATCTATTACATGCACCATGTCGATTGGGATACGCCCCTCGAGGAAAGCATCGAGGCGATGGGGGAAATCATTGCCGGCGGCAAGGCCCAGTATTGGGGTTTCTCCAATCATCGGGCCTGGCAGGTCGGCGAGCTCGTTCGTCTTTGCGACAATCTGGGCACCCCCCGGCCCATCATCGCGCAGCCGATGTACAATATCGTCAACCGGACCCCGGAAACCGACCTGCTTCCCGCTTGCGAATATTACGGCATCGGAGTCGTGCCGTATTCGCCCTTGGCCCGCGGGGTGCTTACGGGAAAATACGGGACCCGGAAGAAGATGCCCAAGAACAGCCGGGGCGGCCGCGGCGACGCAAGTATCCTGAACCGCGATCTGAAAGAGGAATCCCTTCGGGTCGTCGCCGAAATCGAGACCTATCTCGAAAACAGGAACATTCCCGTGTCCGATTTCGCGATCAGGTGGCTGCTCAACAACGGGATCGTCACGAGCGTCGTCGGCGGGCCGCGGACCCTTCAGCAATGGAACGCCTATGTTCGGGCGGCCGGCAGGGCATTCACCGCCGATGATGAAGCATTTGTCGATACCCTCGTCGCCCCGGGTCACCAGGCCACCCATGGATATACCTGGCCGCGCTATCCGGTGCGCGGCCGCCGGGCGATAGAAGGCTAGGGTCTGTACTCGATTAGTGGTTTCTCCTTCGTCATCACCGGGCTTGACCCGGTGATCCACGCTTTGGGGGGCGGTGATACACGTGGATGGCCGGGTCTAGGCCCGGCCATGACGCAGTCATTTTATGCCTCATCGCCGCAACACTCGCAGAGTGGCTCAATCGAGTCCGGCTAAGTGCGCTCCAGAATGTCCAAGCCCATGTCGCGGTCGAAAAGATAAATCAATCCCCGCCCGTCGACCTCGACATCGTTGCTTTGAGGCGCCGCATGGCCTGCCCGGGGTTCCGGGATGAAATAGCCGATTTCCTCCGGCCGCGCGGGATTGGCCACGTCGACGATCCGCATGCCGCCGGCAAACCAGGTGCAGCAGACGATGCTGTCTTCCAGATGATCGGTGAACTGATGGGCGCCGAACCGCGCGCCGGGGACGCGGGACCAGGGACTATCCAGTTCCGAGACGTGGTACGAACCCAACCCGAAGATGTTGCCAAAATCGGTCACGTCGAAGGTCCAGAGGTTGGCCGGCGCCTGCCCGTTTCCGGGCGTTCGCGCATGCTCTTCGTCGATGACAACCGCGATCCGGCGGCCGCCGATCAATTGAGGGACCGGAAGAGCCGTATGCGTCGGCTCGCGAACCATCGGGTGATAGGTATGTTCCGCAACCGTGACCGGCGCCGTGATATCCGAAACGTCGATCACGCGGAATCCCGCCTGCCACACCGAGGCCCAGATTTCGTCGCCGACGCGAAGCCCATGGTGCAGACGATGCGAGTAACGGGTCCAGGTGGGTGTCTCGCCGCCGGCCAGATGCTGGCCCGGCATGTGCCAGCGGGAAACTTCCCTCGGGTTGCTCGGGTCGGCAAGATCGTAGATGACCAGGATGTTGCCGATATAGCCCTCCATCTCGGTCGAGATGTAGGCGTAATTCTCATCCATATCGAACCGGTGGGTGCCGAACCCATGGGTTCTCACAAGACAGAGCTGCTTCGGATTGGATTTGTCGGAAATATCCCAAACCTTGAAGCCGCCGTCTTCATAGAACCCCGGTTCCTGCGCCTCGATCATCCGGGGCAGCATCCCGGCCTTTACGCCGAGCGCCGCCGCGACGTTCTCATCGGTCGGCTCCCTGCCCTCCGCTTCGAGCATGGCTCTCGTTTCCGGGATCCGGGATCCCGCGCGCAGGACGTGACGATTATTCTGCTCGACATTCGTGATCATGATATCGCCGGCGACGCGCACCTTGTGGGTGTGGGATTTGCCGTCGTCCGTCTTGCACTGCCAAACGATTTTCGGGTTTTTCGGATCGGCCACATCGACGATGGTGGTGCCGTCGGGCGGTTTCATATGGCCGACGAACGCATAGTCGCCCTGGACCACGACCTGGCCGCCGCCGATCAGGTCCAGCGAACCGACCTTCTCGACATTGCGGGTGAGATCGCCGCCCTTATAGTCCTGTATGGAATCAAGCATCAGCCTTCCCCGAACGTGTTTTACGGGTGATAGACTACGCCGATGCGGCCAAGCTGCAAGCAAGGGAAGCACTGAAAATGAGCGGGCCTCAAATCAAGATGCTTAGTGCCGGCGCGCCGAAAACGGCGGTGGCGAAATGCGCGGATGCATTCGCCGACAACTCCGGCGTCAGGGTTGCCTGCGAATTCGCGACCGCGCCGGTGATCAGGGAAATCGTCGGCTCTGGCGCCTGCGACGCCCATGTCGTCGTGGCGCCCGTTGCCATTGTGGCCGAGTTCGCAAAAGCGGGACAGGTCGTCGGCGGCAGCGGACCGGTCCTGGGATCGGTCAAGGCCGCCGTCACCATAAGAAACGGCGCCAACGAACCCGACATTTCATCGGCGGAGAATTTGAAACAGGCCCTCCTGGCCGCGGACTCGATTGTCTACAACGTGGCATCGAGCGGCCAGTACATCCATTCGATGATTGAAAAAATGGGGATTGCCGGGGAGGTGGCGGATCGCGTCGTCCGGACCAAGACCGGATCGGCGGTCATGGAACATCTCGACCGGAGCGGCCTCGCCAATGAGATCGGTTTCGGCCAGGCCACCGCAATTCAGGTCCAGATCGACAAGGGCCTCGACGTGAAGCTGCTCGGCACCCTGCCCGCCGAGGTCGAGAAAATATCCACCTATGGCTCGGCTCTATTGGCCGGCGCGGCGGATAACCGGGAGGCCAGGGACTTGTTGGATTTCATGGCATCCGATGAAGGCCGGGCGATCTGCAACTCCACCGGCCTGATTTAGAGCCGTTATCGTCAGCCATAAGGATCGTGCGCCGCCGCCTTCTCGCGCCTGCCGCTCCGTCGATTCATGACGTAGGGCAGCGCCAGGGAAATAACCAGCAGCACCCAAAGCGTGTTGCCGATCGAGCTTGAGAAAAGAACCATGATGTCGCCTTGGGACATTTTCATCGCCCTGAGGAAAAAGGTCTCCATCAACGGTCCCAGGATCACGCCGATCAGTATCGCGGCGACATGGTAGCCGGTCTTGCGGGCGACGTAGCCGATGACCCCGAACACGAGCGCCAAGTTCATATCGAACAGGTAGGCCCTTGGGACGAACGAGCCGACAAGGGTAAATGAAATGATGATCGGCGCCATGTAGACGGTCGACACGACGGTGATGTGCGACATGTACCGGGCCAACGGCAGAACGGTCAAAATCATCAGTGCATAGGTCACGGCCATGGCCGTAAACGGGCCAAAGGCAAGCTCGGGACTGGTGATGAAAAGATCGGGCCCGACGGTCACGCCGTGAAACTGCAAGACGACCAGCATGATGGCCGCGGTCGCGCCGCCCGGAATACCGATCACCAGAAGCGGCACCAGCGTCCCGGACGTCACGCCATTATTGGCGGACTCCGGTGCGATAAGACCTTCGACATGACCCGTGCCGTACAGCTCCGGCGTTTTCGAGTAGGTTTTCGATTGCTGGTAAGCGACAAAGGAAGCGATTGCCGCTCCCGCCCCCGGTACCACGCCGATCACCAGCCCGATCAGGCTGTTCCAGGTAATGTGCCACCATTTCGAGACCGCGATGCGCACGCCCTCGAAAGTTTGAGCCCATCCGGGCTCTTGCATGGCGGCTTTGCCGCGCTCGGTGACGATGGATTGCTTCTCGATGACGGCGAAGGCTTCCGAGATGGCAAACAGGCCGACCAGGGCCGGGATCAACGGCACCTTGTCGTAGAGTTCCAGAAATCCAAACGTGCCGCGCGGTGTCTCGTAGACCACGTCGGTGCCGATAAAGCCGATCATCAATCCAAAGAAACCGGCGATAAGGCCCTTCAAGGTGTCCCTTGCGGCAATGGTCGCGATCAACGAGATGCCGAAAAACATGATCACGATCATTTCCACGCTGTGGAGATAAAACGCCACTTGCGACAGCCATGGCAATGTGACCAAGGCGATGACGGTCGTGAACAGACCGCCGGCGATCGAGGCGACGAAGGACATGGAAAGCGCCTGCTGTCCCCGCCCCTGCTTGGTCATGGGATAGCCGTCAAGGGGAGTCGCCGCGGCGCCGGCGGTCCCCGGAATATTGACGAGAATTGCCGGAATTCCGGCTCCCATCCGGGAGGACGCATAGAGCCCCACCATGAAGGTCAGTCCGATTTCGGGCTCCAACGCCAGGGTCAGCGGCAATAAAATGATGATCGTATTGGCCGCGCTGAATCCGGGGATCGCGCCGACTATCAGCCCCAGAAAGATCGATGGAATGAGCACCCACCAAAGCGCAAGGGTGCGGCCGAGCATCTCGGTGAAGAATGTGAGATCGTATTCCATCTAGAAGAGCCCATTCATGAGATTTTCAAACGGGCCGGCGGGAAACCTCGTCTTGAAGGCGACGATGAACAGCAGATAACCGCCCAGCGAGAGGGTTGCCGAGAGAGACAGAATCAATCTCTTCCTGGTGAATTCGCTCAACACCAGCATGGCGAGACTCAGGAATAGAAATGTCGTGATGGTGAAACCCAGCCACGGCACGATAAAAATGTACGCAATGGTCAGGCCGAGAAGGGTCAGCCGCTTCGGGATGTAGGACCGCGGTTCGATGAGATTGTCGAAATTGATCTCGCCTTCGCCCCTGGACAGCTGCCGGAACGACTTTATCAGGATCAAGACGACCAGGAGGATCAGCACCGAGCCGACAATGAACGCCGCGACCTGGGCCGTCCATGGCGCATTCCAGATGGTGTAGAAGTAGTAGATCGTAAAGGCCAGCGCAGCGACCGGTATGATCAACTCGCTGCCGATTGAAACGCGTTTTTTCTCCTGCGCTTCGGTATTATCCGCCATCGGTCGACTTCCCCCGATGTCTCTTGGCCGTAGAGACAGACGGCGGCTGACTACAGCCGCCGCCCGATATCTCCAAGCGGACCTTTATCAGGTTTGCTTGCCGGCCAGCAGGTCTTTGAACTCCGCGCCGATTTTCGCGATATTGTCCGCATACTCCTTGGCCTGGGCGGCGCTGCGGAGTCCAACGTATTCCCAAGGCGACTTGGTCTTCGCATAGGCTTCCTTGAAAGCCGGATCGGCAAACACCTTCTTCAGCGTCTCCTCAACCTTCGCGAAGCGGTCGGGATGTTTGGCGATCGCGGATTTCTTGATGCCGAACGCCCGGGAACCGGCGATCAGGGACGGCATATTGGTCCCGAAATGCGCGTTCATGGTGGGCGCATTGTCGCTCCGGCCCGGCAGTGGATTGGTGTGCGAGAACATCAGCACGACCTTGAAGGTCTTCGCCCGGTTGACGATGCCGCCCGACGGCAGGGCGCCGAGATCCATCTCACCGGTGGCCACGCCGGCGCGGGTGTTCTTGCCGCCGGATAGCGGGATCGGGTTGAACTTTGCGCCGGAATGTTTGGCAAGCGCCAGCGCGCCCAGGGTGGCCGGGTGGGCCAAACGGCTCACGCCGACGTTCAGCGTGCGCTTCTTGCCCTCGGCGATGATGTCGTCGACCGTCTTGAGCTTGCTGCGGCGGCTGACGAACAGAATACCGGGATCGCTGTCGACCTGAGCAAAATACTGGAATTCGTTCAGATCGAATGTCGGCTTCTTCACCACCCAATTGAGCACTTCGGGGCCCATATTGCCGAACAGGAACTCGTACATGTCGTCCTTGGCCAGACCCATGTATTTTTCATAGCCGACGCGTCCGGCGGCGCCCGGGAAAAAGCTCGGCTCGAAGTTCGTGCCGATGTGATTTTTCCAAACGCCGGTGACGGAGCGCAGCAGGCGGTCCGCGCCGCCGCCTTCACGGGTCGGCACATATACCTTGATATTGCGGTCCGGATACCCTGCGGCAAATGCGCTGCCGAACGGCAGCGACGAGGCCGCGGCGGCGCCCGCCAAAGCGGCCCCGCCTTTAAGTATCGTCCGGCGATCGAGTTTATTGTCGACGTCTTTCATGAAATCCTCCCTGTGGAATGCAGGTCTATTCGTTAACTCTTATATATGAATGATACCCGCCCGCTCTCGGGCTGCACAACCACAATCGGCGGTGTGCATGTCCGCACAACCACGGGAACGGGAGCGGACAAGGTTTGGTCCGCCTACCCCCGGTAGATGGGCGCCGGCTGGGTGAGGAACGAGTACAGGACCTCGTAAACCATCAGGTAGTTGATCTGCTGAAAACTGGCATGGGAGATGCCGGCCATCACCTTGAACTGCTTGTCCGGGTTGGGGAGCAGATCGAAGAACTTCAACAGGTCCTCCATCGACGCGATCCCGTCCCACTGACCGCGCATCAGCAGCGTCGGCATGGGCAGCTTCCGCGGATCGACGATGGGCAGGTTTTCGCACATGTCGACGTAGGTCCCGTTGGGAATTGAATCATCCAGCGCGCAGATCGCCTCGGCGAAGGCTTCCACCACCTTGTCTTCCGCACAGCCGGGATGGTCGCGGGAAAAGATCGAGCGGACGAAATCCAGATCGATGGGCCGCCGCCGGTTGGCCTTGAACTCGGGCAGTTTTTTGCGGCGATTCTCGAGCGTCGGGCTGCCTTCGCCGGTCCAGACCATCGCATCGAGCGCCAAGCGGTCGACCATCCCGGGGTTCCGCTGGGCGAACAACGCGGCGCGCAGCGCGCCCGAGGAAATTCCGTAGAGGTGAACCTTGCCGGCGCCGCGCGTCTCACGGATATAATCGCAGGCGGCCTTCAGGTCATCGGCGCCGTCGGAAATCATGAAGTGGGAGTCCCGGTCCTTCGACGAGCGGCCATAGCCTTCCATGTCGACGCACCAGGCATCAAATCCCTTGAGGGCAAACCAATTCATGGCAGAGGAGTAGGGGCGGCCTTCCACATGGAGATCGAAGGTGGGCTGCGAGGCCATGCTGGAGCCGTGCACGAAGACGATGGTGCCGACGCCGCCCGACGGTTGGTCGACGTACTTCTCGTACAGGAATAGCCTGGCCTCGCCCTTGTCGGTCCAATGCTCTTCGCCGATTACGTCTTCTTCAGGTCTCATCGAAGCCCCGATCATGAATTTCCCGCTTGGTGTTGGTTCCAACCCGATCAACCGTGCAGGCTAATTCCACGTCCGGCAAGCGGTAAGAAAATCTTGTGACCGGCCGGAAACCGTTCTAGGAGGCGAGCGCCTCGTAATCTATTTCCTCGTTCAGATCGATGAACCGCCCCGCCGCCGGCATGGGGTATTTGAGGCCGGTCGCGCAATTGAAAAGGACCGCTCTCTCGGATTTACCGATGCGGCCCGAAGCGAGTTCCTGCTTGTACGCCGCCAGCGTGGCCGCGCCTTCCGGGCACAGCAGAATGCCTTCCTCCCTGGCGCACTCTTCCTGGGCCTCCTGGATCAAATCGTCATCCACGGCAACGGCAAAGCCGCCGCTTTCCCTGACGGCATTCAGAATCAGAAAGTCGCCGAGGGCGGCCGGGACGCGAATGCCGGCCGCAATGGTATGCGCATCCCGCCAGGGTTCCGCATGATCCGCTCCCTGCTCGTATGCCTTGACGATAGGGGCGCAGCCGGAAGCCTGGACAGCTACCATGCGGGGGCGCTTGCGGCCTATCCAGCCAATGGCTTCAAGCTCTTCAAAAGCCTTCCACATGCCGATCAGGCCGGTTCCGCCGCCCGTTGGATAGAGGATAAGGCCGGGCAGTTCCCAATCGAGCTGTTCGGCAAGTTCCAATCCCATGGTCTTTTTGCCTTCGATCCGGTAGGGCTCCTTGAGGGTCGAGGTATCGAACCAGTTCATTGCCGATTTGCCTTCGCCGACAATGCGCCCGCAGTCGTTGATCAAGCCGTTCGCGAGAAACGTCTTGGCCCCTTGAAGAGCGATCTCGCGAACGTTCACCTCCGGCGTGTCCTCCGGGCAAAACACGAAAGATTCCATGCCGGCCCGGGAGCAATAGGCGGCGAGAGCCGCGCCGGCGTTTCCGTTGGTGGGCATCGCCATTCGGGTGATGCCTAGCTCCTTCGCCATCGAAACGGCCAATGCCAGGCCGCGGGCCTTGAACGATCCGGTGGGCAGCCTGCCCTCGTCCTTTATGAGAATCTCGCCGCCGCCGAACTTCGCCCGCAGCCTCGGCGCCGCAAGCATGGGCGTCATGACTTCGCCCAGACTGACGATATTTTCGGACTTCCTTACGGGCAGGAATTCGCGGTAGCGCCAAAGCCCGGGCTCCCGATCCTTCAGGTCCGGCTTCTCCACCGCCCGGGCTAGGCCATCGAGGTCATATCGCACAAGCAGCGGTTTTCCGGTTTTGGACAGGCCTTGCACCGTGTCGGCCTCATACTTCCGTCCCGTCCCGCTGCACTCCAAATGCGTCACAAAAGTCGCAATTTCCCGCATCACCCAACAGCCTCAATTAATGACCCGGCAGTCGATAACGCGACACGCCCGCCCGGCGTCACGGCCCGTCTTCGCCGTCTTCGAGCCCGTAGCTGAAATAGGCCGCGTCGATATCGTCGTGGAGCCGTCGGCAGGCCTCGCCGATGCCGCGCAGCGTGGCGCGGATTGCCTCTTCGTCCGCCGGATCGCGGTTCGGCCAGTCGTAGTCGATCGCCGCCGCCAGCCGGCCGGCCCGGCGCCCGGCTTCGGCGATCAGCGGGCGGCCGGCGGAAACGGCGTCGAGCGCCTGGCAGACCTGCGCCAGGGCGTAGCGGATCGAGCGCGACAGCAGCGGGTCGGCAACCAGGAAATCGACCACGGCGGCGGGCTCGTAGTGCAGTGAATGGAGCCGGCCGTAGGCCTCCCGCGCCGCACAGATGCGCAGCAGCGAAAGCCAGTCCGGATCGGCCGCCTGATCGGCCGTCGGGTCGCCGTCTATCCGGCCGGCGTCCGGTCCGCCGGCCGGATAGACGGCGAGCTGCGCCTCGAGCAGCGCGGAGATCAGCTGCGCCCGCTCGACGAACCGGCCGAGCTGCAGGAAATGCCAGCCGTTGTCGCGGTACATGTTGCTCCCGGCGATACCGAAAAAGGTGCGCACCGCATCCTCGGTGCGGCGGTAGAAATCGCCCGGCCGGTCCCGCCAGATATCCGTAATGTCGAGGTCGCGCAGGTCGAAGAAGGCGAGGTTCAGGCAGGCCCACAAATCCTCGTCGACCACATTGCGCACCTGGCGGGCGTTTTCGCGCGCGTTGGCGAGGCTGCTGCGGATCGAATCGGGGTTGCCGGCATCGAAGGTCAGGTCGTCGGTCAGGGTGAAGGCGTCGACCAGCATGAACCCCTCGTCGCCCAGGTTCGAACTGAGTTCGCCGCCGGCCGGCACGCGCCCCAGCCCGCCGTAGAGCCGCCGCCAGCTCTTGTCGATTTCGTCGACCGGCCGGTCCTTCATGGTCTCCAACTGGTCGGCGATCAGCCGGCAGGAATGCTGCGCCCGCTCCAGATAGCGGCCGATCCAGTACAGGCCAAGGGCGCTGCGCGACAGCATGGCGCTAGCCGGAAAGCACCCAGAGGTCCTTGCCGCCGCCGCCCTGGCTCGAATTGACGACCAGCGAGCCGGGGGTGAGCGCGACCCGGCAGAAGGCGCCGGGGACCAGGCGGGTCTCCCGCCCGCGCAGGACGAAGGGGCGCAGATCGACATGGCGCGGCGCGGCGCCGTCTTCGGTCAGGCACGGCGCGCGGGACAAATCGAGGGTCGGCTGGGAAATGTAGTTTTCCGGGGCGGCGCGGATCTTTTCGGCGAAGTCGGCGCGCTCTTCCGCCGTCGCGTGCGGCCCGACCAGCATGCCGTAGCCGCCCGAGCCGCCGACCTCCTTGACCACCAGCTTGTCCAGATTGTCGAGGGTGTATTCCAGCCCGTCCGGATCGCGGCACAGACGGGTCTCCACATTGGCGAGCAGCGGCTCCTCGTTGAGGAAATAGCGGATGATGTCCGGAACGTAGGCATAAACGCTCTTGTCGTCGGCCACACCGGTGCCGGGCGCATTGGCGATGGTGACGTTGCCGAGCCGGTAAGCGTCGAACAGGCCGGGCGTGCCGAGCACCGAATCGGGCCGGAAGGTCAGGGGATCGAGGAAATCGTCGTCGATCCGCCGGTAGATCACGTCGACGCGGCGCAGCCCGCCGGTCGTGCGCATGTAGACGAAGCCGTCGCGGGCGACCAGGTCGGCGCCCTGCACCAGCTCCACGCCCATCTCGCGGGCCAGGAACATGTGCTCGTAGAAGGCCGAGTTGTAGACGCCCGGCGTCAGCAGAACGATGGTCGGGTCGGGGCCGCCATGCGGCGACAATTCGGCCAGCGTCCGGCGGAGCAGCCGGCCGTAATGCTCGATCCCGCGCACCCGGTGCCGGCGGAACGCGTCGCGCAGGCTCGTCTTGACCGCCGCGCGGTTGGCCAGCATGTAGGACACGCCCGACGGCACCCGCAGATTGTCTTCCAGAACCAGGAAGCCGTCGTGGGTCCGCACCAGGTCGGTGCCGCACACCGAGACATAGGCGCCGTGGGGCACATCGACGCCCTGCATGGCGTCGCGGAACTGCGGGCAGCCGCGCACCAGGTCGGCCGGGACGACGCCGTCGGCGATGACCCGGCCGGGGCCGTAGATGTCGGCCAGGAACAGGTTGAGCGCCTCGAGACGCTGGTGCAGGCCCCGTTCGAGAAAATCCCAATGTTCGGCGGCGACGATCCGGGGAACGATATCGATCGGGATGATGCGCTCCTGCGCGCCTTCCTCGCCGTAGACCGAAAAGGTGATGCCTTCGTGCAGGAAGGACCGCTCCGCGCGCTCCTGCATGGTCGCCAGCGCGTCCGGCGGCGTCTCGCCGAGGGCGGCCCACAATTCGCGGCAATGGTCCCGCGGCGAGCCGTCGGTCTCGAACATCTCGTCGTAGAACACCGGATCGGTCTCGTAGCCGGCGAAAAAGTGGCCTTCTTCCGGCGGCGGCGCGCCGCTATCGGCTTCGGTCATGGCCGAATCATAGGAAGCCCCGGGACGCAGGACAACCTTTATCGGACCGGGGCGGGCCACAGCGCGCGCCGGCCGCCACTCGGCGGCTTGCGGGGCCCGGCCGGCTCCCCAGCCTTGGCGCGCCTCGCCTGTTTTAATTGGATGGAAATGGATGGACAATTGGATAAAGTTGAGGCATTGTCAAATTGGATGGAAATGGATGGAGAAATGGGTGCCGCATTCAACACCTCCGCTTTGAAGGTCACCAACGAAATCTTATCGCTGATCTCGGAAATTGATGAGTTCAAGGGCGCATGGCGGGCGATCGGACGCATTGCGCCCGAACGGCTGACCGGCCTCAGGCGCGTCGCCACCATCGAAAGCATCGGATCCTCGACGCGCATCGAAGGCGCAAAGCTGACCGACCGCGAGGTCGAAAAACTGCTTTCGAATATCGAGATCAAGTCTCTCGCCACCCGAGACGAGCAGGAAGTCGCCGGTTACGCCGACGCCCTGGAGACGGTTTTCTCGGATTGGGAAGCGATCGATCTCACCGAAAACCACATTAAGCAGCTCCACCGTGATCTGCTTAAGTATTCCGTCAAGGACGAACGTCATCGCGGCGAGTACAAAACCCTTCCCAACCATGTCGAAGCCTTCGGCCCGGGTGGAGAAAGCTTGGGCACGGTGTTCCGGACGGCCTCGCCATTCGACACCCCTCGTCTCATGGCCGAACTGGTCGACTGGATGGACCGGAACTCGAACGCCCGGGAAATCCATCCGCTCCTGGCGATCGCCATATTCGTGGCAGTGTTTCTGGAAATCCATCCCTTCCAGGACGGCAACGGGCGCTTGTCCCGCATTTTGACGACGCTCCTGCTTTTGCGGGCGGACTATGGCTACGTGCCCTACGGCTCCCTGGAAAGCGTCGTCGAGCGAACCAAGGAATCCTATTACCTGGCCCTGCGTCGGACCCAGGGAACCATCCGCACCGGCCGACCCGATTGGCAGCCGTGGGTCATCTACTTTCTAAAGGCGCTGAAACAGCACAAGGACCGGCTGGAGCGCAAGATCGAGCGCGAGCGCCTCGTTCTGGGGGACCTGCCTGAACTGTCCGCGCAAATTCTGGAGCTGGCACGCGAGCACGGCCGCATAACCGTTGCCGAGGCTGCCAGGGCGACCAACTCGAACCGGAACACCGTCAAAGACCACCTTCGCGCGCTTACCGAGGCCGGCCACCTTGAACGTCATGGCGCCGGCCGCGGCACATGGTATTCCCTCGCCTAAGCCTATCGAGCCAGACCCTTATTGGACCGGGTATTATCGGACCGGGCCGCGCGATGCAGCCGGGATCGGCCTGCTCGGACACCGGCGAGCGTCCACGACCAACCGCTACGTCCACCTTGATGATGCCACCCCGAATCGAGTTGCCGAGCGGGTGGCGGTGGCGATTGATCGGAAGCTGACACTGAGGCAGGTTAGATAATCGGCGCGGCAGAGCGTCCCAGAGACGCCTCCAGACGCTACCCACTTGGGCGCAAGAACGAGGAGAATACGCGATGTCTTTGACATCTTGGACAATCGAGAATTCCAGCAGGCCAAAATCGTATTGCAGACTGAGGGGGTTGGTCGTCCCGATTTTGGCTACATTCATGTGCGTTGTCAGTTCATCGTTACAAGCGTCGGAGAAGACGACTCAGCAAGCCTTGTGCGGCGTTTACGACAGTGTTTATGAGGGAGCCAACAAAACCATCGCATCGGTAAAGGCCGGAGGTACGTTTGATAACAGTGCTCCACGAGAGTCGAATCGGGAACTGAAGGTGCTGAATGAGCGTATTCTACAGCTCATGGTAATTCAGCAGATGCAAGCTCATGGGTGCCAAATACCCAAAACAACCAGCTCTGGGGTCGGCTATATGATTGATGCATTGAAGTGTGCGACAGAACGAATCAAAGGCAATGTCAACGCGTCCGAATGCGATCAAAGAAACTGGAAGAACATTCTCGACCAATAGGAACATTTTCAATGAAATTCCGAATCTAGTTCTCCAATGGATTCACATTTGATTGAGGCGACGACTGTGCAGCGCATTGCTCATCTGACAAAGTTCTATTCTTTGTTGGACGAGCTTGAGGGGCGATTGGGTGGGATGCGCCGGTTGTCCGATTGTTCCGGTCGTATGCCCTGGCCGCAACGCGGCGTTTATTTCTTCTTCGAGCCCGGTGAAGTCCGCACCGGTAGTGGCACCGGGCGGCGAGTAGTGCGAATAGGCACACACGCTCTTACGATTGGGGCTGGCACTACTCTTTGGGGGCGCCTCTCGCAACACCGCGGACCAAAGCGCTCCGGTGGCGGCAACCACCGAGGATCCATATTCAGGCTGTTGGTGGGAACAGCGCTCATGGAGAGAGATGGGTTCGACTGCCCGACTTGGGACAACCGGCGCAATACCGCGTCGCATGATGTTCGAGAGAGCGAGAAGACCTTGGAAAGGGCTGTAAGCAAGGTAATCGGAGACATGTCACTCCTATGGGTCGCCGTGGAAGACGAGCCCGGTCCGGACAGTCTGCGCGGATACATTGAGAGAAACGCGATAGCGCTTCTCAGCAATTACGGAAAACAATCCATCGACCCTCCCTCCCGGTCATGGCTAGGCCGTCATTGCAATCGAGAGAGAGTGCGGACTTCCGGATTGTGGAACTCGAACCATGTTGACGAGGGCTACGATCCGCCATTCCTTGACACGTTTGCAACGCTGGTGAAGCAAGTGGAGAAGCCTGGATGATAGCCGTTATTCAGTGCGCTGCCCGAAAGCAACGCAATGCTGGCCGCCTTCGCACGTCCGACGGGCGATGCGTCATGTTTGTGGCGAATCCGGATTATGCGCCCCCCAGCGGAAGTCAGGTCTATGCCCGTCCGGATGACAATTCCGACCGGGGCAAATCCTGGCGAACGGTTCTCCAGGAATACAATGAGGCTCCGGATGAGAACCCCTTCGGACTCTTGCAGGCCGGACGACTGTACAAAGACCCGACATACGGGATGCTGATGGAGAAGTGCGGTTCAGAGCGCCTATACATCCTCTCGGCGGGATGGGGGTTGATCCGCTCGGATTATCTAACCCCTGATTACGACATCACCTTTAGCAACCATCAAAACGTAAAGAAATTCAAGCGTAGGCGCGGCCGCGATGAGTACCAAGATTTCAGCATGCTGCCACCCCATACGACAGAGCCAATCACTTTTTTCGGCGGGAAAGCGTATGTCGGTCTATTTTGCGCGCTTACCAACACGAGCAGGGGACCACGGTACGTCTGGCACAATTCTCAGGACAAGCCGGATGCTCCGGGCTGCATAGTCAAGCGTTTCAATTCGGAAAATAGAAGAAGGTGGCACTACGAATGCGCACAGGCTTTCGTGCAAGGGAGTCTTGAGTTTGGTAGTGGCTGACGGAAAGGCAATTAGCTAGCCCGCGGCGCGGAGATAGCGGTTCATCCGCCGTTCGCCGAGGCGGAAGGCGCCGGTGGCGGCCAGCGCCAGGATCAGGTACAGCCCGGCGGCGTAGAGATAGACCGCGTCGTCGTAGCCCCGCGAGAAGACGGAGCGGGTTTCGCCCATCAGGTCGTAGACCGTGATCGTGCTGACCAGCGCGCTGCCCTTGAGCAGGAGGATGACCTCGTTGCCATAGGCCGGCCAGGCGATGCGGATCGCGCGCGGCAGGACGATCCGGCCATAGACCGCCGCCCTCGGCATGCCGCAGGCTTCGGCCGCCTCGACCTCGCCTCTCGGCACGGCGGCAATCCCGCCGCGCAGGATTTCGGCGACATAGGCCGCCGTGTTCAGGCTCAGGCCGAGCAGCCCGCAATATTCGGCGTCGCCGAGCACGATCCAGAGCGGGCCCTCCCGCACCGCCTCGAACTGGGCGAGGCCGTAATAGAGCAAGGCCAGCTGGACGATCAGCGGCGTGCCGCGGAAGAAGTAGATGTAGAGATAGGCCGGAACGGAAACCCAGCGCCGGTCCGACCGCCGTGCCAGCGCCAGCGGGACCGCGAGAACCAGCCCGATCACGCACGCCAGCGCGACCAGCCTGACCGTGATGACCGCGCCGTCGATCAGCCGGTCGCCGTATGTGATCCACAGGTCGAGCATCGGGATCAGACCCCCCGCCGCAGGAGCCGGCGCGGCGCGGCTTCACCGGCGACTCCGCGATTGGCGTGCCGTTCCAGCCGGGCGCGGAAGACGTCGGAGACGATGGTGAGCAGCAGGTAGAGCACGGTCGCCGCCAGGTAGAACTCGAACGGGCGCTGGGTCGCCTCCGCCGCCACGCTGGTCTCGCGCATCAGTTCGTCGAGAGCGATGACGCTGACCAGCGACGTATCCTTGAGCAGGACCATCCAGAGGTTGCCCAGCCCGGGAATGGCGAAGCGCAGCATCTGGGGAAAGCGGACCCGCAGGAAGACCTGGGGGCGCGTCATGCCGACCGCGAGCGCGGCCTCGATCTGGCCTTTCGGCACGGCGATGAAGGCGCCGCGGAAAACCTCGGAAGCGAAGGCGCCGAAGATCAGGCCGAGGGCGAGCGACCCGGCGAGCCGCTTGTTGAAATCGAACCCGCCGTCATGGCCGAAGAGCCCGAGCAGCGCCTCGACCGCCGCGCCGCCGCTGTAATAGACCAGCAGGATGATCAGCAGTTCCGGAACGCCGCGGATGAGCAGGCTGTAGGCCTCGGCGATGCCGCGCAGCACCGGCGAGCGCGAGAGCTTGGCGCCGGCGGCCGTCAAGCCGAGGCCGAGCCCGATCGCCAGGGAATAGAGCGCGATCTCCAGCGTGACGAGGGCGCCGACGACCAGTTCGTCGCCGAAGCCCGTGTCCCCGAACCGGAGGATTTCGGGAATCATCTAGTAGATGTCGAACGGGAAATATTTGGCGTTGATCTTGGCGTAGGTGCCGTTCTCGCGCAGCGCCAGGATGGCGGCATTCACCTTCTCGAGCAGCGCCGTGTCGTCCTTGCGGGCCGCGATGCCGATCTTGTCGTCGTTGCTGATCTGGCCGCCGGCCATCTCGAAACCCTTATTCTTCCCGACCCAGTCGTAGGACGGCAGGAGGTCCGACAGGATGGCGTCGACCCGGCCGGCCTTCAGGTCGAGCCAGGCGGCGGTCTGCTTGTCGTAGACCTTGATCTTGGCGACCTTGCGGTAGTTGTCTTCGAGATATTGCGAACTGACCGTCGCGCGCTGGGCGCCCAGGGTCTTGCCCTTGATGCCGTCGGCCGTCGGCTTGAAGCCGCTGCCCTTTTTCGCGACGAACTGGAGATAGTTCGAATAGTAGGGCGTCGAGAAGGCGATCTTCTTCTTGCGCTCCTCGGTGATCGACATGCTGGCGACGATCAGATCGTATTTCTTCGCCAGCAGGCCGGGGATGATGCCGTCCCAGTCCTGCGCGACCAGGGTGCATTTCACTTTCATGTGCGCGCAGATGGCCCTGGCGAGGTCGACGTCGAAGCCGACCAGTTCGCCCTTGGCGTTCTTGCTGTTGAAGGGCGGGTAGGCGCCTTCGGTGGCGATCCGGAGGTCGCGGGCGGCAGCCGGCGCCGAGAGCATGGCCCAGCCGACCATTGCGGCCGCGGCAAGCAGAGCGATTTTGCGGATCATTGCGATGGATTTCCCTGACCAGTTCAATTTTTCGCCGACGGAACTCCAGCTTAACATCGGCCGCTACATCGGGCTAAGCAGAAACTGCCGCAACCGCGCCGATTTGGGCGCGCCGAACAGTTCGGCCGGCGGGCCTTCCTCCTCGACCCTGCCCCGATGCAGGAAAATCGTGCGGTCGGACGCTTCCCGGGCGAAGCCCATCTCGTGGGTCACGACGATCATGGTCCGGCCTTCCCGGGCAAGGTCCCGCATCACCCGCAGCACCTCGCCGACCAGTTCCGGGTCGAGCGACGAGGTCGGCTCGTCGAACAGCAGCACCTTGGGCTGCATGGCCAGCACCCGGGCGATCGCGACGCGCTGCTGCTGGCCGCCGGAAAGCTGCGCGGGATAGCTGTCGTGCTTGTCCTCCAGGCCGACCTTTGCCAGCAGCGCCATGGCCTCCTCGCGCGCGGCGGCCTTGCCGCGTTTCAACACCCGGACCGGCCCTTCGGCGATGTTCTGCACCACCGTCATATGGGCCCAGAGATTGAAGCTCTGGAACACCATGCCGAGCTTGGAGCGGAGCCGGACGATCCGCCGCCGGTCGGCGCCGGAGAGCCCGCCGGCGCGGCCGGCGGGGACCAGGAGTTCCTCGCCATCGACGACGATCCGGCCGCGGTCCGGAATTTCCAGGAAGTTGAGGCAGCGCAGGAGGGTGCTCTTGCCCGATCCCGAACTGCCGATGACGGCGATGACCTCGCCGGCCGCCGCGGACAGCGTGACGCCCCTCAGGACCGCCAAGTCGCCGAAACGCTTGTGAATGTCCTCGGCGATCAGGACCGGGCCGGCCGGCGCTGCGGGATGTCCTGGCATCCCTCCATCCTCAAAAAGCGGGGCGGGCCGTCAAGGTCCGATTTCGACGCCACGGGTCTCCCGGCGAACCGCGCCCCATACTCCAGCCTGGACCGCGGACCACCTAGTGGGGTCGCGCCAGCATCCTTCCGGCACCTTAATTTGTCACGAGCCCGATAAAATTATCGATCAGCAGACGCCCCGCATTGAATGAACCCGTTCGCGGGACGAAATCATCGGCCGAAGCACCGCAGGCAACGAACGACTCGGCGTTCCGGTCAAACCAGTTCATGGCCTGCTCCCAGCCGTACTCGGGATGAGGCTGCACACCCCACGCCGGGCCGTTTCGCCAGCGCCAAATCTGGTTGGCGCAATTCCCGTTGGCGGCCAGGACCTCGATGTCCGGATGATCGGCGCCCACCTCGTCTCCGTGCCAGTGGAGTATTTCAAACGCCGCCGGAAGTCCCTTGAGCAGCGGATCGTCAGCCGAGGATTCCCGTGACAGCTCAAGCGGGCCGTACCCCATCTCCCTCACCTCCCGCGTGGTGACCACACTGTTGCCGAAAAGGGCCGCGGCGAGGACCTGACTGCCGAAGCACAGTCCCAACGTGGGCACCTTTGCGTCGGCGAGGATGACGAGATGGTCCTTGAGAGGGGCGATCCATTCCTCGTCGTCGCAGGCGCCGTTGAAACTCGGGCTGACGTATGCGCCGCAAAATTCGTGATCCGACGGAAACCGGCCCTCGTTTGTCCGGTGCCGCTCGATCGCCAGGCCGGAGGCTTCAAGCGCCTCGTCCACATAGCCGCGGGTCTGGGCCGTGGCCCAGTTGTCGAGGTACAGAAACCGGCCTCTAGCCGGTCGTCTTGGAGACATCGACGTCGATCCCGTAGTCGCTTTCGGCATCTTCGGCCGTGATGAGCCCATCCAGAACATCGTCGACGACGGCCTGCCTGTCCCGGTCCCGGGGGTCGCCGTAGCCGCCGCCGCCCGGAAGCTCCAGAATCAGCCGGTCTCCATAGGGTACGGACTGGCGCCCCTTGCTCTCCAGCTCCGGGCCGGACTTGAGCCGAACCTCGCCCTTGGCGCCATCCATACCGCCAAATCTACCGCGGGGGGCGTTCCATGTTCGGTCGAACATGGCGGCGACGCTGAACGGCGTCCCGGCCTCTCCCCCGATTTCGATGGTTTGACCAAGTCCGCCGCGAAACTTGCCGGCGCCCCCTGACCGTTCCCGCAGTTCCTTGCGCCAGATGACCAGCGGGAAACAGGTCTCGACGGCTTCCACGGGCGGGGTGCGGACACCGCTCGGAAAAGCCGTCGTGGAAAGCCCGTCCATCGTCGGCCGCCCGCCCGTTCCGCCCGTGTTGAACATGATGACGTCATAATCCTCGGACAGTTCATCGGCCGACGCGATGACCTCCGGCGCGACGCCCGTCGGCCCGCCCCTCAACATGGGATTCCACATGGCCCCGGCGCCCTCCGCCGGAACCCGGTCGGGGATGACGGGCGCCAGGCAGCCGAAAACCACATCCGGCAGCATCTGACCAATGACATGCCGCGCGGATACGGGCATGGGCCGGACGGCGTTCAGAATGCCGCCTTCCGGCGCGGATACGGTGATCGGCTCGATCGATCCCGCATTGCATGGGATGTTCGGGCCGATGATGCAGTTCACGCCGAAGGTCGTGTAGGCGAGCGTAAAATTGTGAACCAGGTTGATGCCGTAGGTGCTGGCCGGAGACGAGCCCTCATAGTCGATATGGATGTGTTCATCGGCGATGGTCAGCTTGGCTTGAATCCTGATGGGTTCGTCGAAGCCATCCAGCTCGACCGAATGCGGATAATCGCCGTTCGGCAGTTTCCTGATCGCGTTGACGATGCTCTTGCGGGACTGGTCGATTATGTAATCGCCGACCTCCTCGATATCGTCGATTTCAAACTCTTCCAGCATGCCGACGAGCCGCCTGGCGCCGTCGTCGTTGCAGGCCATCATGGCGTAGAAGTCGCCTTCCATGTCAATGGGATTTCTGACATTGGTCCTGAGCAAGCCCATCAAGTCCTCGTTCACCACGCCTTCCCGGGCCAGGTGCATGATCGGAATGTTGACGCCTTCCTCGAAACACTGCCGGGCATCGGGCCCGAAGCCCAAGCCGCCCATATCCACGATGTGACATGTATTGGCCAGAAGACCGACCGCGCGGCCCTTGTGGAATGCGGGCGTCACGACGGTGACGTCGTGATAGTGCCCGACGGACAGCCAGGGATCGTTGGTCACGAACACATCGCCCGGCTTCATACCGTCGATCGGGAACTTCGCCAGGAAATGTTCAACACAGATCGCCATGGAGTTGACGTGGCCCGGCGTTCCGGTCACCGCTTGCGCCACCATCTGTCCCCGCCGGTTGAAGACACCGGCGGACAGATCGCCGCATTCCCGGACCGACTGGCTGAACGCCGCATGAATGACCACTTGCGCCTGCTCCTCGATCGCGGAGATCAGGCGATTCCAGATTAGCTGATAGC
This sequence comes from Rhodospirillales bacterium, assembly GCA_022823235.1. Lineage (GTDB taxonomy): Bacteria > Pseudomonadota > Alphaproteobacteria > Rhodospirillales > UBA2165 > JAJDXO01. The sequence goes on from JAJDXO010000022.1 coordinate 45,312, forward strand.
GAATTTCGTCGAACTGACCCATCTTTGGTCTCCCTACCGAGCCTGGCGTGACAGCTCTATGGCTCCATTGGATACGATTCTGGCGCTGAAGCTTGACCCCACCAGCGTCGAGGTTTCGTCTTCCACGATTATAGCAGGACCCGTCACCTCGGTGTCCGGCGGCAACTCGTCCCGGACGTAGACCGCATGGTCGATCAATCCGAGGGTCACGGGATCGAATGCCTTGCGGCATTCCGGTTTGGGACCGGAGGCGGAGGAAAAGTCACCGGCGGCGACATCGTCGGGCCGGGGCGCCGTGCTCACCGTGACCGACCAGGCCACAACCTCGGCATCGACGATGCCTTTCATGTTTCGCCCGAACACTTCCGCATAGCGTTCGTCGAACAGATCCTTGAGCGTATTGCCGGCGTCCTTGCCGAAGACGCCGTCCGGCACATCGACGACAATGTCGTGGCCCTGACCGCAATAGCGCATGTAGGCCTGCCGGCGCACGTCGAGGCCGCTCGCCGGGCCGCCGCCCAGTCTTACGTAACCTTCCGCTTCGTCCTGCATCTCCTTCAGCGCATGGTTGACCGGCCCGGCTTCGAAGGACTCCATTTGCTGGTAGAAGGTTCTGACCACCTCGTAGGACACCGGCGCCCGCAGAAATCCGACGGCCGATCCGACACCGGCATTTCTGGGAATCAGGATTTTGGAGATGCCCAGTTTCTCCGCGAGCCGGCAGGCGTGGAGCGGCGCGCCGCCGCCGAACGCGATCAAGGTCCGGTCATCCACATTCTTCCCGCTCTCGATCGCATGCACCCGGGCGGCACTGGCCATGTTCTCGCAAACCGTCTCCGTGATCCCGAACGCGGCATCGGCCGGCGGCACGTTCATCGGTATCCCGATGGTTTTTTCGATGGCCGACGCCGCGGCCTGCCCATCCAGCTTCAATTTGCCGCCGGCGAAATTGTCCGGGTCGATGGCCCCCAGCAGCAAATTCGCATCCGTTATCGTCGGCTCGGTCGCGCCCTGACCGTAACAGGCCGGCCCCGGACTCGACCCCGCGCTCTGGGGTCCGACGCTGATGCGGCCGAGCTCGTCCATCCAGGCAATCGACCCGCCGCCGGCGCCGATCTCCACCATCTCGATGACGGGAATCCGAAGCGGGATTCCGCTGTCCTTGCGAAACCTGTAGACGCGCGCCACCTCGAACCTGCGGCTGGACTGCGCGCGGCCCCCGTCGACGAGACAGATTTTCGCCGTGGTTCCACCCATGTCGAACGACATCACCTTGTCCATGTTGTTGGACTTGGCGATCTCGCCGGCAAAGATCGCACCGCCGGCCGGCCCCGATTCGACCAGCCGGACCGGAAATTTTCTGGCCGTTTCCACGGTGGTCAGGCCGCCGCTCGACAGCATCAGCAACAAGGGGCCGCCGTAACCGGCCTCCTTGAGCCGGCTCTCGAATTTCTCGAGGTAGCGGGCCATACCCGGCTGGACATATGCATTCGCGCAGGTCGTCGAGAAGCGTTCAAACTCCCTGAATTCCGGCGACACCTCGGATGAGATCGAGATCGACCAATCCGGGCGCCGGGACCGGATATAGTCCCGGACCATGATCTCGTGAACGGGATTGACGTAGGCATGAACGAACGCGACCGCGACGGACTCCGTATTCGCCGCATCCAACGCCGGGAGCAGCGTCTCAAGGCTGTCCTCGGTGAGGGGCACCAATGCCTCGCCCCGGGCATTCAGGCGCTCGGGCACCGTAAACCGCCGCCTGCGCGGCACCAGCGGCTCGGGCTTGACGATGTTGATGTCGTATTGTTCCGGCCGGCCTTCGGTGCCCATTTCTATGGTGTCGCGAAAACCATCCGTGGTGACGAGCGACGTCGTCGCCCCTTTTCGTTCGATTATCGCGTTCGTCGCCAGCGTCGTGCCGTGAATAATCACGCCGATATCGTCCGGGGAAATGCCCCCCTCCGCCAACACCTCATCCAGGCCCTTCATGCAGCCGAGGGAGGGATCGTCCAGGGTGGTCAGCACTTTCGTCGTCAACCGGCTGCCGGCGCCTTCGAGGACCACGTCGGTGAAGGTTCCCCCGATGTCCAACCCTACGCGATACTTGTCATCCTGATCGGGCATATCCCCGGTATTCCTCGAGCCCGCCGCATGTTCCGTTGGAACGTCCTTGATCGTATTTGACTGTAAAGGAAGCACGCCGCGGTCCGCCGATAAATTTCGACACGATTTCGGGAAATATCGACAGGGGCCTATGTCCCGCCTACGCGAGAACCCTCCTTGTGGAAATCGCCATTCCGGGCCGCCGGTCCTCCTGGGGAGATTTGCCGAACTCGGCTTTGTAGGTACGGGAAAAATGCTCCAGGCTTCCGAAACCGCTCGCCACCGCCACCTCGATCAGCGGCAGCTCGGATTGCAGCAGGAGGCGCCTGGCGTGGAGCAGTCTGATTCGACGGTAGTAGCGGACCGCGGATGTCTTTACGTGCTCCTTGAACATCCTTTCCAGTTGACGCTGAGAGATACCCACCTGGGCGGCCAGCCTGGATATGGGAATTGGGTCTTCTATGTTGCCTTCCATCAGATCCACGACCTGAAGAACGCGGGGGTTGGTAATGCCGAGACGGAACCGGTTCGACGTTCTTTGGTTATTCTCCGCATCCCGGATTTCGCCCATGATGAACTGATCGGAAACCTCGGCGGCCACGTTGTGGCCGAAATGGACGCTGATCAGATGGAGCACCAAATCCATCGCGGCCGTTCCGCCCGCGCAGGTAAACCGGTCACGGTCGATTTCGAACAGGTTCCGGGTCGCCTCGACCCGCGGATAGGTCTCGATAAAACTGTCGAGAAACTGCCAGTGGATGGTCGCCCGGTATCCATCCAGCAGGCCGGCTTCGGCGAGAAAGATGGAGCCCGCCCCCAGCGCGCCGAGATGGGCGCCCTTGCTGTCCAGCATCCGCAGCCAGGATTTGACGGGCGCGCCTACCGACAGGACCGGTTCGAACCCGACGCAGCAAATCGCATTGGGGAAATAGCCCGCCTCCTCTAGGGAACAGTCGGCAACGATGGACATGCCGTTGATGGCCTCCACCGGTCGGCCGTCCCGGGAAATCAATGTCCACTCGAAAAGCCTTTCGTCGCAGATCCGGTTGGCCATCCGAAGGGGGTCGATGGCGTTTATGAACGGGACGATCGAAAACTTCCGGGCCAGATAGATCCCGATTTTGATGGGACCGGCGGTGTCGGTCACTTTCAGCATGAACGCACCTGTCCGGGAAAAGCCGCTGGTCTGCTGGTCGGTCTCATCTCCGGATAACTCCGCTAGCGCGTATCCATCGTCGACGGAAGCCAAGTGGCGATTTCCGGAAAAATCGTCAGAAGTATGACGCCGACGATCATCAGGCAAAAGAACGGGATGGTTGCCCGCGCAATCTTGAAGATGCTTATGCCCGTCAGCCCCTGGATAACAAACAGATTGAACCCGAGCGGCGGCGTGATTTGCGCCATTTCGACGACGATGATCACGAAGATGCCGAACCAGATGAGGTCGAAGCCGGCCGACGTCACCAGTGGAAGCACGACGGTGGTGGTCAGCACGATCATGGATATGCCCTCGATAAAGCAGCCCAGCACGATATAGAGCAGGCACAAGGCCGCCATGAGCGCAAAGGGGTGCAGGTTGAAGGATCCGATCCAGCCCGCGAGCGCCGCCGGCAGGCCCGAAAACGCCAGGGACGTCGTGAGGAACGCAGCGCCCGTGAGAATGAAGAAAATCATGCAGGTCAGCCTCGTCGCGCCGAGCAGGCTTTCCGAAAACGTCTTCCAGTTGAGCGTGCCGGTCCAGGCGGACAACAGGAGAGCGCCGATGACGCCGCCGGCGGCGGCCTCCGTCGCCGTGGCGATGCCGAGATAGATCGAACCGATCACGGCGGCGATCAGCAGGACCACGGGGATCAGTCCCTTCGAACGCCGCAATTTCTCCCGAAAACCGGTTTTCAGGTCATCCAGGGGAACGCTGCCGGCCTTGAGAATCGCCGACAAACCGATATAGCCCATGAACAATGCGATCAGCATGAGACCGGGAAACACCCCGGCCAGGAACAGCCTGACGATCGAGACGTCGGCGGCCACGCCGTAAACGATCATGATGATCGACGGCGGGATCAGCAGACCCAGCGTTCCCGACCCGGCCAGACTGCCGATGCTCAAATTCTGGTCGTAGCCCTGCTGCTTGAGCTCGGGCAGGGACATGCGGCCGATGGTGGCGACGGTCGCGGCCGAGGAGCCGCAGACGGCGGCGAAGATTCCGCACCCGACCACGTTCACGTGCATCAGCCTCCCCGGCAGCCATCGCACCCAGGGGGCCACGCCCCGAAACAGGATTTCCGACAGCCGGGCCCGAAACAGAATCTCTCCCATCCATATGAACAGCGGCAGCGCGGCCAGCGTCCAGGACGCCATGGTCCCCCACACCGACGTCGCCAGCGACTTCTCCACCGGCACCGTCCCGAAGAACGTCAGGCCGATCCAGCCGACCCCCAGAAGGGAAAGGGCGATCCACAGCCCGGACCCCAGAAACAGGGCGAGGAAAATGACCAGGGTCACCGCTATTTGAGTGAGTTCGGGGGTCATGAGCCTGCCCTGCTAGTCCAGGTTTTCCACCGGGCCGCCCAGGGATTCGCTCTCGACCATGTAGGGCGGCGTTCGTCCCCGAAGAGAGGCGATCACATCGTCCAGCACGGCAATGGTCAACAGGAGTGAACCGAGACCGATGGAGATCTGGGGAATCCAGATGGGAATCACGATCAGGCCCTGGGACAGCTCCTCGAACCGCAGGGAGTCCCAGGCCATATCGAAGGCCGAGTAGGTCAGGAATCCGATGAAATAAAGCGCCACCGCCATGACGCCCAATTCCATGAGCCGGCGCGCCATGCCGTCGAAAAGGTGGATGACGACCGTTACGCGGATGTGGCTGCCGTGCCGGTAGGTATAGGCGAGAGGCAGGAAGCCGGTCGCGACGACGCTCCAGGCGGTCAGGTCGTCGGCCCCTTTCACCTGAATGCCCAGCTCCCGGCCGATCACCTGGGCGCAGATGAGCAATCCGATGAGGACGATGAACAAGGCGGCTAGGACACCCCCGGCGAAATACAAGAAATCCAGGGTTCTTCTGACCATGCCGCCCTCTGGTTATGGCGCCCGGCCGCGGCGGAGGAAATCCCGCCGCGGCCGGGTCAACGTCTCCTACTTCTCCAGCGCATTATAGGCGGCGATGAACTTCTTGCCACGGTCTCCCGCCTTGGCCAGCCACTCGTCCACCATCCGGGCGCCGATTTTCTCGAGCTGGGCCAGGAACGCCGGATTCGGCGGCTCGACCGTCATGCCGTTCTTCGCCAGGTTGGCGGTCAGGCCCGCCTGAACGTTGGCGCTCATGATCCAGCCGCGGGCTTCCGCCTTGGCGGCCGCGCGCGTCACGGCGCGTTTCGTGGCGGCATCGAGCCCGTCGAAGGCGCGGGCGTTCATGATGACCATGTTCTTGTTGTTCATGGCGTTCACGTCGTAGTAGTGGGAGGTGAAATCCCACGCCTTCGTATAGTTGCCGGTCGCCGCCGAGGTGATCATCGCGCTGACGACGCCGGTGGCGAATGCCTGGGGCACCTCGGCGGACTGAACCGTGGTCGGCACGGCGCCCATCAGTTCGGCGAAGCGGGCGGTCAATGCGTTGTAGGCCCGGAACTTCACGCCCTTGTAGTCGCTGGTCGACTTGATCGGCTTCTTGGCGTACAGGCCCTGGCCCGGCCACGGCACCGCGAACAGCGCCGTGAGGCCCTGGGATTTCAGCTTGGCTTCGATATGCGGCAGGGTCAGTTCATAGACTTCCCAGGCCGTCGGCTGTCCCTTGGACAGAAACGGGATGCCGTCGACCTCGAAGAACGGATCTTCCTTGCCGTAGGCGGAGAGCAGAATCTCCCCCAGCTGGACCTGGCCCGTCTGCACGCCGCGCTTGATCTCCGGCATCTTGAGCAGCGAGGCGCCGGTATGAAGCGTGATGTTCAGCTTGCCGCCCGAATCGCGGGCGACCTCCTTGGCGAAACGGGCGATATTCTGGGTGTGGAAGTTGTTGTCCTTGTAGGCGGTCGCCATATTCCATTTGGTCTGGGCGTCCGCGGCGGCCGCGCCGAGCGCAACCGCGGCGGCGGCGGAAATGGAGAGAAATTTCTTCACGTGAGCCTCCCGGGTGAAGGATTGAGGTTTACAAATCGGGGAACGGCCTCCGTCGCAATTCCAGGATTCCCCGACCTGACGGGCGCGAATTTCGCAATTCTTGCCTGCCGGCGAGTTCGAAGTATCCGAGCCCGCCTTTCGGGAGACATGACATAATTCGCCATTAATTGGAAGATAATCGACATCGGCCGGGCGGCGGCGGCCGGGCACCTTCGGCCGCGAGCCATGCACCGGGCGCATAGCGCCAACCCATTGATATTGCTCGATTCTCATCTTAAATGCCAATTCGCGCGTTTTCGGGGGAATGGACATTCATGGACATTAGTGGACATTTGATGACACCCGTTTGGGAGGTACCCCCCAATTGGTTCGTACAAATTTGCATGGCTTCCCTCCAGACGCAGAACGCCGCCCCGTAGGCGGGACGGCACTCACCACTTCATATAGCCCGGACGGATGCCGGATCAAGGGGGAGGCCAAAAAATCCCCCTCCCCCTTGACGGGGGAGGGTTGGGGTGGGGGTGAAAATGAAAGGGGGGGGTGAAACGGCAATCCCCCTCACCCAGCTACGGCTAGGCTCGCTTCGCTCGCCAACCCTCCGCATCCCTCTCCCTCCGGGGGAGAGGGAACGAAGCGCGTCCTTCCCGCCTGTTCATTTATCCCGGGTGCGAGCCGGGGCAAGGGGTGAGGATGATATGGAAATTCTCCGTCACCAGCGGATCGCGCCGAGCGGCCAGCCCCGCGGCGGCCATGTCGAAGTTGGCTTGCATGTTGATCCAAAATCTCGAGCTTGACCCCGCAGCCACTGGATACCAGCGCGTTCTCCGAGACAAGGTCTTGATCCTTAGTCAGCAGGGGAAGCTCTGGTGGGTCCCGAAGGGTTCGAGTCTACTCCAGCAGAATCGGACACCTCTAAACGAAGGGTTCGACGCCGTCACACAGTGAGCGGATGGGTGACATCATCATCTTGGCTCTCGCCTGGAGAAATCGATCATAATCATCAACAATCCTCGTTGCTCGCTGAGTTTCGTCCGTAATCATCGCATAACCACCGACCGAGAGCTCATCCAATGGAATCATGTGGGCCCTCAGTCTTCCCTCGATGGATGATTGCGTGCGTTCCTTGAGATAGACCAGCGGATCCTTGCGGGAGATATTGCGATTTGTCTTCCAAGTTACCAAGGCGCAATTCAACGCGCGGTATGCTCTGCTTTCACTAATTCCTCCATCATCCCTCAGCAGTGATACCGGAAAAAGGTGATGATACTCGCGGGACGGCAAATGACTACGGCTCGCGGGTTCGTCATCTGCAAGGTCATTTGCCCCACGGCGAATGGACAAGGCCAGAATGCCACGCGCTAAGATATCTTTCTTCTTCGGCCATCCAGCTCGGATCAGAGCGTCTTCATCAGGTAGCGGAAAATCGTGTTCGTTAAGAATAAAGTCCTCTGGCACTTCGCCGTTCCCAGAGATCAGCGCAACAAGGCCGCGGAGGTCTCGGAGCGAGCGTTGTGAGGCCGTGTTCTCATAACGCCGAGTCATGAACGAACGCCAAAGATACTGCCGTACGATTTTTCTTGCGTCGCCTCGGGCATCTAGATCGCTTGGCATGTGCTCATGGATCGCGGCAAGGACAGGTAGCACGGCAACTGTTGGCAAGCGAACATCATCGAAAATGCGCTCTTCTTCTAGGCATTGAACCATCCAACGAGCACCCTCTACCAGGGCATCCCATTGTTCCATCAACCGCGGTAGGTCAAGCCGGTGGTAGCTTGCTTGCGTCGGTGGTCGGTCTTCGCGCATCGCGGCGACACTCAAAACGAAATCTTGAGGCAACGCATATGAGGATACGGCTGGCACCGCGGCGACGAGTTCGTTTACCCTTTGATGTAGCGATTCATCCGTAGCTTCTTCGACCTGAGCCACAATGATATCAAATGGAGTTAGCTTGACCGAGGAGGTATTCAGTTTAATGAAGACGTCCAATGCCACATCCTTTGGAGTCGAGGCACGAAGCGCAAGGAACGGCACATTGTACGCATTGACCGCTTCGCGGAGATTTATGATGTCGGTTAGGAGCTTGTTTTGAAGCTCGTCGTCCCCGTCGGAGGCCTCACCACACCAAGCGAGAATCTCTGACATTAGATCTCCAGGTCTTAGGAGTTTGAGTGGCACGCAGCCTCGGGACCATTGCTGTGCAGGGTCGTCCGCCCAAACAGGATACATGGTGCCATTCTTTTGCCACCGAGCCTGACTCCAAACGTACGGCAGCATCCGGTTTTCGTGCTCTTCGTCCTGGTCGAAGTAGATGAAGTACGTTCGGTCTTCATAGAGATCGTTGAGACTCTTCCACAAAGCGGTTAACCGCTGTTGGCCGTCCAAAAGGTGTTCACTCGCACGCTCTGTCGGTTCGGGCGCACCTTCCATAGTCCGGCTGACAAATTGCTCCGAGTCTCCGACTTCGAGAGTCAGTGCTGCCCCAGAGGGGAGACCTCGGATGACCGCCTCAAGAAGACCACCGACCTCGCCGTAACCCCACGCCTCGAAACGCTGGAACCGAGGTAGTCGAATTTGGCCGGTTTGAATGCGGTTGAACCACTCTGGCAAAAGACGATTTTGGGCCTCCATATCGGGTGCAACCTCGCTTAGTAATAAATAGATTAGACACTAATAATACTATTCTGTGGAATGTACAAAACAGCCAAAAGGCGACCAAGAACTCCTGCATTGACGCGTTCTGAGCCGATCTCATTTTGTCCCACCGGCCTGGAAGTCGCTGCTTCTAGCCTGAGATATCATGTCACCGACCACAGGGCGAAAAGCGTCACGTCCTGCACCTCAAAGCTTTGCTTAATTAGATTGGAGGAAGCATAGATGCAAAATGCCCATAATCCCGAACTGCCGCATCAAGTTCTGATTTTGCCGCGAGACTCACATATTCTGCAAATGCCCGAGCTTGGCAGTTCACCTGCTTTGCAGGATTGAATTCGATATCCGTATAAGCATCGTACATAACATTCTTTTCGATCCAGTCGGCATGCTCTGCGAGGGCCCGAATGTAGAGCCAGTCATAAAACGCATTCTTGGGGAATAACGGGTACTGGCGACCCTCTAACTCAAACCCGATTAACCTGCCGCAGCTCAACTCACGGACAAATCGTTTGGCTTCGCGCGGTTCAAACTCGAAAATCTTTATAGAAGGGCCGCATAATTCGAAAACTTTGGAACCTTGATAGACGCTTTCCAAGGGAAATTTACCGCCCTCTATCTCTACCTTTAGGCTAAAAGCGCTTAATCGCCGACCAACCTTTTCGTCTGATTTACTTGAAATCTCTAAAATCCGCGTTAGACCGCTCTGCATCGCGGCAGAATGTAACGCTTCAATATTCTTCTTCTTCTGACTTTCCGCAAAGCCTGAAGACCACGCAAAATCAAAGACTCGCTCTTCAACGAGAGACGAATTGTCAAAGCTGGGAATGAAAACAGGCCGGCTTGCCATTAGAAATAACCAAGTATTAGCTCTCGCGGCACGGAGTTGGGAACGAGCACCTCAATCCTCTCGGCTACGCGCAAACGGTGGTTTACTTCAGGATCGTTCCAATTGGTGCGGGTATAGAGGACTTCCACGTCCAATCGATCCACGGCTTCCTCCACTGGAAGAATTTCCACATTGTTCGCATTGGAAATCCCAAACGCTACCCTTACGTCAGGAATCTGAAGCACCTCCGGTTGTACCGCAAGATATCTCGGATTTGGTAGCCTGCCTTCCCGATGCGCTACGTATTTCATGCTGTGATTTTGTGTCATGCAAAGGCTCACACAGGGATCAATGCCACGGTCTCGGTCTAGTTGCCAGCTAAGTTCATTGCCTCCCGTTGCAGCCGGCGGCCAAAGATTCCGCGCCCGCAATGCCTCCTTTGAAAGAATCCCGTGCTCTCCAATAGAAGAAAAATTTGCTTCGTCGGTGAAATGGTAGAGCGTTTTATGCTGAGTGCTGGCCCTAATAAATTTGACGAGTTCCTCAACTGTCATACTTGCCTTCCTACCCTCGAAACTAGCGAATACAAGTTAGGTGATAGAGGGGATTTACTCTTTCCGATAGCCCAAGGTAGCAGAAATTGTGGCGCGCTGCGTTTCTGCGCCTCTGTAGAGCGATACCGCCGGAGAGAAGCAATGTCGCCCATGGTCCCAAGCGAACTCGGAATTGAACGCTGAGCACGTGATTAGTTCAAACTATTCGCGTAGCTTTGACCGCCCTCTGTGCATCAAACTGACTAAACTTCTGGTCGTCGAAATTGGCCTCCAGAGACGTGTCGCCCGAATGGCCAGTTCTTGACCCCGGAGACGGTCTCTCGGTGCTCTGAATTCACGAACAAGGTCCCACAAGCCCCAGTCACTGCGGCACACGCCGAGGCCATGGATTGGCGGCGAGAAGGGCCGAGAAAGACTGGTGGCGGGTGCGGTCTGATGCGAATCCGTCTGTAGAGAGTCGCAATGTTTGAAGTCGACTTGGAATCGGGACTGGGCGGGATGAGCCCTGCGAGGATTGTAATTTTGCGGTAATCCTGTCCGCCGCGACTCACACCGCCGTATCCGCGCCCGCCTGTCGGATCGCCCGCCAGACCTTTTCCGGGCTCGCCGGCATCTCGACCCGCGGCGCGCCGATGCGGTGGAGCGCGTCGTTGACGGCGTTCATCACCGCCGGCATGGCGCCCACCGTCCCGGCCTCGCCCACACCCTTGACGCCGAGGGGGTTGCGTTCGGTCGGCACTTCGTTGGCGCTCAGACCGTAATGGCAGAAATCGTCGGCGCGGGGCATGACGTAATCCATGAACGAGCCGGACAGCAGCTGGCCCGATTCGGCGTCGTAGGCGACGTCCTCCATCAGGATTTGTCCCGCGCCCTGGGCGATGCCGCCGTGTATCTGGCCATCGAACAGCAGGGGATTGAGGATCGTGCCCGCATCGTCGACGCACCGGTAGCCGACCAGCGAAACCTTCCCCGTGTCCGCGTCGATCTCCACTTCCGCCAGATGGGCGCCGTTGGGAAACGTGGCGCCCCCGTCCAAGGCGAAGTCGCCCCGCTCATAGAGGCCGGGCGAGACGCCGGGCGGCAGCTTGTTCTTCTGAAACGCCGCCCCGGCCACCTCTTCCAGATCCACCGTCCGGTCGGTGCCGGCGACGTTGAACGCGCCGTCCCGGTACTCGATGTCGTGGGCGCCCGCCTCGAGCAGATGGGCGGCGATGGCCTTCCCCTTTTCGATAATCTTGTCCGCCGCCACCGCTATCGCGGAGCCCGCCAGAATCGCCGACCGCGCCCCGAATGTCCCCATCCCGGCGGTGACCTGGTCGGTGTCGCCGAAGCGGTAGCGGATGCGGTCCGGATCGACGCCGAGCCGGTCGGCGAGAATCTGGCGGAACGCCGTCTGGTGGCCCTGGCCGTGATCCATGGCGCCGCACAGAAGGGTAATGCCGCCGCCGCTGTCGAATCGAACCTCGGCGTGCTCGAAATTCGTGTTGCCCACGCCGCAGACCGTGTTGGACATGCCGATGCCGCGATACCTGCCGTGCTGCCGGGCCCGCCGCCAGCGCTCCTCGAAGGCGTCGTAGGCGCCCTCGGCAAGGCACTCATCCAAATTCCTCGGGAAATCGCCGCAATCGTAGGTAACCCCGAAGGCCGTCGTGTACGGCATCATATGGGCGCCGATCATGTTGCGGCGGCGCAGGTCGGCGGGGTCGATGCCCAGCCGGCGCGCCGCCTCGTCGACCATAACCTCGACCACGTGCGCCGGTTCGGGCTTGGCGCCGCCGCGGTAATGGGCGTTCAGCATGATGTTGGTGAATACCCCGGTTACCCGGGCATGAACGGCGGGCGTCCGGTAAACCCCGGCCAATCCGGCGAGGCCGGCGGTCGCCGAAACCATGTTTCTGTCCGAGGCGAAATAGGCACCGACGGGAACCTTGGTGTGGGTGCGCAGCCCGAGGAACCGGTACTCGCCGTCGAGGGCCAGCTCCGCGTCGACCAGGCCGCCGCGCCCCTGATCGTCGGACAGCAGGCTCTCCGAGCGCTCGGCGATCCACTTGACCGGCCGCCCGACGATCTCCGAGGCCCAAAGCCCCAGCGCGTACTCGGGCGGGCAGCCGCCCCGGGTGCCGAAGCCGCCGCCCATATTGTCGCAGATGACCCGGAACTTTGCCTGCGGCTCGCCGAAAATCTGCTCGGCCAGCATCCCCCGGATGCGATGAACCGACTGCACCGTCGCCCGCAGGGTGTAGCGGTCCTCGAACGGGTCGTACTCGGCGATACAGCCGCGGTTTTCCATGGGACTGCCGGCGACCCGGTTGACGCAGACCCGATGGCGGACGATATGGGCCGCCTCGGCGAACGCCGCATCGGCCGCCGCCGCATCGCCGACTTCGTGAAAGAACGCCTCGTTGCCGGGACTGTCCGCCCAAATGGCCGGCGCGTCCGGGGCGAGCGCCTCATCGACGCCGATGACGACCGGCAGCGGGGCGTACTCGACGCGGATCAGTTCGGCGGCGTCCTTGGCCTGATCCACCGTTTCGGCGACGACGAACGCCACCGCCTGTCCGGCGAACCGCACGCGGCCCTGCGCCAGGAGAGGCTGCGGCGTGTAGAGACCGGGCGAGCCGTCGCTTCGCCTGGTCGGACCTGTGATCTTCAGACTGCCGAGCCCCCGGGCCGCCAGTTCATCGCCGGTGAGAACCGCCAGGACTCCCGGCGCCGCCCGCGCGGCCGAAACATCCATGCCGGCGATGTCGGCATGGGCGTGGGGCGACCGCAGGACGCAGGCCCGGGCCTGACGCGCCTCGGCGACATCGTCCACATACCGGCCCCGGCCCTGGAGGAGCCGCGAATCCTCGCCGCGCCGAACGGCATCGCCAATACGGACCTTGTTCATCTGCTATCCCTTCCCCGGTCTGAAACACCAGCCGTCAATTTAGTCTCGTTGCCGGGCGGCGGGTAGCCCGCAGCCCCTCCATGGCGATCCGGGGACCCGATCCTCACAAAAGCAAACCGACCGCGCTCGCCGCCAGCAACAATATGACCACGATCCTGAAAGTCCATTCGGGGAGCAGTCTGCCCAGGACCAGTCCCAACAACGTGCCGCCGGCCGTCGGCAGCGCCAGGGCAAGGACAAGGGGCATGACGGTGTCCGACAGTCCCGCCACGCCCCATTGCAACGTGAATGAAATCGGATAGGCGATCAGGAAGGCGGTCAGGGTCGTTGCTCGGACGGTATCCTTGTTCTGGCGGATCGCCGTGGCGTAGGCGGCGATGGGGGGACCGGGCATGGCGAGCGTCGAGTTCAGAATGCCGGAGACACCCCCGACGGCGCCCCGCCGCCACCCATTGTCCCGGGTGAATATCGGAAACCGCTCGAGCAGGCCGGTCGCCAGAAACGCCATGAAGCCGACGGCGACGGCCGCCGCCATTTTGAGCTGGCCGATAGACAACAAACCGAACAATACGGCGCCGATGGGAGACCCGATGCAGATTCCGATCAGTATGGGCGTCAGCAGGGAGCGGTTCACCTTGGGCAATGCCGACGGCGACACCAGAACGGCAATCAGCAGGCTGAGCAGGATGGACACCTGGATCGCCGAGGCGGTTCCCATGGCGAGGATGAGCGCCGGGCCGGCGATGACGCCGAAGCCGATGCCCGTCGCGGCCTGAAGAGCGGACGCGGCGATCACGACGGCCACGAGCAGCGCCGACAGTTCGGGCAGATCAAACAAGGCCAACTCGCAATCGCGGCCGGGGCTTCCAGGCTTCCGGCTAGGAAAAGATAACCTGGATATCCGTGTACTCGGCCAGTCCTTCCTCGGCGAACTCGACGCCGACGCCCGAGGACTTTCTGCCGCCGAAGGGGGCGTTGGGCTGGATCATGCCGTGCTTGTTGATCCATACCGAGCCGCACTCCAATTTCGCGCCGACCTGTTTGGCTTCGGTGATGTCCCGGCACCAGACCGAGCCGCCGAGGCCGTTGGGATTGTCGTTGGCTTTCTCGATGGCGTCGTCGACGGATTTATACCGGATGACCGGCAGGGCCGGGCCGAATTGCTCTTCATCGACAAGCCGGTCGCCGTTTTCGAGGTCGGCGATGATGGTCAGCGGATAGAAATACCCCCTGTCGTCGCCCTTGCCGTTTTTCTTGAGCTTCTTGCTGCCGCCGAGCAGGACCCGGCCCTTTTTCTCCGCATCCTCGACGAGATCCGAGACGATGCCGTATTGCTTGAGGTTCTGCACGGGACCGATCACCACGTCGTCCTCGATGCCGTTCCCCATGGGCATTTTGCGGGCGAATTTGACCAGCTCCTCGCAAACCTCGTCATAGACGTCGTCGTGCACATAGAGCCGCTTCAGCGCCGCGCAGGTCTGCCCGCCATTGATGAAGGCGCCCCAGAACAAGCCTTCCGCGATCTGCCGCGGATCGACGTCGGGCAGGACGATGCCGGCATCGTTGCCGCCCAGTTCGAGGGTCATGCGTTTCATGGTCTCGGCGGCATTGGCGTAAATTTTCTGGCCGGTGCCGCAGGAGCCGGTGAACACGATCTTTCCGATGTCCTCGTGAGACGTCATGACCGGTCCGAGGCCGTCGTCGCCGGTAATGCAGTTGACAACGCCCTTGGGCAGGATTTCGTTCATCAGTTCGACGACGCGGAGGGTCGTCAGCGGGGTATAGGGCGAGGGTTTGCACACCACGGTATTGCCCGAAAGAACGGCCGGAACGATGTGCCAGATGGCGATCAGCACGGGGAAATTCCACGGCAGGATGGACCCCACCACGCCGATCGGCCGCCGGTGCAGCTCCACCCGGCCTTCGTTGTTTTCCTGCAGGACCTTCATGGGCAGCGACAGGCCGGCCGTGTATTGGGTCCAGGCGACAGCGCCGCCGATTTCCCAGCGGGAGCCGAGGCCGTTGAGCGGCTTGCCCTGTTCCGCCGTCAGCAGCTGCGCCAGTTCCTCGGCGTTCTGCTCGAGTTTCTCGGCGATTTTTTCGCACGCCACCTGACGCTTCCGCTCCGGCACATCGCGCCATTTCCTGAAAGCGGTTTTCGCCGCGGCGACGGCATCGTTCACATCGTCTTCGGTTCCGAGGGGGGCGAGGCCCATGACTTTTTCGGTGGCCGGGTTCAGCACCTCGAACAGCTGCCTGGTCGGCACCTTCTTGCCGTCGATGATCAGGCGGAACGGTTCCATGATCTTCCTCCTTCAATCGGTGGTTCCGGGCTCCTGGCCGCCATGCCAGTCGCGGAAATGGTTTTTATGGGTTTCCGAATAAGCGCCCGGCTTCATCTGCCGGTCGTAGAAATCAAGATCCAGGTGGTGGGCCTGGATGAACAGGGTCATCTGAATCGGATCCACCGTGGCCGGAAACTGCCCATAGGTTTCGTGGATATAGTTGCAGATGTCCTTGACGCACTGAACGCCGTTGGCGGACGCCTGGGGCGTCGCGGCGTCGAATTCCGAATTGGCGGAGAGATGCGGTTTGACCATGCCCTTGGCTTCCCACTCGTCCATGGTCTGCGTCGCGCCCGCGATGGCCGCCTCGACGGCTTCGTCCATGGTCGGGTAGTTGGGGGGGCAGAATGCCTCGAACACGCCGGGCCGGCCCACGGGGATCGGGAACGGATCGGTCTTGGACTGGATAAACCTGAATCCGAGCCCCTTGCAGGCGGGCGTCCCGCCGAGCACGACGGTGGAAGAGAACCCGCCATAGACCCAGCCGCCGATCCCAATTGCCTGCATGGCCAGCGCCAACAGCTGGGACATGAACGCGCCTTCCGCCAGCATCCCGTCCGACAGGATTTTCTCGAGCCGCGACAGGGTCATCACCTTCTTCTTCGCGAGAAAGCCGCTTTCGACCCATTTTTCGTTGCCGCAGGGCGCCATACCGTTCCGGTCATCGACCAGAAAGTAGCCGCCCTCCTCGCCGGAATAGCGGCCGGCCTCGGCATCGCAGAAATTCAGGATCAGCTTTATCATGTCCTTGGTCACGTCGATGACCGGCATGAACAGGGTCGAGCCGGGACGGTTGCAGACCCACTGATTATGAGGCCAGACACCCGGCTCCGCGGGCGGCAAATCCATGCGGCCGTCATCCAGTTTCTCGACGAAGGCGTCGTAGAAGCCCAGGATTTTTTTGCGGTCGTCCGCGTCCTCGTATTCCCGCATTTTCGTCATCTTGGCCTGATCGGCATTGATCACGTAGACACCGTCGTCATTGGTGAAGAAAAGCCGCGCCCGGTGCGAGCCCATCGCGGAGGGATAGGGTTTGCCGATGGTCTTGACCATGCCGCCGGGAAGTTCCGTTTCGGCGAGAATGGGCCCCGTGGTCGCGGTGGCGGCAGCCACCAGCATCGCGGTTTCCAGATCGTCCAGCCCGACAGGCTCCTTGTTCGATTTGTACCGGAACGGGCCCGACGCCATTTCCATGCCCAGACCGAACCGCCGCGACCGGCGCCCCATGATGGCGTCGAACAGCGGAAAATTCCATGCCGCCTCCGCCTGGGGCGGCAGGTTCGAAGGTTTATGGTCACTCACCGGCGTTCTCCCGCCCGGCAGTCCCTTGGTTGCCGGATTTCCCGGAAAAGATGAGTTTGACCATGTAGCCCCAGAACGCGGGCTTCCCGAGGGTCATGCCCAGCATCTTCCGCATGTCGTCACGGCTCATCAGCGTCTCGGCTTCCCAGACACCCATCTTGCCGACAATGACGACATCGTCGCCTTCGATCCTGAGTCGTTCGATATCGAACTCGAATTCACCCGCGGCGGACTCGATTTTCACGGCATTTCCCTCCCGCTGACGTCCCTTAAGGAATCATTTTCCAGTAGGCGTCTTTTCGGACGATCAGGCCGTCGCCGATTTCGTACACGTCGAAACCACTGGATTTGCGCCACTTTCCGTCCGGTCCCAGATACTCGACCTCATAGGTCTGGTGGACAATGGCGCCCAGGAACTTCCAGACCGAGCCGGAGAATTTTGGCCCGTTGGGCATGGCGAAGCGATACTCCATTTCCTGGAGGACTTCCTTCCGCCCATAGATCACCTTGCCGTTGGGAAGGTGCCACTGAACGGCCGGGGACAGGCACTCGCCGATCGTCTTCAGGTCTTGAAGCGTGAAGGCTTCTTCGAATTTGGTGAACAGCTTCTTGTATCCGATCTCGTCCGCCGGCGTCACCTTGATGGACTTGCGTTTGATCTTCTCCTTCTTCTGGCCGGAGACATTCAAGCGGATACGGAGGCCGCCTTCCT
Source organism: Rhodospirillales bacterium (assembly GCA_022823235.1). Taxonomy (GTDB): domain Bacteria; phylum Pseudomonadota; class Alphaproteobacteria; order Rhodospirillales; family UBA2165; genus JAJDXO01. The sequence goes on from JAJDXO010000022.1 coordinate 62,818, forward strand.
TCTTCCGGTCGGGCCGGGCGTCCTTGATCGTGTCGAGGGACGGTATGTCCTGGATCGCCTGATCGGCGTCATTGTCCCTGATCTTCAATGGGGATTTGCTTTTGCGGGCCTTGCCGGCCGGTTTGGATTTGGCCGCCGCGCTGTTCCTCGTTTTCCCGGCCGCGCGCGGCTTCCGCTTCTCGGTTTGTCTGCCCTTACGCGTCCCGCCGGCCGCCTCTTCGGATACGGGTCCGCCGATATCTTCCGTCGTCTGGCGCAGATTATTGTCAACGACCCTCATAACATTTCCTCGCTGCCGATGAGAGGGACAGTCTCCCAGTCTTCGCTTTTATCCTTATTGACCGTGCCGATAAATTACCGGCATGGAAGCGGGCTTGTCAATGAAAATGAATTCATATTCATTTTCATTGACTCCCGGGACGCATTTTCATACTGTCGTCGAACCCTGATTCACAAACCTGACGGGAGGCTCACAGGATGAAAATCAGTTCAAAATTAACGGCCGGTATCATGGCGGCCGCCGTGATGTCGTTTTCGGCATCCGCCGTCGCCAAGGAACTCCGCCTCAGCATGGCGCCGCCGCCGAATTCGCCTTGGGGTGCGGTGGCTCAGAAGTTCGTCGACAAAGTCAATGACGTGTCGGGCGGCAAGCTGACCATCAAGGCGTTTATGGCGTCCAAGCTCGGCGGCGAGCAGGACGTCGTCAAACAGATCGCCCGGGGGAGGATCGACATGGGCGTGATGTCGAATACGGCCGTGTCCCTGCTGGTACCGGAATTTGGTCTGCTCGCCTCGCCCTATGCCTTCAATAGCGCCAAGCAGTTCGACTGCGTGGCGGACAATCATCTGCTGTCCACCTTCGGCAAGGAATTCGCCGGCGCCGGCATCCGGACTCTTTCCTGGATGGAGGTCGGCTTTCAGGTTGTCTACAGCAAGAACGGCGTCCGCGTGCCGGCAGACCTGGCCGGCGTGAAAATCCGGACGGCGCCGTCGGTGACCGATTCCAAGTTCATTCAAACCGCCGGCGGCACCGCCGTGCCGTTGAGCCCGAAGGACACTATTCCGGCCCTCAAGACCGGACAGGTCACCGCCGCGACGCAGCTTTCCGTTTTCGGCATCGTCGTGGGGTATCCCAAAGTGGCGCCGCACATTACGCTGACCCGCCACCAGCACCAGGTCGGCGGCGTCATCATTTCGAAGCGCACGTGGGATAAACTGTCCAAGCAGGAACAAGGCTGGATCAACGAATCCGCGCCGGTCTTCCTCGAACTGCGGAAAATCATCCGCGGCGCGGAAGGCGCGCTCATCAAAAAGGCGCAAAAGGAAGGCGCGACGATCATCAATCTGACCGATGCGGAACTGGCGAAATGGAAATCCGTGGCGCCCAAGGCCCAGGAGATCATCCTGAAGGAAATGGGCGGCGCGGCCGGCGCCAAGTGGCAGGCCATCCAAAAGGCGAAAGCGGCCTGTTCCTAACGCCGGATCATGCTGGCGCGGACCCTAAGGTGGCTTAGGCTCATCGAGGCTTCAGTGGCGTCGGCCGCATACGCGGCCGTCGCCATTCTTCTTATGGCCGACGTCATCGGGCGGGAGGTGTTCGAGACCGCCATTTTGGGGGCTCAACAGCTGGCCGTGTACGGCGCCATCTTGGCGGGCTTTCTCGGCTTTACGCTGGCGACCTCGGACAACACGCACCTCCGTCCGGAGTTTCTGGATTTTATCCTGAAACGGTTCGAGCCCTGGACGTCCCAGGCCGGCAACGCGCTTTCCGCCCTCTTCTTCTTCGGCGCTGGGTATGTGGCCTGGACGTTCGTCGAAATTTCCATGGATGCCGGAGACAGGGCGCCGGTTCTCTATTTCGTCGTCTGGCCGCTCCAGCTCATCATTCCCTACGCGTTCATCTCTTCCGGGCTCAAGCATCTGGCCTTCGCCGCCCGCCCGGACCTTCAGCCCGCGAAAGAGCGGGAAGCGGGCTAGACGTGGCCGCCGTCATCCTCCTGCTGCTTGTGTTGGCGGCGCTCGCCCTGCGCCAGAACGTCATCGTGATCCTGATCGGCGCGGCGGCGTACGTTCATCTCGTCTGGGGTGACGGACAGCTGGAATTCCTGGCCGAGGATATCTGGATCAGCCTCGACAATTCCCTGCTGCTCGCGATCCCCATGTTCCTGCTGGCCGGCTCCATCATGACCCGGGGGTCCATCGCGCGCCGTCTCATAGATCTCGCCATCAGCGTGACCCGGCCCCTGCCCGGCGGCCTAGCCGTCGCGACCATTCTCTCCTGCGCCATTTTCGCCGCCATATCGGGATCGTCCCCGGTGACGCTTCTGGCGGTCGGCACGATCCTCTATCCGGCCCTGCTGCAGCACGGCTATCCGAAGAGGTTCGCCCTCGGGGCGCTGACCTCCGGCGGCACCCTCGGCATCGTTATTCCGCCCTCCATTCCGCTGATCCTCTACGGCATCGTGACGGAGACCTCCATCGCCGATCTGTTCATCGCGGGCATCATTCCCGGCGTGATGATCGCAGTGGTCCTGGCGTTCTACTCCTATTGGGTAAACCGGCACATGCCGGCGGAACCGTTCGACCTGAACGAGGTCCTGACGGCCCTGGCGCGGGGCGGATGGTCCGCCATGCTGCCCGTCATCCTGTTGGGCGGCATTTACTCCGGCTTCTTTTCGCCGACCGAGGCCGCGGCCGTCGCCCTCGTCTATGCCCTGTTCGTGGAGATATTCATTCACCGGGAGCTGAAGCCCGTCGACTTCTACCACACGGCCGTGGAGACCGCGAAACTGCTCGGCATGTTGTTTCCGATCGTTGCCGTCGCCCTCAGCCTCAAAACCATCCTGACCATCGAGGAAGTGCCCGATCAACTGGCGATGTGGATAACCACCATAACCGAAAACAAGATTGCGTTCCTGTTGGCCGTCAACTTGTTGCTTCTGGTGGTCGGCTTTCTGTTCGATGTCATCTCGGCCATTTTGATCCTGGCCCCGCTTCTGCTGGTGCCGGCGGTCGCCTTCGGCATAGATCCCATACACCTTGGGATCATTATGGTGATCAACCTTGAAATCGGGTTCCTGACCCCGCCCATGGGCTTGAACCTGATCGTCGCGATGACGGCCTTCCGCGAGAAGTTTCTGGAAATCTGCCGCGCCGTCCTGCCCTTCATTGCCTTGATATTCTGCGTTCTCATGGTCGTGACGTTTTGGCCGGCAACCGCCCTTCTGTTTCTGTAACCCGCGAGTAACATTGACATGAATTTTGAAGATAACGACATGCCTCTCACCGGCTTTCTGGAGAATGTCGCGGGCGTCCTGGAAGCGAACCAGGCGCGCAGCGTCCGCATCCGGGATTCATATATCAACGCGGGAATCGATCTGCTGAACGAGGAACGTCTCAACCATGTGACCATACCCGATCTGGCGAAATTGTGCGGCTGCTCCGTCGGCAGCTTCTACACCCGTTTCAAGGACAAGGAAGCCTACTTCCGGGCTCTCCGCGTCACGACCATCCACGCCTGCAATATGGAAATAGACCGGCGGGTTTCGGTTGACGCGTTGATAACGCTGGGGCCCAAAAAGGGACTGGAGGAGTTGGTCGATTTGATGTCGGACCTGTTTACCAGCCGTTACCGGGGCGTGCTGCGAGAAAGTCTTCTCAGGATTTTGGAGCCCGACGATCCGTGGGCGCCCATGCGCGATTCCGCGAGAGGGATCATGTCCAATTATCACCTGGCCTTCGAAAACGCGTTTGAAGGATATATGCCAAAGGAAGCCAGGCGGCGTCTCAGCTTCTGCTTTCAAATGATCGTCGGCGTCCTGCAAAACGATCTCGTCAACGACTACCACGTGTTTTCCACGAAGGATAAATCATTGCGCAATGGCCTGAGGGAAGCCGTGCTGAACTATATGAACTTCGGTGGCCGTTGATTTATAGCAGTATCCACGCCCTTGGCTTCTCCCGCTGCGGCCTCCGCGCCGCCGATGCTTTCCTCCAATTTGTCGAATAGGTCGAACATCGTCCGGCGCTCCCGGGCGGAAAGATTGTCAAGCAGGAGTTCGTGGCGTTCCTGCATATAAGGGCGCGCCCGCTCATAAGCGTCGCGTCCCGCATCCGTCAGACGCAACAACATATGGCGTTTGTTGGCCTTTGACGGCTGACCCTTGATCAACCGATGCTGCATCATGCCTTTGATGGTCCGGCTCAGGAGGCCTTTGTCCAATTGGGTCGTGCGGGCGATCTCGGACGATGTGCACTCGCCCAGGGTCTCCAGCATCACCAGGACCCGCCACTGGGTGGGGGTGAGATCGGCATGCTCCTTCAGAATTTTGATGGCCTGGGCATTCAATTTGGATTGAAGCCGGGACACCCTGAAGGATATCATCTGGTCCAGCGGCGGAGAATCCATCTGCGGTTTCCCCCGCTTAAATGCCGACTTCTTGTTCATCTCGACCTTATCCTGCCATCAGTTGCCTTCGTGTCAATTATAATGTTGACGGGTCAACACTACGGGGATAGCGTTGGCCGGCAAGCAGGAAAAATACCAATTCGAACTCACGACGACAGGGAGACAAGTTCCAATGAAACACACCTTCAAAATGCTGGTGGGCGCGTTCGCCCTTACCTTGATGACGGGGGAAGCCTTGGCGGCGAACTGGACACCGCCCGGCCCCATCAAAATGCTGATCGCCTTCCGGGCGGGCGGCGGCGCGGATACGCAGGCGCGCCTGATCGCCGAAGCCCTCGAGAGCAAGATGGGCTGGAAGTTCATCCCGGAACAGGTCACCGGCAAGGGCGGCGTCAACATGCTGAACGCCCTCTCCAAGCAGCCCAACGACGGCACCGCCATCGGCATGGCCGTGACGGAATCCCTCGGCTACAACCTGGCGACCTCCAAATCCCGCCTGAAGGCATCCGATTTTACCGGCCTCTCGACCACGGCGGGATTCCAGTTGGGCATCATCGGCCGGACCAAGGACGGCTGGAAAACCATGCGCGACGTGATCGCGGCCGCGAAGGCGGGAAAGAAGATTCGCCTCGGGACCATGAGCCCCCGGCTGGCCGATCTGACCTATCTCATGGAAAAGGCCAATGGCGTGAAATTCAACATCGTCTCCTACCGGGGCGGGATCGCCGTATTGAACGCCATCAACGCGGGTGACGTGGACGTCGGGTATGTCGCCGGTCCGCAGGCCAAAGGCGTCAAGGCCGGCGATCTGGTCGAACTGGCGTCGGCCCTTTCCAAGCCGCTCAACGCGACGCCGAGCGCGCCGAAGCTCAGCGACCTCGGGGTCAACTTCAATGCCGACGGCCAGTTCGTCTTCGTCGGCCCCGGCGGCATGCCGGCTGCGGCGCAGGACGCCCTGGGCAAGGCCATCGCCGGGATCGTGACCGACCCCAACCAAAAGGTCGCGAAGATCATCAAGCGGGTCTTCGGCGGTGCGGTTACCATTACGGGCAAGAAACTGGATGCGCATCTCCAGCAGGGGTATGACGACGCCGGCAAACTTGCGAAGGCCGTCAACCAGTAGAACGCCGTGATCGGGGGTCCGGACGGCATCCGGACCCTCGAAACCTCGAACATCGGAGCATCCCCGGTGGATAACCGCTCCAACAGCAACGCCATCCTGGGCGGGCTCTGCGTTCTGGCGGCTGCGCTGGTCGCCTTCGTCTGGGTGCCTCTCGACGTCGACTCCGGCGTCGTGGAACAAGTCCGCCGGCGGGTTCAGATCGGCGACAGCCTGGCGCCCGTTACGGCGGCGGTGTTCATTGCGATCGGCGGATTGGTCCTGCTGCTCGTGGAACGCCGCGTTCCCGACCAGCCCGCATTCACCCTGCAAAATCTTCGTTTTATTGCGCTTTCGGCGGCCATAATCGTCGTCGGCTTTCTGATCATGCGGTTCACCGGCCCGCTCACCGTCGATGTCGTCAATCTGCTGACCGGCGGCGAACTGCAATACCGGCTTCTCCGTGATTCCGCGCCTTGGAAGTTCATCGGGTATTTTATCGGCGGCATATTCGTCGTTGCCGGCTTAATGGCCCAGGCCGAGGGCGGAACAACCCGGAAAAACCTCGGCATAGCCACCGCCGTCGTCATCGCCCTAATCCTGATCTTCGACGTTCCATTCGACGATCTGCTGCTGCCGCCGAACGGTGACGTCTGATGGGTGTCGGCGATTACATCCTCCAGGGGATCCTGGCATTCTTTCTGGGGTCCGAACTGTTTTCCATACTCGGCATACCCGTCTCCATCAACATCGTCATGGTGCTCGCCGGATTTCTGCTCGGCATCATGGTGGGGGCGACGCCGGGATTGGCGGGGCCGGTCGCCATGGCGATCTCATTGCCGCTTCTGCTCTCGAGCTTCGGGTATCACGCATCGGCATTGCTGCCGGTTCTGGGCTTCCTGATCGGGATCATGAAAGGGGCGACGGTCGGGGGCGCCGTGCCGGCAATTTTGTTCAATACGCCGGGCACGCCGGATGCCTACATGACCACCCTGGATGGTTTTCCGATGGCGCAGAACGGGCAGGCCAAGAAGGCGCTCCGCATTGCCCATTTCTCCTCGGCGTCCGGCGATACGTTCTCGGATCTGGTCCTGTTCGTCTGCGCGCCCTTTTTGGCCATCATCATCGAGGCCCATTTGGACCTCCCGGAGAAAACCGCCCTTCTGATCCTCTCTCTCAGCTTTATCGCCGCCGTGATCGGGGGATCGCCGGCAAAAGGTCTGATTTCCACCGGGCTCGGCCTTCTTGCCGTATTCATCGGAACCGGAGAGGATTTTTATCCCCGTCTATCCCTGGGTACGGATCAACTCGCACGCGGGTTTCCGATTACCACCGCCGTGCTGGGCGTGCTGATCCTGGGCGCAGTCTTCGAAGGGATCGACAATCTCGTACGGGAGAAGCGCGAAACCGGATCGTTCTCCGCGGTCCCGGAAAGCGGCGATCAGGTCCTGCACTGGGCCGATATCCGCCGGCTGATGCCTTATATTTCGCGCTCCGCCCTGATCGGGACGGCCATCGGCGCCTTGCCCGGCATCGGATCGACCCTGGCCGCGACGCTGGGGTACACCGTCGGCAAATCGCGGCATCAGAAACGCAAAAGTACGGACGACCCGGACTTCGGCACGGGGGCCCCGCAGGGCATCGCAGCCACCGAAGCCGCCAACTCTTCGGTTTCAGGCGCGAACCTGATCCCCGTACTGTCCCTCGGCATTCCCGGAAACGCGGCAGCCGTTTTCCTGATTTTGGCCGCCGAAAGCATCGGCGGTTTCGTGCCCGGTCCCGCCGTGTTCAAATTTACCACGGACACGGTCAATCCGGAGCTGGTGATCGCCTTCGGCCTGTTCACGGCCATGGCGTTCGCAAATGTATTGAACTGGACCATCGGCGGACTCTTCATGCGCTCCATGGGGGTCATGATCCGCATCCCCAAGCAATTGCTGCTGCCGTCCGTCCTGCTGCTGACCTTAACCGCCATCTACATCCAGGAAACCCGGTTGGAAGCAATATGGTTCGCGCTCGGGTTCGGGGTCCTGGGCTACGCCATGCGGAAGCTCGAGATTTCGCCCCTCCCCTTTGTCATCGCCTTTATTCTCGGCGACAAGCTGGAGCTGAGTGCCCGCCGGGCATTCAGCGCAAGCGGAAACGACCCCTTCTTTCTGTTCAGCACGCCGATTGCCACGATCCTGATGCTCCTGGCCATCGGGGTCCTTGTGTATACCGCCCGGAAGCGGCGTCTCGAGGCTTCGGCGTGACGTCCCGAAAACTTCGCATGTGGGCTTCCGGCTGTTCCCACGTCTCATACGACAAGGCAAACGGCCGCGAGAGTCTGGGCGATGCCATCCGCCAGGTGGAACGGGATATCGACTGGGATTTCGGAATCAATGTCGGCGACTTTTCGGCCGCTTTCGGCTTGCCGACGGACGAGGAGGGAGAAGAAATCGTCCGGCAGTTCGGCGCCCTCGGCAAACATCCGCGGGAAGCCATCTACTCCCTGTGCGGCAACCACGACCGAAATGCGCCGGACGAAGAGGAAGCCGTCTGGTTTCGCAAATTTATAGATCCCATGGGCGAAAACACCGAGACGTCGGGGGTCGATGCCGCCCGTATGCCCTACCCCGTCACCGGCACGTTCGAGCGGTACTATTTCGACGTCGGCAACATCCGGATCCTGATGATGAGCGACGTCAACGAAACGGCCCAGGAGAAGGGACGCGGAGAACTCGGCGGCAATCCCGGCGGCGTCGTCACCCGGGAAACCTTCGACTGGTGGGTGGACCAAATAGACTCCAACCACCGGGACAAAATCATCATTTCAGCGCATCATTACCTTCTCCACGAAACCACCGTCGCGACGGGCGACTGGGAAGGTATGAAAAAGAATGCCGACGAAGAGTGGACCACCGACTATCACGGCTATTACGCGGAGGGCACGCCCCGGGAAGCGAGCTACCTATGCTGGGTCGGCGGCGAGTACCGCTCCGGCCTGTTTGAAAAATGGCTCCACGACAATCCCGGCAAACTGGATTTCTGGCTGGGGGGCCATACCCATACCAACCCCGACGACACCCATGGCGACAAAAGCCATATCGAAACCCGGTACGGCGGTACGACATTCGTCAACGTGGCGGCGCTGACCCGGTGGTTCGTAAAGGACCATGCCATGCCTCATTCAAGGCTGTTCACATTCGAGGACGGGTCGGATCGGGCCTCGATCGAATGTTACATGCACACGGACGAATACAAACCGCAGGGGTTCTACGACGAGAAAAAGGCCGACATCCAGCTCACCAAGCCGTTCTTGTACGACGGTTGAGGCCGGAACCGCCCGCACCCCAAGTGGAGCACGAAAGCAAATGAACAACTCGGACCGCCCGAACCTGTTGCTCATCACCTCGGACCAGCAACGGGGGGACTGTTACGGGTTTGCCGGCCGCCGGGTGTCGACCCCGCATTTGGACGCATTCCGCCGCCAAAGCACATGGCTGAAAAACGCCATTACCCCCAATGTGGTCTGCCAGCCCGCCAGGGCTTCCATCCTGACGGGTCAACTTCCCAGGACACATGGGGTTCACGACAACGGCATCGACCTCGACGCGGCCACCGGCGAAAAAGGCTTTGCCGGGAGCCTGGGCCGCGCTGGATACGACACGGCATTTTTCGGCAAGGCGCACTTCGCCAGCTTTTTGACCTTCGAGCCGACCGGCACGCCTGAATGTCTGGAATCTTCCGCCAACTATGGGGAAGACTGGTATGGGCCGTATATGGGCTTTGAACATGTGGAACTGGTGCTCGTCGGCCACAATCTATTTCCGCCGGAGACGCCGCCGAAGGGACAACACTATGAGCGCTGGTTCCACGCGGACGGCAAGGGGGCGGAAAAAATCCGTCTGTATGCGGAAAATGCGCGCGACACCAAGGGCGCGGCGCAAACGCTTCATTCCCGGCTGCCGACGGCCTGGCACAATTCCAATTGGGTCGCGGACCGGTCCATCGGCTGGCTGGAACAAAGGCGGGACAAGCCGTTCGCCGCCTGGATCAGTTTCCCGGATCCGCACCACCCCTTCGACTGTCCGGAACCCTGGTCCTACCTGCACCGGCCGGAGGACGTGGACCTGCCGGAGCACCGCACCCGGGACTTCGAACGCCGGCCATGGTGGCATCGGGCGGTCCTGGAGGGCAAACCGACCGGCAGCGAAACCCATGCGGCCATCCGGACCGGGTACAGCCGCATTCAGCCTCAGACCGATGACCAGTTGCGGGAAATTATCGCCAATACCTACGGCATGCTGTCGCTCATCGACCACAATGTGGGCCGCATCCTGAACAGGCTCGACGAACTGGGGATCGCGGAAAACACCGTCGTCATCTATACGTCCGACCACGGAGACTGGCTGGGCGACCACGGCCTCATCCTGAAGGGTCCGATGCACTATGAGGGGCTGCTGCGGGTCGGCATGATCGCCCGAGGACCGGGCATCCGGAAAAACGCCACCGTGGAAGCCCCGGCGTCGACCCTGGATATCGCTTCGACATTCGCCGACTATGCGGGCGCGGGACTTCGGCTGAGCCAACACGGAACTTCCATGCGCGGATTGCTGGAGGGGACGGACGGCAGCCGCGATTTCGCCTACAATGAATGGGATCTCCATTCCAACCGGACAGGCGTAAATCTGGACCTCCGAACGGTCAGGACCGAGGGTGAGAAACTCACGGTGGACCTGCATTCCGGCGCCGGCGAAATGTACGACCTCGGGAACGATCCGGATGAAATGGAAAACCTGTACGACGACCCGGCGCACAAAGGCATGAGAGAAACGCTCACCGACATGATCGACAGCCGGCCCGACGACGCGCTGGGACGGCGGGAACCGGTCGGAATGGCGTAGGGCGATTTTCATGCTCTCCGGTGCGGCGGCCGGCGGGACCGCTTGCGGGACGCCGGGCGGCGTGCTAGGTCCGGGGAAACGTCCGGAAAGCGCCGCCGACCGGCACGCCGCCTTAACCGAGGAGACCGATGATGAAGACCAAGGCGTTGGTTTCGATCCTCGCGCCGCTGTGCGCTTTCATGGTCGTTTCGGCCGATGGCCGTACGGCGAACGGCGCCGAGCAGCGCCGGGCGGCCCTCGTCGAATGGCAGTCCCGGGAGGGCGCCGAGCGGTTCTCCCGGTCGGTCCACAGGACGGACTTCTTCCCGCTCAGCAACCACTTCATCAGCCAGGACAACGCCATATTCTGCGGCCCGGTCTCGTCGGCCATCGTGCTGAACGCGCTGCGGCTGGGCAAGCGGGAGGGACTGCCGCGGGACCGGAGCTCGATTGCCAAGGACGAGATGGCCTGGCTCTGGAAGGGGGCCGACCCGTTCTACGGCAAGTACACGCCCAACAACGTGCTCAGCGAGCGGACCAAGACCCGGCTCGAGGTCCTGGGCAAGCCCATCCTCATCAAGGGCGAGGCGAAGCGTGATTACGGCCTGCAGCTGCGCCAGCTCGCACAGGTCCTGAGAAGCCACGGCCTCGAGGTCGTGACCCGGGTCGTGGACGATGGCGCGGACGCCGAAGCGATCCGGCGCGAGATCGCCCGGAACCTCGCCGCCGGGGACGACTACGTGCTGGTCAACTACGCGCGCAAGGCGCTGGGCCAGCGGGGCGGCGGTCACATCTCCCCGCTCGGGGCGTATGACGAAGGCAGCGATTCCTTCCTGATCATGGACGTGAACCCCAACCGGGCGCCCTGGGTATGGGTCGCCGCCGGCGACCTGATCGCGGCGATGCGCACCTTCGATACCGTCGAGAACCGCGGCTACCTTCTGGTCTCGGAAGGAAAGTAGGCGAGAGCGGTATCCGGCGGCACGCCGCGGCCGAAGACCGTGGACCGCCCGGGCGGACAGCCTTTGTTGCAAGACAAAGGCGTTACCGCCGATGAACGTTCGGTTTAACTCCGTGGACAAGTTGGGCTACGCTGGCGGCAACAACAATCCAACATCACCAATCAGGAGGCTGTTCGATGATGAAAACGCTCATTTCAAGTGCGGGTGTCTTGGCGCTGATGGCCGCCGCGGGAACGGCCGAGGCGGGCAAAAAGGACAACACGCTTACCGTCGCATTGCAGGAGGCGTTTGCGCACGTTAACCCGATTCTTGCACCGGGCGCGGAGATGCAAGTCATCCACCGCGAGATTTTCGACACCCTTATGACCTTCGACAGGGATTCGGGAAAATTGCTGCCGTCGCTGGCGGTGTCATGGAAGCGGGTAGATCCGAAGACGTGGGAATTCAAGCTCCGCAAGGGTGTTTTATGGTCCGACGGCGAGCCGTTCACGGCAAAGGACGTCGCCCATACGGTCAATTACGCCTCCGATCCCAAAGTGAAGCTCCGTATCAAACCGCGGTTTTCATGGGTAAAAAACGCGGAGGTGATCGACGATCACACCGTTCGGCTCATTACAAAGCGCCCCTACGCGCCGACGCTGCGCCGGCTCGCCGTGACGTGGCCGATGTTTCCCGAGCACGCACATGGACCCTACAAGAACAAGGCCGACTTTGGCCGCAAGCCGGTCGGAACGGGTCCCTATCGGGCGGTGCAAGTTGACAAGAACAAGGGGATCATCCTCGTCCGCAACGAGAGATACGGGCACGCGAACAAGGTTCGCCCGCAGCCGTCGATCGATCGCATCGTATTCAGGATTATCCCGGATCGGCAGACGCAGGTTGCCAGTCTTATCGTCGGCGAAATCGACGTGACCCGCGTATTCAGCAAGGATCTCGCCGACCAGCTGGCAAAGAACCCCAAGCTGCGCGCAACGGCGGTGAACAGTTTCCGATACCATTACATGTCGCTGGACGCGGCTGATCGCAGCGGGGTCAAGGCGCTCTCCGATATTCGCGTGCGGCGCGCCATTGCGCACGCCATCAATATTCCCCAGTTGCGCAAGGAGGTTTTGGCGGGCGGCGACAAGGTCTTGCCGATGAGTGCGCCCTGTCTGTCCGACCAGTTCGGCTGCGATGTATCAAGTAAGCCGCCGGCCTACGATCCCGCCAAGGCCAAAGCGCTGCTGAAGGAAGCCGGGTGGGAACAGGGCTTCGACATGAAAATCACTTCGTTGGGTGAATCGGTGTCGGCCAACGAAGCCATCATCGGCTACCTGGGGCACGTTGGTATTCGCGCCACCTTGCAACGGGTGCCGATCAATGCGCTGCGCAAGCTTCGGGCAACGGGCAAAATCAATTCCATCGTCGGCATATACGGTTCGGGCGGCATCCCCGACGCCGATCCCGTCCTGAGCTTCTTCTGGGCCGGCAAGGGCAAGCCGCGTGATTACTATTACGACGACTCGATTACGAAATTGGGGCGGCAGAGCCGGTCGATTTTCGACGAGACCAAGCGGCTCGCCCTCACCCGGCAGGCCTTCGACCGCAACAACGAGCAGGTCTATATCATTCCGTTCGGCTCAGCGCCGACGGTGTTGATCCACAGCAAAGACCTCAACGTGCCCCGGGATTTTTCCACCAACGCCTATGGACTGCCGCTTTCGACGGTGAGTTGGAAGTAGTAGCCCCGGACGAGCAGCACGCCGAAAATATCCTCCGGCGGCGAAACCCGCGCGTTTCTTGAGGGCGGTGATGAAATCGCCCTCCGCGCGCGGCCGGCGGCCGCCGGGGAAATGTTGGAATTGGACGCCTGCCGCCGCGAGGCACCGACCCCATTCATGATGGTGCGGGTCGCGTTCAATAATTTTCCCCGCTTAGAAGCGCAGTGACCTTAATCAGCGGGAATATCTCGTTCCTCGGAACCGCGTTGGCCGAGGCGCTGCTATCGTCTCATACAAGCATTTCTATGGTTTGGTCGGTCGTTCTCACGTCGCCGAAGGATTGGTAAAACGAGGTCAATCCGGCCAGGTGGTCATCGTCATACCGGGCTGCGTTTGCGTCCTCGACCATCACCACCTTGTAGTCCAGCATCATGGCGTCACGAGCCGTGGATTCGCTGCACATGTTGGTCGCCGTGCCCGCCACGATCAGGTTTTCGATACCCAGTCCCTGCAATATGTCGTGCAGATCCGAAGCGCCGACGATGAACGGCGAGAAGCGTCTCTTGGTGACGATACGGTCGTCGTCCCTGACCTCGAGGTCGGGATAAATTTCGTAGCCCTCGTTGCCGGGGCTGAGTTTGGTCAGGTGGTTCCGGCCCTTAGCTTCGGTGAAGAAATACTCGTGGTAGATTTGCCATTGGCTCGGCGCGCCTTCGTTTTCGGCACACCGCATGATCACCCAAATGACCGGCGCCCCCTTCTCCCTGCATGCCGCGGCAAGCCGATTGATATTGGGGACGATCGAGATCGCCGTGTCCACCTCGGCCACATAGAAATTCTGCATGTCGATGACGAGGAGTGCGGTCTTGGGCGCTTCAAACGTGTCGAATACTTCCAGCCTTCCCCGCTTGGCCATGATCCTTTCGATCACGTAGTCGGGGATTTTCACATCATGGGGCATGCCCATTTCCTCCCATTAGATTATTATCTTTGCCCACTTTATCCCACTAGTGGAGCGTTTCAAAATGGTTTTTGGCCGCCGCCGGATGGGGAGAAATTCATTCGTGCCGGTTTACGAACACCGGATCGCCGCTTGCGGGTCACGGTAAACGTCTCGTTCACGAACCACATCCCGCCGTGCCTGACGAGCACCTCGCGCACCACGTCCAGATAGCGGGAATCCCGGGACATGACCTGTTGCGCCAGCTCCTCCTTGACCTCGACGAAATAGAGCGCGTTGTTCCAGGCAGACGAGAGGGAGAGCAGTCCAAGTTCGTGTTCGTCCATCGACGGCAGTGTGTGCATATCGAACCGGAACAGGGAACGGGCGTCGGTCAGGCCGCTGAATTTGAAGTCGCCTTGCCGGGCGCCCAGAGCCTTTCGGAAATCGCGCAGAATGTCGTAGCGGTTCACGAACGGAATCCGCTGCTTCGGCCAAACGCCGCGCACGATTTCATGGGCGGGATCGTCTCCATGCGACTGAATGACGGTCATCCGACCGCCCGGCGCCAATCGCTCGACCACGGGTCTCAATACGTAGTCGATCCTGAACTTCATGGTGTGGCTGTGGAGGTAGGGGTGATTGAGCAGGCAGTAATCGTACGTTCGGATACCCTCTCCAGCTCTCGGAACGACGTCCTTCAGGTTGGCCCGCTGGTCCTTTCTGTAAATCGTCACCACGCTCGGCACGGCGTAGACCGGTTGCGCGTGTTCGCCCTGGTAAACGACCCATTCCTTCGAGAGGTCTTCGTAAAGCGCCGCCACCTGCTTCTGGAAGTCGTAGCTCCGGTCGCCATCGAGCGCCACGTCCCGCCAGATCAGGTCCTCGGGACAATCGCCGGACTTCTTCTCGAGATCGAGCGCTTCCCAAAGATACATATTGGTCATGACGAAAACGCTTAGCGGATGCTCCGCCATGCGATCCACGAGCCGCCCCATCGTGTTGCGGAGGTCCTCCAATCCACGGCCCTTCAGAACGACAAGCACCGGCGTGTCGGGCAATGTGGCATTCAAGGCGCGGAGCGTTCGGGTCAACGTGATCCCATTGTCCATGGGCGTGTAGAACAAACGGATGCCCGGCGGGCCCGGCTGCAAATTCTTGAGCTCCTCGGCCACGCGGTCAGCCAAAACCCACGACTCATTCGTCGTGCCGGCGAACACATGGAAGCGCTGGCGCTGCTCATGAAAGGCGAAACTGCCCGGCGTGCGGATCGAGGTTTCCTGGCTGATGAGCTCGGCCATGGTCTCCGCATTGGACTGGGCCTTCTTTCGGCGCGGCCGGCCGCGAAGTTCTATCTCGCCCCGGTCGGCCCGCTCGATGAACGCCGCGATTCGCTCGGCGGTCCGGGACTCGATGCGGCTGCCGCTTGATATACGGCCGACAAGCTTGCCGTCGTTGACCGCAAGCCGGCCGAACGTCGATTCCGCAATTTTGTGCTTCTTGCAAAATGCCCGAATTGCCGCGGCCAGCTTTTCCGGTTTATCGAGGAGGTGGAGAACCATGCGCTCTCATGTGATGTCCGACGGGAATGCGGACGCATTCAATTCGTTTGGCGGGAAACTTGGAAAATTCGCTTGCAGTATTGCCCATTATCTGCCCATTAGTAAACAGAAAAGGCTCACGGCTATATATGCTCACCGCTTCCGGAAGGGGAGAAGGTCAATGGCGATCGAAACACTCGAAGACAAGATCAACTCGATAGGCAATCCGGTGGATATGCTGCGAAACGCCGCGGCCGGGCCCTACCAGTTCCCCATCACCCCGGAGTTCAGCAATTGGCGCGACGAGCAGGAGGCGTGGCGCAACGGCGCGGTCCTGTTCGACCAGTCGTTCCACATGACCGATCTGTATGTGGACGGTCCGGATACCAGGAAGTTGTGCGAGCACCTGGCGGTTAATTCGATGGCCAACTGGCAGCGCGATCTCGCCAAGCAATTCGTCCACTGCACGCCGGATGGTTATGTGGTTGGCGACGCCATCATATTCATCCTCGAGGAAGACAAAGCCAATATCGTCAACAAGCCCAGCAATGCCAACTGGGTCATGTATCATGCCGAGAAAGAGGGGTATGACGTCTCCTTCGACCTCGACATGCGTGCGCTGGACAACAAGGAACGGCGCAAGGGATACAGGTTCGAAGTCCAGGGTCCCGAGGCCTGGTCGATCCTCGAAAAACTGAACGGCGGGCCGATCGAGCCGTTCAAATTCTTCCGGATGGGTGAGATCAACGTGGCCGGCCGGCGCGTACGGGCGCTGCGTCACGGCATGGCCGGCGCAGTCGGCTTGGAACTCTTCGGCCCGTTCGACGACTACGATCTTATCCGCGACGCCATCCTCGAGGCCGGCCGGGAATACGGCATCAGAGCCGCCGGCTCCAAGACCTATGCGACCGTCGCCCATGAATCGGGGTGGTTCCCCTCGCCCCTTCCCGCGATCTATTCCGGCGGCGATCTTGCCGATTACCGGCGGTGGCTGCCCGCGACAAGCTTCGAGGCCAACCTGTCACTGGGCGGCTCGCTGGTCAGCGACAACGTGGAGGACTACTACCTCACGCCCTACGACCTGGGCTACGGCCATATTGTGAAGTTCGACCATGATTTCATCGGGCGCGAAGCGTTGGAGGCAAAGAAGGATCGGCCGCACAAGCACAAGGTGACGCTTCGGTGGAACAAGGACGATGTGCTGAAGGTGTTTGCTTCCATGTTCAATGAGGGCGACCGGTACAAGTTCCTCGACATACCGGCATCCCACTACGCGACCTGCCCCTATGATCTCGTGACCAGGGACGGCAAGCCTGTGGGCCTCTCCCACTACCCGGTCTACACATCCAATGTCGCCGGCTGGATTTCCCTGGCCCTGCTGGACGAGGAAGCGGCCGCCCCCGGCACGAAAGTTTCATTGACTTGGGGCGAGCCCGACGGCGGCACCGGGAAACCGGCGGTGGAGCGCCACGTTCAGACTGAAATCGCCTGCACCGTGGAGCCGTGTCCGATCTCGGTCACGGCGCGGGAAACGTACAGAAAGTAGGGACCACCGACGCAATGTAATCCCAGCTGTCCATGGTCCGCGCAGGCGTCAGATAAAGTGCGGAACTTCCCTTTTGGTGGGCCCGACCGAATAACGCGGGTCCGGTCTTCGGCCGCCCCACCGGTCAGCCGTGACGTCCTCCAGAACGACCTGATGGTCAAGCGAACGGCCGAGTTTGCCATCCCATAGCGTCGCCCTGTTCCCCGGCACGGCGTTTTCGCAGACCACCAGGAAGCCGCGGGGAAGCACCTCTCCCGAACCGCCATTTTCCGAGATCAACTCGGACGGCAAGCCTACTTCGCCGAGGGATTGTCCATTGAGCGCGATGGCATCGAGGTGGCCGGCCAGGTTTTTCAGGCGCCAGGCTTTTCGCGCCAGCACGATACTCCCGGAAGCCAACCGCACCGCCGGCGATATGAGCGCGCCGCCGCCCAATGCGGTGAGCGCATACCTCGAATTGGCCTCCTCGCCCTGCTCCACCTGATGGTAGAGCTCGGTTGTCAGAACCGTCAGGGGCGTCGGGGTGCTGCCGACAAATATGCGGTCGATCACGATATCCGGCGTGGTGATATTCCCTTCCGGTCCCTCGACGTGCGGCTTGTACAGAAAGAGCGACATGACGATGTCTCCTCAAACGGGCGCCCAGGCAATCATGCGGATTTCGCCGAGTTCACGGTCCGCCTTTTGCCAGCTTTCGCCGCCATCCGTGCTTTTGAATATTTGCCCGAAGATGGTTGCCGCAAAAAGCAACGAGGGATCCGCGGCGTTGGTCCCGATCGACCACAAGGTGCTGTTGGGTTCGTGGGACAACGCGCACTCCGCCCAGCTGTCTCCAAAATCGCGGCTGATGAGAAACTGCCCCGCCTCGCCGGACGGCCTGTCGCCCACCGAAGCGATCACGACGGGGGAGTTCGCCGCGGGCTGCTTGATGCTTCGAAAATAGTCCCATCTCGCCAGCGGGATATTCAACTGCTCCCATGTCGCGCCGTTGTCGGCCGACCTGTGCAGCCCATCTTCGGTCGAACACAGGATGGTTCGCTCGTCCCCCTCGTCCAGAAACACCAAATCGTGGGTATCGTTGTCGTGCAGTCCCTCGATCATCAGCCGCCAAGTTTTGCCCCGGTCGTCGGAACGGATCACCCCATCGATTTCGACGGTAATCCATATGGTATCTTCGTACTTCGGGTCGAATTGGACCGACGTCACGCGGGACGTGTTGATGAACCAGCATTCGGTTGAAGCATTCAGATTGGCCCGCGTCCAGGTCTGCCCATCATCCTCCGAGGTGAATATTTCACCCGGCCGCGTGCCGCAGGCAATGAAATTGGGGTCGTTCGGCGCGCGGGCGATCTGGAGAATGTGGAGCGAATCCATGGGAGAGGGGATGTAGTCGAACCGGCCGTTGTCCTCGGTGAACCGGTAAAGGCCCTGATCGGTCCCCGCCAGCACCTCCCCGGGCCGAGCATGGTGTGTGTTGACCGACCAGCATCTCGCTTCGTTGTAAAATCCGCCGGTCGGCGTGGGCAGGCGGTTCCAGCTTTCCCCCTCGTCTTCGCTGATCCAAACGCTTTGCATGGTCGCCGCGTAGGCCTTGTATCTCACAACCTAAATCCTCGGCAGTCCAAAACCGTTCTGCCCACTTTATCCCACTAGATGAATTTTTCAATCCATGTTTTCCGGGTTCCGCCCATTGCCAAAATCCGGTTGCGGCTGCGACACCCCCAAGAGCGGGCTAGGTCACAATTTAACGACGGCATCACGATAGGCGAGAAGTCACCCGCCGCCTCCGTCGAAATTTGTCCTCCAACGCGGACAATCAAAGGACTATGAGGATAAATTCCCTAAATGAAATACAGGGATTAAATCGATCGACAACAGGGGATTTCAGGCGTGCAGCAAGGAATGCCAAGGTGCAACAGATTATGGTGCGATTGTCAAATGCCGTGCCATGTACTGAACCCTCGGGGGCATGACTACTTGTGCCCCTCATGCCCGTGACTGCCGGGGCCGTGTCCCCTCTGCATCTTCTTTTCTTTCATATGGTCCGGCCCGCCCGGGGAGAACATTATTTTCTCGCCGAGCCTATCCCGAAACGGTTTCGCCAGGTCGTAGACGAACCGCCACTCGCCAAACATCTCCAATTCAATCTCGAACTCATAGCGGCCGGCCGAATGGCGCGCCGCATTGGCGGGTACGGGCTTGACATTATGGGCCAGGGGCATCGAAGGCATATCCGCTTTGACCATGATGTCCGCCCCAGTCAGGGGCTTCCCATCCTGCATGAGCATGACCGTACAACTGAAGGTAAGTTTTGCGTCCGTAGGTTTGCACTCCGTCTTGCTCTTGACCGCCTGCGCATGTACCGGCGACGCCATCAGAACGCCCGCCAACGAAACCAGTCCAATGCTACTCGCGAGCCATTTCATTTGCCCTCCCCCTTTTGAGTTGGCCATTTACCATTAAAAAAAACTGACTCGAGTCGGCGTTGTCCGGAACGTTGTGCTGACCGGTCACCAATACACCGACGCCATCTCGCCTGAGCGCGGCTATTCCCTCCCACACTCGATGACCCGGGTCCGTTGAAAGGCCCAAAAGCGGTTCATCGAGCAGGAGATATTTTGGCGAGGTCATAACTCCCCGCCCAAACGCAAGCATTTGCGCCTGTCCGCCGCTCAACGAGTACGCCGGTGCATTCAACAGGGGGCCCAGTTCCGGGAATAGCGCAAGGACACGATCCATCTGTCCTCGCGCACCGGATACCGCGGAGCCGAATTCCAGGTTCTCGCGCGTCGTCAGACTTGCGAACAGATGCCGCCCTTCCGGCGCCAACACCACGCCCCTCCGCAACATCAGTGCGGGGGTTCTGCGACGTCCCGGCCGCCCGTCCACGATAATCTCGCCTTCCGAACGGACGGCGCCGACAATGGCTTTAAGCAGGCTGGATTTTCCGGCCCCATGATGACCGTCGAGGATAACGAGGCCACCTGAAGCGAGTGTGAAATCGGCCTGGCGGACCGCCTGTACCAAGCCATAGCGCACCGAGATATTCTTCAGTTCAAGCATCCCCGACAGCCTCTGCGGGCTTTCCCGCTGTCGCGACTGACGGAACATGGCTTTCCAATGTCACAATCTCGTCGACGAGAACGCGCATCAGATCCTGGCGATGCTCAACGATCAGCAATGCCGCGTCGCCGGAAACATTCCGCGACAGGAACCGGGCGAATGCGGATAATTCCTCACCGGACAGGCCGGCGGAAGGTTCATCCAGGAACAGCACCCTGGGGTCGGCGAGAAGCGCACGCACAACTTCGATCTTACGAAGTACCGGAAGAGGAACCTGGAATGGAAAGAGATCCAAAACGTCCTCCAGGGCACTATGAGCGACCAACTGTCTCCTGCGGGCGGGATCGCATGTTTCGAAGCGAAACTGATCTCGTACCGTTAGAGTGGGGACGAGGCGCGACGTTTGAAAACTGCGTCTAATTCCCGCCCGGGCGTATTTCCAGGGAGGCTGGTCATTGAGAGAATGCCCATCAAGTAATATCTGCCCGGAACTGGGCGCCAGGAATCCGGTCGCAATGTTGATCAACGTCGATTTGCCCGTCCCGTTCCCGCCGCTTAATCCAACACGGTCACCAGGCTTCAAAACAATCGAAATGTCGTCCAGCACGTGGACACCCCCGAACGACTTGGTTATGCGTCTGAGCTCAAACATCGCGGCGCCGAATGCGTCCCCACAATCTGTTGACGGCGCGGGGGCTCAACAGGCCTTGGGGGAATATAATCAGGAGCACCGCCACCAGACCGCCAAAGGCAATCATTCGATATTCCGAAAGCGCTCTGATGCTCTCCAGCAGCCCGATATCAATTCCGACACCAATTAGAGGCCCAAGGGGTGCGCCGAGACCTCCGATAACCGTATAGGCCAAGGCATGGACACCCAGCATCACGCCAAACATTTGGGGCTCGATGTGAGTGTTGAACAGAGCGAACAGTGCGCCGCCAAATCCTGCAACCATGCCGGATAGACCGATGAAGGCCATGCGGTAGTGGTCCGGCCGAACACCCAATGATTGGGCCAGCAGCGAATCTCTTCCGACCAACCTGGCCCGCAACATGACGGTGGTGCGCTCGAAATAGAACAGCAGCAGCAGGAGCGCCAGTAAACAGACAACCGTGAGAATGAGGAAATCGGTCACCTCGAAATCATTCTCGAATATCCAGCGAATGTTGGAGAATCCCTCTGGTCCGTCCATGCCCGTGGACCTGCCATCGATCTCGAGGGGAATTCGAATTCTGAGTAATGTGAGGCGCAGGAGTTCGGCAAAGCAAAGCGAGGCGATGGCGAAATAGAGACCGGACAATCGAATGACTAACGCAGCCAGGAGCAGCGCCGCCAGCCCCCCTGCAATGGTACTCAGGAAAAGCGCCAAAATTATATGCCCGCCAAAAATCGCGGTTACGGTAGCCGTGACATATGCGCCAATTGCAAAGAAGGCCTGTTGACCAAAGGAAACCTCTCCCACCACCAAAACGAGGTAAGCCGACAACGCCAGGAATGAAATGAGAGCGACGTTCGTGAGCGTGGATGCAACGTAGAGGCTCATCGCTAAATCCTCTCCGCCGCCAGACGGCCGGTTCGATAGATGGCCTCGCCCAGCAGACCGCCGGGCCGCAAGACCAGAATGAGCAACAGCAGGCCAAACGTCAAAATGTCACGAAACTCGGCACCCAGGTAAAAGGTTACGTGGGCCTCGGCGAAGCCCAGCAGCAGCCCGCCAACTATTGCACCCGGCAATGATCCCACCCCCCCAAGCATCATTGCGATCAAACCCTTGAATGTGCTCCAAAGACCGAAGTGCGGCGTGATCTGCCCGTCACTGGATAAAATAAGAAATGCCGCTATTCCTCCCAGGACGCCGGCCAATCCGAACGTCGCCATTCCCAATCGCGCGACTTTGCCACCAAGAAGATAAGCGGTATCCGGGTCGTCGGCGGACGCCCTCAACAACAACCCGAAACGGGTGCGATAGAGGGTCCAGTAGAGCGCCCCGATCGCAACGACGGCGACCCAGAAATGAAGAATCTGATCGCCCCGCAAAATTATGCCGGAGAACGATACCGCCTCGATATCAATTCCGGCGAAGCTGTGGGTCCGGTGAGGCAGCAATTGAGACGAGATCTCATCCAGCTGCATCCAGATTGCAAAACTGGCGATCATCGACGCCATGACTCCCGTCTTCCCAAGATGAGGGGAAAAACAAAGCCGCTCGACATAAATGCCGGCAAACGCGGCGCCCAGTACGGTAACCAAAAAAACTCCTACCGCTCCCCAACCAATGATCGGCTCCAGCCAGACCGCGAGCGCACCACCGAACAGAAGCGACGACCCATAGGCCAAATTGATACGCTTCATGATCCCGAAAATGAGCGAAAAGCCGAGCGCCAAGAGAGCGTACGCCGATCCAAACAGTAGTCCGTCGATAGACGTCTGAAGGAAATCCATCCCGGCTTCCGATTTGCTAATGTTCGCCCAGGTACGCCCGCTTGATTACGTCGTCGTTGGCCATTTCACCGGGCGTTCCACTGAAGGCGACCTTGCCCTGGTCCAGCAGGTAGAAATGATCAGCGACCTCAAGCGCCTTCACGGCATTTTGCTCGACCAGCAGGATCGATATGCCGTCATTATTCATTTGCCTGATAATGGAAAAAATTTCGTCGACGATAAGAGGAGCCAGACCGAGAGATGGCTCGTCCAGCAGAAGCATCTTTGGTCGCGACATAAGGGCCCGTGCAACAGAAAGCATTTGTTGCTCACCGCCCGACAATGTTCCCGCGGTCTGTTCCTCGCGCTCTTTGAGGACGGGAAACCGGTCGAACATATTCTCCAGGTCTTCAGCGATCTCCGTCGCTTCCGAACGATGTCGAATATATGCGCCGGCCAGCAAATTGTCCCTGACCGACATCTGCGGAAAGACCAGGCGGTTCTCCGGAACCAAGGCGAGGCCCTGCTGCAATATCCTGGGCGCCGACGAACCCGCCAACTCAGCCCCGTCGAATTTGACGGACCCGGAACTGGGTTTCAGTATTCCGGCCGCGGTAAACAAGAGGGTTGTCTTGCCGGCGCCGTTCGGGCCCAGAATACATGTTACTTTTCCGTCTTCGGCCGTTAGCGACACACCCTTCAGCGCTCTGATCAATCCATAGGAGGTGGAGAGATTTTCTATCGAGAGCATGTCAGTTCCCCGCCTCCACATTTTTCGCGGAACCGAAATAGGCCTCCTGAACCATCTCGTTATTTTGAATTTCAAGCGGCGTGCCCTCGGCGATGGGCTTGCCGAAATTCAAGACGGTGATCCGATCGGTAACACTCATCACCAAATCCATTACATGCTCGACAAGAAGCACGGTCATCCCGAGATTCTTCATCGTCAGTATTCGATTTCTGAGGTCGGCCACCTCTTCCGAATTCATCCCCGCGGCCGGCTCATCAAGCAAAATGAGCTTGGGCTTCGACGCCATTGCCCTCGCAAGTTCAAGTCGGCGCTGCTCCCCGAAGGACAGGCTGCTGGCCGGTCTGTCCGCGCGATCCCCAAGCCCTGAAAATTCCAGCAGCTTCTGAATTTCATGCCGCCGGTCGGCCGGACTGCCGAACCAATTTACCAACCAGCTTGTCTCGTGGCCCGGCGCGTCGCGCCAGGCAACCCATAGATTCTGCCAGACCGTCAGATCACCGAAGAGACGGATATTTTGGAACGTTCTGGAAACACCGAATTCTATTCTCTGGTGCGGCGCCAGCCTTCCCAGGTCAACGTTATCCAGCTCGATCGTGCCCGCCGTTTGAGGGAAGACACCGCAGATCAGATTGACGGTCGTGCTTTTCCCCGACCCGTTGGGCCCGATCAGGCCGAATATCTCACCCTTGTTTATCTGCATGTCGAGGCCATCGACGGCCCGAACGCCACCGAAGTATTTCGCAAGGTTGGTGAGCTTAAGCATCGATGCCGCCTCTCTTTTGATTCATCCGGAGCAGCTTTCTCAAATCGGAGGTGAAATTGCCGTCAACGAGTCCCTGCGGTCTGAAATTCATCGCAACGATGATCAGCAGACCAAAAAGAATATTGCGGTAATCCCCCATGAAACGGAGGCCTTCGATGATGAAGCCCTGGATGAATATGACCGCCATCAGGGTTCCAAGGACGTTTTTCAGACCGCCTAGAATCGGGTAGGAGACCGCGAAGGTCGCCAACAAAATCGAGAATGTGTGGTGATCGACATATGTGGTCGAGTGGGCGAACAGGCCGCCGGCAATTCCCGCGATGACGCCACCGCCGGTCATCGCCGCAACCTTGACCATTGTCAGGTTGACGCCTGAGCTTTGCGCCGCCAGCTCGTCCTCACCCACCGCCCGCAGGACGGCGCCGGCACGTACTTTGTCCAGCCACCAGAGAAGGACCATGACCAGAATCACGATCAGCCAGATTAGTAGAACCACATGCGCCTGTTCCCAGCCGTTCGCGGCAAAGTAACGGATTTCCCTGAAGCCCTGAGTGCTGTCCGGTCCAACCTCGAGGCCGTTCACTTCGACCCGCCAGTTCACGTTGAAAAATACGAGACGGACAATTTCGGAGAAAGCGATGGTTGCCACCACCAGCATCAGTCCCTTGACCCGCAGGGCCGGGAAGCCGACCAGGAATGCAAAAAATCCCGCAACCAGCGCACCAACCAATAGCGCCGGCAAGATATGCCACCCGAATATGACCGTCAAAATGCCGGAAACGTACGATCCAATCGCAAAAAATCCGACCTGTGCGAGACTTAACTGCCCGGTCAGCAGCAATACGTATGCCGACAAGCCAAGCAGCGTATGGACGCCAATCGTTTGTGTAATTCCGAGGTAATATTCCATCGGGTCAATCCCGATCTATGGAAGTCCCGAAAATGCCATTAGGCCGGACCACCAAAAACAGAAAGAGCACCAGGAAGACATAAATGTCGCGCTCGTTGACGCCGCGGAACAAAAGAAAAAGATTTTCCAGCGCGCCGATCATGAAGCCTGCGGCAATGGCGCCGCGAATACTCCCGAGCCCGCCGATAACGGCCACAATCAACCCCTTTACCGTCAACGGCAGCGTCAGAAGAGGCGACAGAACACCGACCGCGGCAGCGGCCAAGCATCCGGCGACACCACCGAGGACGCCCGCCAGCACGAATACGGTTGAATTCGTCCTATGGGTCGGAATACCGCAGAGAAGCGACGCCACCGGTTGTTGCGAGGCCGCCCGGGTCGCAAGACCCATTTTGGTACGATAGAGCATGAAGACGATCACACCCATCAGGACGAAGCTCGCAAAGGTGACAAACAGCAGGTCACCGCGAAACCCGAACTCGCCAACGGGAAAATAGGCGTCCGGAAGCAGGACCGGGAACGTTATCGGCGAACCGGCCGTTTTGTCGATTATCAACTCGTCTATAAAGAAAAGCGCGCCGATTGATGCCATCAGAGGGGCAAGCATGTTATTGCGCGGCATAAATTGGAAACACGAAATATAAATGAGCAGCCCCACGAGACCGGCCGCCAACGGACCGACCAGAAATGCGATAACGGTCGGCACGGCGAATATTGTGATTGAAGCCAAGCCGATATAGGCGCCGGCAATGGAAGACGCGGCGTAGGCCAGATTCAGCTTGTGCATCGCGCCAAAAATGAGCGTGAAGCCAAGCCCGACCAATGCGTAGACCGAACCAAAAAGCACGCCATCAATAAGCGATTGAACGATATCGATATGATCGAAGTTCATTGTTTCCTGTGACGGTGAATTGGCCGTCGATCCTGTTATGGCCCGCTAGGTTAGGTCCAATTTATTACCAGATCAAAGTGGAGTGGCAGTCCGCGGCAGGGGACTAGCTGCTGCTGCCGCGGACTGCCTGCACTAGCGCGTCAGCTAGCGCGGGTCGTGAATAACAACCCAGTTGCCGGCCTTCGCCTGCACGAAGACATACGGTTTCAGGGCTTCACCCTCGTCCTGGACGCGAGTGACCTTGCCGATCAAGCCATTGGTGGTGGTCAGCGCTTCCAGTCCGTCACGGATCATCCGGCGTTCTTTCTGCACCATGGAGGCCTGACCGGTAACGCCGACCGATTCCATGACCTGTTTGATGATCATGACGTTTTCCCAAGCCGCAGCCGAATGCAGGTCGGCATCGCCGCCGTTCTTATTCGCGAGAGCAGCCACTTCTTTGGCCATATCGGTAATCGGCGCGAAACTTGTCGGAATAATCATGCCTTCCGCCTCGGCCGCGCAGCCCTTCATGACTTCCTGGGAAGATGAAGAGGTGAGGCCGATGAGCAGTTTCGGCGTTGCCCGCTGGCGTTTCAGCTCTTTCAGCATGCCGCAGGTGGTAAAGGGGTGGGACGAGATAATGTAGATATCCGCCCCCGAACGCCGGAACGCCCGAGCCTGCACCGAGAAGTTGGTATCGGCCTGGAGCCAGTTGGAAGACGACGCCAGGACATTCTTGAACCCCGAGGCCAGCTTCCCGCTCAGGCCTTCGATATTGCCCTTCGACCACTTGAAGCCGTGACGGGTCGCGGCCTGAACAATCACCTTGGAGTAGGTGCCGTTCGAGTGGCCCTGATCGGTTTCCGTACCACCGTAAATGGTCTTCAGGTTTGGATGATTGGCAGCCACCCACGCCCAGAGCTTGTCATACATGTCAGGCTCGTTAGGCGTGTTGCGGAACGTCCATTGCGAGATTTTGGCCAGGCCGTTTCTCACCGCCGTGTCCGTCAGAATTGGAAATTGGAGTCCGGTATCTCCGGCATCACCCACCTTTTTCTGGAAGACGCCAAACATCGCGGCGGCTGCGCCCGAGCACGTCGGCCCGATACCCACCAGCGCGTTCGATTCCGAAGCTACCTTGCGGGCGACAGCGATAGCCTGCTCGGCGTTGCAAGCACTGTCGTGGTACTTGAACGCAAGTTTGGCCTTTGAGCCATCCTTCAGCTTTATCCCGCCGGTTTCATTCACGCGTGCGACGGCGGCTTTCATCACTGCCTCCGAGTTCACGCCGAACGACCTCAGGGGACCGGATTTTGCTCCCCATCCGGCAATATTGATCGTCGTTTCCGCCAGCGCCGAGGTGCTTGCGAACGCAAGTGCCATGGTCGCTGCTAGTGACAAGTTTTTCAATGTTGAGTGAGACATTTCAGCTACTACCTCTCTGCTTCAGTGGTTATCAAATAAACTAGCTCTGTCATTTTCCTGTTTTGGAAGGCATTCACTTGCCCCAAAACCAAGGGCCAAGCGGGTGCTTCCTCCGTTTCTTCGAACTACCGGTTCCGGAATACCGGCGCTCTTTTGGTGACAAAGGCATTCATCCCCTCTTTCTGGCCTTCCGTAGCGAATGCGGCCTGAAATAGGAGACGTTCTTGCCGCAATCCTTCGGACAGCGGGGTCTCGAAAGCTCTGTTGACGGCGGCTTTGGCCATCTTGACGGCAGGTGAGTTGTAGCCTGCGATGGTGTGGGCCGCTTCAAGAGCCGTTTGGAGTAGTTCTTCTTTTGGGACGACTCGGGCGACGAACCCGGCCTGCCTGGCTTCGTCCGCACCGATATTTCGACCCGTCAAGACAAGATCCATTGCGAGGGCTTTGCCAATCGAGCGGGTAAGCCGTTGCGAGCCGCCCATACCCGGCAGTATGCCAAGCTTGATTTCCGGTTGGCCGAACTGGGCGTCGTCCGACGCAATAATGAAATCACAGAGCAGGGCCAGTTCGCACCCGCCTCCGAGCGCGTAACCGCTTACGGCCGCAATTATCGGCGTGGAAATGGCGTCGACTTCGTCCCAGGGTGATAGGAAATCGTCCATGTAAAATTCGGTGAATGTTTTCTCCGCCATTTCCTCGATGTCGGCACCGGCCGCAAATGCGCGGGGGCTGCCGGCAATGACGATCGCTCCTATGTCAGGATCCGCATCGAATGATTTCAGGGCCGTCAGAGTTTCATGGGCCAATTGCCGGTTCAGCGCGTTGAGGCTCTTGGGCCGGTTCAAGGTGATCAAGCCCACGTCGTCACGCCGTTCGACAATGATCATTTCCGGACCGCCGGCTTTGTCCGGAACAATTGCCGGGAGTGCCTTTTTGGCTACCGGGAGCGCCTTTTTGGCCTTCGGTCTCTTCGCAGCTGCGCGTTGGGGCATTGGTCGAATCTCCTGCAGGGTGTTCAGGCCGCTTCCGGCGCGGCCTTGGGCGCCGTCGCGGTGTCTGATTGTTTGGAGGTTGATGATGCGCCGCCGGCTCCTGACGGCAGGTCATACGAGCCCTTGTCGGACATCAATTCGGCAAGGATGGCTTCGCGATGCTGGCCAAGTCCGGGGGCATTCAGCGGAATTTCAGTATCGATCTCAACCCGTCCCGTCATCTTTATCGGGTTGCCCGCCGTCTTGAACGGCTTCGCCGCTTCACCCTGAACCTGCACGATCATATTGCGGGCCTTGAGTTGGGGATGCTCGAAAAGCTTGTCGATGGTGTTGATGGGGGAGCAGGGAACGCCCTCTTCGTTCAACGCGTCGATCCAGTGCTGAACGTTCTGCGCCGACAGAATCCGCTCCATCTCGACGACCAATTCGGGCCGGTTCCGGCACCGCAGATCATTGGTCATGAAGCGCGTATCCAGCGCCAACTCAGGCGCGCCGATCGCTTCGGCCATAAGCATGAAGAGAGTGTCGTTGCCGGCGGCGATGACAATTTTTCCGTCTTTGGCGCGAAAGCTCTCAAATGGCGCAAGAGATGGGTGACTATCTCCGGTCCGGTTGGGCACTATTCCCTCGACGTCATATCGGGCCAGGGCTGTTTCCATGAGAGCCGCCTGGCAATCCAGCATCCCGATATCGACGCGGGTGCCCTGGGCATCCTTCGAACGGCTGTAGAGCGAAGCAACAATGCCGACCGCAGCGAACAGTGCGGCGCCGAGATCGCCAAAGCTCGTGCCGACACGGGCCGGCTCCTCGTCGGGCCATCCGGTGAGGCTCATTATTCCGCCCATCGCCTGAACCACCATGTCGTAACCGGGCAATTCACTGAACGGCCCGGAGTGGCCAAAGCCGGAGATGGACGCGTAGATCAGATGCGGGTGAGTTTTGGCGAGACGTTCGGGGCCATAGCCCAAGCGATCCATAACGCCGGGCCGAAAGTTTTCGACGAGAACGTCGGACTCATCCAGCAGCCGTTCCAGCAGTTCCCGATCCCTTGGGGATTTGATGTCGAGAACAATGCTCTCCTTGCGCCTGTTGAAGCAGCAGAAGTAAGCGGATTCGTTCTCGACGAACGGTCCGAATTCCCGGGTATCGTCACCTGTGCCGATTTTCTCGACCTTTATGACCCGGGCTCCCAGGTCGGCAAGCACCATGGTGCAATACGGCCCCGCAAGGACGCGGGAGAAGTCAAGTACCGTGACCCCGTCGAGCGGGCCTTTTTTTGGTTCCAGTTCGTTTGCGCTAGCCACTATCTGCCTCCCGTGCCCTGTTCGATAATCCAACGCGACGCCTTCTCGGCGATCATCAATGTGGGACTGTTGGTGTTGCCGCTGGTGATGGTCGGCATCACGCCCGCATCCACGACCCTCAATCCGTCAATACCCCGCAACCGCAATCTGCCGTCCACGACAGCCGTCGGATCGTCATCGCGGCCCATTTTCGTGGTTCCGACGGGGTGAAAAATCGTGGTGCCGATGTCGCCGGCGGCCTTTACAAGTTCGCCGTCCGACTGCAGTTCGGCACCCGGCAAATATTCTTCCGGCGCGTACTGTTTCATTCGTGGTTGCCGGATGATGTTCCGGGCAACCTTGATCGCTTCGACCGCGACGTCCTTGTCTTCTTGAGTGTCGAGATAATTTGGCGCGATTGCCGCGGGTGTTTTTGGGTCTGGAGACGTTGCCAATACGGTCCCACGGCTGGTCGGGTTCAAATTACAGACGCTTGCCGTAATGGCGGGGAAAGAGTGCAGGTCCTCCCCAAAAGCGTTGAGGCTCAAGGGCTGTACATGAAACTGGATGTTGGAGAATTCCCTGGCGGGGCTGCTCTTCGTGAAAATTCCAAGTTGCGACGGCGCCATGCTCATCGGTCCGCTTCGCTTCAGCAGATATTCCAGACCAATTCCCGCTTTTCCGAGGAAGGTAGAGGCACGCTCGTTAAGGGTCGGCACCCCCTTTACCTTGTAGATCGTTCTGAGCTGAAGATGATCCTGCAGGTTTCGTCCGACCCCGGGCAGGTGATGCTCCACTCCGATGCCGATTTTCTTGAGATGCTCTCCATCGCCGATACCGGACAATTGGAGGATGTGCGGGCTTCCAATTGCGCCGGCGGAAAGAATGACTTCTCCGCTGCACGCGATGGATTGGGATACGCCATTTTTTTGCAACAACACCGAGGCACATCGCTTGCGGCCGCTGTCTTGTATGGCGAATACCAGTTTCTCGACTTGAGCATTCGTCCATACGTCAAGATTTGGCCGGGACTTGGCGGATCGCAGGAATGCCTTCGAGGTACTCCATCGCCAACCATTGCGCTGATTTACTTCGAAGTATCCGATGCCCGTATTGTCGCCCGCGTTGAAGTCGTTGGTGGCTGGTATTCCCGCCTGGTTTGCCGCTTCCGAGAACGCATCGAGAACCTCCCAATTGAGCCTTTGCTTCTCAATCCTCCACTCACCGCCACCGCCGTGGACACCGTCTTCACTTTGAATTTTCGTGTTGGGTTCGGCATTCACGCCGTCCAACCGATAGTTATCTTCATGAGCCTTGAAGTCTTCCAAACAGGCCGCCCAGGACCATTCATTTTCACCGGTCGCATTGGCCCAGGAATCGTAATCCCTCGCCTGCCCCCGCATATAAATCATGCCGTTTATGCTGGAGCAGCCGCCAAGGGTTCGTCCACGAGGATAAAGAAGCGACCGCCCGTTGAGACCGGCCTGGCTTTCCGTGCGAAAGCACCAGTCCGTTCTGGGATTGCCAATGCAGTAGAGGTATCCGACCGGGATGTGAATCCAGTGGTAGTTGTCCTTGGATCCGGCTTCGAGAAGCAACACTCTATTGTTGGGGTCGGCGCTAAGCCGGTTCGCCACCAAGCAACCGGCCGTTCCAGCTCCAACAATGACGTAGTCGTATTCCCGACTCATTTACGTTGCCCCTAGCTGACCGTCGGCATGACGAACTCGGCGCCGTCCTGGATGTCTTCGGGCCACCGCTGCATGATCGATTTTTGTTTGGTGTAGAACCTCACGCCCTCTTCGCCATAGGCATGCATGTCGCCGAAAAGGCTGCGCTTCCAACCGCCGAACCCGTGCCAAGCCATGGGCACGGGAATCGGCACGTTGATGCCCACCATGCCGACTTGGATCCGGCGCCCAAACAAGCGAGCGATTTCACCGCTGCGCGTGTAGCAACTGACACCGTTGCCATATTCGTGTGCGTTGACGAGACCGATCGCCTCTTCCAGCGTGTCCACGCGAACACAGGACAACACCGGCCCGAATATTTCCTCGCGGTAAATCCGCATGTCGGGGGTTACATGATCGAAGAGACTCGCACCGAGGAAGTATCCGCGGTTGGTACCGCCAACGGAATAACCCCTGCCATCGACCAACAGGTCGGCTCCCTCGGCAACACCATCATCGATAAAGGCCGAAATGCGTTGGAGGGCGCTTTCGGTCACAATCGGACCCATTTCGCTCTTGGGATCCATACCGGACCCGATGCAAAGGTCGCGGGCCCGGGACTCCAATCTGGGAATGACTTTGTCGGCTGCGTCGCCCACCAGCACGGCGACCGAAATCGCCATGCAGCGTTCTCCCGCCGAACCGTAGGCAGCGCCGATTAGTCCATCCACCGCCTTGTCCAGATCGGCATCCGGCATGACGACCAGATGGTTTTTGGCGCCGCCCAGGGCTTGCACTCGTTTTCCGTTGGTCGCGCCGCGTTCATAGATTTTGTTTGCAACCGGCGTTGAGCCGACGAAAGAGAGTGCGGCGACATCCGGGTGGTCCAACAGCGCCTCGACCGCAACCCTGTCACCCTGGACGACGTTGAAAACCCCCGGCGGGAAGCCGGCTTCGGTCATCAATTCCGCAATGATAATCGAGGGCGTGGGATCGGTGGGACTCGGCTTGAGTATGAAACAGTTGCCGCAAGCGATCGCCACCGGAAACATCCATGCCGGTACCATGACGGGAAAATTGAACGGCGTGACGCCCGCGACCACCCCAAGAGGCTGGCGAAGGGTCCAATTGTCGATTCCAGCCGATGCCTGGTCGGAAAAATCACCTTTCAGCAGTTGAGGAATACCGCAGGCAAACTCAACGGACTCTATGGCGCGGTCCACCTCTCCCTGCGCATCAGAGAAGACCTTCCCGTGTTCAGCCGTGATTATTTCCGCCAGCCTGTCCTTGTTTCCGTGAAGCAGACCGAGAAACGCGGTCATCGTGCGCGCGCGCTTGAGAGGAGGGGTTTCCGACCAGCCGGGAAATGCCGTCTTGGCCGCCCGCACCGCCACATCGACATCCCGAGGGGTGGAACAGATCACGCGGGAGGTGTTTTCACCGGTTGCGGGGTTATAGATCGCGAGAGCATCCTCCGAACCAACCGGATGTCGCGCGCCATTCACGTAGTTAAAGACGGTATCTAATTCTGGAGCCTGACCAGAACTATCCATATCCAACTTCCTTCCCTGCCCATCACTCCGCCGAACATGATTATTATCGGGGATGATCTATATTTTTTGACCGACCGTCTATAAAAATAGCAAAATTTTTTACCTTTGAATACTATTTAAGAAATGGGCCCCATAGGTCTCAATAGGCGCACCGCTTCGCTCCAATTTTGCCCGCAATACCGCGCCTTCCCAACCAATCCAGAAGCTGGCCGCCACCACATCGCAATCCAAATTGGACGAAATTTGGTTCTCCGCCTGAGCCAATTTGAGGCAGGCGGCGGTCCTCGACTGCCAATCGTGCAGCGTCTCGATCAACAGCTGGCGAAAGGAATCGGGAATGACAGCCATTTCCTGCCCAAGGTTTCCAACCAGGCATCCGCGGCGAAACTCATAACGGGCCATATTGGTCTTGGCCTCTTCCATAAAGGCCGCAATTCTCTGCAATGGCGGCAAACCTGGATCAAGGTAATTTGAGTCCAGGAGATCCGCAAAATAGGAGGCATAGCTCTTTATCAGCTCGATCCCAAATGACTCCTTACTTTCGAAGTAGTGATAAAATGACCCCTTGGGTACATTCACACTTTTCAAAATCTCGTCCAAACCCGTTGACGCAAATCCCTTCTCCGTAAGAAATGCGACGCCGGCCCGGACGAGAGACTCGCGCATCGCCTTCGCTTCCAGGGGATCTCTGCGGGGCCTGCCACGTGGACGGGGCTTGGTCATTTCGATAACCATGGCGGATCAATTAGACCGGCCGTCTCATTAAATCAACAAATTTCTGAATATCCCGAGAGAAATCGGCGATCACGTGAAACTGGCAACGTCGGACTGACTTGCTGTCGGGAACCTAGACCGCGCGGGGGCCGTCGCGGACGAATATTCCTTACTGCAATTTTGTTGGTTCCATCGAGGAGATTGTGCTCACGTTGATTGTCCATGCTTGTCAACCATGGTCGGTGGGGGCCGGCGGTCGGCTGTACGGAACCCGATCGCACGTATCGATGACTCGAAATATTTGATCTACGGTGAAAGTTATTGGCCGGAGAAGGTTTGGCTGGCGAGAGCGCGCAGACCCGGACACCGGAACACACCCGCGCCCCATGGATTGGTGGCGGGAAACGGTCGAGAAAGAGTGGTGGCGGGTGCCGTCTGATGCGAACCCGTCTCCGGTGGATTTCCCTGATTTAAGTGGGACTTGGCGGGACGGAACGGCGGTTTTTCGAACGTCGTTGCCGAAGTGCCGCCAAAATGCGGGCTCCGGGTTGTGGGAGATCGCTTGAAATTTAATCACCCGGGTACGGCTGCCCTAATCAACGATTGATGGCCGAATTTGGCAGCCGCCCCGGGGCAGCATCGCAGCCACCGGCCGATCACTGGCGGAGCCGATGAGGCGCCCTAAATGTAATAGTATACTATTTCGTTAGAAAACATTAAGGACGTCTATTTTCAGTTGAGGTCGTCAATCATCAAACGTATATTCCCGAAAGTTTTCCGATAAACGGGACGCCCCGCGAACGGGATTGGGCTGGAGTCGGTAAAGTGGCGATATTCCCCGGCTTGCAACGGGCAACGAAGAAAGCGCCATGAATCAACTGATTCTTTTCCTCGATTTCCTGTGGAATTCGTTTCTACTGTTGGGACCGATGCTGTTGCTCGGCCTTTTCCTGGCCGGGTTGATCCATGTTTTCATCTCGCGGGATGCCGTCTTGCGGTGGCTGCGCCGGGACAGTCTCAAATCCGTCTCCTCCAGCGCGGCGATCGGCGTGCCGATGCCGCTTTGCAGTTGTTCCGTGGTTCCGGTGGTGGCGGAAATGCGGCGCAAGGGGGCGTCGCGCTCGGCATGCATGTCGTTCCTGATCACGGCGCCCGAGACCGGTGCCGATTCGATCCTGGTCACCAACGCCTTTTTCGGGCCGGTGGCTGCCGTGGTCCGGCCGGTCATCAGTTTCATCACCGGCGTGATGGCCGGGATCTTCTGCATCGGGATGATCCGGGACGGCGATGCGGTCGAACCCGAGCCCGTCGCCGACGGTCACGGCCACGATCATCACGGCCACGATCATCACGATCACGATCATGGCCATGACCACAGCCACAAAACGCTGATACCGGGCGACGACGACTGCTACATCAGCCCGGCCACCCTCAGGGCGTTTTTCGTCACATGGCTCAGCCGCCTCAACCAGGGCATCGGCCAGGCGCGGTCCATGACGTGGATCAAGCCGGATTTCTACCGCGAGTTTCTCTCCATTCCCGAACCCGCGGCGGCGCCGGAGGACGATGACGGACGGGACCTCAGCGGCCTCTCCTTCACCACCGTCTGCAAGCACATCCTGCGCTACGGCTTCGTCGAGGTGGCCGACGACATCCTGTTCGCCCTGCTGGTCGGCGTGATCCTGGGCGGGGTGATCTTCCTCGCCATTCCCGACAACCTCATGGCCCACGAGTACGCCCGCTGGCTGGCCTATCCCGTCATGGTGCTGGTGGGGGTTCCGCTCTACATCTGCGCCTCGGCGAGTACGCCGATCGCCGCGGCTCTCGTCGCCAAGGGATTCAGCCCGGGGGCGGCGCTCGTGTTCCTGATGACGGGGCCCGCAACCAATACCGGGACGATCGCGATCATCGCCAGCCAGTTCGGCGCGCGATTCGCTTCGGTCTATGTCGGCTCGGTCATCGTCGTGACGGTGGCTCTCGGCATCGCCGTCGATCTCCTGATGCTCGCCTTCGGCCTGTCGCTCGCGGTCAATCTCGACGCGTCGGACTCGCCGGCGCTGGCGGCGATCCAGTGGACCGGCGCGCTCGGCCTCTTCGCGCTCATGTTCTGGCGCTTCCGCGCGGGGGCGCTGAAGAGCGGCTACCAGGACCTGCTCATGAACCTCCGGCCGCTATCGGGGCCGACGAAGGGATGGTGGGCGCGCATGACCGGCGATGCGCCGCTGAAGGGTTTGCTGCGCCCCCTTACGCCCGCCGGGGCGACCGTCTGGCTGTTCGTCGCCGCCGCGTTTCTATTGAGCGGCTTCACGGTCGTACGGCCGGGCGAGGTTGGCTACGGGCGCCTGTTCGGCGCGGTGGCATGGCGGGACCTGCCGCCGGGCCTTCACTATCTTGCGCCCTGGCCGTTCGCGCGGGCGGACAAATGGCCGGTCCGGGAGGTGAAGTCCGTGACCAGCGGCACGACGGGCGAGTATCTCACCGGCGACATCAACCTGATGTCGATGTCGCTGAACGTGCAGTACCGGGTCAGCGACCCCTACGTCTATCACTACCGGGTGGCGAACCCGGAGCAGGCCATCGGCAACAATATCCGCAAGGAGTTGCGCAAGTTCGTCGCGGGGCGCACGCTGGACAACCTGCTGAACGTCGAACGCGCGCTGCTTCAGAATCACATCGAGGAGGTATTCGAGAATCGCCTCCCGGGCGGGGACAGCGCGCTGCTCGACGCCATCGATCTGGTGAAGGTGAACCTGCTCTCCGTAAGTCCCGTCGGCGGCGCGATGGGCGCGTTCCGGGAGGTTTCGAGCTCCCAGGACGACAGGGAGCGCATCATCGTCAACGCGCAGCGCCTTACGGTGTCGCTGATCCCCCGCGCGCACGGCAATGCGGAGTACGAAGTCCAGCAGGCCAAAGGCGAAGCGGCGCGGCGCGTCATCACCTCCGCGGCCGAAAGCGACGCCATCCGCATGGTCGCCGGCGCCGTCCGGGAATCGCCGGAAGTCCTTCACAACATGCTGTGGCGCGAAAAGCTGGAAACGTCGCTCTCGGGCCGCAGCAAGATCATCGTCCCGAATCAGGACACGCTGAACAGGGTAGCGCTGTGGAAGAGGTCGCTCGGCGCCGCCGCCGGACCGCAACCCGGCCATTCCGCCCATTCGGGCGGCGACAAGCACGCGGCCGGAGCCGCCGGAGGCAGCCATGACTAGACGCAGGACTATATGGACCACGCTCGCGGTCGTATTCGCGGCCGTCGTCGCGTGGGACGTCCACTACGTGATCGATGAGTCCGAACAGGGCGTCCTGACCAATTTCGGCAAAATCGTGCCGCCGGTGAAGCAACCCGGGCTGCACTTCAAGCTGCCGACGCCCATCTCGGTCGTCTACAAGGTGGACCGGCGGGTGCGGCCGCTGATGAACCTGAAGCAGGAGCTGATCACCGAGGACCAGAAGAACGTTCTGGTGGACGGCTACCTGCTGTGGCGCATCTCGGATCCCATCCGCTACGTCGAGGCAATCCGCACCGAAGCCAACGCGGTGAAGCGGCTGGGCGATCTGTACAGGGCGAGCGTCGGCATCGTGGTCAGCAACAAGTCGAGGGACGCCTTCGTAAGCCTCGGGCTCCAGCACCAGGACATCACCAAGGCGTCCGGCGAAATCCTCGATCAGATCAAACCCGTCGCGGCGGAGGATTACGGGATCGAGGTCGTCAGGGCGGGTCTGGTCGAATACACCCTGCCCGCGGCGAACCGCCCCAGTGTAATCCAGCGGATGATCTCCGAACGCGCCCGTATCGCCGCCCGCTACCGCAGCGAGGGCGAGGAGCGGGCGATAGGCATCGAGGCGTTCGCCATCAACGAGCACGAAAAGATCATGGCGACGGCCCACGCCGAAGCCACCGCCATCCTGGGCAAGGCGGAAGCCGATGCGCTGGAGACGCTGGCCGCCGCGTACCGCGACGACCCGGAGTTCTACAAGTTCATCCGGGCGCTCGACAGCTACGACACGATCATCGACAAGAACACCACGCTGATGCTGCCGGCCGACAACGAGCTGTTCAAGTATCTGGACGGCAAGGAGATTCCGAAGCCGCCGGCGCCGACGCAGGCGCAGGAATAGGGAGCGAGCCATGGCGGACGCTCCCGAAGCGCCGGCGCCCAGCACGCGCATCATCCACGCGGTTTT
Source organism: Rhodospirillales bacterium (assembly GCA_022823235.1). Taxonomy (GTDB): domain Bacteria; phylum Pseudomonadota; class Alphaproteobacteria; order Rhodospirillales; family UBA2165; genus JAJDXO01. The sequence goes on from JAJDXO010000022.1 coordinate 100,481, forward strand.
CGACTATATGCGCGACCGCTCGACGGTTCTGATCGCCGCGCTCGCGGCGGTCGTCGTGCTGACGTTCCTGGCGGACGGCGTTTACGTGGTAAAGAAGGAAGAGCAAGCGGTGCTGACGCGCTTCGGCAAGGTGGTCGATCCGAAAATCCTGCCCGGCATCCACTACGCTTTTCCGTATGTCGAACGGGCCCATGTGCGCAAGGTCACGCGCATCACGCGGCGCGACGTGGCTACCCGCGACGGGACGGGCAAGGTCTCGTTCTCAATTCTCTCCGGCGATGTAAACCTGTTCGAAGCGGACGTGGCGCTGCAATACAGGATCGGAAACCTGAAGAACTTCCTTTACGCCACCGCTGATCCGGAGGCCGTTCTGACGCTCCTGGTGCGCGAACGCCTGATCGAGATCATGGGAAAGCACTTCATCGATCTCATTTTCACCACCAACCGGGAGATCATCCAGACGCTCCTGTTCGAGGACACGTCCGCCTATCTGAAGGACCACGATATCGGCATCGAATTGCTGGCGCTCAACATCGTGGATGTGCGTCCCATCGAGGAAACCGTCGCCGCGTTCAGGGACGTGAGCGACGCGATCGCCGAAGGCATTCAATCCGTCAGCGACGCCAACCGCCGGATGGAAAAACTTCTGGCCCGCAGCCGGGGCCAGGCGGAGGCGGTCGTCATGAACGCCAAGGCAAGGGCGCGCGAACGCCGGCTTCAAGCCGAGAGCAGCGCCAAGATCTTCGCCGACCTGCTGGTGGTCTACCGGAGCCAGCCGTCCTCGGTCACGGTGACGCGGTATTGGCAGCGCATGCGAAACATTTTCCGTGAAGCCACGCTGTCGACGGTCAATCCGGGCGACGCCTCTTCCATAGACGTCAACATGGTCGAAGGCTTCGTGCCCGGCGTGGGCCGCGCACCCGTCGCCGCGTCCACGGCCGCGCCGGGGACGCAGAACCTCGCCGGCGCGAGACGCACCCTGTCCACGGTCAGCGAAGGGAGCGGCCACGGCCTCGAGAACGTCGATTCCGACCGCTTCCTGATGGACGGGCGCTTCCATGCAACCCGCGGAGAGCGCCACCACCTGAGCACGGCCAAGCTGCGTTCCCTGATTTTCGACGATCTGTCCATCTTCAGTCACCGCCACGTCGCGCCGACCGGCGTCGCAACGGCCGCGGAGCGGAACGAGAAACCGCTGGTCGAGCGGACGACCGTGATCCCGGACGAAGGGGACGAGAGCGGGCCGGCGCAACCCGGGCATGTGAAGCGGGCCAAGGAGAAATCGGAAAAGGCGACGAAAACGCAATCGGCGAAAGGGACGAAGGCGAAGCACGAGAAACCGGGGAAGGCGGGGAACGAGGAGAGCGCGGCGGCGAAACCGGGTATGACGGATGCGAGCGCCAAGTAGTTCCATCTCGACGTTCGCTCTCGTCTTTTTCGTATGCTCCGCGAGTTGGGCCCAAGCGAATTCGAACCAGCCCGGCGTCACCGCGGACGCGGTCGTTTTCGGCCAGATTGCCTGTTTCTCGGGCTTTTGCGGGCAATCTGGCCTGCAATATCGCGGGGGTATCCTGGCCGCCTTCCACGAGCGCAATCGGGAGGGCGGCGTACGGGGACGGACGCTCGGTCTCCGATCGGTGGACGATGGCTACGAACCGGAGACCGCCGCGGCCAACGCGGAGAAGTTGGTCGCTTCCAACGAGGTTTTCGCCGTTATCGGCGGCATCGGCACGCCGACGGCGAGACGCATTGCGCCCATACTTCGCCAGGCGAAAACGCCTTTCGTGGGCATTCTGACGGGCGCCGATTTCCTGCGCGACGCCGACCGGTTCCCGAACGTGGTGAATCTGCGGACCGGGTACGAGGAGGAAACGCGGCAACTGGTTTTCTACATGGCCGGCGAATTGGGAGCGAAACGCTTCGGCATCATCTACCAGGAAGATTCGTTCGGACGTTCCGTGCTCAGAAGCTACCGGACCGCGCTCGCGGAACGCGGCCTGCCGGTACTCGCCAAGTCGACATATTCGCGGCACACCCACGGCATTCATGGAGCCGTGTTCAACATGGAACGGGCGGACCTGGACGCGGTGATGCTGGCCACGACCACGGGTGTCGCCGGCGACGCCATCAATGCGGCGCGGGTGCTCGGCCAAAAGTGGGTCGCGGCGCTCTTGTCCACCGTCAGCGTGAAGCGTCTGCGGGCCGCGGTCGAGAGCACCGCGGAGCCCGCCCTCATATCCAGGGTTCTCCCCGACGTCGAGGATGAAAGCATCGCATTGGTCCGGCGATTCCGTTCCGCACTTGCCGAGTACAGGAAGACCGGGTCGGAGGCCGCCCGCCTCGTGCCGGACAAGTTCTGTCTCGAAGGCTACATTCTGGGACGTTTCGTCGTCGAGGTGCTCGCACGCCTTCCGAACGAACCGACCCGGAAAGAGTTTCTGACGGCCGCGCTGAGCGCGAATCCCGTCTTTATCGACGATTGGAGAATTTCCTTCGAGCCCGGCGGCAACGCCGGATCGACATATGTAAGGCTCATCAATTCCGGGGGCAGACCCCCTGAAAAGGTAATCGGACAGTGAAGAAGATCGATGAATTCGAACGGGAAGAAACCAGCGAGGAATGGCTGCGGGAGGGCTACAAGGTCGTGTCCATGCGCCGGAACATCATGTTCCGGATGCTCCTCGAATCGACACGACTGCTGTTGTTCGGCAATGCCGGCGGCACCGCGCTCATCATCGGCTTCATGAGCACTGCCGTGACCGGCGGGGACGAAGGGGTGTTTCACTGGTTCGCACTGGCGACCGTGCTGGTGTTCGGCGTGGGCATTCTGACCTCCGCGCTGACCATGTTCCTGGTCACCATCGTCTCCGTCAGGGAGGCGCACGGAAGCGAGACCGCCCTCAAGCGCTTCACCGACGGCGAGGGCGACCGGTCCGAGGTCATGTTCAATGTCGAGGGCCGCACCTGGCGCACCGCCGACTGGGCCACCCTGACCGGCATCGTCAGCGCCGCCTGCTTCATCCTCGGCGGCATGGCCGGGATTGCCTTGCTGGTGGTCTTCTTCTGAGAACGATGCGGCAGTCGGCGCTCGCGGAGGGTTAGCCGTCCTCGCGGGATGGTCCCCGAACCGGGATCAGCAGGCTGGCGGCGAAGATTCCGCTCGCCACCAGCACGATCGCCGGCCCCGCGGGAATGTCCCAGAGGAGCGAGACGAACAGACCGGCGGCGACCGAAGCGATTCCGATCGCCGTCGACGCCACCGCCATCTGCTCGGGCGTCGCCGCCATGCGGCGCGCCGCGGCGGCGGGGACGATGACCAGCGCCACGACCAGCAGCATGCCGACGATCTTCATTCCGACCGCGATAACCCCGGCGAGCAGGAACAGGAACAAGAAACGAATCCGCTCTACCGGCACGCCCTCCGCCGCCGCGAGATCCTGGTTGAGGGTAACGGCGAGAAGGTTGCTCCATTGCCAGGCAAGCGCCGCCGTAACCACGGCCGCGGTGCCGAAGATCAGCCAGAGATCGACGACACCGACCGACAGAATATCGCCGAACAGATAACCGATCAGATCGACTCGCACCCGTTCCATGAACGCGACGACGACCAGCCCGGCCGCGAACACCGCATGCGCCAGAACCCCGAGCAGGGCGTCGACGGAAATGACCCGCTGGCGCTCCAGCAGGAGGAGACAGACCGCGAGCAGGAGGCATATGGCGAAGACCGCGACGATCGGCTCGATCTGGAGCAGGAATCCGAGCGCGACCCCGAGCAGCACCGCATGCGCGAGCGCGGTGCCGAAATACGCCATGCGCCGCCACACCACGAAACACCCGACCGGTCCGGCGGCGAGCGCCGCCCCGATCCCGCCGCCAAGGGCGCGCAGGACGAAATCCTCCATCACCGATGCCGGCCGGCCGGCCGTGCCTGCTCCGGTGGGTCCGCCTCGATCGAGAGCGGCTCGCCCAGCGCGTCGTGACGATGGTCGTGGGCATGCTGATACACGGCGAACGTCTCCGACAAATGCTGTCCGAACAGGGAGATGAACTCGGGGTGCCGCAGAACCGCCTGCGGCCGCCCGGTGCAGCACACATGCCGGTTGAGGCAGACCACGGTGTCGGTCGCGGCCATCACCAGGTGAAGATCGTGCGAGACCAGGAGAACCCCGAAGCCGCGCCGGTCACGGATATCGGCGATGAGCCGGTAGAGGTCGCTTTGGCTGGTGACGTCCACCCCCGCCAGCGGCTCGTCGAGCACCAGGAGTTGGGGCTCGCGCAGCAACGCCCGCGCCAGCAGCACGCGCTGCATCTCCCCGCCGGAAATCTCGGCCAGGGGATGGCCCAGGATGGGATCGCCGCCGACCTCGTCGAGCACGCGTTGGAGCGCTTTGCGGGGGGCGGGTGAGCCGAGCGTCATGAAACGTTCCACCGTGATCGGCATAACGGGATCGCGCTGCATGTGCTGCGGCACGTAGCCGACGCGCAGGCCGGGGCTCTGCAGCACCTCACCGCTATCGGGTTCCAGGATGCCCAGGATCACGCGGATGAGCGTCGACTTGCCGGCGCCGTTCAGCCCAATCAGGGTGACGATTTCCCCGGCGCGGACAGCGATATCCACGGCGTCGAGCACGCTCCGCCGGCCGAAGCGCAGGCTAACGCCGCGCGCCTCGACGAGGGGGGCGGCCTCGGACGGATCGCGGGAGGGTGCACCTGTCATTCGGGAACCTGCCGTGACCATGCCCTTTGCGGCGGGACGTGCGCGCGGCAATCGGGGCGCCGGTCAATTCCTGCCGAGACAGCCTGCCATCGAGTCGCTCAGGCCGCGCATGATCTCCATCCAGGCGTCCGGACCGGGCTTCGTGTCGGCGCCGATCGGGTCGAGTACCGCGGTCCCCACGTCGCTGCCCTCGATCACCGTGCGGACCAGATCGGGCTCGAACTGCGGTTCGGTGAACACGCAGCGGATCTTGTGCTCGGCGAGCGCGGCGCGCAGCTCGACGAGCCGCTTGGCGCTCGGCGCCCGCGCCGGGTCGACCGCGACCGCGCCCTTGCTGTTCAATCCGTAGGCGCGCTCGAAATACTGGTAGGCGTCGTGAAACACCACGAAGGCGTGTCCGCGTACCGGCGTCAGGCGGGCCTGAAGGGAGGCGTGCAGGTCGACAATCCGCTTGCGCGTCGCCGCGGCATTGGCGCGCCAGATCGCGGAGCGGGCGGGGTCGAGAAATGTCAGCGCCGCCGCGACCTCATCGACGATCCGGCCGGCATTGGCGGGATCGAGCCAGATATGCATGTTGAACTCGCCATGCTCATGACCGTGGTCTTCGTGCTCGTCGACATGGGGCTCCTCGTCATGGTGGTCCTCTTCCCATATCCCCCCTTCGCGGTTGCGCAGCAGGCGTATTCCGGGCACCTCGTGCAGGGTCACGACCCTGGACCGGGCGCCGAGATTCTCGACCGCACGATGGAGGAAGGTCTCCATCGCCTCGCCGACCCACACGATCAGATCGGCCTCGGTGAGAGCCCGGGCATCGGACGGGCGCATCTGATAGGTGTGGGGCGATGCGCTGCCCTTGAGCAGAAGCCGGGGTTTTCCGGCGTCGCCCATCACCCCGGCGACGAGGGAATGGATCGGCTTGAGGCTGACCACGACATCAGGGGTCTGCGCGCTCAGCCCATGCGGTGCCAGCGGCACGCACAGCGCAGCGAAAATCAGTGTCTTGCGGATGAAGTCCACGTCCGTCCTCCTTGGATGTCCGGCGCCGCGCGTTCCAACTATCGGATGTCGGAACCAGCGGCGCCATGATTTCAATATAACGTTATACTATAATTGTCGTTCTCAATACCAATTGGTTTTGCCGGTTCCCGCGCGCGCAGGACGGCCTGGAAGCCTTACCGCGTTCCCCGGTGCGTCACGATTCGATTCGTAGGCAGGGCGCCGACGAGTGGTTACGGGAACGCTCCAACTAACGGCCATTGGCTGGCCGCTTGACACTCCCGAACGATCTCTGCTCCATTACTTTCACACTTGGGAATTCACTTTCCTTGGCAGCGAATCTCACCATTATTCTCGTCGCGGCGATCTGCGCCGGTCTGTACATGGCCTGGGCGATCGGCGCGAACGACGTTGCGAATTCGATGGGCACGTCGGTCGGTTCGGGAGCCATCACCGTCGGCGTCGCCATCGTGATCGCCGGCGTGTTCGAATTCCTCGGGGCGTTTCTGGCCGGCGGCGAGGTCACCTCGACGATCCGCAAGGGCATCATCGACGCCGAGGCCCTGGAGCACGATCCCGACCTGCTCGTCATCGGCATGCTGTCGGCTCTCCTGGCCGCCGCCGTCTGGCTCACTATCGCTTCCAGATTCGGCTGGCCCGTATCGACCACGCATTCGATCGTCGGAGCCATCATCGGTTTTGCCGTCGTCGCGATCGGCTTCGACGCCGTCCACTGGTGGGACGTGGCCACGATCGCCGCAAGCTGGGTGGTCACCCCGGTTCTCGCCGGCGTGATCGCGTTTCTCCTGGTGTTGAGCGTGCAGTGGCTGATCTTCAACAGGGACGATCCGGCCGCGAATGCGCGCCGCTACGTGCCCGTCTACATATTCGCCGCGGTGTTCGTAACCGCTTCGGTGACCTTCGTGAAGGGGTTGAAGCATGTCGGCATGGATCTGAGCATGCCGATGGCGCTCCTGTATTCGGTGGCCGCGGCCGCCGCGGTGGCCGTCGCCAGCCGTCTGGTCATCAACAGGTTGAGCTTCGAGAGCCTCGAATCCTCCACCGGGGGGCAATCGCGCTTCACCGATGTCGAGAAGGTGTTCGGCATCCTCATGATCGTCACCGCGTCGGGCATGGCCTTCGCCCACGGTTCGAACGACGTCGCCAATGCGATCGGACCCGTCGCCGCGATCGTCGGCGTGGTGACCACGGGCGGGGTCGCGGCCAAGTCGGCGGTGCCGGTGTGGATCCTGCTGATCGGCGCGGCGGGTATCGTGATCGGCCTGGCGACCTTCGGCTACCGGGTCATGGCGACGATCGGGAGGAAGATCACCGAGCTTACGCCGAGCCGCGGATTCGCCGCCGAATTCGCCGCCGCGTCGACGGTCGTCGTGGCAAGCGGCACCGGGCTTCCCGTCTCGACCACCCAGACGCTGGTGGGCGCCGTGATGGGAGTCGGCCTCGCCCGGGGCATGGGCGCCCTCGACTTCGGCGTGGTCCGCACCATCTTGGTGTCCTGGATCGTCACGCTTCCCGTGGGCGCGGTGCTGGCGGTGGCGATATACTACCTCTTGTCGGCGGTATTCGTTCAAGGTGCCGGATGATGAGAATCGCCGAAGAGTTTCTGCTCCTGCTGCGCGACGAGGACGGGGCGCTGTCGCGGGCCCCGGAATGGCTGGCCCGCTACGCCCTGGGCGCCTCGGTGCTGATGGATCTGGCGCTGGAGAATCGCATCGACACCGACGCCCGGCGGCTGTTCCTGATCGACTCGTCCCCGGTGGGGGATGCGCTGCTCGATCCCATGCTCTCCGAGATCGCGCAAACGGGCCGGGAGCACGACGCCCTCTACTGGGTGGAGCACGCGACCCACCATGCCGACGAAATCCGGGAAACGGCCCTGGCGCGGCTGGTCGACAGCGGCGTCCTGCGATTGAGCGACGACCGCATCCTGCGGATATTCGGAGCGCGGCATTACCCGCTTGCCGACGAAGAAGCGGAGCGCGATCTGATTCGGCGGATTCGGGAGACGCTGCTGAGCGACACGATCCCGAACCCGAGAGATATCGTGATCGTCACCCTGGCGGACGGCTGCGGGCTCATCGGTCATATCCTGTCCGCGGAAGAACTGTCCGGCGCCGCGGCGCGCATCGAACTGGTGCGGAATCTGGAGTTGATCGGCCGGGCGTTCCTCAACGCCCTGGATGTCGCCGTTCAACCCGCCGCCGGGAAGCTCGATCACGACTGACCCCGCCGCCCGGGCGGGAGGACCCGTCGGGCCGCCAGAGCGGTATCCGGCCATCTTGCCCGCGGGAGCGAGGTGGTTTAGTTTCAGAGTTCCCTGGGCGTGCCGCCGAACCGGTCGACACCGGAGAACCAATGTCATGAACAGCCTTCAGGAACGGAATGGCGGGTTCCTCCCCGATCAGCACGATCACGGAGATTGCGTGGCGGTCGCGCTGGAGGACGCGATTGCGGTTTGCGGCGAACGCGGGGTGCGGCTCACGCCGGTACGCCGGCGTGTGCTGGAAATCATCTGGCAGGGCCACCGTCCGCTCGGCGCCTACGCCATCCTGGAAGTGCTTTCGAACGAGGGGTATTCCCCGGCGCCACCCACGGTCTATCGCGCGCTCGAGTTCCTGCTCACCCAGGGGCTGGTGCACCGGCTGTCGTCGCTGAACGCGTTCGTCGGCTGCGCCAGTCCCGGCCGTCCGCATGCGGGGCAGTTCCTGCTGTGCACCGCCTGCGGCTCGGCGGCCGAACTCAACGATCCCGACATCGAACGCGCGATCGAGCGCGGCGCGGCGGCCGAGGGCTTCGTCTGCCGGAACCATACCGTGGAGATCAGCGGGCTCTGCCCGCATTGCCGCGAGGCCTGACTGACGGACCACTTGGGATCGATCCGCCGGCCGGATTTACCGGCCGCCCGGCGTCTCGATACGGGGACTAAGGTCGTCGGTTCGCATGGAAAAAAGTGGTGGGCCTGGCAGGACTCGAACCTACAACCAGACCGTTATGAGCGGCCGGCTCTAACCAATTGAGCTACAGGCCCCACCGTGATGGCGGAGCATATACCAAGCGCGCCCGGCCAACAAAGCGCAAGGCCGCTGGCGCCGCCGGTGCGGGCGCGCATCACGCCCAGCCGTCACCTGATCATCGTCTCCGGCAGGATCAGCGCGATCGGGGGAAAGAGGATAAGCAGCGCCGTGCACACCAGCATCGCGCCCCAGAAGGGCATCACCCCGCGGAATATCTCCCCCATGGGCACGCCCTCGGCGATCCCCTTCACGACGAAGACGTTCAGGCCCAGGGGCGGGCTGATCAAACTCATCTCCAGCACGACCACGAGGAGCACCCCGAACCAGATGGGATCGAAGCCCATATCGACGATCATCGGGAAAACGATGGGGATGGTCAGCACCATGATGGCGAACCCTTCGAGGAAGGTGCCGAGCACGATGTAGCCGAGGATGATCATGATCAGCACGGTGGTCGGCGCGAGGCTCAGTCCTTCCACCATCTGGGCGAGATCGGAAGGCAGCTGGGTCACGGCGAGGAACGGGTTGAAGATGAAGGCGCCGATCAGGATCAGGTAGACCATGGCGAAGGTCTTGATGGTCTCCAGCACGCAGAACTTGATCATTTCCGGATTGGCACGGCCGCGCACCACCATCAGCATGAAGGTGAAGAACGCGCCGACCGCCGCCGCTTCCACCGGCGTAAATACGCCAAGGTAGATTCCGCCGAGCACGACGATGACGATGACCATCAGCGCCGACGCGCTGGCGACCGAAGACATCCGTTCCCGCCAGCTCTGGCGGTCGGCCCGCGGCCCGATGGCCGGATTGAAGCGGGTGAGGATGTAGATGGTCAGCATGAAAAGACCGGTGAGCAGAATGCCCGGCAGCACGCCCGCCAAAAACAATTGCCCGATGGACTCCTCCGTCAGCAGGGCATAGATGATGAACCCGGTGCTCGGCGGGATGAGGATTCCGAGGGTGCCGCCGGCGGCGACGCAGCCGGTCGCCAGCCTCGGATGATACTCATAGCGCTTCATTTCGGGGAGCGAGACCCGTCCCATGGTGACGGCGGAGGCGAGGCTGGAGCCCGACACCGCCGCAAAGCCCGCGCAGCCGACGATGGTCGCGGACGCCAGACCGCCCGGCCAATGGCCGACCAGCGAGCGGGCCATGTCGTACAGCTCGCGGCTCATGCCGGACACCATGGCGAAATTTCCCATCAGTACGAACAGCGCGATGATACTGAGATCGTAATTGTAGGAAATCTCGAAGGGGATGGTGCCGAGGAGCGCCAAGGTGGCATCGACGCCGTTAAGCCACAAATAGCCGAATGTGCCGGCGATCCCCAGCGCGATGCCGATGGGAAACCGCATGAAGATGAGGACGAACAAGCCCCCGAGGGTATAGAGGCCGATGGCGGTGGCGCTCACGTCACTCTCCGCCGGGCGTGTCGGGCTTCTCCTCGGCCGGGAAGAATATCCGCAGGATCATGACGAAGGCGAACAGCGCCGCGCCGAAAGCGAGGACGTAATAGAACGGATAGAACGGGATCAGCACCAGTTGGGACGCTTCGTTGAACTCCCGCACATCGACGGACTGCACCAGGGTCCGCCAGGCGATGACCAGAAAGAACAAGCCGCCCGCCAGGCTGATGAAGCGGTTGAGGAGGCCCTGAACGCCCCGCCCCATCTTGTTATAGAAGATGTCGATGGCAACGTGCCCGTTGTGAAAGCCGCAATAGGCAAGCCCCAGAAACACCATCACCAGCACGGCGAAGTGGGTGATGTCGAAGACGCCGGTGATGGGGCTGTTGAAAAAATATCGTCCGGCCACGTCGGCTGTGGTCAGCAGCATCAACGCGATGAGGATGAATCCCGCGATGAATGCCGCCGCCGTAACGACCAGCCGAGTGGCGCGGACGAGCATGGTGCCTGGATCGCCTATGACGATTTGCCGGTGTAGTCAGAGACAATCTGGCCGTAGGGCAGACCCTGGCCCTCGAAATCCTTGATCCATTGGGTCTTGGCGGCCTGGAGCCGTTCAACCCACTTCGCCTTCTCGGCATCGGTCAACTTGGTGATCGAGGTGTCGGGCCGGTCGGTAATGGTCTTGATGCCGCCGGCGCGGGCGCCTTCATAGGACCGGGCGCCGACGAGGCTGAACTCGAGACCGCTGTTCTTGTCGATCACCGCCTTCTGCGCCGGGCTGAGCTTGTCGTAGGCGGCCCGGTTCATGGCGATGATCTGCGGCGAGTAGCCCATGGGCAGATCGACGATGTAGTGTTTCACCACCTCGGCGAGCTTGAAGCTCTTGACGGTGGAAATACCGACGATGGCGCCGTCAACCACGCCCTTTTCGAGCGCGCCGTATGTTTGCGGCATGGGCATGGCGACCGGAATCGCCCCCAGCGCCTTGATGATCGCGGCCTGATTGCGGGACGGGGTGCGCAGTTTGAGGCCCTTCAGGTCATCGGGCGTGCGGACCACCTTGTTGGTCATGACCACCGGCACGTCGGTGCCCCAGAGGCCGAGCAGCTTCACCCGCTTGTAGTCGTCGGCGATGTGCTTGTTGTAAATCCGCCACATGGCCTTGGTGGCTTCGACGGAGTCCGGGTACTGAAGCGGAATCTCCATCACCAGGGTGCGCGGGAACAGCGTCGAGGTGTAGCCCGGAAGATGGAACTCGATGTCGGCGATGCCGTTGACCACGCGCTTGAAGGCGCCGGGGGGTTTGCCGCCGATCTGCCCGCCGGGGAAGCCGACGATGTTGATGCCGACGCCGGCGCCGGACAGGGTCTTGCCCCAGGGCGTCATCATCCCCGCCCATACCGGATGTTTGGGGCTGGCGAAGAACGCCATCTTGAGATCCTTGTCGGCGGCCTGCGCCGAACCGGCGAACAGGCCGGCGCCGAACGCGATGGCGCCGGCCGCCGACACGGCCAAGGCCGTCCGGCGAGAGAGCTTGGGTAGCGACTTAATCATTTGAACCTCCGTGTTTCGATGTGTCGTTGACCCTTGGGGGTCTTGTTTTCACTTATTTTAAGGGTGCGATCGGCGGGACGCCAAGCCACTTGGGTGGGCCGAATCCCATGTCCGGGATTTCGCGGCGTTCGACGGTTTCAGCGGGCGCCATTCCGGTTCTCCGCGGCTGATGCGGTTTGCCGCTTCCCGGCCCGGAAGGCGGCCTGAATGTCGGATGCCGGACAGACCTTGCCCAGCAGCGCCCGGGTATTTTGCAGGGTCGCCTCGTGCAGGGCCGGGGTATGGGAGGCGACGCAGTCCTCGGCGACCGCCACGTGGAAGCCCCGGTTATAGGCTTCGCGCAGCGTGGCCTCGACGCAGACGTTGGTCTGGACGCCGGCGAATATCAAGGTCTCGATGCCCCGGGACCGGAGGTGTGCCTCGAAGTCCGGGTTGGTGAACGCCGAATAGCTGTGCTTGACGAATTGGGGCTCGCCGCCTGCCGGCTCGACCCCGAAGGGCTCATAGCCCTGCGTCCCCGGCACGCAGCAGCTCCGCTCAATTCCCGCCTCCCGCTTTCGCCGGAGGAACGTCGGCGGCACCAGCGCATCGTCGTAGTTGGCATAGATCCACAGCACCGGTATGCCGCCCGCCCGGGCGCCGTCGATGAGACCCCGCAATGCCGGGACGATGGCCCGGCACGGCGCCGGGTCCAGGCCCAGGCCCGCCACGAAGCCGTCGGCGGCGCAGAAATCCACCTGCATGTCGACGACCGCCAGCGCCGCCCGGGTCTCGGAGAGAAGCCCGAGCACCGGGTTGCCGGACAACCTATCCCGCACCTTGGCGTCCATCAGTGAATGGTGTCCCACACCGTGCCGCCGATGCCGCAGCGCATCTCGGCGGAGGGAACGTAGAAGATGGACCGGGCCCTGGTCCCGCCGGCCGCCGCCATGGCGACCATCCAGGCCAGCAGCTCCGTGGTGCCGCCGCCGCCGGCCGCGTTCATCTTCTCCACCGTCGCCTCGCGGCACACCTTGCCGAGATCGCCCTCTTCGAGCAGCGCCATGAACCAGCGGTCGAAATCCTCGTCGAGGGTGAAGTAGCGGGGGCCGCCCGGCTCGTGGGACAGGCCGCCGGTCCCCATGACCGCGACCCGCATTCCGCCGGGCAGGTCGTCCCGGATCGTCCTGGCGATCACCTCGCCCGCGTGGACGCTGATTTCCGGGGTCGGCACCGGCGGGCTGATGCAGTTCATGTGGATCGGCACCAGCGGCACCGAATAGTCGGGCGTCAGGTAGTGGAGCGGCACCGAAAAATTGTCGTCGAACAACAAATCGTCCCGGCTGTCGAGGCTCAGACCGGCCGCCTCCCCCGCCGTCACCAGGGCCTGCGCGACATCGGGATGCCCGTCGACCTCATAGCCGTCCAGGTCCAGCCAGGACTTGAAGAACTCGGCCGGGCCCCGCCAGCGGGCCGCCGTGCCGACGCAGAAATCGGGCGGGTCGTGGAGCGGCTGGTTGAGCATGTGGTCATTGGCCACGCCGACGATCACGTCGGGCCTGGAGGCCTGGAGATGTTCCCGCATCTTCGCATAGCCGCCGACGATCTCGGCCTGCTCGTCCTCCGGCGCCGAACCGAGCCAGCCCGTGCATCCGGGCGCATGGGCCAGCGCGATTACCGATACGATCTCCGCCATCTCTCCCTCCTCTACGACCGCTTTTTGTGTTCGACGATTTTATCGCCGAAGGACTTCCTGTAGGCCTGGGCGGCGTCGCTCTTGCTGTCGTTGTCGGCCGAGCCGTGCACCAGACGGGTCACCTGGGGCAGGAAATAGGAATGCACCCCCATCTCACCCAGCGTCACCACGTCGACCGCGCGCCAGGCGGCCCGCTCGGCGTCACTCAATCCATACTGCTCCATGACGTCTTCCATGCGGTCGGCGAAGCCGGTGTACAAGGCCGGGTCGCGCCTGATCTCGAAAATCAGCTTGTTCGATGGAAGATCGGGATCATATTCGTTTGCCATATCGCCAGCCTCCCCTGCCGGACGCGGTGCAATTCTAGTACATTTCGAGCCGAGCCGTCCTATATCCGGTCGAACAGGCCGGCGAACTTCTCGCGCATCCTCGCTTTCAGCTCCGGCGTCGCCTGGGCGACGGTCGGAAAATCGTCCTTCCACCCCCACGGCCGGCAGGCGTCGACGATCGCCCGGTTGTTCTCGTAGGGCGGCCCCTGCAGCAGCGGGTCCAGCGGCGTCGACCAGGCGCGGCGGATGAAGTCGATGTCGTTGGGCGGATCGCAGCGGGTCGACATGGCCCAGATCACGTCATACAGGTCGGTGGGGTCGATGTCCTCGTCGACGACGGTCACCCAGCGCCCGGCGTAATTGCCGGCGTGGCAATTGGCGGCCAGCATGCCGGCCTGGCTGACATGGCCGGGATAGAGCTGCTTGATGGCGATGACGTTGAACAGCCGTCCGGCGCCGGCCTCGTGGCACCATACGCCCTGGACGCCGGGAAGCCCCGCTTTCTCCACCTCGTCCCAGATCATCGCCGCCTTCATGGCGCTGCGGGCGTAGGTGAAGTTGTTGGGCGGCCGCGCGGGATTGGCGAGGCACATGATCGGGTCGTTGCGGTAGTAGACCCGGCGGACCTTGATGGAGGGCTCGTCCGACCTGTCACTGGCGTAGTAGCCCATGAACTCGCCGAACGGCCCCTCGGGCATCAGTTCGTCGCCGTAGATCTCGCCTTCGATGGCGATTTCGGCGCGGGCCGGAATGGGCAGGCCGTGGATTTCGGACTTCACGGTTTCGAACGGAAAACCCCGGTGGCCGCCGGCGTAGTGCATCTCGTTGGTGCCCCAGTCGATCTCGTTGTGGGCGGCGAGGAACAACAACGGGTCCTGGCCGAAGCAGATCACCACCGGGCAGGGCTCGCCCTTGGCGAAGTACTTTTCGCGGATCAGCCGGCCGTGCTTGCCGGGCGACATCCAAATGCCGCAGGTGTTCTTGTTCTGCACCATCACCCGGTAGGTGGCGGCGTTGATCCAGTCCTCCTCCGGGTCGCGGGTGATCACCATGTCGTCGGTGCCGATGTAGCGCCCGCCGTCTTCTTCGTGGATGAAGGGGATCGGGAACTTGTAGAGGTCGACCTCGTCGTCCCGGTCGATGTTGTCGAAGACCGGCCCGCCGTCCTGTTCCTCGGGCGGGATCAGCTCGAAGTCGGTGCGCAGCCGGTCGCGGCACGCCTGGACCACGTCGAGGGAATTCTTCGGTTCGTCGAAGCCGAGGATATAGGCCAGCCGGCGCATGGAGTTGGCGGCGCCCGCCAGCACCCGGAAGCCGTCGGGGAATCCCTCGATTTTCTCGAACAGCAGCGCCGGCGCCCTGCCGGCGGCCGAGTCCTGGCACACCATTTCGGCCAGCGTGCCCATTTCCAGGTTCCAGTCCGCGCCTTCGACCCGTTCGAGTTCGCCCATTTGGTCGATGCGCTCGATCAGGTCGCGCAAATCCTCGTGCCGGTCCTGGTTGCGTCCCGACCAGCTCCCGCCGATGGCATCATCCATGACGTGTCCTCCCCGTTTCGGCGCCCGGCGGGAAGGAACCGGGCGGCCGACCGTCATCCGGCATATTCTATTGCCATCCGGACCCGCGCCGCCCCCGAAATCCGTCCAAGTCCGCTCGACGGACCCGGCGGTCCCACATAATCGGCGGGCCAATTCGCCAACCAAAAACGGCGCTCCCGCAGGGAAGCGCCGTTTTCCCGTTCGAGTCCGGACCCTAATAATCCAAAAAGCTCCGGAGCTTGCGCGAGCGCGAGGGGTGCTTGAGCTTCCTGAGCGCCTTGGCCTCGATCTGACGGATCCGTTCCCGGGTGACCGAGAACTGCTGCCCCACCTCTTCCAGGGTGTGGTCGGTGTTCATACCGATGCCGAAGCGCATGCGGAGCACCCGCTCCTCGCGGGGCGTCAGGCTGGCCAGCACCCGGGTGGTGGTCTCCCGGAGGTTTCCCTGGATCGCCGCGTCCAGCGGCTGGATGGCGTTCTTGTCCTCGATGAAGTCGCCGAGATGGGAATCCTCCTCGTCGCCGATGGGGGTTTCGAGGGAGATCGGCTCCTTGGCGATCTTCAGCACCTTGCGGACCTTGTCGACCGGCATGCCCAGTTTGACCGCCAGCTCGTCCGGGGTCGGCTCGCGGCCGATCTCGTGGAGCATCTGGCGGGACGTGCGGACCAGCTTGTTGATGGTCTCGATCATGTGCACCGGGATACGGATGGTGCGCGCCTGGTCGGCGATGGAGCGGGTGATCGCCTGGCGGATCCACCAGGTGGCGTAGGTGGAGAACTTGTAGCCCCGGCGGTACTCGAACTTGTCGACCGCCTTCATCAGGCCGATATTGCCCTCCTGGATCAGGTCCAGGAACTGCAGTCCGCGGTTGGTGTATTTCTTGGCGATGGAGATCACCAGCCGCAGGTTGGCCTCGATCATCTCCTTCTTGGCCTTGGCGGATTCCCGCTCGCCCTTCTGCACCGTCCCGACGATGCGCCGGAACTCGGAGATCGGCAGGCCCGCCTCGTTGGCGATCTCGGCGATTTCGGCGCGGATTTCCTTGATCTCCGGGCGGTTCTTCTTGACGTAGTCCTTCCAGCCCTTGCCGGTCAGCCGGCCGACCCGGGTCGCCCAGTTGGGGTCCAGCTCGTTGCCGTAATACTGCTCGAGGAAGTCGGCCCGGTTGACCTTGGCGGCGAGCGCCATCCGCAGGAGCCGGCCCTCGAAGCCGATGAGCTTGCGGTTGAGGTCGTACATCTGGTTGACCAGGTACTCGATGCGGCTGTTGTTGAGGTGAACCTCCTTCATCAGCCCGATCAGCTCGGCGCGCAGCGTGTTGATCCGCTTCTCCGCCGCCGGCGTCACCTTGTCACCCTTCTTGATGGCGGTCAGGCGCTTGTCCTGGGCCCGGTGCAGCTTGGCGTAGGTCTGCTCCACCGACTGGAACTGCTTCAGGACGTCGGGGAGCAGGGTCTGTTCCATCACCGCGAGGGAGACGGTGTTCTCGTCGTCATCGTCGTCGTCCTCGCGGCCGCCGTCCGGCGGGGTCTTCCCGCCGTCGGCGCCGTCGTCGTTGGACGGTTTCTCCCCGGCGGCGGCCTTCTTCTCCTCTTCCCCTTCCTTCTGCTTGGCGGCCTCGGCCTCGGTGGGCATGGCCGGCAGCGCCGTATGGTCGACCTTGGGGCCGGAGAAGGTGGCATCGAGATCGATAATGTCGCGGAGCAGCATCAGGCCCTGATCCAGCGCGTCGCGCCAGTTGATCAGCGCCCGGATGGTCATCGGGCTTTCGCAGATGCCGCCGATCATCATCTCGCGGCCGGCCTCGATGCGCTTGGCGATGGCGATCTCGCCCTCGCGGGAGAGGAGCTCCACCGAGCCCATCTCGCGGAGATACATGCGCACCGGATCGTCGGAGCGCCCGAGATCGTTCTCGTCGACGTTCCCCGAAGCGCTTTCGCTTTCCTTCTCGGACTTGTCGTCGTCGGACTCTTCGGACTCTTCGTTCTCGATGACGTTGATCCCGGCCTCCGAGAGCATGGACATGGTGTCCTCGATCTGCTCGGACGAGACCTGATCCTGGGGCAGCGCCGCGTTGAGCTCGTCATAGGTGACGTAGCCCCGCTCCTTGCCCTTGGCGATCATCTTTTTCACTTCGGCATTGATGGTGTCCAGAAGCGGCGCTTCCTGGTTTTCACCTCCTGCCGGAGCTGCTTTTTCCTTGGTTGCGGTTGCCGCAGTTGCCATGACTTCCCCGCTTGCTTTCTATCCTCTTGCCCCGGGAGTCCCGGAGCGTGTTCCCCTGCCGGCCCCGCGGGCCCGGCCCTATATGAATGACGATACCGCTGGGTTTATGCCGCCGTGCCGGAACCCGTTTCAGCCGGACCGGCGTCCAACTGATCGGTTTCCTGGACCTGCTGCTGCTTCTTCAATTCCACGAGGCGCCGGAAGTCCGCTCCATTCGGCTCTTTGCCGAGACGTTCTTCCACTGCCTTGATCTCGGCCAGCAGCCGATCCCGCTGGTAAAGCCTGAGCACTTGGTCCCAGCCTCTACGGGCAATGTCCAATGGTACGTCCGGCCGGGCGAATGTCGCGTGGTCTAATACCTGTCGGCTCAAAAGGCCGCCCAAAAGCGTCGAAAACCCGGTCTGATATAAGTGGTCATGCAGACCCTGAAAATCAAGGTCGGACCGCTGTTCGAGGGTCTTTAAGACCTCTTGGCGCAGTTTGTCAAGTTCCGGGCTCGTAAAGTCGAGGATTCCCAACTGTTCGCCGATGTCGTCCATCATCTCGGGATGAGCGATCAAAACCACCAGAAGAATGCGTTCGCGGAGGGAAATCCGGTCGATTTTGGCGCCGGCGCCCGCCGCTTCGTCGATCTGCACCGATTTTGACGCAGGCTTCGCCCCGCCGGCCCCTGTCGCCGGCCGGGATTTGCGCATTTCCCGCCACAGGCGGTCCTTGAACGTCGAGAGATAGTGGCCCCGCACCGTCTCATCGGCGATCTTGAACGCCTGATCCTTGAGTTTTTTCTCGATCCACGCCCGGTCGTCCGGGTCGTTCAACGGCTTGCCCGCCCGTTCCATGCGCCAGATGACCTCCGACAAGGGCACCGCCCGGTTCAGCAGGTCTCCCATGGCGTCCCGGCCCCGGGTCCGGATCAGGCTGTCCGGGTCCTCACCGGCGGGCAGGAAGGCGAACCGCAATGTGTGCCCGGCATTGAGGATGGGCAGCGCCCGCTCCGCCGCCCGGGATGCCGCCCGCTCGCCCGCATTGTCGCCGTCGAAGCACAGGATGGGCTCGCGGGAGAACCGCCAGACCAGCCTGATCTGGTCCTCGGTCAGCGCCGTGCCCAAGGGCGCGACGGCGGTCCGGAACCCGGCCTGCTGCAGCGCCAGCACGTCGGTGTAGCCTTCGACGATGACGATGGGGTCGTCCCGGGCGTGCTCGCGGGCCTGATAGAGGCCGTACAGTGTCCGGCCCTTCTGGAACACCGGGGTCTCGGGCGAGTTCAGGTATTTGGGCGCGTTGGAGCCGGGACCGGCATCGAGGATGCGCCCGCCGAAGGCGATCACCCGGCCGCGGCCGTCCAATATGGGGAACATCACCCGGCCCCGGAACCGGTCGTACGGCGGGCGGTCATCATCGTCCGGCTGCACCACCAGCCCGGCCTCCAGGAGCTTCCCGTCCGGCGTGCCGTCCTTGGTCAGCGCCGCCTTCAGCGCGCCCCGCCCGTCGGGGGCGAAGCCCAGCCGGTAGGTCTTGATGGTCTCCTCGGTCAGGCCCCGGTCCCGCAGATATTGCAGCGCCCGCTTGCCTTCGGGCATGCGGAGCTGCTTCTCGAAATAGAGCGCGGCGGCTTCCAGCACGTCGTAGAGGCCCTTGGCGCGCTCGCTCCGGGCCCGTTCCTCCGGCGAGTCCCGCGGCACTTCCATGCCGGCTTCCGCCGCCAGCCGCTCGACCGCTTCGGGGAACGACAGGTTTTCCGTCTCCATGACGAAGTCGAAGACGCTGCCGTGGGCCTCGCAGCCGAAGCAGTGATAAAAGCCCTTCTCCTCGTTGACCGTGAAGGACGGCGTCTTTTCGTTGTGGAACGGACACAGGCCCTTATGTACGCGGCCCGCGCGCTTCAGGGCGACGCGCTTGCCGATCACCGAGACCAGGCCCACCCGCGCCCTGAGTTCGTCCAGAAAGTGAGGAGAAAACGCCATGGCGGCTTTATAGCAGGCGCCAATCCCCGCGTACGCGCGAGTTGCGAGTTATCCCCGTGTTCCTTGCGATTCACAGGGGGCGGCGGCAAATCGCCGGATCATGAATTCGCCGAATCACCCCCTCACCCCAAAGTGTCGTCATACCCCGGCGCAAGTCCGGGGTATCCACATTTCCAATTCCTGAACCACAGAGACGGTGAGACAGTGAGGGGCACCGCTCCCGCCCCAAAGCGTCATGGCCGGGCAAGGACCCGGCCTTCAGTCGGCCGAAGCCGACTTTCGGACGGCGTAGGCCGGCCATCCACGTGTACCGGGGGCCGCTAGGCATGGATGCCCGGATCAAGTCCGGGCATGACGATAGCATAACAATTATCGCGTCATGGCCGGGCCCAGACCCGGCCATCCACGTGGTGATGACGGCTTGCGGGTGAGGGGGGAGGAGAGAGGCCCCTACCCCAGCTTGTCCTTGACGATGCCGCTGGCTTTGCCAAAGTCCATCCGGCCGGCGTATTTTTCCTTCAGCGCGCCCATCACCCGGCCCATCTCCTTGATGGAGCCGGCGCCCGTTTCGTCGATGACGCCCTGGACGGCCTCGGCCATGGCCTCGTCGGAGAGCTGCTCGGGGAGGAACCGCTCGATGATGTCGATTTCCGCCTGCTCCTTCTCGGCCAGTTCGGCGCGGTTGCCGTCCCGGTAGAGCTGGATGGCTTCCCGGCGCTGCTTGATCATGCTCTGCAGCAGGCCGAGGATGGCGTCGTCGCCGATCCCCTCCTGGTTGCCCTTGGACCGGTCGGCGATGTCACGGTCCTTGAGCGCCGCCAGGATCAGGCGGCAGGTCGAGGTCGCCACCCCGTCCTTCGATTTCATGGACTCCTTGAGGGTATCGTTGATCCGGGCCCTGAGCATGGGGCAGTCTTTTCGCCGTTGCGGAAGGGCGAGACACTAGCCAAAAAGCGGAACCGGAGTCAAATCCCATGCAAAATATAACTAATTGATATTAAACGTTTTTTTCGGCGTTTTTTTCTTGACGGCAATGACTTCAATGCTTTAAGCAACGCTTCCAGCCGTGATGTGACGGCGGGGGCGCCCAATATCCCGTTTCCGGCAAGCCGGCGCCGGGCCCGGTCCGCCAGACCGCCCGATCCACAGCCATGGATAGACCGCTGATTCCGTTGCCGTTTCCGGCTTCGGACCAGCCCAGAGACGCGAGAGAGGCCGCCCGAGAATGCCGCCCGCCGACGGCCACGCCGCGCCCCGAGGAAGCGGCGCGCCCACCAGCACAAGTCCGCCCCCCGGACCGCCCGATGGGGCCGATGCGGCATTGGTTCTTTCCGACGGCACGGTGTTCTGGGGAACCGGCCTCGGCGCCGAGACCTCCAACGTCGGCGAGGTGTGCTTCAACACCTCGATCACCGGTTATCAGGAAATCCTCACCGATCCCTCCTACGCCGGGCAGATCATCACCTTCACCTTCCCCCATATCGGCAACGTGGGCACCAACCCGGAAGACATCGAGACCGTGACCCCGGCGGCCCGGGGCTGCGTGCTCCGCGCCGGCATCACCGGGCCCGCCAACTTCCGGGCGACCCGTCATCTGGACGAGTGGCTCAAGTCCCACGGCCTCCCCGGCATCGCCGGGATCGATACCCGGGCGCTGACCCGCAAGATCCGGGAGTCGGGCTTCATCAACGGCACGGTGGTGAACGGCGGAGACTTGGACGTGGCGGCGGCGCTCGCCGAAGCCCGGGCGTGGCCCGGCCTCGACGGCATGGACCTCGCCAAGACCGTCACCTGCGGCCAGACCTACCGGTGGGAGGAGGGCACCTGGGCGCTGGGCCGGGGCTACGGCGCCCTGGACAAGCCCGATCATCACGTGGTCGCCGTCGATTTCGGCGCCAAGCGCAACATCCTCCGCTGCCTCGCCGCCGCCGGGTGCCGCGTCACGGTGGTGCCGGCGACCGCCACCGCCGAGGACGTATTGGGCCACGAGCCGGACGGGGTGTTCCTCTCCAACGGCCCGGGCGATCCGGCGGCCACCGGCGACTACGCGGTGCCCATGATTAAGGATGTCGTGGCCTCGGGCACGCCGGTGTTCGGCATCTGCCTCGGCCATCAGATGCTGGCGCTTTCATTGGGATGCAGGACGGAGAAAATGCATCACGGCCACCGGGGCGCCAATCACCCGGTGAAGGACCTGGAAACCGGCGGCGTCGAGATCACCAGCCAGAACCACGGCTTCGTGGTGGTGCGGGATTCGCTCCCCGACGGCGTGGTCGAGACCCACACGTCCCTGTTCGACGGCACCATTGAAGGCATCCGCCTCGACGGCAGGCCCGTATTCAGCGTCCAGCATCACCCGGAAGCCTCGCCCGGCCCCCAGGACAGCCACCACCTCTTCGACCGGTTCGTGAAGATGATGGACTCCAAGTGACTCACCACGGAGCACACCGAAGCCCCCCACCCCATCCCTCCCCCGCAAGGGGGGAGGGGGTGTTGGTTCGCGGCAATAATCACCTCCCCCCTTGCGGGGGAGGTCGAGGCGTTCGGCGGTCAGCCGGACGCCGAGGGTGGGGGGAAAGCGCGCAGCGCGGATTGAATTTCGGCGATCACCCCGTCGGTCCTTTCCAGCACGTCGCTATTCCAGAAGCGGATGACCCGGAAGTCCTGGCTTCCGAGCCACGCCGTACGCGCAGCATCAGCGGCCGCATGGGCGTCATGTTGTCCGCCATCCACTTCGACGATCAGCCGCGCTTCGTAACACAAGAAGTCGACGACGTATGGACCCAAAGGCACCTGACGGCGAAATCTGTGACCGTCGACTTGGCGGCGGCGCAAACGGGACCAAAGGCGTTGCTCCGCGTCCGTCGGGTTTCTTCGCAGCTTGCGGGCGTTCTTGTTGGCCATGCTTCCAGGATAGACGAATTGGACCCCCCACCCCATCCCTCCCCCGCAAGGGGGGAGGGGGATAGTCCTTCTCACTGCCTCATTGCCTCTGTGGTTCAAAAAATCCTCCGTGATCTCCGTGTTCCCGGTGGCGAATCCCGAATCCCGGGCTATATCAACTAATGTTCGTCTTCAGCGGGGGTTTTGCCGGACGGGAAATGTCCGAAAAGGCGGCCGAATGTCCATAAATGTCCATGAATGTCCATGAATGTCCATTGCACGAAAACGCCCAAAATCGCCTTGTTGGAATCCAATTCTGATGGAATTTGATGCCCAAACGCACTGACATCTCCTCGATCATGATCATCGGCGCCGGGCCCATCGTCATCGGCCAGGCCTGCGAGTTCGATTATTCGGGCGCCCAGGCCTGCAAGGCGCTGAAGGACGAGGGCTACCGGGTGATCCTGGTGAACTCCAACCCGGCGACCATCATGACCGACCCGGAGATGGCCGACGCCACCTATGTGGAGCCCATCGTCCCGGAGATCGTCGAGCGGATCATCGCCAAGGAGCGCCCGGACGCGCTGTTGCCGACCATGGGCGGACAGACCGGCCTCAACACGTCGCTGGCGCTGGCTGACTCGGGCGTGCTCGACAGATACGGGGTCGAACTGATCGGCGCCCGGGCCGAGGCCATCGAGAAGGCCGAGGACCGGCTGAAGTTCCGCGAAGCCATGGACTCCATCGGCCTCGAAAGCCCGAAGAGCCGGCTCTGCAAGTCCATCGGGGATGCCCGCGAGGCCCTGGACGAGATCGGCCTGCCGGTGATCATGCGCCCCTCCTTCACCCTCGGCGGGCGGGGCGGCGGCATCGCCTACAACAAGGCCGAGTTCGAGGAGATCATGATCCGCGGCCTGGCGGCGAGCCCGGTGGGCGAGGTGCTGGTCGAGGAGAGCGTGCTCGGCTGGAAAGAGTTCGAGATGGAGGTGGTGCGGGACAAGGCGGACAACTGCATCATCATCTGCTCCATCGAGAACGTCGACCCCATGGGCATCCACACCGGCGATTCCATCACCGTGGCCCCGGCGCTCACGCTCACCGACAAGGAATACCAGATCATGCGCAACGCCTCGATGGCGGTGCTGCGCGAGATCGGCGTCGAGACCGGCGGCTCCAACGTCCAGTTCGCGGTCAACCCGGAGACCGGCCGGCTGGTAATCATCGAAATGAACCCCCGGGTGTCGCGGTCGTCCGCGCTGGCCTCCAAGGCGACGGGTTTCCCGATCGCCAAGGTCGCGGCCAAGCTGGCCGTCGGCTACACGCTCGACGAGCTCGACAACGACATCACCGGCGTGACGCCGGCGAGCTTCGAGCCGACCATCGATTACGTGGTCACCAAGATCCCGCGGTTCACCTTCGAGAAGTTCCCGGACGCGGAGCCGACCCTCACCACGTCCATGAAGTCGGTGGGCGAGGCCATGTCCATCGGACGCTGCTTCGCCGAAAGCCTGCAAAAGGGCCTGCGCTCCATGGAGACCGGTCTGTCCGGGCTCGACGAGGTCGATCTCGACATGACCGAGAAACAGACCATCCAGGCGGCGCTGCTGGAGCCCCGCCCGTTCCGCATTTTGGTGGTCGCCCAGGCGTTCCGCGCCGGGCTGACCGTCGACGAGGTGTACCGGGCCTGCCGGATCGACCCCTGGTTCCTGGAGCAGATCAAGGACATCGTCGCGGCGGAAGAAGAGGTGCGGGCTCACGGGCTGCCGAGGGACAAGGGCGGCTGGCTGAAACTCAAGAAGACGGGCTTCGCGGACGCGCGCCTCGCGGCGCTCGCCGGCACGACCGAGCGGGAGGCGTCAAAAGTTCGGCGGGAGGCCGGCGTCCGGCCGGTCTACAAGCGGGTGGACACGTGCGCCGCCGAGTTCGCCTCGCAGACCTCCTACATGTATTCGGCCTATGAGGGGAACGCGGTTCAGCCGGGCGAGAACGAAAGCGAACCCTCGGACCGGACCAAGGTGGTGATCCTCGGCGGCGGACCCAACCGGATCGGCCAGGGCATCGAGTTCGACTACTGCTGCGTCCATGCCGCCTTCGCCATGCGGGAGGCGGGCTACGAATCCATCATGGTGAACTGCAACCCGGAGACCGTGTCGACCGACTACGACACCTCGGACCGGCTGTATTTCGAGCCGCTGACCGCCGAGGACGTGATCGAACTGATCCGGGGCGAGCAGGCACGGGGCGAGGTGAAAGGCGTGATCGTTCAGTTCGGCGGCCAGACGCCGCTCAAACTGGCGCAGGCCCTGGAGGATGCGGGCATTCCCATCCTCGGCACGTCGCCCGACGCCATCGACCTCGCCGAAGACCGGGAGCGGTTCCAGAAACTGCTGGCCGAACTGGACCTCAAGCAGCCGCCCAACGGCACCGCGACCTCGCTGGAACAGGCCCGGAAGGCGGCCCGGGAAATCGGTTATCCCGTGGTCATCCGGCCCTCCTATGTCCTGGGCGGACGGGCCATGGAAATCGTCCACGACGAAGAGCAGCTCAACCGGTACATGGATACGGCGGTGCAGGTCTCCGGCTCCTCGCCGGTGCTGATCGACTTCTACCTGCGGGAAGCCATCGAGGTGGACGTGGACGCGGTCCGCGACGGCGAGCGGGTCTACGTCGCCGGCATCATGGAGCACATCGAGGAGGCGGGAATTCACTCGGGCGATTCCGCCTGCTCCCTGCCGCCGCACTCGCTCTCCGGCGGCATCATCGAAGAACTCAAGCGCCAGACCCGGGCGCTCGCCGGCGCGCTCGACGTGATCGGCCTGATGAACGTTCAGTTCGCCATTCAGGACGGCACCATCTACCTGCTGGAAGTGAACCCGCGGGCCAGCCGGACGGTGCCCTTCGTCGCCAAGGCGACCGGGCTGCCCATCGCGAAGATCGCGGCGCGGGTGATGGCCGGCGAGACCCTGGACGGCCTCGGCGTGCCGGAGGACTTCGACCTCGATCATGTGGCGGTCAAGGAGGCCGTATTCCCCTTCGACCGGTTCCCCGGCGTCGATATTCTGCTCGGCCCGGAGATGAAATCCACCGGCGAGGTAATGGGCATCGACAGGGACTTCCCCCGCGCCTTCGCCAAATCCCAATTGGGCTCGGGCGTCCGCCTGCCCCAGGAGGGGACGGTTTTCATCTCGGTCAAGGATTCCGACAAGCCGGCGACCCTGGGCCTGGCGAAACGGCTTCGGGCCGCGGGCTTCGATCTCATCGCCACCGGCGGCACCCAGAAGTTTCTCGCGGGCGAGGGGCTCGAGGTCACCGCCGTCAACAAGGTGCTGCAGGGAAGGCCGCACTGCGTCGACGCGATCATGAACGGCGACGTGCAGCTGGTCATCAACACCACCGAGGGCGCCCAGGCGATTGCGGATTCGTTTTCGATCCGCTGTGAATCCCTGCTCTGCAACGTCCCCCACTACACCACCATGACCGGCGCCGCGGCGGCGGTCGACGCCATCGAGGCGAGCCGGGAAGACGGCCAGGGAGACAACAGGTCGGGCGGGCTTGAAGTCGCGCCCCTGCAATCCTATTCTTGATGCCCGCTTCTTCCCGACATTCATGATGTCCGCCCGTGGCGCGGGGCCGCGGGGAGCGGTGCGTTTTGACTCCTCTATGCGTTGAGACGGAAGACGAAAGATGGAAAAGATACCGATGACCAGGAACGGCCTGGATGCGCTGGAAAGCGAACTCAGGCGGCTTCGGTCCGAGGAGCGCCCGGCGATCATCAAGGCGATCGAGGCGGCGCGGGAACACGGCGATCTGTCGGAGAACGCGGAATATCACGCGGCCCGCGAGCGCCAGAGCTTCATCGAGGGCCGGCTGGCCGAACTGGAAGACATCATTTCGCGGGCCGACGTCATCGACCCGTCGACCCTCTCCGGCGACACGGTGCGCTTCGGCGCCACGGTGCACATCGTCGACGAGGAGACCGACGAGGAGCAGACCTTTCAGATCGTCGGCACCCATGAGGCGGATGCGTCCGCCGGCCGGCTGTCGATCACCTCGCCGTTGGCGCGCGGCCTGATCGGCAAGCGCTTGGGCGATTCGGCGGACGTTGCCGCGCCCGGCGGCTCCAAGTCCTACGAAATTCTCGAGGTTGAATACAAGTAGCGGCTAACCCGCCGCGTCGGCGGCCCCGGCGGCTTCGTCCTCCACCGGCACCCCCGGCAGGTCCTTCGAGGTGCGGATGGTCTCGAAGGTGGAGACCGTCGAGACGTGGTCGGCGGAGGTGAGCCGCATGGTCAGGTCGTCCCGGTGCTCCTTGTCCCGGGCGACGATCTTCAACAGGAAATCGCCGCCGCCCCGGATCATGTGGGTCTCCCGGATTTCCGGCCAGCCGGCGGTCATTTCCTCGAACGCCCGCAGCACGTCCTGGGACTGGCTGTCGAGGCCGACGAGGGCGAAGAACATTTCCTTGAGCCCGAGCAGCGCCGGCTCCAGCTCCGCGTGATAACCGCGGATGTAACCCGCTTCTTCCAGGGCCCGGACACGGCGCAGGCACGGCGGCGCCGAAATCCCGACCCGCTTGGCCAACTCCACATTGGTCATGCGGCCGGCGGCCTGTAGGTCGGCGAGTATTTTACGGTCGACCTGGTCGAGCTTGACCCGCGACATCTGCTGCTGCTCCCTGGTCACCGTTGAGGTTCTCGTTGGAAATTTCGGCACGGTGACGCGAGAGTAATTTTATTACCCGCGCGGCCGCCGCGCAATAATATTCCAAAAATGCCGGCGCGCCGATTCGACCGACCACATACCGGCCACATACCGGACAGTGCGCCGACGACCGCAATTTTACCGGCGCGCTCCCTTGCGGACGGGTGGGGCCCTTTCTATTTTAGGGCCGGAATTCAGGTCCGGGGGAACCTCGCCGCCGGACGACCCTGTTTAATTGGCCTGTTTAATTGGCCTGCTTGATTGGAACCGCCATGTCCGAACACATCCACAACAAAGTCATGATCCTGGGCTCCGGCGCCGCCGGCCTGACCGCGGCGATCTATACCGCCCGGGCCAGTTTGGAGCCGGTGCTGATCCACGGCATGCAGCCCGGCGGTCAGATGACCATCACCACCGATGTGGAGAACTATCCCGGCTTCGCCGATGTCGTCCAGGGCCCGTGGCTGATGGAACAGATGCAGGCCCAGGCCGAGAATGTCGGGACCCGGATGATGGCCGATACGATCGTCGAAGCCGATCTCGGCCGGCGGCCGTTCCGCATGGTGGGCGATTCCGGCACCGTCTATACGTGCGACGCGTTGATCGTCTCCACCGGGGCCGAAGCCAAATGGCTGGGGCTCGACAGCGAGCAGTCGTTCATGGGATTCGGCGTCTCGGCCTGCGCGACCTGCGACGGCTTTTTCTTCAAGGAAAAGGACGTCCTGGTGGTCGGCGGCGGCAATACCGCGGTCGAGGAGGCGCTGTATCTCGCCAACCTGGCGAGCAAGGTGACCCTGATCCACCGCCGCGACGCGCTTCGCGCCGAGAAAATCCTCCAGACCCGGCTGCTCAACCACGACAAGATCGACGTCCTCTGGGATACGGTGCTCGAGGAGGTCACCGGCAACACCGACGGCATGGCGCCCGAAGTCACCGGGGTGACGGTCAAGAACGTCAAGACCGGCGAGATGAGCGAGCTTGCCCTCGACGGCGTCTTCATCGCCATCGGCCACAAGCCCAACACCGACCTGTTCGGCGGCCAGTTGGACATGGACGACGAGGGCTACCTGATCACGGCGCCTGATTCGACCGCCACCAACGTCTCCGGCGTGTTCGCCGCCGGCGACGTGCAGGACAATACCTATCGCCAGGCGGTCACCGCAGCCGGGACGGGCTGCATGGCCGCCCTCGAGACGGAGAAATTTCTCGCCGAACAAGAAGCGGTTGCCGACGCCGCCGAATAAGCGCTATTCCTGAGCGTCAATTCTCAACCGCTCGGGACGAGGCGCCAACGCCATGTCGATGGACTGGGACAAGCTGCGGATATTTCATGCGGTGGCCAAAGCCGGCAGCTTCACCCATGCCAGCGAAACGCTAAATCTCAGTCAATCGGCGATCAGCCGCCAGATCAGCACCCTCGAACGCGCGCTCAATGTGCCATTGTTCCACCGCCACGCCCGGGGGCTGATCCTTACCGAGCAGGGGGAGGACCTCTATCTGACCGCCCACGACGTGTTCCACAAGCTGACCATGTCGGAAGCCCGGCTGACCGACTCCCGGGACCAGCCGGCGGGCACGCTCAAAATCGCCACGACCGTCGGCTTCGGCTCCGTATGGCTGACCCCGCGGATCCGGGAATTCGTCGATCTCTACCCGGACATCGAAGTCAGCATCGTCCTGACCTACTCGGAATTCGACCTTTCCATGCGCGAAGCGGACGTGGCCATCGAGCTCACGCCGCCGAGCCACCCCGAGCTCATCCAGCGCCATCTGATGACCATCAACTACTACGTTTACGCGACGCCCGACTACCTCAAGGCCCACGGGATGCCGCAGACGCCGGAGGATCTCGACGACCACAAACTCATCACCTTCGGCCAGGAGGTGGGCGATCAGCGGGAACTGCTGCCGGCCCTCAATTTTCTCCTCGATGCCGGTGCAAATCCCAAAAAGCCGCGCCGCCCGGTGCTGCAGGTGAACAATATTTACGGAATCTACCGGGCGGTCCTGTCGGGCCTCGGCATGGGCGCCCTGCCCAACTACTTCGACGAAGGCTCGGCCAATCTGGTCCGGGTGCTGCCGGAACTGCAAAGCCCGGCGACCGAGGCCTATTTCGTCTATCCCGAGGAGCTGCGCCAGTCGGCGAGAATCGCGGTATTCCGCGATTTCCTGATCCGGAAGGTCATGGAATCCCGCTGATTGGCCTCCCGATTCAGGGAATTTCCGCGGGAATTTGAGGAGCTATGCATTTATTGCATAGCAAATGTGCGGTAATCACACTGGCGATTTTGCGATGCAACAACTACTTTCCTTAGACAGCGACGGCGTCAGCCGGCGCTTTCCGGGCCCCCCCGGCCCGGATTTCCAAGGGTCTTCGGACCCTACGTCTCCCAGACGTGAAGCCTCCCTGTTAAACTCACCGGGAAAGTTTACTTTCCCGGTCTTTTTTTGCTGGTAGCGAGCCCTTATTCGGCGGCGATGCCGAGCTCCGATTGCCGGGCCTTCACCACCTGATCGGCTTCCTTGCCGGTAATTTCCTGCAGCCGGTCGAACTCGAATTCAAAGGTGCCCACGCCCTGGGTCGACGAGCGCAATTCGTTGATCAGGTCGAGAATTTCCGATTCCGGCATATGGGCGTTCACCTCGTCCCAGCCCTTCCAGCCTTCCTTCGGCTCGAACCCGAGGATTTGGCCGCGGCGCCCGGAAACCAGGCTTTGAACCCGCGACATGAATTCCGTCGGAACGGAAACGGTGACCGAAAAAATCGGCTCCAGCAGGACCGGGCCGCATTTCGGCATCCCTTCCCGCATGGCCAAGCTGCCGGCCGTCTTGAACGCCTGGTCCGAGCTGTCGACGGCGTGGAACTGTCCGTCGGTCAATTCGACCGAGACATCGACCACGGGAAATCCGAGCGGTCCCTGGGAGAGATACTCCTTCACCCCGTTTTCGACGGCCGGGATGTACTGCTTGGGCACGACGCCGCCGGTGATCGAGTCGGTGAATTGGAACCCCGAACCCCTCGGCAGCGGTTTGATTTCGATATGAACGTCGCCGAACTGGCCGTGCCCTCCCGACTGCTTTTTGTGCCGCGCATGTTGCGAGACGGGCTTCTTGATGGATTCCTTGTACGCCACCTGAGGCAGGCCGCCATCGACCTCGAGCTTGTTTCGGTTGTGCATCCGCTCGAGCGCGATCCGGAGATGGGTTTCACCCTGGCCGCGCAGCACGAACTCGCCGGTATCCGGATTCGGGCCGTAGCTCAGTGACGGATCCTCCTCAATCAGCCGCGCCAGCGCGCCCGCCATCTTCACCTCGTCGTCCCGCCTGCCCGCATGGATGGCCAGCGCATAGACGGGTTTCGGCGCCGCCGGCCACGCCGGACCCTCGGCATTGCCCGACGGCGACAGCAGATCTCCCGTGCGCACCTCTTCCATCCGGCCGAGAGCGCCCACCTCGCCCCCGGCGAGTTTGGCGACCTTCTCCTGGTCGGCGCCCCGCAGCTTGACGATGCCGCTCACCCGGGAGCCGCCGAGCGTCGCGCCGTCCTCGACCTCCCCGCGCAGAATCCGGGCGATGGACCGTTTGCCGGTCTGCGAACCGTGAGAGGTCTTGAAGACCCGGGCAACCGCCTCGCCGCCGGCATCGAGGCCGGTCCGCTCGCGAGTCGCCGCAATGCCGGGCGCCTCATGGCGCAGCACCTTCAACAACCGCGTAATACCGTGATCGGATTCGGCCGAGCCGAAAAACACCGGGACGAGATTCCCCGCCCTGGTCGCCGCCGCGAGGTGGTCGTAGGTCTCGCCGACCTCGGGAACCTCGTCTTCCAGCAGCTGCTCCAACAGGCCGTCGTCGAAATCGGAGAGCGCCTCCAGCATGACCGTCCGTTCGATTTCCAGACGGTCGTTGAGGTCGGCGGGGACGTCCGTGATCTCCTTGAGATCGCCCTCGGTATACTCGAACGCCCGCTTGCTCGCGAGATCGACATATCCGGTGATCTCATCGCCTGTCCGGATGGGAATTTCGCGCAAGACCAACGGCTGGTCTATGACCCCGCGCAGCGCGTCCACGCTCTCGGCGACGCTCGCCGCGGCGCCGTGGATTTTGTTGATAAAGATGATATGCGGCACGCTTTGCTCGTGGAGCCCGCGCAACAGCCGCGCGGCCCCAAGGGCCTTGTCCGCGCCGGGCTCGATCACCACCACGGCAATATCACATACGGCCATGGCGCTGATCGTGTCCTGGATGAGTTCGACCGAACCCGGACAGTCTATGAGAGTCCACGAATCGCCGAGGTAGTCGAAGCTGGCGACATTCATTTCGACGCTCATGGTCCGCGCGCGCGCCTCGGGAGATGAATCGCCAACCGTATTGCCTTCGGTGATCCTGCCCAGGCGATTGACCGCACCGGCCTTGAACAGCATGGCTTCGAGCAATGAGGTTTTGCCGCTCAGGTACGGACCCATAAGGGCCGCGCAACGGGGACCGAATTCAGATGTGTCTGCCACGGGTAGTTCCTCCCAGCCGTCTAGGCGTTTTGAAGCTCCAGGCGGACGCTTTTCGCCGAGACACGAGTGGAGACGCCGCGGCACGCCCTTGGGGGAAAGGTTAGCGGCCTGAAACCGGAGTCTTCAAGAAGAATCCGGCCCTGGCCGTTCGGTTGAGCGATCCGGCCGGCCCGAGGGCGGCAAATGTCGATTGTTTCGTCTCTTGGGCGGCGAGACCCGCTGCTCACGACAGTGCGGCGCAGGCCCGCTGGATGCGCTGGCAGGCATCCTCCAGCAATTCGGTGGCCGTTGCGTATGAGATGCGGAAATGCGGCGCCAGACCGAAGGCGCTGCCGAGCACCGCGGCGACCCCTTCGGCCTCCAGCAGATAGGCGCAGAAATCACCGTCGCTTTCGATCTTCTTCCCGTCCGGGGCGGTCTTGCCGATGTTGCCGGCGCAGGACGGGTAGACATAGAAGGCGCCCTCGGGCGTCAGACAATCGATCCCCGTCGCCTGATTGAGCATGGAGACCACCATGTCGCGGCGGTCCTTGAATATCCTGTTGTTGGCCGAAAAGTCCTGCGGTCCTTCCAGGGCCGCGATGGCCGCGGCCTGCGAGACGGAACTGGTATGCGACGTGCTCTGGGATTGAATCTTGTTCATCGCCGAGATCAAGTCCTGCGGTCCCCCCGCATAGCCGACCCGCCAGCCGGTCATCGCATAGGCCTTGGAAACGCCGTTGAGGGTCAACGTCCGGCCGTACAATCCCGGCTCCACCTGGGCGACGGTCGAAAACTCGAAATCGTCGTAGATGATGTGCTCGTAGATATCGTCGGTCATCACCCAGACATGCTCGTGGCGCAGCAAGACGTCGGCCAGCGCCCTCAATTCGGCCCGGGTGTAGGCCCCGCCCGTCGGGTTCGAGGGCGAATTGAGCATCACCCATTTGGTCCTGGGCGTGATCGCGGCTTCCAACTGATCCGGGGTCATCTTGAACCGCTTCTCCGCCGGGCAGTCGACGAACACCGGCGTGCCTTCGGCCAGGAGGACGATGTCCGGATAGCTCACCCAATAGGGCGCCGGGATGATCACCTCGTCGCCCGCCTCCACCGTCGCCATGATGCCGTTGTAGATGCTTTGCTTGCCGCCGCAGGCCACCTGAATCTGGCCCGGCTCATATGCCAGATCATTTTCGCGCTGGAATTTCGCCGCCACCGCGGTGCGGAGCTCGATCGAGCCCGGCACATCGGTGTATTTGGTATAGCCGTCGGCCATGGCCTTCGCCGCGGCCTCCTTGACGTGGTCCGGGGTATCGAAATCGGGCTCTCCGGCGCCCAAGCCGATAACGTCGCGGCCCTCCGCCTTGAGCGCGCGGGCGCGCGCCGTCACCGCCATGGTGGGCGACGGCTGAATTCGATCGAGGCGGGATGCCAGGATGGACATATTGGAGTACTCCCCAGACTTCCGGCCACCAATACCGGCCGCGAATATCGGTCAGAAAAAACCGGCGGCAAACTACGCCCGCCGCCGCGCGGCTGCAATAACAGATTGTGCGGTTGAAGCAGCGGGGAGATAGTGGACCGGACCATGTCGCCGCTTCTCAATCCGCGCCTTTGGATCATCGCCGCCGGAACGGTCATCGTACCGCTGGATTCCTCGGTCAACGTGGCGTTTCCGTACATTGCCGACGGCTTCGGCCGGCCGGCGCCGGATCTCCGGCTGGTGGTCGTCACCTTCATATTGAGCTCCGCCTCCCTGTTGCTGATCGGCGGGCGCCTTGGCGATCTCTACGGCTACCGGCGGATTTTCCGAATCGGGCTGGTCATCAGCATCGCCGCACTGCTGCTGGACGCCGCGGCGCCATCCTACCTCGCCCTCCTGTCGGCGCGGATCGGACAGGGCATCGGTGCGGCCCTGACCCTCTCCTGTGCGCCGGCACTCACCATCGGATTGTTCTCCGAGGCCGATCGCGGCAAGGCCATCGGGGCTTATGCAATGATATTCGCCGGCTCCATGGCCCTGGGGCCGGTCGTCGGCGGCTGGTTGATCGACGCCTGGGATTGGCGGGCGGTGTTCTGGTTCCGGGCGCCATTGGCCGCGGCGGCGCTGCTCGGATCCATATTTCTTTCAAGTGCGCGCGCGGCCGGGCCCGGGAGGACCTTCGATCCCGCCGGCGCCGTTCTGCTGGGCTCCGCCCTGGCCCTGATCTTCATCTCACTGAATATGCTGAGCACGTCCGCGGCCGCCGGCGCCGCCCTCGGGGGTCTGGCGGTCCTGACCGGCGGCGGCTTCGTCGCCCACCAACTAAGAAGCGCGTCGCCGATCATCGAGCTTCGCTATTTCCGCTCCTGGCCGTTTTCCGGCCTGACCGTCTCCAACGTTCTGCTGAACCTCTCCGCCTTCTCGGTCATGATGGTGGTGCCGTTCCATCTCGGCCGAACGGCCGGCGTGGATGCCGGTGACGCCGGTTGGGTTCTCGCGGCCTATGCCGGCGGCGTGGCGGCAACGGCGTGGATTGCCGGACAAATTCTCAACACGGCGGCGGCCGGCGACTCCGCGGCCCCGCGATTGATGCGCCTCAGCGCCCTCGGCATCGGCGCCGGCCTGTGGCTGGTTTCCGGTCTCGGGCCGGGCCAGTCCCTGTTGGCCGTCGCGGCGGCCATCGGCCTCGTCGGGGCCGGGCTGGGGCTCTATCAGGCATCGTTCCTCTATCTGGTGACCGGCACCCTGCCGCCCGAGGACAGGGGCGTCGCCGGCAGCCTCGCCGAGGTTACCCGTTCCATGGGCAATGTCGGCGCGGCGACCCTGATGTTCGAGATTTTCCGCACCCGATCGGCGGCCGACGGGTTCGAGGCCGGGTTCCAATCGACCTATGTCACCGCCGCAGCCATCGCTTTCGCGGTGCTTGCGGTGATGCTTGCGTCGGCCATATTTCAAAGAACCAGGTCCTAGAGCAGTTTCCAGTGAACTCTCAGTGATCTCCGGGGGGCGCGTGATATAATCGGCCCCGAAGGAATTTTCATGCCGCTACTGGACCACGCCGGGATCGATTTCATCCCCGAAAAACGCCCCCTTATCGAGGGCGGCGAAGCGCTGCACGTGGTCTCGGAATTCGAGCCGGCCGGCGACCAGCCCGAGGCCATCGGCGAGCTGACGGCCAGCATCCGCGACGGCGACAAGGACCAGGTGCTGTTGGGCGTCACCGGATCGGGCAAGACCTTCACCATGGCCCACGTCATTCAGGCGCTGAACCGGCCGACCCTGGTGCTGGCCCCGAACAAGACGTTGGCGGCCCAGCTTTACGGCGAAATGAAGGAGTTCTTCCCCGACAACGCGGTCGAGTATTTCGTCTCCTATTACGACTACTACCAGCCCGAAGCCTACGTGCCGCGCTCGGACACCTATATCGAGAAGGACGCGTCGATCAACGAACAGATCGACCGGATGCGGCATTCGGCGACCCGCGCGCTGTTGGAGCGCAATGATGTGGTGATCGTCGCCTCGGTGTCCT
Organism: Rhodospirillales bacterium; assembly: GCA_022823235.1. Classification (GTDB taxonomy): domain Bacteria; phylum Pseudomonadota; class Alphaproteobacteria; order Rhodospirillales; family UBA2165; genus JAJDXO01. The sequence goes on from JAJDXO010000022.1 coordinate 135,505, forward strand.
GCATCTACGGTATCGGCGCAGTGGAGACCTATGCCCAGATGACGGTCAGACTGACCGCCGGCGGGGCCATGGACCGCAAGGCGCTGCTCAGGGAGCTGGTGGAGCTTCAGTACACGAGAAACGACGCGGCGTTCTTCCGCGGCACCTTCCGGGTGCGCGGCGATGTGATCGAGATCTTTCCTTCACACCTGGAGGACCGGGCCTGGCGGGTCAGCCTGTTCGGCGACGAGATCGAGGGAATCTGGGAAATCGATCCCCTGACCGGCGAGAAAACGGCGCGGCTCGAAGAGGTCACCGTTTATCCGTCCAGCCACTACGTCACGCCCCGCCCCACCCTCCAGCAGGCCATCCCGAAGATCAAGGAAGAGCTCAAGGAGCGGGTGGCCTGGTTTGAGAGAAACGGCAAGCTGTTGGAGGCCCAGCGGCTGGAAGAGCGGACCACCTTCGATCTCGAGATGCTGGAGACCACCGGACATTGTTCGGGGATCGAGAACTACTCCCGCTACCTGACCGGCCGGGCGCCGGGCGAGCCGCCGCCGACCCTATTCGAATATCTGCCCGAAAACGCGCTTCTGGTGGTCGACGAAAGCCATGTCACGGTGCCCCAGCTGGGCGGCATGTACCGGGGCGATTTCAACCGCAAATCGACCCTCGCCGAATACGGATTCCGGCTGCCGTCCTGCGTCGACAACCGGCCGCTGAAATTCGAGGAATGGGAAGCCATGCGGCCGCAGACCGTGTTCGTCTCGGCGACGCCGGGCCCGTGGGAGCTGGAAGCCACCGGCGGCGTGTTCGTCGAACAGGTGGTCCGCCCGACCGGTCTGGTGGACCCGGAATGCAGCGTCCGGCCGGTGGAGGCCCAGGTGGACGATCTGCTGGCCGAGTGCCGCGCCTGCGCCGCCAATGGGGAACGGGTGCTGGTCACCACCCTGACCAAGCGCATGGCCGAGGACCTCACCGAGTACATGCACGAGGCGGGGCTCAGGGTCCGCTACCTGCATTCGGACATCGACACGCTGGAGCGGATCGAGATCATCCGCGATCTGCGCCTGGGCGCGTTCGACGTGCTGGTGGGCATCAACCTGCTCCGCGAGGGTCTCGACATTCCCGAATGCGCGCTGGTCGCGATCCTGGATGCCGACAAGGAGGGTTTCCTGCGTTCCAAGACATCCCTCGTCCAGACCATCGGCCGGGCGGCGCGAAACGTCGACGGGCGGGTGCTGCTCTACGCCGACAACAAGACGGAGTCGCTGGACTACGCCATCGGCGAGACCAACCGGCGGCGGGCCAAGCAGCAGGCCTACAACGAGGCCCGCGGCATCACCCCGGCAAGCGTCAAGAAGGGGATCTCGGATGTCTTGCAATCGGTCTATGAGGCCGACTACGTGACCGTCGATCTGGGGGTCGGCGAAGCCAGCCACAAGGTTGGCGACAATCTGCACGCCCACCTGAAGGACATGAACAAGCGCATGCTGGATGCGGCGGCCAATCTGGAATTCGAGGAAGCGGCCCGGCTCCGGGATGAAATCCGGCGTCTCGAAGCCATCGATTTGGGGCTCGACAAGGCGGGCGTCTCACCGGCCGCGGCGGCCGAGGCGGGCATCCGACCATCTCCGTTCAGACCCGATAAGGCGGGCGTCCAGTCCCGCACCGCCGGCAAACGGAAATCCAAGGCGCACGGAAAGAAGAAGCGCCGCGACGGGCGGCCGCGGTAATTCTTCGCCGGCTCCCGCCCCTACGATCCATCTGTTATCCTTCACCCTTGATTTCAGGGGGACCCGCCATGGACTGGACAATCAGCCATAAGCCGGCATTTTGGGAAGGCACCCGCCTCGCCTACCCGGACGTGCCCAAGGAACACCCGAAATTCTCCGAGAGCGTTACCGTCGGCAATCTCGTCCTGGTCTCGGGGTGCGGCGGCAAGGACACCGTGACCGGCGAGCCGGCGCCGCCGGACGTCGCCGGCCAGGTCAACACGGCGCTGGACAAGACGAGGGCGGCGCTGGAGGAAGCCGGCAGCTCCATGGAGAACATCGTCAAGACGTTCTTCCTGATCCGCAGCCTGGACGACTACGGCGAGGTGAGAAAAACCGAGACCGAATATTACGAGCGTCACGCGCCGTCCCTGATCGAAACGCCGCCCTCGGCGACCCTGATGGTGGTGCCCGGCCTCGCCAACCCCGACTACCGGCTCGAATACGAGGTGATCGCGGCGAAGGACCGGTCCGCCGCCGATTGGGGCGTCACCTATTACCCGGAGTTCTGGGGCGGCAGGGAGCTGGCGTTCCCGCACGTGCCGAAGGAGCACGCCAAGTTCGCCCGCACCCAGGTCATCGGCGGCCTGGTCGCCGTCTCCGGCTGTCAGGCCCTGGACCACGAGACGGTTCGCGTCGAGACCATGGACTTCGCCGAACAAACCCGCATCTGCCTCGACAAGGTGCGGATCGGCATGGAGGAAACCGGAGGCTCCCTCGAAACCACCGCCAAGACAGTGGTGTTCATCAAGGACCCGGCGCGGATTTCCGAGTACCGGGAAATCGAGCGCGCCTATTTCGCCGAGCACGCGCCCGCCCTGGCGGACGACCCGCCGGCCAGCACCCTGATGGTGGTCGAGGAACTGCCCCGGCCCGAATTCCTGGTCGAGGTAGAGGCGTTCGGGGTCGCCGGCAGCGCACTCCCCGGCTGGCCGGTCGCCTTTTTTCCGGGCGCCGTCCGGGCCGGACGGCTGCTGTTCTCCGCCGCCATCGGCGCCGGCGGCGGCATCGAGGCGCAGATCGAGGCCCAGATCGAGGCGGCGTTCACCGGCCTCAAGGCCGCCCTCGAAAATGCCGGCGGGAGCCTCGACGGTTTGGTCAAGACGACCATGATGCTGACCCGGCTCGAGGACTACCCCGTCATGCGGCGGGTCGAGACGGAGTTTTACCAAGCCCACGCGCCGGCGCTGCTCGAAAATCCGCCCGCCAGCACGTTCATCCAACTCCGGGCCTGCGAAGGCGAGGACAGCCTGTTCCAAATCGACGGCACGGCGGTTCTGTAAGCGGCCCTGACCCTCGCTCGTCCGGCCGTGGGCGCGAAACGCGAAAACCGGTGTGATCCCGACCCGGTATGTGGCACGCTTTCGCCGGGGCGATACCGAACGGCCCTTCAGGAAGCCCGGACCGGTCAGGGAGTAGATCATGCGCACACAAGTGGCGATTGTCGGCGGCGGCCCGGCGGGACTGATGCTCTCGCACCTGCTGCATCTGGACGGCATCGACAGCATCGTCGTCGAGAAACACCCGCGGGAACGCGTGCTGCAGCGCATCCGGGCGGGGGTCCTCGAAGCGGGCTCGGTGCAGCTCCTGCGCGATGTCGGCCTCGGCGGGCGCATGGACGCCGAAGGCCACCCCCATGACGGCGCCTATATCGTCTGGAAGGGCGAGCAGAAAGTCCTCATCGACACCGCCAAATATACCGGCAAGCAGATGATGGCCTACGGCCAGACCGCCATCACCGAGGACCTGTACGCCGCCCGTGACCGGGACGGCGGCCGGATCATCGATGAGGCCCAAAGCGTGGCGCTCCACGACCTCACCACCGACGAGCCCTTCGTCACCTTCGAGAAGGACCGCAGCGTGGAGCGCATCGAGTGCGATTTCGTCGCGGGCTGCGACGGCTTTCACGGGGTCAGCCGGCGCTGCATTCCATCGTCCACGCTGGTGAACTACGACAAGAGCTACCCCTTCGGCTGGCTCGGCATCCTGTCGGAAACCCGGCCGCTGCCGGATATCGTCTATGCCAACCACGAGCGGGGGTTCGCCCTTGCCTCCCAACGCTCGGAGCGGATGAGCCGCTACTACATTCAGTGCCCGCTCGACAATTCCGTCGAGGAATGGCCGGACGACCGGTTCTGGGAGGAACTGAAGGCGCGTTTCCCGGCGGACATGGCGGACGCCATCGAGACCGGCCCTTCGATCGAGAAGTCCATCGCGCCGCTGCGCAGCTTCGTCTCCGAGCCCATGCGCTACGGGCGCCTGTTCACCGCCGGCGACGCCGCGCATATCGTGCCGCCCACCGGCGCCAAGGGGCTCAATCTCGCCTTTTCGGACGTCTGGTACCTGTCGCGGGGCCTGATCCGCCGCTACAAGGACAACAAGGACGATCTGCTCGACATTTATTCGGAAACCGCGCTGCGGCGCGTCTGGGGGGCCGAGCGGATGTCCTGGTACCTGACCCGGCTGCTGCACCTGTTCCCGGACGACAATCCGTTCGATCAGCGGACCCGCGAGGATGAACTGGATTACGTGGTGCGCTCGGAAAACGCCATGGCGGCGCTCGCCGAACAGTATGTCGGACTGCCCTACGAGATGTGAGCCGCCCTACGCGTGTTGCGGCGATGAGGCATAAAATAATTGCGTCATGTAAGGTCAATTCGCTCTGAATTGACCGAGCCGGGCGCAAGTCCGGGGTATCCAGATTTCCGATTCCTGAACCACGGAGACGGTGAGACGGTGAGGAGCACCGCCCCCACCGCCAAGCGTCATGTAAGGTCAATTCGGACGAATTGACCGAGCCGGGCCCGGACCCGGCCATCCACGGACCTGGAGCGGGCTCCCGCCGGTTTCCCGTGGATGCCCCGAACAAGTCGGGGCATGACGGCTTGGTTTGTGCCATATATCCACTCGTCATACCCCGCTTTATGCGGGGTATCCACATTTCCAAACGGGTTCGACATGGTGATGACGATTCGCGGGCGAGGGGGGGCGCAAAAACGGGAATCCCCCAATCGAGTCCGGACCCTAAAGTTCGTGCTGGCGTTTCTGCCGGGAATCCCGGAACGCCGAGATGGGCGGCATCAGGTAACGCCGGGTCTCCGATTCATCGGGCGGCGGCGCATCGCCGACCGGCCGGCCCCCCTTGACGGTGACGCGCTCCATCAGCCGCCGATTGGGGTAGTAGTCGTGCAGGGCCGAATGCTGCGTCGACCGGTTGTCCCAAAACACCACCATGTGGCGCTGCCAGCGGTGCCGGTAATGGTACTCATGGCGGAGGGTCTTCCTGTACAGCATCTCCAGCACCACCCGGCTTTCGTCCGCCTCCATCCCCTTGATGTGGGTGGTAAATTGAGGATTGACGTAGATCGCCTTCCTGCCGGTTACCGGGTGGACGCGCACCACCGGATGAACGGCGGGCCGGTAGATCTCTTCGTACTCATTGAGCTTGGCCCGGCCCTCCGGGGTATCGGCAAACAAATCCTTGAACGGCAGAAAATCGTGCACCGCCTCGAGTCCCGACAGGAACGCCTGCCAGCGGTCCGAGAGTCCGTCATAGAGCGCGGTCATGCTGCAGAAATTGGTGTCGCCGCCCACGCGGGGGATTTCCTTGCAGCAAAGCATGGTGCCCATGGGCGGTTCTTCGCGGAAAGTCTCGTCGGTATGCCAGATGTCGGTCGGCGCCGGCGGATTGTTTTCCTTGTTGTCGTAGACGATGAGCTCCGGGTTGTCCTCGGTGCTGCTCGAGAAGGGATGGACGGTCAGTTCGCCGAAATATCCGCCGAACCGGCGCAAATCATCGGAGGAGATATTCTGGTCGGGGAACACCAGCACCCCGAATTCCGCGTGAGCCTGCGACAGTTCGGCCTGCTGCCCGGCGCTCAGAGGCCGCGACAGATCAATTCCGGTGATCTCGGCGCCCAGAAAGACGCCGACCGGCCGCACCGCAAAGGAATACTCGGTGGTGGATTGCAATCCGGTGACGAGATCGTCCATTGACTTGCCCTCCCAAGAAACCGTCGTCACGCCGCCATTGGCGAGAAATTAGGACGGAATCTGCCCGACGTCCATCTCGTGGGCAAAGATGTCCGAAATGGCTACATCCGCGCCTGCAGCTTCCGCACGGCGACCATCTCGTCGCAGGCCCGGATCAACCGGTCGAGGGTCGACACCCCGCGGGCCTCCAGCCGTTCCAGCATGGCGGCGAAAATCCGGGCGGTCGCCACCGCATCGCCCACGGCCGAATGCCGGTTCTCGATGGTTACGCCGTGCCGCTTGGCAATGGTCTCCAGGCTATGATCGTCGGTGTCGCGATCGAGAAACACGGAGATCAGCAGCGTATCCAGCACCACATGGTCGAACCGGGCGCCGGTCTCGGCTTCCTTCAGTTTCAAAAACGTCAGGTCGAAGGCGGCGTTGTGGGCCACCAGTACGGTGTCGCCGACGAACTCCCGGAAGCGCGGCACCACCGCACTCGCACCCGGCTTGTCGGCAACCATGTCATCGGTGATACCGTGGATTCGGATGGACGCCTTGGGGATATCCATTCCCGGGTTGATGAATTCGTCAAAGGAGCGGGATTCGGTCACCTTGCCGTCGTGGACGCCGACCGCGCCGATGGAAATCAGCTCGTCCCCGTGGGACGGCCTGAGACCGGTGGTTTCCGTATCGAAGACCGTGAAATCCAGCGACCGCAGGGTCCGGCCATCCAGCTCCTGCATGTGCCGGGGCAAATCCAGAAGGCTGTAATCGAAAAACTCGGGCCGCTCGGGCAAGGCGCCGGCATCGAGCTCCCGGCGGTGGAGTTCGCGGTTCAGCCAGATCCAGGCGCAGGCACAGATCACGGCGGTCACCGCAAATATCCAGACCACCAGATGCAGCGCCTGGCCGGCATCCTGACCCGCGCCGAGAACGAGCCATGCGACGGCGGAGACGGCGGCGGCGAGGACGACGCCCAAAACCGCCGTCCAGAGGCCCGCGAGCCTGCGCGTACTGAGCCGGGATATCTTCATGCCCTTTGTCCTCCCGCGCCGCGCCCCGTCAGCATATGCACCGTGCCATCAATAAAGCTCGCCGCCGAATTCGAACTTGATCCGGGTCAGGAGGTCCTCGACGGTTTTGAGCGCATCCCTTAGTTGACGCCGGACCCGGCGCGAGAGTGATTTCGGGTGAACGTGATAGCTGGGTGATCCGCCGGCCCGCGCCTCGGCGACCTGGCGGGAGAAAATCAAATTGGACAAATAGACGTAGGCCGCCGTCAGGTCTTCGTGATCCGCCGCGTTGAGCATGTCGATGCTCTTGAGGCTGTCCATCCGGGCCAGCGTCGAAGTGGCCGTCACGCCCTCGCGGAGAGACAGCAGACGAATACCCTGAACCAAGGGAAATGTTCCATGAAGTTTGAGATCCATCTTGCCCCTGTTGGGCCCCGCATCGCTGCTCGTCGCCCAGCGGCCGAAAGACCGGAGCGCCGTGCCGTGATCGCGGTCGGCGGCAAACAGCCGGCGCAGGAACGACTCGTTATGGTCCATGAGGCGGGTGACGTAATCGCGCAGCTCCCGGCCCAACGACACCTCGCCCGAAACCGGCTGAAAATCGAAGAAAATATCGAAATCGAGAAACGCTTGATTGGTCGTCGCCGCGTTCCATTTGTCCACCTGCGCCTTCCATCCCGAGAGGGTCTGACGCCAAAGGGGATTGGTCGCCATGACGTCCCCACTGCAAAACGGCAGGCCGGCCGCGTCGACGTCCCGGGACAACCGGGTGGCCAACTCGACAAACCACGGATCGGCGGACTCTACGTCGTCAGGAGCGGCATCCGCGATGATGAAGCCGTAATCCTGGTCCGGCGACAGGTAGTTCTCGCCCCGTCCCCCGGAGCCCATGATGACCATGCAGAATGGCAGCGGAGCGGCGCCCAATCCCTCGTTCTCCATCTCGGCCGCATTGAGCGCAAGCAAATCCTGGTAGAGCCCGTTGTTCATGTGGGTTAACAGCGTCTGAATTTCCGGCGCCTTCACGCCTTCCTCCAGCAACTCGGCCGCCAGATCGCTCTGGGCGGCCTTGGTTTCCCGCAATCCCTCACGGGTCCGTTCGTAGGCGAAGGAATCCACGCGGGCGACAAGATCGCTCGCCGCCGTCGCCATCACCCGATGCAGGTCGAGCACCCCGGACAGCTTGCCGTCGCGGTCGACCACCGGCAGGTGACGGTGCCCGAAGCGGCGCATTCGCGCCAGCGCCACGTAGAGGGGATCGCTTTCGGCTGCCGTCCGAAGGGGATAGGACATGATGTCCGACGCCCGCTGCGCGGCATCCGCCCGGAAAGCGATCCGCCGCACCACATCCTGTTCCGTCACGATGCCCCGGGGGACGCCCTCCGAATCCGCGAGTACGACAGCCGAGAGCTTTCGGGTGCTCATGACGCCGACGAGGTCCCGCAACGGGTCGTCCGGAGACAACCCGGAAAGCGTCTTCCGCATGTGGTCCCGGACGGTCTGAAAAAACACCCGCGTTGCCGGAGAGCCCTGGCTCATCTGCGCTTCGGCCCGGTCCGGACGCACCGGATCGTCGGCCACCCCCTTTTGATCCACCTCCGCCACGGTAGCATCTCTCCCGGCGCCCCGACAGGTGCAGATGCGGCCCGCTATCCCTGCAATTGGAACCGGCGGCGGCGGCGGCTATGATCGTCACACGACCGCAATGGGGCACCCGAGGACCGATGACCGATAAAATAACCAAGACCGAAGAGGAATGGCGCAGCCAATTGACGCCGGAGCAGTATCAGGTGACGCGCCTGAAGGGGACCGAGCCGGCCTTCACCGGCATTTATGCTCATAGCAAGGAGCCGGGCATTTACCATTGCATCTGCTGCGATCAGCCTCTGTTCGATTCCGATGCCAAATATGATTCGGGCACGGGCTGGCCGAGCTTTTTCCGGCCGTTGACCGAGGACGCGGTCGCCGAGGAACGGGACGTCAGCTACGGCATGATCCGGACCGAGGCGCTCTGCAGCCGCTGCGACGCCCATCTCGGCCATGTCTTTCCCGATGGCCCGGCGCCGACCGGCCTCCGGTACTGCATGAACTCCGCGTCGCTCAATCTGAAGCCCAGGGAATAGGCGATCCACCGCCGGCCTCATGGCTGACACCGGGCATCCCGAGGCTTCCGGCGCAGACGGAAAGCCCCGATTCACCAGCAACGTTCTCGGCTTTGCCGCCATGACGCTCGGCATGGGCGCGCTGGTCAGCGTCGACGGCTTCGTCAAACAGATCGGCAACGAACTGCACCCGGTTGAGATCGTTTTCTTCCGCAACTTCTTCGGATTGGTGGCGCTGGCCCCGCTCATGCTCCGCCGGGGGACGCGCCTCTGGCGCACGCAAAACCTCAAGCTCCACGCGGGCCGCGGCCTGATTCACGCGGCAGCCATGCTGTGCTGGTTTTGGGCGCTGCTGTTCGTCCCGCTGGCGGAGGCGACGGCGATTTCATTCATGCTGCCCATCTTCGCCACCATCGGCGCCATTCTGTTTCTCGCCGAGCCCAGCCGGGGCGGAAGATGGCTGGCGGTCGGCCTGGGATTCGCCGGCATGCTGATCATCATACGGCCGGGCTTCGAAGCCATCGGCATCGGCATGCTGCTGGTGGTCGCCTCCAGCATCGGCGCGGGCACCTCCAAGGTGATGACCAAGGTATTGGTTCGTACGGACGATCCCACGACCATCGTCGCTTATCTGACGCTGTTCATCACCGTATTCAGCTTCATCCCGTCGCTGTTCGTGTGGCGCTGGCCGAGCATGGACGCGCTTTGGATGCTGGGGGTCGTCGGCGTGCTCGGTGTCCTTGGCCACGGCTTCATGACCTGGTCCTACCGCCTCGGCGAAGTCACGGCGGTGGAGCCGGCCTACTTTACCCGGCTGATATGGGCGGCCTTGATCGGATTTTTCGTCTTTCAGGAGCTTCCCGGCATCTGGACCTGGGCGGGCGCGGCCGTGATCGTCGCCGGCGCCGTGTGGCTCATTCAGGTGGAAACCAAAGAGGCGCGAGCCAGAGCCCGCGCCTCCGGCGGTTCCTAGCGGAGGGCGTTGAGGATCTCCTTGGTCCGCATCATCGACGCTTCGTAGGCTGCCGCGTCCCACGCCGGCGCATGCCGGGACGTGTAGCCGTGTTTCACGTCCGGATAGAGATGAAGCTCCAACAGATCATTGCCGTCCGCCGCATCCTGAATTTGGTCCAGCACCTCCTGCGGCGCCGCTTGATCGTCGGTGCCGAAGTGGATGCTCACGGGCGCCTTGATACCGGCGATGTCATCGTACCAATCCTGCATGGCGGAACCGTGATAGGAAAACCCGGCATCGAGGCCCATTCGCGCCGGACCGATATACGCATAGGGTCCGCCGTAGCAGAAACCGGCCACGGCCACCTTTCCATTGCACTCGGGGCGGGATTTCAGGTCGTTGGCCGCGTCCGCCACATCCTCGATACCCCTTTCGATCAGGTCGTAGCGCGGCTGGGCCCGTTCCCGGGCCCGCTCGTCACCCAATTCCAACGGGCCGGGCAAGTCGGTGCGCCAAAAAAAGTCCGGCGCGGATACGGCATAACCGGCCTCGCCAAGCTCATCGCAAATCGCTTTGAGGCTCGGACCGACCCCGAAAACATCCGCCACCATGACGATCCCGGGCGCCGGACCGCCGTCGGGTGTGACCACGTAGGAATCGAATTCCCCGCCGCCGCTCGAGGTAAGCTTGATATCGGTTCCGGCCATGTGTTCCTCCCTGATCCGGTCAATTGGCTGAGGACATTATGAAGCGGCGCGCGCGCCTGTCCATAGGGTCCGTATGGGGATACGATTTCCCGGAAATTCCAAACATACGGGCTTGGTACGTCCGGCGCCCGAAACGCCCCGCGCCAGGTTTAGGGCTCGTTATTCCCGGGGCGCCCAGAACGCAATGGTGCGCATCTCGATGGATTGGCGGGGCGTTGCGCCCTCCGGCGTCGTCGGGTCGTCAAACGACGTGTGCGCCGTCCAGCGGGCCCGTCCATCGGTCTCGGATTCGTAGACCTTGAACACAATGGCCTCGTCCCGGGTCATTTCGGGGAAGTAAAACCACCGGTGATCCGGGTTGTGCTGGACCTGGTAGGTTTCCCCCACCCGGTTGGGATACCGGCGCTCCGAGGCGATGAGATCGGCTTCCCTCAAGCTCCCGGCATCGGCGATCGCCAGCGGATTGGCTTCGATGGGCTTGTTGATGGCCCGCCACACCTGAACGATGGCGAAACGGTGCCTGATCAGTTCCTCCGCCCGGTCGGGCATCAGATCCCGGACCCGCTGCGGCCCTGACCATTCCGTATAGTCGTTGTGCACCCGGAGAACCGGCTCGCGGATCAGCCTGGCTTCCTGTTCCTCCCGATCCCCGGTCCGCAGGGTGTGATCGAAGACGTGAACCCAGTTGCAGCCGGTCCGTTCCTTGATCAACGCCTCGACCTCCGGGTAGTAGACGGATGTCAACTCGTCGGCGTCGAAGAAGTCGTTCATCCGGGTCGGATGGTCGACGAACTCGAAACCGTTGATGTCGAGGTCGAACCGATCACGGACCAGCCGCCCGTTGGAGATTTTCATCTCATGTTCGGCAAACTCGCCCGTGTAGACCCGCTTGAGGTTGCCCTCTTCCATGGTCTCGTTGACCGGCTTCACTCCGGTATCGATCGAATAGACGAGATCGGCGGTAATGGCGCCGGCCTCGACCGTGACGGACTGATCCATGGGTGCCCCCAAAGAAATTGTTTCGTACCACTAGGTTGACACTGTATCCGCCGGTACCGCCCCTGCAAGCATCCCAGAGGCATGGGCCGTTCCCCGGTCACGGCCGGTCAGGCGTCCTCTCCTTCATGCAATTCTCCGCCCCGGTGAAGCCGGAGCGCAATATCGGCGGTCTGGTACCCGGCCCGCTCGGTCGGCGAATGGGCGGCGAGGAAGCGCGCCACGGCGACCAATATGTGCCGGCCCTCATCGCCCGGCCCCCAGGCATCGAATTGGCGGACACCGGCCTCGAGGTTCTGATAAGCGTGGAAACCGGCATCCTCCCGCAGCAACGCACGGGCCAGAACGACGATCAGCTTCTCCGGATCGTGACCGAGAAGCAGGTAGCGGGACGTCAACCGCGCGGCGTCGCTTACCCGGGCCTGGCGGTCAAAGGCCGCCAGCAGCCGATCGAGGAGCTCGTCCGCCGCCTTCGGCAAATCATCGAGGGGGCGTCCATCCTCACCGGGCATCCCCGCGGGCGGGATATTCAGGAACCGGGTGAGGTACAGGGCCATGGCGCCGGCAAAGACGCCGGCCGTCGCATCGGGATACGGATCGCCGGCTTCGTCCAGACGCTTCAGGATTGCATGCAGGGCGTTGGCGTGGGTGAAGACATGATGCGCCGTGTCCCAGTCTGAAAACTCGTTCGCCGTCCCGAAGCGGGCCAGACGGAGCGCGGCGGCGTAGGCCAGCGCCCGAGCCAGATCGGCCGCCCGCGCCCCGTTGCCCACGGCCTGTTCCAGCGCCGAGATGATCTTGTCCGGCTCATCGCCGAGCAGCCGTGCGGCCAAATCGGCGTGCGCCTCGTACGTATCCGCCCCGGCCGGATCGGGAAGGCGCCCGCGCACTCTCTCCCACGCCGCATCCACGAGGACGACAAGGTCGATGGGATGCCGCCAGGAATCCGATTCTTCGCCGCCGCGCGCCCGAACCATCTGGTCGATCGCCGTGGGAAGGATCGCCAGGGCTTGGTCACGGCCGACCAACTCGGCCGCTTCGAGAGCCTTGTTCACGAAATCCAGACTATGGCCGGTATCCCCGTAATGCCGGTCGGTCGCCGCAGCCGCCACGCCGTCGACGATCTTTTCCCAGGGCCGGGAAGACGAAATCATGGTCTCCAGCGTCCGTTCGGCGGCGGTCCGGTGCCGGACGCCGGACCATTGGCGCAGCCAGCGTTTGAGGGTCTTTCCGTCCAAGTCGGCATCGAGGAGCGGTCCGGAGGATTGATAGGGCTCCTCTCCGGCGCAATCCGCCGCCACCCGGCGCACACCGTGGAACAGCGCCAGAAACGCCTCGTCCTCCGGCAGGCGGTCGATGATGTTTCCGAGCGCCGTCAGGATGGTCATGCCAACGTCGAAACCGTCGCGATTGCGAACGCCGTAATCGGCCGCCGCGGCGACGATGTCCCGGCGGCTCGCGCCGGCATCCAGGCCGGCCAGGATCGCCTTGCCCATTACCAGCGAGATGTTATGGCTCATGCCGTCATGAAGGCGCTGACGCCAACGGCCGGCGCCGCCCGCCGGCTGCAGACGGCTCGAAACCCAAACCTCGTCACCGTCTATCCTGACCTCGGCGGTGGGAACATCGTCGGCCCACAAATCGAAGGTGCAGCCGCTCGATAGGTCAAACCGGGCATGATGCCAGTGACAGGTGAGAATGCCGTCTTCGACCGAGCCCTGGTTCAGCGGAAAGCCCAGGTGCGGGCAGCGGTTGTCGAGGGCAAACAGACGCGTACCGTCATGCACCACCAGAACGGGCGTCGGCCCGCCCCGCACCAGGACCATGCCCGTGGCCTTGATTTCCGAAAGGGACCCGGCATGAATGAAGTCGTCGACGGCTTTGTCCATGGCGGTCTGCCTCCAGCCGGTTGCGGTCGAACGTTCCTCTAATATGGCCCGGCGAGCGGCAGATTTCTATAATCTAGTACCGCACCCGAATGGTGATGCGCGTCCCCTCGTGCGGGACGTCAAATGCCGCCGCCTCGAAGGGGGGCGCGCTCAACCGCACCGGGGCGTCCCTGGAAAAGCCGAACCCCTCCAGGGGCAAGCCGATAAAGTTGGTGTTCATCCCCCCATCCCGGTTCTCGTCATGGAGCAGGGCCGCGGCGTAGCGGCCCGCGGGAATGTCCTTGATCAGCACGACGATGGATCCGGGGCTCGCGGGTTCATCGAAACCCCTGAACCGCTTTCCTTCGGGGAATTCTTCAGGATCGTTATGCAGGGCGAGGCGAATGAGACCCCGATCGTTGCGAATCTCGGTGACCTCGACAATCAGATCACCCGCCCGCGCGGGGAGCGCGGTCACGAGAACCGCCATAAACACCCACAATGGCAGTTTAGTGGACATCTCCGCCGGCTCCGGCCGCCAACACCAGGGCCTCCGCGATTCGAAGCTCCGTCTCGGCGGCTGCTTTTCCGTCGTCGCCCGCCGAGCCGGCCGCCTCCTTGGCGGCGTCAAGCCGCCGGGAAGCCGCGCCGGCGTCAATTTCGTCAACCAGTTGGGCCGCATCGGCGAGAACCGTGCAGCGCTCCGCATTGGCCTCGGCGAATCCGCCCTCGACGAATATCCGGGAGGTGACGGAGCCGCCTTGGTGCACCTCGACGACGCCCGGACGGACGGTCGAGATCAACGGCGCGTGGCCCGGCAGCACGCCGAAATCGCCGGCCCCGCCGGGCACCACCACCATGTCGACCTCCTCGGACGCCACCAGGTTCAGCGGCGTCACGAGATCGAAGTCAACCTTGTCTGCGGCGGAATCAGCCATGATGAGTGTCCTTCCGGCTGCCCTTAGGCAGCCTCGGCGGCCATCTTCCGGGCCTTCTCGACGGCCTCTTCGATGGTGCCGACCATGTAGAAGGCGTTCTCCGGCAGGTGATCGTACTCGCCCGCGCAGATAGCCGCGAAGCCCTTGATGGTGTCGTCGAGATTGACGAAGACGCCCGGCGAGCCGGTGAACACTTCGGCGACATGGAACGGCTGCGACAGGAAGCGCTGGATTTTCCGCGCCCGGGCCACGGTGAGCTTGTCCTCTTCGGAAAGCTCGTCCATGCCGAGAATGGCGATGATGTCCTGCAGAGACTTATAGGTCTGCAGCACCCGCTGCACCTCGCGGGCGGTGGTGTAGTGCTCCTCGCCGACCACATCGGCGGTCAACACCCGCGACGTGGAGTCGAGAGGATCCACCGCCGGGTAGATGCCGAGTTCGGCGATCTGACGCGACAACACCGTGGTCGCGTCCAAGTGCGCGAACGACGTCGCCGGGGCCGGATCGGTCAAATCATCCGCCGGCACGTAGATGGCCTGCACGGACGTGATCGAGCCCTTGGTGGTCGAGGTGATTCGCTCCTGCAGCGTGCCCATGTCGGTGGCCAAGGTCGGCTGATAGCCCACGGCGGAAGGAATCCGGCCCAGCAGCGCCGACACCTCGGAGCCCGCCTGGGTGAACCGGAAGATGTTGTCGACGAAGAACAGCACGTCCTGGCCTTCCTGGTCACGGAAGTACTCGGCAACCGTCAAGCCGGTCAGCCCGACGCGGGCCCGCGCCCCGGGCGGCTCGTTCATCTGGCCGTAGACCAGCGCGGCCTTGGAGCCCGCCCCATCGGTCTGAATAACCCCGGACTCGATCATCTCGTGATAAAGATCGTTGCCCTCGCGGGTCCGTTCGCCGACACCGGCAAAGACGGAGTAGCCGCCGTGTGCCTTGGCGATGTTGTTGATGAGTTCCATGATGATCACGGTCTTGCCCACGCCGGCGCCGCCGAACAGGCCGACCTTGCCGCCCTTGGCGTATGGCGCGATCAGATCGACGACCTTGATGCCGGTGACCAGAATTTCGGTCTCCGTCGACTGATCGACGAACTCGGGCGCCGGTTTGTGAATTGCCGAGGTGGCTTTCGACTCGACAGGCCCGGCCTCGTCCACCGGCTCGCCGATAACGTTCAAAATCCGGCCGAGCGTTTCCGGCCCGACCGGCACTTCGATGGGCCCGCCGGTGTCGATGACCTCGGTTCCGCGAACCAGGCCGTCGGTGGTGTCCATGGCGATCGTGCGCACCTGGCCCTCCCCAAGGTGCTGCGCAACCTCAAGCACCAGGCGCCGGTCCAGCCCTTGAACTTCAAGGGAATTCAAGATCTCCGGCATATCGCCGTCGAACTTGACGTCGACCACCGCACCCATGATTTGGGAGATTGCCCCGGCGTTATTCTCTGCCATCCTGTTCGCTCCTCGGATTCGGCGCCGCCCTAGACGGCCTCGGCGCCGGAAATAATTTCAATCAACTCACTTGTGATCTTGGCCTGACGCGTGCGATTGAACTGCAGCGACAGGGCGTCGATCATTTCTCCCGCGTTCCGGGTCGCATTGTCCATGGCGCTCATCCGGGCGCCGTGTTCGGATGCATTGCTCTCCAAAAGCCCGTGCAGAATTTGTACCTCCAGGTTCTTGGGCAGCAAAACCTTCAAAATGACGTCGTCGTCCGGCTCAAACTCGGTCGCCGCCGGAATGACGCCGGACGCCGCCTCTTCCCCGCCCGCTTCATCCTCGATGGAAACGGGAATCACCTGCTGGGGAGTGACGATCTGGGTCATCGCCGAAACGAACCGGTTGTAAGTGACGGTGCAGACGTCGAACTCGCCGGCGTCGAACAGTTCGACGATCCTGGCGGTTACCTTCCGGGCGTCCTCCAGGGTCACCGCCGTCCGGCCGATGTCCTCGAACGTATCGACGATCTTGTCTCCGTGATCCCGGCGAAGCTGGTCGCGGGCCTTCCGGCCGACACACAAGACCTTGACGGTCTTGCCGATGGATTCCAGCTCGGCGATCTGCTGGCGCACCGAGCGGACGATACTCGCGTTGAAGCCGCCGCAGAGTCCGCGATCCGATGTCATGGCGACCAGCAGATGGACCTCATCCCTGCCCGTGCCGACCAGCAGCGGCGGCGCGCCTTCCGTCGAGCCCAGTCCCTCGACCATGCCCGCGATCATCCGCTCCATCCGCTCGGCGAACGGCCGTGCCGCTTCCGCGGCCTCCTGGGCGCGGCGCAGACGGCTGGCCGCCACCATCTTCATGGCGGACGTGATCTTCTGCGTCGATTTGACGCTGTCGATCCGGGTCTTGAGTTCCTTGAGACCGGCCATCGGTTATCCGATTCGCTTATCCGTCCGAGGCTCTAAGAGAAGGATTTGGTGAAATCGTCGAGGAAGGTCTTGAGCTTTTCCTCGGTCGCTTCGGTGATTTCGGCATCGGTGCGGATCGCCACCAGAATGTCGGCGCCCGACTCGCGGACCTCTTCCATCAGCGCCGCCTCATAGCGGACCACATCCCCAACCTCGATCCCGTCAAGATAGCCGTTCACACCGGCATAGATGGCGACCACCTGTTCCTCCACCGGGTAGGGGACGAACTGGCCTTGCTTCAGGACCTCGGTCAGCCGCGAGCCGCGCGCCAACAGACGCTGGGTCGCGGAATCCAGATCGGACGCGAACTGGGAAAACGCCGCCATTTCCCGGTACTGGGCGAGTTCCAGCTTGATCGAGCCGGCAACCTGCTTCATGGCCTTCACCTGCGCGGCGGAGCCCACCCGGCTGACCGACAGACCGACATTCACCGCCGGGCGGATGCCCTGGTAGAACAATTCGGTCTCGAGGAAGATCTGCCCGTCGGTAATGGAAATCACGTTCGTGGGGATGTAGGCCGAAACGTCGTTAGCCTGGGTCTCGATCACCGGCAGCGCGGTCAATGACCCGGCGCCGTTGTCATCATTCATTTTCGCGGCCCGCTCCAACAGGCGGGAGTGCAGATAAAACACGTCGCCGGGGTAGGCCTCACGCCCCGGCGGACGGCGAAGCAGCAGGGACATTTGCCGGTAGGCGACCGCCTGCTTGGTCAAGTCGTCGTAGAAGATAACCGCATGCATGCCGTTGTCGCGGAAATACTCCCCCATGGTGCAGCCCGTATAGGGCGCCAGGAAGAGCATCGGCGCCGGTTCGGACGCCGTGGCCGCCACGACGATGGAGTATTCGAGTGCGCCGTAGTCCTCGAGGATCTTGACGAACTGCGCCACCGAAGACCGCTTCTGGCCGACGCTGACGTAAACGCAGTAAAGCTTCTCGGAATCATCCCGGGCGGCGTCGTTGACCTTCTTCTGATTGATGATGGTGTCGAGAATGATCGCCGTCTTGCCGGTCTGCCGGTCTCCGATCACCAGCTCCCGCTGGCCGCGGCCGATGGGGATCAGGCTGTCGATGGCCTTGATCCCGGTCTGCATGGGCTCGTGCACCGATTTCCGCGGAATGATACCGGGCGCCTTCACCTCGATCAGGCCGCGGTCGGCCGCGTTGATCGGGCCCTTGCCGTCAATCGGCTCACCGAGACCGTTCACCACCCGGCCGAGCAGTTCCTTGCCCACCGGCACGTCGACGATTTCACCGGTCCGCTTGACCGTGTCGCCTTCGCGGATGGTCCGGTCATCACCGAAGATCACGACACCCACATTGTCCTCTTCAAGGTTGAGGGTCATGCCCTTGATGCCGCCGGGGAATTCAACCATTTCACCGGCCTGCACCTTGTCGAGGCCGTAGACGCGGGCGATACCGTCACCCACCGACAGGACCTGTCCGACCTCGGCAACCTCCGCTTCGGTGCCGAAGTTCTGAATTTGCTCCTTCAGGATCGCGGAAATTTCCGCCGCACGGATTTCCATTATCCAACCCCTCTCATGGCGAGTCGCAGCTGCTGTAGCTTGGTGTTAAGGGAACTGTCGACCATCCGGGAGCCCAATTTGACAACAAGGCCGCCCAGGACATCGGGATCGACTTTCTCATTGATACTGACCTCGCCGCCGACCGAGCGTTTGAGCGTCGCTTCCAGCGTCGCCAACTGCTTGCCGGACAGTTTGGCCGCCGAGGTCACCTCGGCCGTCATCTCGCCCCGGCGTCCGGCCAGAATGGCGAGGTATTGATCGATGATTTCCGGCAAGGCGAACAGGCGCCGGTTGCCGGCCAGCACGCCGGCGAATTTGCGCGTCAATTCGCCCGCGCCGGCGGCCGTCATCAGGGCGTTCATCGCCGCGCCCTGTTCGTCCCGGGATATCACCGGGGATCGAATCATCCGCGTCAGATCGGCGCTCTCCAGAATCATCCGGTCCAGCGATTTCAGGTCGTCCGCAACCTCGTCCAGGGCGTCCTCGGTTTCGGCAAGCTCAAACAGCGCTGTCGCATACCTTCCGGCGAGGCCGGTGGCGCCTGTGTTGTCCGTTGCCACGTGAGATGTTCCTCGGTTCTGGTTCCCCGGTGAGACGTCACCGATAACACAACGAATGTTGCGAGAAAATTGCGCCTTTCGGCGGCACCGCGCCGCCGAAGGCGAGGGTTGTCTACCATACTGATTGGTGGGGTGCAAGACGACTCGCCCGGACCGGAGAAGACGACAAAAATCTTTTTATTTCAATGAGTTATGGAATTTCCATGGGCTACATGAAGCTGTAGGGATCGATGTCCAGCTGGACCCGGACCTTCTTGGGAAGGGGCGTGATCGAGAGCCAATTCCGGAGGGCCTTCTGAAGGTTCACCTCGCGGCCCGCCTTGACCAGAAACCGCCGTCGATGACGGCCGCGCAGCAGCGCCATCGGCGCGGGGGCGGGCCCGAGCACCTGCACCCCGTCTTCCGACGGCGCGGTGCGGCGCAACGCATTTGCCGCCCGGTCGACCTGATAGGGATCGGGGCTCGACAGGACGACGCCGGCGAGTCGTCCAAACGGCGGCATCCCGGCACTCTCCCGGTCCTTGGCCTCGGCGGACAGAAACCCGTCCCGATCCCCGGCGGCCAGCGATTTGATAACCGGGTGGTCGGGCATGAACGTTTGCAGCACCACCCGGCCCGGCCGGTGTTCCCGTCCGGCGCGGCCCGCCACCTGATAGAGGAGCTGGTAGGTTCGTTCCGCCGCCCGAAGATCGCCGCCCGAGAGTCCGAGGTCCGAATCGACCACACCCACCAGTGTCAGGTGGGGGAAGTGATATCCCTTGGCGACAATCTGGGTGCCGATGACAATATCCACCTCGCGTTCTTCGATCAGCCGGACCAGCGCGGCCGCCTGGCCGGGACCATGGATGGTATCGGACGCCGCGATGACCACCCGCGCGTCCGGATATTGAGCCGCCACCTCCTCGGCCAATCGTTCGACCCCCGGCCCGCAGGCCGCAAGCTTGTTTTCGGCTTCGCAACTCGGGCAGGTGTTCGGCAAATCGGCGGCATAGCCGCAGTGGTGACACTGGAGACGGTTCATCAGCCGGTGCTCCACCAGCCAGCTGGTGCAGTTCGGGCATTGCAGCCGATGGCCGCAGGCCCGGCACAGGGTCAGCGGCGCGTAGCCCCGCCGGTTCAGGAACAGGAGCACCTGCTCCCCCTGGTCCAGGGTCCCGGTGATGGCCGCGCGCAACGGCGACGACAGCCATTCGCCGGCCGGCGGGCTGTCGGCGCGCATGTCGACAACGTCCACATCCGGAAACTCGGCCCCGGCGTGGCGGTCCGGCAGATTGTGATGTCCGTACCGGCCCTGGCGGACATTCTCGACCGTCTCCAACGACGGTGTCGCGGAGACCAGCACCACCGGCACCTCCTCCTCCCGCGCCCGGACGATGGCCATGTCACGGGCGTTGTAGATCACACCATCCTCCTGCTTGTAGGAAGCATCCTGCTCTTCGTCGACGACGATGACACCGAGTTCCGGATAGGGCAGGAACAACGCCGAGCGGGCGCCGACCACCACCCGGGCTTCACCGGTCGCCACCGCCCGCCAATTGGTGCGGCGCCGCGCAGGGGTAAGGTCCGAATGCCATTCGGCCGGCCTGCAGCCGAACCGTTGCCGGAACCGGTCCATCCATTGCGCCGACAGGGCGATTTCGGGCAGTAGAACCAGCGCCTGTTTGCCCGCTTCCAGGGCCGCCACCACGGCCTCCAGATACACCTCGGTCTTGCCGGCACCCGGAATTCCCTCCAGCAAGCTGACCCCGAACCGATGGGCCGCGGCAAGCTCCCGCAATGCGTCGGCCGCCGCGGCCTGCTCCGGCGACAGGGCCGGCCCCTCGGCCGACGGATCAGGGGGCTGGAATCCGCCCGACGGCACCAGGGTTCGCTGTTCAAGTACGCCCGCTTCGGCGAGGCCCTTCACCACCGACGGGCCACAGCCGGCTTCACGGGCGAGGTCCGCCGCCGGCAGCGGCGGAAGTTCGCCGGCGGCCTCGATGACCCGTTTCCGGGCATTGGTCATCCGGATATGGGGCACGCTGTCGGCGAGGGCATAGGCCGTAACCGGTTTGGGCGGCAGAAGGCCGTCGGGGACACTGAGCACCATCTTCAGCACGCTGCCGGAGTTGGACATGGTGTAGGCCGCGACCCATTCGACGAAGCGCCGGAGCTCGGGCGTCAAGCCGGGCACTTCAAATGCGCCGATGACGTCCTTCAGTTTTTCCGGCGGGACATCGCCATCTCCCTCGTCCCAGACAACCCCCGCCACCCGCCGCGGGCCGAACGGCACGTCGACGATATCCCCCAATTCGGCGTGCACATCGTCCGGCAACCGGTAGGTGAACGGCTCGTCGAACGGAAGCGGCAGGAGGACACCCACCTGTCGGGAACGGGCGTCGCCTCTGGTTTGGTCTGGCGGCATAGGCTACACTCTAGCGGCTGCGACGGGCCGGGGAAATTGCACCGCCCGCCGAACGGCCAAGGCCCCGGAAAACCGGGGGGATGCGCCCGAATGGGCGATGACAGGATTGCCTCACCAGGGCGGACGTTGCGAATCAAGCTTCAGTTCTCTGACTGAGGAGGCCTTCCCGATCCCATGAAGTTCTTTATCGACACAGCAGACATCGACGAAATTCGCGCCCTCGCCGAGACCGGAATGGTCGACGGCGTGACCACAAATCCCTCGCTGGTCGCAAAGACGGGCCGCAGGTTCACGGACGTGGTTGCCGAGATCTGCAAGATCGTGCCCGGCCCCATCTCGGCGGAAGTGACCGCGACCGATGCCGAAACGATGATCGAAGAGGGCCGGAAGCTGGCGGCGATCGCGTCAAACGTCGCAGTGAAGGTTCCGCTTACCGAGGACGGGCTTCGCGCCTGCCGGGCGCTCAGCGATCAGGGAACCATGGTCAATGTGACGCTGTGTTTCTCGGCCGCTCAATCCATCCTGGCCGCCAAGGCGGGCGCCGCCTTTGTCTCTCCGTTCGTCGGACGGCTGGACGATATCGGCCAATCGGGAATGGAGCTGATCGCCGACATCGTCGAAATCTACAGCCGGTATGACGACTTCACCACCGAGGTGCTGGTCGCCAGCATCCGAAACCCGATGCATGTGGTCGAGGCCGCCCGCATGGGCGCCCACGTGGCGACCATCCCGCCCAAAATCCTGTCGCAGCTCTTCAAGCACCCGCTCACCGACAAAGGGCTTGCGGCATTCCTGGATGATTGGGCCAAGACCGGGCAGAGCATTCTTGGCGATCAGGGGTAGCCGAAAATGAGCAGTGAACAGGAAACCAATTCAGGCAATGGACAGGGCGCGATCGTCGAGGCGGATCAGCCGAGCGCCGACGAGGTTGCGGAATACCTCAAGGCCAACCCGGACTACCTTCATGAGCGGCCCGAGCTATTGTCGGTCCTGTCGCCGCCCAGCCGCTGGACCGAAGCCGACGGCAGCGTCGTCGACATGCAAGCCTTCATGCTCGACCGGCTAAAGTCGGAATCCGACAATTTACGCCAAGCCGCCAATGAATTGGTGACCACGACCCGCTCCAACATGCTGGTCCAGACGCGCACCCACGCGGCGGTGCTGGGACTGTTGGCCTCGGACGGCTTTGAACGATTGGTTCATGTGATCCGTTTCGATCTGCCGCTGCTGCTGGATGTGGATGCGGTCTCGCTGTGTTTCGAGTCCGCCGACGGTTCCGAGCCGTTATTCGCCACCGGCGATATCCGGCGCGTGCCGCCGGGCACCCTCGACCACCTGTTGGAGACCCCGGATACCGAAGCCATGCTGTTCGCCGACACCGGCGATGACGGTACGGTCTTCGGCGAGGCCGCCGGGCTCATTGCCTCGGCGGCCATCGCCCGCATTCGGCCGACCCCCACCCTGCCCCAGGGGTTGCTGGCCCTCGGCGGCCGGCACGCCGGCACCTTCGATCCCAGCCAGGGAACCGAGCTGCTGACTTTCCTGGCCCGGGTCACCGAGCATTGCGTTCACCGATGGCTACCCCGGAACACATAGAGTCCCGGGCCACCGACCCCCTTGAGACGATTGCCGCCGAGCCGGCGGTCAAGACGGCGATTGCCGGTTGGCGAGAATGGCTGCTGAGCGAGCGGCGCTGCTCGGCGCACACCTTGGCCGGGTACGGCCGGGATCTGGCCAAATTCTTCCGCTACCTCTCCGATCATCTTGGATATCCGCCGGGATTGAGTGATCTGGAAGGACTGTCGGCGGCGGATTTTCGAGGCTATCTCGCCCAGCGGAGCAATCAGGGACTGGCGCGGTCGTCGACGGCACGATCCATGTCGACGCTGCGCAACTTTTTCCGTCATCTGGACCGAACCGGCGTCGTCACGAATGCCGCCGTCGATGCCGTACGGACCCCGAAATTGCCCAAATCACTGCCGAAGCCATTGGGCGCAACGGAGGCGCTGGAAGCCCTCGACCGGGCCGCGCTGTCCCACGAGGAGCCGTGGCTCGCCGCCCGCGACGTGGCGCTTTTCACCCTGCTCTACGGCTGCGGCCTCAGGATCGGCGAGGCCCTCGGCCTCGATGCGGGTGACGTTCCGGAAGGCGATGTGCTGACCATTACCGGCAAGGGCAACAAGCAGCGCCTGGTCCCGGTTCTGCCGGTGATCAAGGAGCGCATCCGGCGTTATCTGGACCTCTGTCCGTTCGGCCTCGGACCCAAGGATCCGTTGTTCGTGGGCGCTCGGGGGAAGCGGCTCAACCCCGGCGTGGTCCAGCGGCAGATGCGGAAGGTTCGTGCCGATCTCGGCCTGCCCGAGACCGCGACGCCTCATGCCCTTCGCCATTCCTTCGCCACGCACCTGTTGGCCGATGGCGGCGATCTCAGGACCATTCAGGAGCTGCTCGGACACGCTTCGCTATCGACCACCCAACGCTACACGGAGGTGGACCAGGCGCGCCTGATGGAGGTTTACGAGGACGCCCATCCCCGCGCCCGAAGAACCGGAGATCGTGAGTAGCGGATTGCTCAAGAGCAGTATCCGGCCAAATTGGATCAATTTGATGGCGCTCATCGGTTAGCCGGGCAGGCGCGGGCCGAAGGGCGATGTGTGTGCATCGGACGAGGCCCGCAACGCACCCGGGGGACCGGGGAGCGCC